>DASXPN010000046.1:0-12974 GCA_036493595.1 Acidimicrobiales bacterium | reverse complement strand
CGATCCGATGCGGACGACGACGTGCGCGCCGTGGTCGTCACCGGGCGAGGCCGCGGCTTCTGCGCCGGCGCCGATCTCGGAGGGGGCGGTTCGACCTTCGATAATTCCGAGGCCGTCTCGTCAGGAAGACCGCATCGCGATGGAGGCGGTCTCGTGTCACTTCGCATCTTCCGCTCGACGAAGCCCGTGATCGCCGCGTTCAACGGCCCTGCCGTCGGCGTCGGTGTGACGATGACGTTGCCGATGGACATACGGCTCGCGGCCGAGAGCGCGAAGTTCGGACTCGTGTTCGCCCGTCGAGGGATTGTCCCCGAAGCAGCATCGTCGTGGTTCCTGCCTCGGCTCGTCGGCATCAGCCGCGCCGCGGAATGGACCTACACCGGCCGCGTCTTCCCCGCCCGCGAAGCGCTCGAAGGAGGACTCGTGCGGGCCGTGTATCCGGATGCCGAGCTCTTACCGGCCGCGTATGCCCTCGCCCGGGAGATCGCCGACAACACGTCGGCCGTGTCCGTGGCGCTGACGCGTCAGATGTTGTGGCGCATGCTCGGAGAGTCGCATCCGATGGCCGCCCATCGAGTCGATTCCGACGGCATCAACGCCATGGGACGGTCCGCCGACGCCCGTGAAGGCGTGCAGTCGTTCCTCGAGAAGCGTCCTGCCGCGTTCACGATGCGGCCGTCCACCGACATGCCCGACTTCTATCCCTGGTGGGACGAGCCCGAGTTCTGATTGTCGGGTCGGAGTTGACGGACGAACTCAGATGAAGGCGGCGCGGAGGCTGGCGGCAGAGGCGTCGACGGCTTGATCGGCGATCGGCGTGATCATGCCGAGGCCGTAGAAGCCGTGGATCATGCCGTCGTAGCGCTTGACCTCGACGGGGACGCCGGCGTCCTTGAGCCGCTCGGCGTACGCCTCGCCCTCGTCGCGCAGCGGATCGAACTCGGCGGTGAGGACGTTGGCGGGGGCGACGCCGCTCAGATCGTCGACGTAGTACGGCGAGACGGTTGGGTCCTTCGGGTCGGCGCCGCTGAGGTAGTGGTTGGTGAACCACACCATCGAGTCCTTCGTGAGCAGGTAGCCCTCGCCGTTCTCCTCGATCGACGGGAACGACATCGTGAGGTCCACCGCGGGGTACACGAGGACCTGTTGACGTAGCGCGATGCCGGCGTCGCGTGCGCGGATCGCCATCAACGCCGACAGGTTGCCGCCTGCGCTGTCACCACCGACCGCGATGCGAGACGTGTCGCCCCCCAGCTCCGCGCCGTTGGCGGCGACCCACTCGAGCACGGCGAAGCAGTCGTCCGCTGCCGCGGGGCACGGAGCCTCGGGTGCCAGCCGGTAGTCGACCGACACGACGAGTGCGTTGGCACGGTTGGCGAGCTTGCGGCAGACGCTGTCGGCCGTGTCGACATCGCCGATGACCCAGCCGCCGCCGTGGTACCAGACGAGGATCGGCTGGGGACCGTGCTCGGAGGCATAGACCCGCACGGGCACGCCCGCGACCGTCGTGTTCTCGACTCTCGAGACCGGCTCGGGCTCACCGTCGAGCAGGGCGAGCGTCTTCATCATCTCGCGCGCTTCGGGAGGACTCACTTCGTTGAGGGTCGGCCCTCCCGCTTCTTCGAGCTGGTCGAGCACGGTCTTGATAGCTGGATCGAGCGGCACGATTCCCCCTGTTCGCGAAAACGGTTGACGGCGCTTCGCTGTCGCGGGGAGCATACGGGCTCACATCCGGACCGAGCGAAGGGGGATCGTGACGATGACTGCAACTGCTCACACCTCCAGCCGGTCCGCGCTCGACTGAGCAGACACCGCTCGCGTCGCACGACGACGCGCACGGTCAGCGCCCGCCGGCTGGGCCCACCCAGTCCCTCCTGTTCCGAAGGAGCCCACGTTGGCGCGCGCCACACCCTCATGGCTGATCACGGATTTCTACGTCGACACCGATCTCGGTGTCATTGCCACCGGCAAGGAAGGTGAGGTCGGTCTCGTCGAACGCACCGCGAACGACGGGATCCGCTCGCACCTTCTCGCCCGCAAGCGGTACCGACCCCGCACCGTCACCAAGAAGGGCGAGTTGCAGGCCCTCGGTTTCGAGCGGGCGCCGACGTTCCGCAACGACATCGTGTACCGGGACGGACGCAACTACGGCCGCCGCAGCCGCGACCGTCGCGCCGTCGAATCGATGACCAAGTACGGCAAGGAGCTCGTGAAGGAGCGATGGCTCGGCCATGAGTACGACGTGATGTCGGCCGCCTGGGAAGCGGGCGCGTCGGTGCCGTATCCCACCGGCTACGACGACGACGGCGGACTACTGCTCGAGTACGTGGGCGATCGCACGCGTGCCGCGCCGCGCCTGGCGCAAGCACGCCTCGATGCCAGAGCGCTCCGCGACGCGTGGTCGCAGTTGCAGGAGAACCTGCGACTCGTCGTCGAGTCCGGTTGGGTGCACGCCGACCTGTCCGCCTACAACGCGCTGTGGTGGGACGAACGCCTCTGGCTGATCGACTTCCCGCAAGCGGTCGACCTGGTGCAGAGCCCGCATGGCTTCGACCTGTTGCACCGCGACGTCACCAACATCTCCACCTGGTTCACCAAGCGGGGCGTCGACACCGACGCGGAGGCCTTCTTTGCCGAGCTGGTGAGCGCCGCGTTCAGCGGCGGCCGGTCAGTTGGTCCGGCCCTTTGAGATAGCCGCCGGCCTCACGGATCGCCGCGCCCCAGGGCTCGAGAATCGCCATCAGCTCGCCGAAGTCGTCGCCGAGCGCTTCGAGCGACTCGCGCATCTGCGCGTCGGTGGCGACCTCGACCGCTTCTCGTGCGGCTCGGCCCGCTTCGGTGAACGCGCCGTCCGCGAGGAGGCCGCGCGACTCGAGCCGTTCCGTCGCGGCATCGAGTTGCGCATCGCTCCACGCACGTGTGCGGACGTAGGTGCGCGGCGGCACGCCCCAGAACAACTCGGTCATCAAACCGATCTCGGTGGCGTCGAAGCCGGCGCTCGTCCACGCCGCGGTGTGCGCGTCGCCGCGGTACTCCCGCAGCAGGTCGCCTGTCCGCCAGAGATCACCCCACGGGTCACCCGGCAGCCCGAGCGAGAGCAGGCCCGCGTAGAGCGGACGGCCTTCCGGTCGCAACGGCTCGGCGGCGCGGGTCAGCAACTCCGTCGCTCGTTCCATGCCGTCCGGATGCTCGCCCAGGATGCGGACGAGTTGTGCCACCGCTCCGTTGGTGCGGGCCGACGCGATCGTCGGCGCATCGGTCAACGACCAGCCCATGTCGACACAAGGCACGACGATGTCGGGATTGAACACCGCGAACGCCGACGCGACGAGCTGGCCGGGTGCCTGCCCGAGCGCCGAGCCCCGGCTGGTGAAGTAGGCCGGACCATCGGGCAGGGCGACGCCACCGGCGGTCGCCGGACTCGCGGCGAAACCCAGTGCCTCGTACGCCTCATGGCATTCGGGGGAGAAGTACACCTGCGCCGTCACCGGCTCGATCGCCGCCGCCAGCCGGCGAGCACGTTTGCTGATCTCGTCGTCACTGAGCACGACGGGGGACACTACTGCCGTGTCTACGACGACCACGCGGTCGACGGCGATCGGACGTCCGAGCACAGTCGACCTGCTGCTACTGGTCGTCGCGATCACCGCGGTGTCGTTCTCGGCTCCGCTCATTCGCGAGGCAGCGGCGCCCGCGCTGGTCATCGCGATGTACCGCAATGTGTTCGCGTCCGGTGTGATCGTCCCCGTCGCGTTCGTGCGTCATCGCGACGAGGTCCGCCGGCTGCGCACGAGCACACAGGAGCGGCGCCTGTCCGTGCTCGCGGGGGCGATGCTCGCCGGGCACTTTGCGGCGTGGGTGCCGAGCCTGTCGTTCACGTCGGTCGCGTCGGCGGTCGCGCTCGTGTCGACGCAACCGATCTGGGCCGCGCTCATCGCGCGGGCGCGCGGCGATCACGTCCCGCGTCGCGCGTGGTTGGGCATCGGTATCGCGTTCACAGGAACGATCGTGCTGTCCGGCGTCGATCTCTCCGTGTCAGGGCGTGCGCTCTTCGGCGACGCGCTGGCGGTGCTCGGCGGAATTCTGGCGGCCGCGTACGTGACGCTCGGATCAGACGCTCGCCGCACGATGAGCACCACGGTCTACACATCGGTGTGCTACTCGGTCGCCGGCGTCCTGCTGCTGGTCGCGTGCCTCGCGAGTGGAAAGGACCTACTGCACTACGACGCCAAGACGTGGTGGATCTTCGTCGCCATCACCATCGGCCCGCAGTTGCTCGGCCATTCGGTCGTCAACCGCGTACTGCGCACGACGAGCGCAACCGTCGTGTCGGTTGCGATCCTCTTCGAGGTCGTCGGCGCGACGTTGCTGGCGTGGTGGTGGTTCGGTGAGACGCCCCCGGCGGGGGCCTACCCGGCGGCCGTGCTCATCGGCGCCGGCGTGGTACTGGTCGTCCTGTCCGGCCGGGAACCGGCCGCGCCAGTCGACTGACGTCAGTCGTTCAGGCGGCGGGAACTGCGGCGGGAACTGCTTCGTCCGTGCGAACGACTTCGAGGACCTCGACGAATCCTCCGAAACGCTGGCGACCGGCACGCTGCGCGGCTCGTTCGGCGGCGATGGCATCCTCGGCCGTGACTTCGATAGCGGCAATCCGTCCCGATGGCAACAGATCAACGACGCACAGGTACGACTTCATCGCCAACTCCCCTTCTCGGCTGCGTAATAGATCGACGTGTGGGGTGTGAATCTTGAGGGGCCGAATGGACCTGCGTTCTTCCTCTCGTGCTATGGATTCCCGATGAGCGACCAAGTTCCTGCGGTGATCTTCGACGCGTACGCCCCCAAAGTGGCCGAAAGCATGCTCGAAGCGGACAACTCTTTGATCACGGGGTTGCCCGAATACCTCGGCATCCGCACCGTCGACGTGGGTCCGGGCACCATGGTCGCCGAGCTCGACGTGAGGGCTGAACTTCTCAACCCGTTCGGCACCGCGCACGGCGGCGTGCTCGCGGCTCTCGTGGATCACGTGCTCGGCGCCGTGCTCTACCCCGTGATCCCGCGCGGTGCGTGGGCCGCGACCACCGAGTTCAAGCTCAACCTGCTCGCTCCGGTGCGAGACGGTGTGCTCCGGGCCCGCTCTCAGGTGATGAGCATGACGAAGCGCACTGCGGTCGTGCGCATCGACGTCGAGAACAACGATCGGCTCGTCGGTCTTGCACAGGGAACGGTGACGATCAGTCTTCCCAAACCGTAGGGCGCTTCTCGAGGAACGCGGCGATGGCTCGCTGGGTGTCGCCGGTGAACGAGGACAGGATCTGTGTGCGGTTCTCGATGTCGATGCCGGCTTGCAGGCTTCCGATCTCGAGTTGGCTCCACGCCACTTCCTTCGTCATGCGCACGCCCCATGGGCTGTTCGCCACGATCAACGACGCGGTCTCGAGCGCGGAGTCGATGAGCTCGTCGTCGGGGACGACGCGCGTGACGAGCCCGACATGGTCCGCTTCCGGCGCGTCGATGATGCGACCGGTCAACATCATCTCCCAGGCCCGGCTCGCACCGATGAGGCGCGGCAACAGCCAGCTCACTCCGATGTCACAGCCGGACAGACCGATGCGTACGAAGGCGACGTTGAACCGCGCCGATGCACCGGCGATACGGATGTCGCTGCCGAGCGCGAGTGCGAGCCCGCCGCCGGCGGCGGCACCGTTGACCGCCGCGATCACGGGGACATGCAGCGATCGCAGGTGGGGGATGAGCGCGGCGATGTGAGCCTGCGTCGCGAACCCGGCTTGCACCGGACCGCGCCGCTCGGCACCTGGCGGTGTGCCGTAACCCTGGAGATCGAGCCCGGCGCAGAAGCCCCGCCCGGAACCGGTGAGCACGACGGCCCGGCAACCGCGATCGGCGGCGACTGCATCGAGCGCGGCGTGCAGTTCACCGATCAGGTCGGCGTTCATCGCGTTGAGTCGCTCGGGACGGTTGAGCGTGAGTTGCGTCACGCCGGGCTGGGGTTGGGTGACGAGGACGGTCGACATACCGTCAGCCTCGCGTGTCGCGACGAGCGACGGTCAACCCTCGAGTCGAGCCACTTCCGATTCGCCTTGTTGCACTGCGTCGACGGCCGCGGCGTGCGCTCGTTGCGCCTCGGCGACGCGCGCGGCCGCGTCCTCGGCCGCGGCGCGGAGTCGTTCGAGTTTCTCGCGGGCGCGGATCAGCTGACGCGACGGCCGCGGTGGTTCGGGCTCGGGCTCGGGCTCGGGCTCGGGCTCGGGTTCGGACGTCGGCTTCGGCTTGGAGGCCTCCTTGGCCACCGGGTTCGACGGCGGCGCCGCCGTGGGCGTGACGGCAGGCCATTCGAGCTCCGCGCCGTCGTCGCCGAATTGGGTGAGAACTCCGTCGCGCAAGTCGGCGGCCAGCGGTTTCGACACGACGATCGCGCTCAACGCTGATGTGAGGTCGAGCTCGTGCGGGTCCGCAGGGCGTCCCGACTCCTCGATGACAACACGCGCCGCGTGCACGATCTCGCGCACGTGCGTTCGGAGGTCCGCCAGCGCCGCCCGCACGGTCTCGTTCTTGGCGCCGCGCGCGGCGGCGCCCGCAGCGAGCAGGGCATCGACGGCGTCCGGCTGCCGGCGTGAGACTTGGTTCAGGGCCCACACGGGTACCGGTGGGCGGCGCAAGGCCTTGACCTGCGCGGCGTCGTCCTTCTCACCTTTGGATCGCAGCTCACGCGCCAGCGCGTCGCGGGCGGCCACGAAGTCGTTCGGATCGAGCGCGTACAAGTCACGGGCCGGGGTCGGGACCATCCTCAGTAGCCTCGCGGATTCGATGCGCTTGGCACTCGCAGCGATGATTTCCGGCAAAGGTGACCTCGAGCGCAACCTCGACCGCCATATCGAGGTCCTCCGTGGCGCCGCCGCGGATCGATGCGACGTTGGCGTGTTCCCCGAGTTCTCGCTCACCGGCTCGGTCGACCCCGCGCATGCGCCGCAGCATCTCGTCACCATCACCGACGACCGGGTCGAACGGCTCGTCGCTGCGACGAAGTCGACGGGTGTGGCCGCGGTCTTCGGCATCGGCGAGCGGGCGCCAGACGGTCCGTACATCACGCAGGTCGTCGCGCGCGACGGCGAGTTGGTCGGCGTGCAACGCAAGCGCCACCTCGGTGAGGGCGAGGAGTCGTATGCCGTGGGCGCCGCGGACGCGTCCTTCGCGGTTGGCTCGACCCGGTTCGCGATCGCGATCTGCGCGGAGTCGGGCATCGATCGACCGTGGGACGCGGCGGCCGCCGCGGACGCACGGCTCGTCCTGATGTGTTCGGCGCCTGGCCTCCACGGCCGGCGCACGACGGAGCCCGAGTGGCACAAGGGTCTCGCGTGGTGGGAGAGCTGTGGGTTGGCCGACGCTCGACGGCACGCGGCGCGCCTCCATCTCTGGGTGGCGATGGCGACGCAGGCAGGGTCGACCCACGACGAGGACTTTCCCGGACTCGCGGCGCTGATCGATCCGAACGGGGAAGTGGTGGCGCGTACCGCGGACTGGCATCCCGGCACACTTCTGTTCGACGTGCCTCCTGGGTAGGGTGCCACCGTGGCCGGCGAAGTTCGCAACGACGACGACGTTCCTCACGACGAAGATCGCAAGTTCGAGGTTCGCAACAACACCGTGCGGTCTCGCTACGAGTTGTTCGTCGACGGCGAGTTCCGAGGGTTCACCGAGTACCGCGACACCGGCAACGCGGTGATCTTTCCCCACACCATCATCGAGGCCGAGCATCGAGGCAACGGTCTCGGCGCAGTGCTCGTGCGCGGCGCGCTCGACGATGTGCGCCGCCGGGGTCGGGGCCCGGTCACCGCTCAGTGCTGGTACGTCGCCGAGTTCATCGACGACAACCCGGAGTACCGCGACCTCCTCGCCGCCTGAGGGCGCGGCGGGCCGTCAGGGATCGTTCGGGTCCGCCGGCAATCCCATCGGATTGGGAAACGCGATGACGCCGCTGGCGAGGATCGCCTCGCGGAACGGTTGCAGGCTCTCGAGTAGCGAGTCGATGTTCTCCTCGAGGGGGCGGTAGGCCGACCACGCGAGTGCGTCGGTGTGCTGCTCGATGTGTTCGCGCGCTTCACGGCCCTTGTCGGTGAGGCTCCCGTTCGAGTCGATCCATCCGCGGCGGTGCAAACGGTAGACGGCGCCGTGCCAGTCGTCCTCGGACCAACCGCGCCCGTTGCGCATGACTTCGGGCGGGATGTCCTTCCACGCCGCAGACAGCACGTGCACCTCGCAGCCGTCGAGGTCGAGCGACGTGACCGCGGCGACATGACCGTCGCCGCGGTGTTCGCGCAATGCGCTCGCGGCTTGCCACAGGCGCGCCACAGGATCGTCGCCCGCGACGACGGCGCGGTTGGCGGCGAACAGCGGCCGGCCGGCCTCCGGTGCGGCGGCCACCAGGTGCTCGAGCACCGGCACGATCGGTTCGGCCCGCGCCGCCGCATCCGGCACCAAGCGCGTGATCGTCTCGGCGGTCGAGACGCGGCGGGCGTCGAGCACCGCATCCGGAGCTGCGAACGACCACGCGTCGGGGATGGCGCGATGGACCATGTCGGGGTGGAAGTTGAAGAACGTCGCCATGACCACTGGCGCCGCGACCGGACCCATCGGTGCCGCGCGCCCTGCGAAGTAGCCCATCCAGAATCCACGCAGCCCGACGTTGCCCAGCGCCGCCCGCGGGCCGTCGTCGAAATACAGCACGGCGTGGATGGTCTCGAGCGAGTGCCACAGCTCTCGCGAGCGATGCATCACGTGTGTCTATCGCGTTGCCAGGCGCGCTCGATGCGGAGGATGGCGACTTGCAAAGGGGGAGCGGGCGTCAAGGCGTTGCGTGGCAATCGCGCGATCACGCGGACGTCGAACGATCGACACCACCGGTTGTATCCGGGCGCACTCGGCGACGTCCAACGGCGAGCCACGTGAAGCGGCAACACCAGATCCGCGGACACGAGCCGGCTGCCGGGGGAGAGCAGGCGCCGTAGCAAGGCGGTCGACACGCCGAACGGTGGGTTGGCGACCACGCGGAACGGCCGGCCCGGCAAGCGCAGGTCGGCCGCGTCCGCCCGCACGACCTTGACAGTTGAACCCGCGAAACGAGCCCGCAGCGAGCGCGCCCGTTCCGCGTGCAACTCGATGGCGACGACGCGCGCGCCCGCCTCGACGAGGGGCGCCGTGAGGGCGCCGGAGCCGGCACCGACGTCGAGCACCAGGTCGCCGGCGCGAATGTGTGCGCCATCGACGAGGCGAGCCGCCCATTGATCAGTGAGCCGGTGGTACCCCCATCGGACCGGACCGGCCGCGGGCACGGAACACCATCACCATCGCCACGCCGGTCAGGATGGTTCATTCGCACGCCTGTCGACCAACGAATTCGAAGGCCCGGTCGGCACCGCCGCGCCGCGGCCGTGCTCGTCGGTCTCGTGACGCTGCTGGCGGCCTGTGCCGACAGCCGCGCCGCCGCGCCGCCGCCTGTGTCCGGCAGCACGAGTACGGCGTCCTCGCCGGCCGGCAACGCCACGACGACGACCACGACCTCACCGATCGACAGCGCCACCCTCACCGGCCGCCTGCAATCAGTCGTCGACGGATTCACCGCCGGTCAAACGGTCCCGTTCAGCGTCGTGATCGACGACATCTCGACCGGCGCGCACGTGTCGCACCTCGCAGACCGATCTGTCCTCAGCGCCAGCCTGTACAAGTTGTTCGTCGCACGCGAGCTGATCCGCCGCATCGACGGCGGCCAGATCGACGGCAACGCGGCAGCGGGAGACGGCATGCACCGGACCGTCAGCCAGTGCGTCGAAGCGATGATCGTCGTGTCCGACAACTTGTGCGGCGAGGCGGGGCTCCGAATCGTCGGCGGGGACGACCTCGACGCGCGCTTGCACAGTGACGGCTACGTGTCGACGTCCCTGGCCGACCCGCAACGTACGAGTGCGGCGGACGTCGCGCTCTTCTTCGAGCGTGCGCGCAGCGGCACGTTGCTCGGCCCCGGTGGTCAGGCCGGAACGGCGCAGCTCTATGCGCTCTTGAAGGCGCAGCAGGTCAACGACAGGTTGCCGAAGGGACTACCACCGGGCACCCCGATCGCGCACAAGACCGGTGATCGGCTGCACTGGGCGCACGACGCCGGTGTGATGTCGACGCCCCGCGGTGACGTCGTGATCGTGGTGCTGAGCGGACCGTGGAACGCGCCGTGCTGCGACGCCGATCATCCAGGAGCTGCCGAAGCCACCGCGTTCGGCGCCATCGCCGAGCTCGGTCGTGAGGTGTATGCGGCGGTCAGCTGACGGGCTGATCGTCCTGGACCGCGTAGACGTCGACGAGGCATGTCTCTTCGATGCCGAGCACGTTGAGCACGCGACCGAGCCCGAGGAAGGCGGCGAGACAAATAGTGAGGTCGAGGATCTCGCCATCGTCGAAGTGCGCACGTAGGCGAGCGAAGAAGGCGTCGTCGATGTTCGTGTGATCGACCGCGAACCGCTCGGCGTATTCGATGGCGAGCTGTTCCTGCGCGGAGTACCTGTCGCCGTCGTGCGACTCGGCGATGTGCGTGTAGAAGTCCTCCGTGACGCCCTGACGCCGCACCGACTCGGCACGGAAGCCCATGCACACCACGCATTGATTGAGCTGCGCGATCCGCATCCGCGCCGCCTCGCGCACTCGGACGGGCAGCGTGCTCTTGTTGTACGCCGCGTCGCTCAGCCGGTTGACCGCCTTGCCCATCGCCGGGCGCAGCGACCACACCTGCACCGCATCGCCGCCCTCACCCTCCGGGATGTCGATCCGTGCCATGCGCGGAGGTTACGCGACGAGTTCGCCGTAGTTTCGACACATGGAGCTCGGAGTGGTCCTCCCGCAGACCGAGATCGGCCCCGACCCCGCCGACATCGTGCGATTCGTCGACGCGGCCGAGGAGTCCGGCTTCGAACACGTGCTCGTCTACGACCACGTCGTCGGCGCGGACACATCCACGCGCCCCGACTGGCCGGGTCCGTACGACCTGCACTCGCAGTTCCACGAACCGTTCGTCCTCTACGGCTACCTCGCCGCTCGCACGGAGATGGCCCTCATGACGGGCGTGATCATCCTCCCGCAACGCCAGACCGTGCTCGTGGCGAAGCAAGCGGCGGAGGTCGACGTACTGACCGGCGGGCGCTTCCGCCTCGGCGTTGGCATCGGCTGGAACCCGGTCGAGTTCGAGGCGCTCGGGGAGGACTTCCGCAACCGCGCCGCCCGCTACGAGGAACAGATCGAGCTGATGCGTCTGTTGTGGACCGAGGAGTCGGTGACCTTCGAGGGCCGCTATCACACGATCGACCACGCCGGTCTGCTGCCGCGACCGGTGCAGCAACCGATCCCGGTGTGGATGGGCGGCGGCCTGGCGCCCGCCACCCTGCAACGCATCGGCCGGCTGGCCGACGGCTGGATCTGCAACACCCCTCCCGGTCACGGACTCGAGGAGGCGCTCGACGTCGTGCGAGAGGCGGCGTCGGGCGCAGGCCGGGCCGGCGACGCCGTGCGGTTGCATGGCGTCGCGCAGCCTCGTGATGCCGGCGATCCGGTCGAGGTGCTGCGACGCCAAGTCGACAAGTGGGAGGCGATCGGCGCCTCGTGCGTGTCGGTCAGCGGCCTCTACAGCGGACGGTCCCCGAGCGAGCACGCCGCGTTCGTCCGTGAGGCGGGCGCCGCGCTGCGCTCCTGAAATCGACGCGGGCGCCGGCAACGCCCAGGTCAGGCCGCGAATCGTTTCGGTTTTGCGCTCGCGACGCCGATAGCCCTTGCAATGAGTGTGTCGGAATCGCCGAGGGCGGCGACCCGCTTTGCCGCTGCGGCGTTGTCGGTCGGTGGCCTGGTCGGGTTGGCCGCCAATCACTTGATGCTGAACGGGTCCATCGCCAACGACATCGTCGCGGGCATCGACGTCCTGGTCGGCGTCGCGATTTGGTTCCTTCCGTGGGATCGGTGGCCGGCGCGGGCCACGCTCGTGCTCGCACCGATCGGCCTGACGCTGATCGGAGCCAGCCGCGCCATCGGTTCGACACCGTCCGCCACGTTCGTGGCCTCCTTCGTCATGGTCTTCATGTGGGTGGGCGTGTCACAGCCGCCGGGCACGTCGTTCTGGCTCGCGGGTCCCGCCGTCGTCGCGTACCTCGTACCGACGATGCTCGCCGCGCACCACGACCCGAACGAGTTCGGCGCGCTGACGGTCGTGCTGCCGGTCCTCGTGCTTGCGGGCGAGGCACCAGCGCGGATGGTCGCCGAACTGCGTCGAGCGCACGCGGCTGAGCGCGACTATGCGATGCGATGCGAGGACGACGCGCGCACTGACGAGCTCACCGGACTCGGCAACCGCCGCATGGGTGAGCGGTTGCTGTCGACGTTGGTACCCGGCGACGCCGTGTTGCTCGTCGATCTCGATCACTTCAAGGACGTCAACGACCGGTTCGGCCACGCCGGCGGTGATCGTGTGCTTCGCGATCTCGGCGTCTACCTCCGCAGCACGGCCGAGGAGAACGACACCATCGCCCGGTTCGGTGGTGACGAGTTCCTCATCGTCGCCCGCGGTGCTGGTGAGCGTGCCGTCCGCGTGGCACAGGCACTGGCCGACGGATGGCGTGACCAGCAGCCGCTGGCCACGTGCAGCATCGGTGTCGCGGTGCACGACTCACGCCGTCCCGTCTCGGACACGTACAGCCGTGCCGACACCGCGCTCTACCGGGCGAAGCAGGCGGGCCGTGACCAGGTCCGCGACTTCGGCGCCGACCCGTCCCACGTGATGGGCCACCTCGCCGCGTTGTAATCGCTCGGCTGCGAGCGCTCGCTGCGCTCGCTGTCTCCGCCGAGTGCGGCTCGTCGCTGGCGCTTCCCTCGCCGCGTTGTAATCGCTCGGCTGCGAGCGCTCGCTGCGCTCGCTGTCTCCGCCGAGT
>DASXPN010000045.1:0-42411 GCA_036493595.1 Acidimicrobiales bacterium | reverse complement strand
TCGACAGCTCCATGGCGAAGGCCTCGTCGCGCAGGTGCTGATCGAGCGTGTGCTCGGCGGACGTGTGCAGCAACCACTTGGTGAGGCCGGTGCTCACGGTGGCGCCAGCCGCGAGCTGCTGGGCCAATGCTTCCGCGGTGGCGTCGACCTCGGCGGCGGCAACGGCTGGCGATGATCGCCCGCCCGCATCGGTGCGATCCAGCGCCGCCTGCCCTCGGAAGCTCACCGCCTCATCCCCGTGATCTGCACGACGCAAGTGCCGATCGTCGTCGCGGCCCGCGGCTGGGTCGCGGGCATCGGGCTGCACGTGGCCGCGGCCGCGGACTTCCTCGTCCTTGCCGACGACGCGCGCGTGTGGGAGCCGTTCAGCCAACGTGGTTTCACACCCGACTCGGGCGGCACGTGGTTGCTGCCGCGGCTCGTCGGCGTTCAACACGCCCGCGAGTTGCTCGTGCTCGGCGCGCAGATCGACGGGCGCACCGCGGTCGAGTGGGGACTCGGGCATCGCGCCGTTGTCGCCGCCGAGGTCGACGCCACCGCGGGAGCATTGGCCCAGCAGCTCGCGGCTGGCGCCACCGTGAGCACCGGCCTCACCAAGTGGTTGCTGCACACGTCCGCCGAGCACACGCTCGATCAGCACCTGCGCGACGAGGCCTTCGCCATGGAGCTGTCGAGCCGTAGCGAGGACTTCCGTGAGGGTTTGACGGCGTTCGTCGAGAAACGGGATCCGGGGTTCACCGGACGATGAGCTCCGTGGTCGACGACGTTCGCGCGTGGGCCGAGGCCAACGTGCCCGAGAAGTGGCGCGACGCCGCGGCGGCGGGGCGGCCGATCCGCGAAGTCCGCACATTCGCCGAGTACGAGGGCTGGTATCCGACGTTCGCGGTGTCCGGTTACGTCGTCCCCACATGGCCGAAGGAGTACGGCGGTCTCGACGTCGACGTCGACACGGCACGACAGATCGAGCGTGTGCTCGCGCCGTACCACCTCGGCCGGCTCAATCCCCTCGGCCTGAACCTGTGCGCGCCCGCGCTGTTCGCGCACGGCACCGAGGAACAGCGGCTGCGGTACCTGCCCCCGATCGTCGGCAACGTCGAGAAGTGGTGCCAGCTGTTCAGCGAACCGGGCGCGGGCTCGGACCTCGCGTCGCTGGCGACGCGTGCCACCCGCGAGGGCGATGACTGGTTGCTGACCGGTCAGAAGGTCTGGACGACATGGGCCCACCTGTCGGACTGGGCCGTCTGCCTCGCTCGCACCGACCCGTCTGTCCCGAAGCGCAACGGCATCACCTACTTCCTTGTCGACCTGCACGCGCCGGGTGTCGAGGTCCGGCCGCTTCGCCACATCACCGGTGAGGTCGACTTCAACGAGGTGTTCCTCGACCGCGTGCGCGTGCCGGACGCGCAGCGCGTCGGCGCCGAGGGCGACGGCTGGAAGGTGGCCGGCGCGACGCTGTCCGGTGAACGCCAGATGGTGTCGGGGGCGGACTCGGGCGGTGTCGATCGCATCGGCGGCTCCGGCGCCGACGCGCTCCGCGGTAGTGCGGAGCCGGTGATGCGCCAGCGGGTGACCGCGCTGCGAGCGGAAGAGCGCATCCGGGGTTGGACGAACCGCCGGCTGAGAGGCGGACCGCTCACGTCGATCGGCAAGGTGCACCAAGGCGACTTGAACCAACGCATCCAGCTCGCCGCCGTCGACCTCGCGGGACCGTACGCGGCGGCGTGGGAGAGCGACGGGCTCGATCGCACGGTCAAGGGCATGCTCCGCAGTCGCGCCAACACCATCGAGGGTGGCACCACCGAGGTGAACAAGAACGTGATCGGCGAGCGCGTGCTCGGGCTGCCCCGCGAGCCCGACTCGTATCGAGGCGTGGCGTGGAAGGACATTCCCCGCTCGTGAGCTACTCGACCCTCGAAGTGCGGCGCGAGGGACACGTCGGATGGCTGGTGTTCGACCGCCCCGATCGGCGCAACGCGATGGACGCCACGATGCTGGCCGAGCTCGAATCGGCGTGGCGCGAGCTCGATGACGATCCGGTCGTGCGCGTGATCGTCAACACCGGCAACGGTGACGCGTTCCAGACCGGTCTCGATGTCGCACAACTCGCGCGTGACCCCGAAGCGTTGCGCGAGCAGTCGCGCCGCACGAAGCGCGCCGAGCTGAAGTTCACCGCGTGGCACAACGAGGTGTGGAAGCCCGTGATCGCGGCCGTCAACGGGATCTGCGCCGGTGGCGGTCTGCACTTCGTGGCCGATGCCGACATCGTGATCGCGTCGTCGAACGCCACCTTCCTCGATCCGCACGTGTCGATCGGTCAGGTGACTGCCTATGAAGCGATCGCCCTCGTCCGCAAGTCGCCGATGGAGCCGATCTGCCGCATGGCGTTCACCGGCCGCCACGAACGCGTCGACGCAGCGCGAGCCCGCCAGCTCGGCATCCTGTCCGAGGTCGTCGAGTCGCCCGACGAGTTGCGGGCGCGCGCCCAGGAGCTGGCCGAGACGATCGCTCGCAACAGTCCCGCGGCGATGGCGGCGACGAAGCGGGCGTTGTGGGGTGCACTCGAGCTCGGGCTCACCGACGCGTGCCGTGCCGGCGCGCACGAGCTGATGTCCATGTGGGGGCATCCCGACCAGACCGAAGGCCCCGCCGCATGGGCCGAGAAACGAGAGCCGCAGTGGGTGACTACGAGCATCTGATCGTTGAACGCCACGGGCCCGTCGGATGGCTCGTGAACAACCGGCCCGACCAGTTGAACGCGATGAACGCCCGCATGCGCGACGAATTCGCCGACGCATGGCGCGAGCTCGACGACGACGACGCCGTGCGCGTCATCGTCCACACCGGTAACGGCCGCGCCTTTCAGACGGGAGTCGACGTCGCCGAGATCGCGTCCGACGGCGTCGGCATGCAGCGCTACCGGCAGAGCGTCGAGAACTTCGATCTCCACTTCACGTCGTGGCAGCAGCGCGTGTGGAAGCCGGTCATCACCGCGGTCAACGGCATCTGCGCGGGTGGCGGCTTCCACTGGGTGGCCGACGCCGACATCGTCATCTGCGCATCGGACGCGCAGTTCTTCGATCCGCACGTCTCCATCGGTCAGGTGGTGTCGATCGAGGCGATCGGGCTCATGCGCAAGATGCCCGTCGAAGCGGTCATGCGGATGGCGTTCGTCGGGCGCTACGAGCGTCTGTCGGCCGAGCGTGCCTACGAGTTGGGCATGGTCAGCGAGGTGGTCGACCCGCCGGACGAGTTGCGGGCACGCGCACAGGAGCTGGCCGAGACGATCGCCCGCAACAGTCCCGCGGCGATGGCGGCGACGAAGCGGGCGCTGTGGGGCGCGCTCGAGCTCGGCCTCACCGATGCGTGCCGGGCCGGCGCGGCGGAGCTCGTGTCCATGTGGGGACATCCCGACCAGGACGAAGGGCCGGCCGCGTTCGCTGACAAGCGGGAACCTCGTTGGCAGACGTGACCTCGCTCGGTGATCTGCTCCCGCCCGCTGGGCCTGAGGTGTGCGTGCACGCGCCTGACGGCGACTGGACCCGCACGGAGCTGCGCGAGCGAGTCGACGAGCTCGTAGCCGAGCTGCGGGTCGAGCCCGGCACGGCCGTCGGTGTCTCGTTGCCGAACGGTGGCGAGCTCGTGGCCGCGATGTTCGCGGTGTGGAGGGCCGGCGCCGTGCTCGTGCCTGTCAACCCACGGCTGACACCGCGCGAGGTCGAGCGCATCGAGCAGGACGTCATCGGCCGGCACTTCGGCGAGGGCATCGCCATCGTGTCGTTCACGTCCGGCACGACCGGCCCGCCGAAGCCGGTGCCACTCGAGCACGCGCGCATCGTCGAAGGCATCGATCAAGTGCTCGCGACGCTGCGCGCGAAGCCGGCGCGCCCTGGCGCGCCTCCGATGCCGAACCTGATCCCGGTGTCGCTCTCGTTGTGGGCCGGCATCTACCAGGTGCTGTTCGCGTTCAGGCTGGACGCGCCGATCGTCCTCATGGATGGCTTCGACACGCTCGACTTCGCCGAGCTGGTGCGCCGGTTCGGGATTCGCAGCACCGTGTTGCCGCCGCCGGCGATGGTGATGCTGGCGGACGACGCTCGTATCGCCGACCTCGCGCCGCTGAAGTACGTACGCAGCATCTCGGCGCCGCTGTCACCGCTGCAGGCTCGCCGCTTCCGCGACCGCTTCGGGATCAACGTGCTGAACGGGTACGGCCAGACCGAGCTCGGCGGCGAAGTCGTCGGATGGAGCGCGAACGACTCGAAGGTCCACGGAGACGACAAGCTCGGATCCGTGGGTCGCCCCCACCCCGGGGTCGAGCTACGGGTCGACGACTCGACCGGCGAAGTGCTCGTGCGCATCCCGGGCCGGATCGAGGACTGGCAACGCACCGGCGATGTGGGCCGCATCGACGACGACGGGTTCGTCTGGATCGATGGCCGGGTGTCGGAGATGGTCAACCGGGGAGGTCTGAAGGTGCACCCCGGCGAAGTCGAAGAGGTGCTCCGGCTCGCACCGTCGGTCCGTGATGCCGCGGTCGTCGGCGCGCCCGACGACCGCCTCGGTGAGGTGCCGGTCGCGTTCGTCGTCGAGGCGGCGCCGATCGACGATGACGCGCTCCAAGCGTTTTGCCGTGAGTACCTGGCGCCCTACAAGGTGCCGGTGCGGTTCGAGCGGGTCGACGCACTGCCGCGCAACGAAGCGGGCAAGGTGCTGAAGGGCGAGCTCATCACAGGATGATCGCCACGACTTGTGCGCGCTTGCGCGGATCGTTCATCGCATTGCTGCTCGTGTCGCTGCTCGTCGTGAGCGTCGCCGGCTGTGGGGCACGCCTGTCGCCGTCGCAGTACGCGGCAGCGGTCGGCGGCGGCGGGGGAGGAGCGGCGACCGGCGCCGGCGCTCGTCAATCGGTGGCATCGAATCCGGCGGCGGCGGGCCCGGCGACGAGCTCCGAAGGCCCGGGCGCATCAGTGGCGTCCGCGGATCCCGGCGCGGCCCAGCCGGGTGCAGCAGCTGCGCCCTCCGGAGGGTGCGCTCCCCAACATTCCGACGCGCCCGGCGTCACCGACAACGAGATCAAGCTCGGCAACGTGTCGACCATCAGCGGTCCCATCCCCAACTTCGGTGCGACCGGACGAGCCGGCGCCAAGGCGTACATCGACTACATCAACAGCCAAGGCGGCGTGTGCGGACGTCACGTCTCGATGGTCACCGCGGACGACCGGCTCGATCCGGGCGTGAACCGGTCGACGACGGAGCAGCTCGAGTCACAGGTGCTGGGCTTCGTCGGCAACACGAGCGTCGAGGACGACGGCGGAGCTTCGGTGATCGGCGGTAGCAACGTGCCGGACTGCTCGCTGACCCTGGGCTCGAACTCGATCACGCAGCCGAACTACTTCTCGCCGATCCCGATCGACCCGAGCGGACAGACCAACGACACGACCGCGATCTGGCAGTGGTTCAAGGCGAACAAGGGCATCACGAAGGTCGGCATCGTGTACCCCGACAACCCCACGGCCGCCGCCCGCATACAGGGTTACCAGAACGACATCGCGGCGGCGGGGCTCGCGGTCGACACGCCGATCAAGGTCGCGGTCACCGAGACCAACTACGTCGGTGTCGCGTCGCAGATGAAGAACAACGGCGACGACGCGTTCATCACCGCCCTCGAGATCAATGGCATCGCCAAGTTCGCGCAGGCCATCCGCCAGGTCGGATGGACGCCGAAGGCGCCCTTCTACGGCTCGCAGGCATACAGCCCCCTGCTCACCCAACTGGCGGGGCCCGCGGCGGACGGGACAGTGCTCGGGCTCGCGCACGACATCGTCGAGGGCGGGGGACCGGCGATGGAGAACTTCGCGCAGATCTACAAGGCGAGCAGCTCAGGCCAGCCGCTCGACTTCTTCGCCATCATGGGTTGGACGTCCGCGAAGTTGTGTCTCGACGCCATCGCCGCCGCCGGCGCGGCCCCGACCCGCGATGCGGTCATCGGCGCCCTCAACCAAGTCACCAACTTCACCGCGGACGGCATCATCGGTGGCTCGAACCCCGCGCAGCGCAAAGGCCCGACCGGGTTCGACATCGTCACGATCAGCGGCGGGCAATGGCAACGCGTCTACCCCGGCCAGGGTTTCGCCCCATCCTGAGGTGATGTGGTTGCAAGGTGCTTTGATCGGTCGCGGGTCGCGGGCAGACTCGGCTGATGGGCAAGGTCGTGCTGATGATGTCGGTCTCGCTCGACGGTTACATCGAAGGGCCGAACCACGAGATCGACTGGCACATGGTCGACGACGAGTTGCACTGGCACTTCAACGACGCGTTACGCGACATGGCTGCATTTCTCAGTGGACGGGTCACATTCGAGCTCATGGCCCAGTTCTGGCCGGCGGCGGACACGGACCCCCAGAGCACCGCGCCGATGGTCGACTACGCGCGCATCTGGCGCGACATGCCCAAGGTCGTCTACTCGACGACGCTGGAACGAGCTGGCTGGAACACGACCATCGTTCGCGACGTCGTACCCGAAGAGGTCGAGGCACTCAAAGTGCGAGCCGGTGGAGACTTGGCCTTGGGCGGCGCGGATCTCGCGGCCACATTCATGCGGCTCGACCTCGTCGACGAGTACCGGATCTATGTGCACCCGGTCCTGATCGGTGAGGGCACGCCGCTGTTCTCGTCGTCGGACACCCGCACCGCGCTCCAACTCGCAGCGTCGCGGGTGTTCGGCAACGGTGTCGTGCTGCTGCACTACGTGCGAGCTGACGCGTGACGCGAAACGCGAAGCGTCGCCCGGCGAACCGGGCGACGTCTCGAACTGCGGTGAGGTGTTGTCCGCGTCCCCGGCCGCACGAGGCGACCGGAGACACGAACCGTCATGCCGGACTCGGCGATGTCCTCGCAGTCGGTGCCCACTCGCGCTTGGGGCTGTACTGGTAGTTGGTGATCAAGCTGACGCCGAGCACAGCGATGCCGGCCACGATGTAGAACGCCGTGAGGCCCCCGTCACCGTCCGCAAAGTTGAGGACGAACGGCGCACCGAGCAGCAGGATGGCCGCGAGGTAGTCGCCCGCCGAGTGGATCGTGAAGGGGAGCACCTTCAGGACACCGAGCGGGTACTTGGTCAGCATGCTGACCACGAGCACGGTTGCGCCCACTACCACGCCTGTGCCGATCGCGCCGGCAGATCCGCCAACGGCGAGGGCGACGACGATCAACGACAGGCCGACCGCGTAGTCGGCGATTGCATGTAGCCAAGCGGGCAGAAGACGGACGAATGACATGACGTTGTGCCTCCTGTCGGTGAGCGCCGCGCTCGCCGACATGGATATGTACGGAGTCACGTCGCGGGATGGATGACTCGTCGACTTCCTGGAGACGCGTCAGGCGAAGACGGCCTGCACGTCGTCTTTGACGAACTTGCCGCTACTTGCCGCGGCGATGCCACCGAGCACCCAGAACGGAGCGAGCGCGACGAACGCCCAGCGGATGCCGTAGTTGTCGGAGATCGAACCGAGGCCGAGCGCAAAGAACAGGATCACGCCGAGCACGAGGAAGATCGCGCCGAGGCTGAACGACAGGCTGCGTTCCCGCGCGGGCGACACCAATGCCTGCACGGCGGCGAGCGGCGCGAAGAAAAAGCCGAGCAGGTAGTTCATGCCGAGCCCGATCACGATCGTGAGCGCGAGCCATGGTGATGCCGCCGTGAGCAAGAGGCCCGGGCCGACCGACGCGAGCACGAGCCCGACGCGCTGCATCGGCACGTGCATTCCCTTCGCGAACCATGCGGGCGTCAGCCGTCCACCTTGCTGCACACCTACGAACGTGCAGGCGGCGTTGGCCGCGCCGATGGCGCCCCGGGCGAGTGGTCCGAGACCGAACTCGCGCTCGAAGAAGAGCGGCAAGTACGCGGCGAGCGGGATGAGTCCGGCGCCGAAGAAGACCGAGGCGAGCATCGTGCGCCGCAGCGTGCGGATACCCCACAGCTTCTTCACCGAGGGCCAGAACTTCGGTGGTGGTCCTGTTTCGGGTGACGGGTTGTCGGGGTTGTCGGTGCCACCCCGAACCGGTTCCTTCAAGCGAGTGGCGACGACTGTCGTGATCGCGATCGGAATGAACAAGATGAAGAAAGCCGCGCGCCAACCGAGCACCGCGCCGGCGACACCCGCGACAGCGGGCCCGATGATGGCGCCCACATACAACGCGTTCGTGTGATTGGCGTACACCGTCGGTCTCGCCTTCGGCGTGTAGTAGTCCGCCAGCAGCGAGTTGTGGATCGGGATGTTGGCGAGGACGCCGACACCGTTGCCGAACCGGGCGAACGTCAAGAACGCGACCGACATCGCGAAGCCTGTGCCCAAGCTGAACGTGCCGGCGAGGATGCCGGACAGCACGACCAGTTTCGTGCGGCTCACGCGATCCGCGAGATAGCCGACCGGTACCGCGAGCAGGACGACGAGCGAGACGTTGACGATGATGAGTCCGATGAACTTCTCGTCCGTCAACGCGAAGCTGCGCTTGATGTCCGGCGCGAGCGTCGCGAACGCGGCGGTGTCGAATTCGTCGAAGAAGTAGAGCGCGGTGAGGACGACGAGCGGGAAGATCACTTCGCCCTGGGTGTCCTTCAGGAACTTCTCGCGCAGGAATCGCACTTTCTCAGCCCCCAGCTCGTTCGGCGCGCTCAGACCATCGTCTGGCCGGCGCTGGTGTTCACGGCCTCGCCGGTCACAGCCACGGCGTCGTCGGACAGCAACCAACTGATGGTCGCGGCGATCTCGTCCGCACTCTGCAGCCGTCGCAGCGGGATCTCACGCTCGAGGAAGGCCTGCAACCCCGCTTCGCCACCGACCAGTTGCTCGAACATGCCGTTGGGGTTGACGAGGTCGGTGTCGACGGTGCCGGGACACACGGCGTTGACCGCGATGTCGGACGGACCGAGCTCCATCGCCATCGTCTGGGTGAGCAGGATCACTGCCGCTTTCGCCGCGCAGTACGCCCCGAGCATCGGGAAGCCGCGCTTGCCTGCCTGGCTCGACACATTGCAGATACGGCCGCCCGCGCCCGCGGCGATCATGCGCGACGCACACGCCTTCGACACGAGCCACGTGCCGACGACGTTGACGTCGAGCACACGGCGGAACTCGGAGTCGTCGAGACCGACCAGCGGACCGAGCCCGAAACCGGGGCCGCTCCCACCCGCGACGTTGGCCACCAGAGTGATCGTGCCGAGCGCCGCACTCGCCTCCGCGATGGCCGCCTCGACTTGAGCGGCGTCCGAGATGTCAGCGCGTACTCCGATGCTGCGCACACCTGTGGCTTCGATCTCGTGGACGACGTCGTCGAGGTCGTCCGCCGTCGCCACGGTGTGCGCCGGTGCATCGTCATAAGGACGGGCGATATCGAGGCAGGCGACGTCGATGCCGCGGGCTGCGAGCCTGAGCGCGGTGGCCCGGCCGATGCCGCGAGGCCGGGCCGCGCCCGTGACGAGCGCGACGGTCACGGCCTGACCAGGATCTTGCAGTGCTTCTCGGGGTTGGCGAGCGCGTCGAACGCGCCCGGGACACCATCGAGGTCGACTTGGCCGGTGATCATCGGCTCGACGTCGATGTCGCCTTCCGCGATGGAAGTCAGGCTCTGCGCGAACTCCATCGGGTCGTAGCCGAGCACGAACTGGAGGCTGAGCTCCTTGCCGATGCCGAAGAAGGGCGTGATCGTGTCGGGCTGCATGCACACGCCGACGACGACGATGCGCGCCTGCGGCGGCGCGTCGCGCAGCGCACCGTCGATGATGCCGGGAACGCCGATGGCCTCGAAGACGACGAGCGAGCCACGTCCGTCGCGGGTCCACACGTCGAACGCATCCTCCGCGGCTGGGTCGACGACGATGTGCGCGCCCATCGTCGATGCGAGCCCTCGTCGCGCGGGTGAGAAGTCGCTGGCGACGATCGGTTCGACATTGCGCAGCTTCAGTGCGGCGATCACCGCGAGACCGACTGGACCACAACCGAGCACGAGCGCGCCAGAGCCCGCGGCGATGCCGGACTTGTTGACCGCGTGCAGTCCGACTGCCATCGGCTCGGTCAGCGCCGCGGATCCGGCGTCGAGACCATTCGGAATCACTTGGAGCAGTGGCGCCGACAGCAACATGCGCTCGCTGTAGCCCGCCGGGAACTCGTTCGTGTAGGCGAGGTCGGAGATGCCGGTCATCGTCAGCATCACCGGCAGCGACGTGACGAGCGTGCCGGGGGCGGGACCCACGGTCTCGGGCCCGACCTCGAGTACTTCCGCGGAGAACTCGTGGCCCATGTAGAGGTCGCGCTCGAGGGTCGGCGGCGTGCGACCCATGTCGGGCATCCCTCGCATCTGGCCGCCGAGCTCGAGCATCCGCGCGCCGTGCTTGGCGAAGTGCAGGTCGGAGCCGCAGATGCCGCACGCCTTGACCTGGACGAGCACTTGGCCGAATCCGGGCTCGGGCTCGGCGATGTCGTCGGCCACGACGAGCGCGCCTTGGCGCAGGACCGCGGAGCGCATCAGTTCACACTCGCGTTCTCGCCCTGGGTCTCCTCGACGTGCGAGGTGATCGCGTTCAGGATCGCTTGACCGGCGCGCCCGAAGATCTCGCCGCGCTTCTGCGTGGCCCAGTCGTGCGACGCGATGGGAGCGGCGAGCTGTCCCTTGAAGTACGGGATGACCTCCCTGGCGAACAGGCGGAACGACCGCAACGTCGCCTCGGCGTCGGCCCAGTCGTGACCGAGCAGCAGGAACGTGCCGAACCCGCCCGACTGTTCAAGCAACCCGTCGATGTAGTCGATGGCGTCGTCGGGTGTGCCGATCACCACACTCGGCGACTCGGCGTAGGCCTCGACGTACTCGCGCGGCGACTTCGGCTGCCCGTCGACCGCCGCCGCCAACGGGACGAAGCCCGCCCCTCCGCCGAAGTAGTTGGCGAACTTCTCGAGCCCGTGCGTGCAGTCGTCGATCGCCTGATCACGCGTCTCGGCGATGTGCATCGTGCCGAGCACGCGCCACGACTGGCGGTCGGGCTCGGGCTGGGCGTGCTTGGCCGCTTCTGCTTGCACGACTCCCCACGCTTGGCCGACTGCCGCGAATCCCTCTGCCACCGACATCGACAGGGACAGCAACGACACGTCGTGCTTGCCGGCCAACTTCGGCCCGGACGGTGACACCATCGCCGCGACTGCAACCTCGAAGTGCGGGTACGTGTACGGCCGCAGTTGCAGGGTGCATTCGCGCATCTTGAACCAGTCGGTCTCACGCGAGACGGGCTCGTTCGAGCGCAACAAGGCCAGGATCGCTTCGAGCGACTCTTCCATCATGCGGCGCTGATCGACGGGGTCGATGCCGAGCATGTAGGCGTCCGTCGGAAGGGCGCCGGGACCGGCGCCGAAGATCAGGCGACCGTGCGTGAGGTGGTCGAGCAGCACCATGCGGTCGGCGACGATCCACGGGTGGTGATACGGCAATGACACGACACCGGTTCCGAGCTTGATCCGGTTCGTGTGTTGCGCCACCGCGGCGATGAACACCTCCGGGCAACCGATGAGCTCGTAGCCACCCGAGTGGTGCTCACCGAACCACACCTCGTCGTAACCGAACCGATCGAGCGCGACGGCGCGCTCGAGGTCGTACTGGAGGGCGAGCGTCGGGTTCTGGCCGACCGGATGGAAGGGGGCGAAGAACGCCCCGAACCGCAAGGGCCAGGGTGCGGGCATGTCAGCTCCGTTCGTTGTGCACTTGATTGGCGAAGTCGATGAGCGCGGCGTTGACCTCGTCGGGCTTCTCTTGCTGCACCCAATGACCGGCGCCGTCGATCAGCACGTCGCCGCGGTGATCGGTCAAGAAGTCGTGACCGAGCGTCGGTGGCGTCATGAGTAGAACCGGATCGAGCTTGCCGCCGATGTACAGCGACGGCATCGAGACCTTGGCGCCGTCGATGCGCTCGGTGAGGTGCCAGTTGCGGTCGAAGTTGCGGTACCAGTTGATGCCGCCGGTGAAACCGGTGCGCGAGAACTCGGCGACGTAGTGATCGAGCTCGTCCTGCGACAGCCACTCGGGCAGACGATCGGGCTCGGCCATGCGCTCGACGAAACCGCGACCGTCGTCCGCGGCGGCGTCTCCGGGCAGTGCCACTGCATCGCCCTCGTCAACGCGCACGCCGGCGAGGAGCCGTCGCATCGTGGTTGCCGTGTCGCGGGCGAGGTCCGCATCGGCGACACCGGGCTCTTGGAAGTAGACGATGTAGAAGAACGAGTCCTTGAACGCCATGCGCATCAACTCGACCGGCGGCATCGGCCCCCGAGGGATGAACGCGACGCTCATGCCGACGACGCCGGCAACTCGCTCCGGCGCGAGCAGCGAGAGCTGCCAGACGACCAGCGAACCCCAGTCGTGACCGACGAAGATCGCCTTCTCTTCGCCGAGATCGTCGAGGATGCCGAGCAGGTCGGCGGTCAAATGATTGATGTCGTAGGCCTCGATCGCGCCGGGCCGGGACGAACGGCCGTACCCGCGTTGGTCAGGCGCGATGACATGGAAGCCCGCATCGGCCAGGGCCGGGATCTGGTGTCGCCACGAGTAGGCGAGCTCGGGGAAGCCGTGAGCGAGGATGACAGCCGGACCGCGGCCCGCCTCGACGAGGTGCAACTCGACATCGTTGACGGCAAGGGTCCGCTCTCGAATGTCCGACATGGATTTCCCCCTCGAGCCGTCGGCAGCGAGCGGCCAGATTAAGGTAACGGGCGTTGCCAAGTACAACTTCGCCCCGACGGCGGCCTCGCCGCCCCGGCCCGCGTCGATGGTCCGGCGTGCCGACCGCCGATCGTCAGGCGCAGCGGCGCACGCTGGTGCTCGACGCGGCATTCGAACTCCTCGGCACTGAAGGCTGGTCGGGCACGACGGTGCGCGGCGTGTGCGAGCGAGCGCGGCTCAACCCGCGCTACTTCTACGAGAGCTTCACCGACCTCGACGCGCTCGTCATCGCGGTGTACGACCGAGTGGTCGAGGACCTCAGTCAGGAAGTCCTCGCCGCGCTCGAAGCCAAGCCGAACGACGATCCTGCCGCGCAGGTCCACGAGGTCGTGGCCCGCATCGTGTCGTTCGTCGACGAGGATCGGCGCCGCGCGCGCGTCCTGTACGTCGAAGCACTGGGCAATGAGGCGCTCAACCTTCGTCGCATCGAGACCGGCCGGGCCGTCGTCGCGTTCGTCGAGCGCTACGCCGCCGAACAGAGTGGCGCGGCCGCGCCCGGCGATTCCGCGTGGCGCGTCGGGGCCGCCGTCCTCGTCGGCGGTTTCAGCGAGTTGCTCATCGACTGGCTCGCGGGACGCATCCCCCTCAGCCGGACGCAACTGATCGACGACGCGACCGCGCTGTTCCTCGCACTCGGCGACGCCACTGCCAAACTCCGCTCGCTGTAAGGGTCTCGAAGGCCTTGACGGCTATATGCAGAAGTAGTTATATAACCGCGTGGCGACGTTCGAAGTCATCGCCGAGTCACATCGCCGCCGGATTCTCGACCTCTTGCTGGACGACGAACGGCCGGTCGGCGAGCTGGTGGATGCGATGGATTTGAGCCAGCCGCTGGTGTCGAAGCATCTGCGAGTGCTGCGAGAGGCAGGACTCGTCGAGGTGCGGATCGAGGCGCAACGCCGCATCTACCGGATCCAACCCGAACCATTGCGCGAGCTCGATGAATGGTTGCAGCCGTACCGGCGCAGGTGGGCGTCGCGCCTCGACGCACTCGACGCGCACTTGCAGACGATGGACGGCGGCGATGGTCGAGTACCGACCGCCAAGCCGCGGTCGAAGAGGAAGGTCACCAAGAAGGAGACGAAGGCATGACAGTTGCAGATGTTCCCGACCGCGACTTCGGAGAGCTCCAAGAGCACGACGGCAAGCCGACGCTGAGATTCGTCCGTCGGTTCCCGCATCCGGTCGACAAGGTGTGGCGCGCGATCACCGAAGCGGAGCATGTCGCGGCGTGGTTCCCTTGCACGATCGAGGGCGACTTCGTGGCCGGCGGCAAGCTGCGCTTCGTGTTCGAAGAGCCCGGCGTCGATCCGATCGAGGGCGAGATGTATGCGTTCGACCCTCCCTCGCTGATGGAGTTCTCCTGGGGCGAGGACGTGCTGCGGTTCGAACTGCGTGCGGACGGTGACGGCACCGTGCTCGATTTCAGCGACACGATCGTCGAGTACGGCAAGGCGGCGCGCGACGGTGCGGGCTGGCACACGTGCTTCGATCTGCTCGCGCACGAAGTCGACGGAACGGCCGCCCCGTTCACCTCGGTCGAACGGTGGTCGCAGGTGCATGGCACGTACAAGCAACGGATGGGCGCCGAGGCGTCAGCGCTCGGGCCGCCGGAGGAATGGGAGCGAGCGCACGGTGCGGAGGCGGAGGCCGCCGGCGATCGTTGACGGCGTCAGGCAGCCGTCACCGCTCGGGCGACCTCGCCCCAGCGTCCGAGTGCCATCGGATCCGATGCAATCGATTCCTCGGCCAAGTACATGACGACGCGCGCGGCGACGCCCTGGTAGCGCGAGAGCAGCGCGCCGGCGAGGTCGTCCCATGACGCGATCACTGCGTAGTGTTCGAGCATCTGGTCGGTGATGAGCGCGGCCATGCCCGCGAAGTCGCCCGCCTTCAAACGCTCGTTGAGGCGCGCCGACGTGCCGTCGAAGCCGAGATCGTCGAATTGGAACGCGTAGTTCTTGGTCGATCCGTAGAACGCGATCTGGAACCGCGTGCGCTCGAGCAGTGCGGCGCGCTCCTCCGCCGTGTCGCCGGGTACGGCGAAGACCGGGACGATGAGCGAGACCTCGTCGCGCGACCGACCGGCGCGCTGCGCGCCTTCCTCGACGGCAGGCAGCAGGCGGTTGCGCAGATACGGCACCGAGTGGAGCGGATGCACGTGGATGCCGTCGGCGATCTCACCCGCCATGCGACACATCCACGGACCCACCGCGGACACGTCGATCTTGATGTCGCGGTACTCATGCCGGCGCGGAGCCCACGTCGCCGGCAGGAGCGACAGTTGGAAGTACGGCCCGTCGTGCGCGAGCGGCTCGTCGCCGCTGAAGGCACGGAAGCACGCTTGCACAGCTTGGACGTAGTCGCGCATGCGCGGCCCGGGCGGATCGAACTCCGAGCCGTAGCGGCGCTCGACGTGCGCCTTCACCTGGCTGCCGAGCCCGAGCCGGTAGCGGCCGCCCGTGTTCTCGGCCAGTTCCCATGCAAGTGATGCCGCGATCATCGGGCTGCGCGGGAAGGCAACCGCGATACCGGTCATGAACTCGAGCGTCGACGCCGCTGTCGCAGCCGCGGCGATCGACATCCACGGTGTCTGGGTCGTCTCGGTGAACAGCATCCCCGAGAAGCCCGCGCCCTCGACGTCGCGCGCCAGTCGTGCGGTGCGTTCCCATGTCGTCGCGCCGACCATCAAGTCGAATTGCATCGACCCATCATGGTTTGTGGCGAGAGAGCCGAGCGCGGGCCGGACTCAGCGCGGGCCGGACTCAGCGCGGGTCGTCGCGGTCGATGTTCCAGTGGCGCGACACGGAGGTGATCCATCCGCCGTCGGGCCGCGGTAACAGTGCGAACCGCGAGATGGTGCGTTGGCCGCCCTCGTGGTCGCCGTACAGAAGATCGACGGTCATCGACTGGTGCGTGCTGATGGCGTCGGCCGCAGGTTGGAACATCGGGTCGTCGGCATCGCGAAACGCACCCTGCCAGAACCCCCGGTCGCCCGGAGCGACGTAGAGATCGCGGGTCAACCGCCGAAACTCGTCGGTGGGACGCACGTCCTCGCCGCGTAGACGCTCGGGATGGAAGTCCCACCGGTCGAGCACCGCGATCCCGGTGCCGACGTTGCGCAGCGCCATAGCCATGTAGATGACCCCGTCGTGCACCTCCGCCACCGCTCGTCCACCTTCGACCTTGAGCCAGTGATCGTCGAGGAAGCCAACCTTCTCCATCGGATCCTCGAATCGCGACGGCACGAGGACGGGACGGAGTTGTGCGAGCAGCGCTCGCTCCGCCAGCCGCGCCGCTCGATGCGCCGAACGCACGGACGCGTACGTCGCCGCGGCCAGCACCAATGTGCCACCGGCCGTCGCCAACGCGGAGATGGTTGCCCAGTCCGTCACCGGCGCAGCCTATGAGCGCACATTCCCGTCCGCCGCTGTGCGAGCATCGACACATCGCGGCGATCGATCTCACTGCTCCTCCGAACGACGCCGACCCGCACACGTTGTTTCGCGAGTTGCGGGCGACGGCGCCGGTGCACTGGAGCGAGGCACATGGCGCGTGGTTGGTGTTGACGCATCGCGCGGTCGGCGATGGATTCCGTCAACCATGGCTGTCGTCGGCTCGGATCCCGAGCTTCGAACGAGCGGCAGCGACGCGGCCACCCGGTTTCGAACGGGTCGTGGACCTGCTGCGCGGCTGGATGGTGTTCCACGATCCGCCGGCGCACGAACGGCTCCGCGACCCGGTACGCCGAGCGTTCACTCCGATGCGCCTCGAGCGGCTTGCGCCGATGATCGAGGAGACGGTCGACGGTTTGCTCGATGACTTCGCCGACGCGGGCGGTGGCGACTTCCGCAAGTTGGTCGCCGGCCCGCTGCCTGCACTCGTGATCGCTGACCTGCTCGGTGTGCCCCGCGCTGATCGTGAGAAGTTCCAAGGATGGTCGGATCAGCTCGCCGCGGTCGTCTTCGCCGCCGAAGCGCCCGGGAGCGGCGCCGACGTGGCGATCGCGGCGGCGGAGCAATTCGCGAGTTACTTCGGAGCACTGATCGAGCAGCGTCGGCGCGAGCCGGGTGACGATCTCGTCAGCGCGCTGGTCGAGGCCAGCGACGCGGGAGGCCCGAGTGCGGACGAGCTCGTCGGCGCGTGCACGCTGCTCCTCTTCGCCGGTCACGAGACGACGACGGGTCTGCTCGCGAACGGTGCCGCCGTCCTCTTGGAGGACGAAGCGACGCGCGCCCGTCTTGCCGAGGAACCCGGGCGCTGGCCCGGCGCGGTCGAGGAGTTATTGCGGCTCGAAGGTCCGGCCAAGCTCATGGCGCGCAAGGCGGCCGAGGATCGGACGTGGTGCGGTGTCGACATCCGCGCTCGCGACCGGGTGTTCCTCGTGATCCTGTCGGCCAACCGCGATGCTCAGGTCTTCGCCGATCCCGACCGTCTCGACATCACCCGCGACCCCAACCCCCACTTCGGCTTCGGTTGGGGACTGCACCACTGTCTCGGCGCCGCGCTTGCTCGCCTCGAGACGCGCATCGCGCTCCGCATGTTCTTCGAGCGCTTCCCGCGGGTCACGCCGTCGACGCCCTACCGATGGAGCGGCGGCGTGATCGGTCGCGGCGTGATGTCGGTTCCCGTCGAGCTCGGCTGACGTCAGTCGCGTGCCCAAGTCCACGCGTAGCGCTCGTCGGCGATCGAGCGCGCGACGTCCGACGCGCCGAGCGAACGGAACGTGTCCATCATCACTGCGAGCTCGTCGGTGTCGGTCTTGTCGAGCGCGGCCTCGACGCTGCCCGGTTGCGGTCCGTGCACGAATCCCGGCGGATGCCAGGAGATCGAACCGACGCCGATGCCCGACCCGGCTCGGCTCATGAAGTCCCCGGCGGCGTAGAACAACACCTCGTCGGAGTCGACGTTCGCATGGTGGTACGGCACCTTGGCGGCCCCCGGATAGAAGTCGTACGGCCTCGGCACGAACGAGCACACGACGAATCCCGGCCCCGCGAACGTCTGGTGTACCGGCGGCGGTTGGTGGATGGCCCCGACGATCGGTTCGAAGTCGTGGATCGACAACGCGTGCGGGTAGAGACAGCCGTCCCAACCGATGACGTCGAACGGATGGTGCGCGTGCACCATGCGCGTGAGACCGGCGCGCGTGCGAACGAGCACCGGCACCTCGTCACCGTCGACGATCAACGGCTCCGTCGGTCCCCGCACGTCACGCTCGGAGAACGGTGCGCCCTCGCGGAACTGCCCGCGCTCGGTGAGGTAGCGCTCGGGGAAGTGCACGTGACCGTGCGCCTCGAACACGAGCAGCTCGACGTGATCGGACCGCAACACCCAACGATGGGTGACCGACGCGGGGATGACGACGTAGTCACCCGCTTGCAGCTCGAGCTCGCCGAAGCTCGTGAGCAGCGTCGCCCGCCCATCGTGGACGTAGACGAGCTCGTCACCCGTCGCGTTGCGATAGAGGTCACTTCCCTGATCGGCGGACACGAACGACAGCACGACGTCGTCGTTGCCGAGCAGGCGCAGTCGTCCGAGGACCGGGTCGCCACCCTTCGGCAATGACGGGGTGCGGAGGTGACGCGGGAGGACCGGAGGATCGGAGCGGAACGACACGGCGGTTGGATCGTCGACGGGCTCGACGCTGACGATCGCGCTCGGCGAGCGGTAGTGGTACAGGAGCGCGGACTCCTGCGCGAAGCCTTCCTGTCCCATCAGTTCTTCGGCGAGAAAGCCCTCGTCACCCGGTCGTCGCACCAGCGTGTGCCGTTTGGCGGGAACCTCACCGACTCGTCGGTAGTAGGGCACTGCCGACAGTCTCGCGTCCTCTCGAGGGTGGGTCGGACGAGCGCGCGGTTCGTTCTGGTCGGCGCCCGCGCGTCGGTCGTCACCGTGCTGTTCTGTGATGGCTCACCCACCGCGGACGTGGCTCTGTCGACCCGGATGTCGGGGTGGCGGCTTCTGTGTCGACACAACGACGCGGATTCGTGGCTGAGTCGACAATGTGCGCCAACTGGCGGGGCGATCGGTCAGCCGTGGGTGGCGGCCACGATGCTCTCGGCGATGGCGACCGGATCCTGCAACGGACCGAAGTGGCCGAGCGACGGATGCCGTTCGAGATGCCCGTTGGGCAGCGCGTCGGCGACCTGCTCGCCGAAGTCGGCGGGCGTCCAGCCCTGCGTGGTCGTGCCGATGGCGACCGTCACCGGCGTGTCGATGTCGGCCACGGTCTCGAGCGTCGGCTTCCCGCTTGCTTCGAACGTCGCCGCTTCATGCTCGGGACGGCACTTCAGTTGCGCGGAGCCGTCGGGCAACGTGAAGAACCCGTGCTCGACGTACGCGTACAACGCGTCCGCCCGCAACTCGTTGAGCGGCGGACGACTTGCATAGCGATGCAGCGCCTCGGCCTTCGTGGGGAACACGGACCGCCGGCGGCGGGCGGCATCGCCCATCGACGACGGGCCTGCGGGCAGCACGCCCTCGAGTGCGGGGATCACGATCGGTTCGAACAGGAACGCCGATCGCAGGCTGCCACGGCGCCGTTGCTCCGCCAGCATCAAGACTCCACCGCCCAGTGAGTGCCCGAACGCGTGGATCGGTTCGGTTCCGAGCGCGTCGATCACGCTCAGCAGGTCGTCGGTGAAGACGCTCCAATCGAAGCGATCGTCGGCCGGCGCGGTGGAGTCGCCGTGCCCACGGAAGTCGAGCGCCCACACATGGAAGCTCGGCTCGAGCTCAGCGGCCAATGGCGCGTAGGCACGACCGAGGAACCCGGTGGCGTGGCACAGCAGGAACGGCTCACCATCGCCGCCGAAGTCGTGCAGCGCGATGGTGACGCCGTCGCTCGACGGCACTTCGACGTGGGCGCGTTCATCCGTCACAGAGGAGCCGCCGGTTCGGCCTCGGACAGCTCGGCGGCTGCCTCCGCCACTGCTTCGTCCCTGACTTCACGCGGAAGAGCCATATCGGGCCCGCAGCGTCGCGCGCGCGCCAGCCCCCACGCACCCGCGAGCAGCGCGGCGACGGCCCCGAGGCCGATCCCGTAACGAGCACCGAACTGTTCGGACACCCACCCCACGATCGGCGCGCCGATCGGTGTACTGCCGAGGAACAACATCGCTTGTAGCGCGAGTACGCGGCCGCGCATCTCGGGCGCCGCCTCGATCTGCACGATCGCAGTCGACGCGGTGAGAAAGGCGATGCTCGAGAAGCCGAGTAGGGGTGCGAGCACGAACGCGATCGCCTGGTTCGGCGCGATCGCCATTGCCGAGAGGCCCACGCCGTAACCGAGCGCGGTCATGGCGACGGTGCGAACGCTGATCACGGTCCGCCGCGCCACGCCCAGCGCACCGATCAGCGCACCGACGCTCACGATGGAGAACAGAACGGTGAACGTCGTGTCGTCACCGTGCAGGTCGCGTGTCGCGAACAAGGGGAACACCGTCTGGAAGTTGTACGACAGCGTGCCGATGACGCCCATCATCACGAGCGGTACCGAGATCGCGGTGACGCTGCGGGCGTATCGGAACCCCTCGCGCACCTGGCCCTTTCCCCGGCGAGTCGGAGGCGCGGCCCGCAACTCCTCGGTGCGCATCATCCACAGCGCCACCAGCACGGCGATGTACGAGAGCCCGTCGAGCAAGAAGCACCAGCCGAACCCGACGGTCGCGACGAGCAACCCGGCGACCGCGGGCCCGATCACGCGGGATGTCGTCATCAGCGCGCTGTTGAGGCTCACCGCGTTGTTCATGTCGTCCTGATCGACCATCTCGACCACGAACGCGCGCCGGGTGGGGTTGTCGAACGCCATCGTCGTCCCGCCGATGAACGCCACCGCGTAAACGGCGAGCACGGGCGGGCTGTGACTGAACCCGAGCACCGCGAGCGCGAACGACTGCATCATCGCGATCGTCTGCACGATCAGCAGCAGCTTGCGCTTGTCGGAGCGATCGGCGACCAAGCCGCCCCACGGCCCCAGTATGAGCACCGGACCGAACTGCGCGGCGGCGAGCGCGCCCAGTGCGATGCCGCTGTCGGTGAGCTTGAGGACGAGCAGTGTCTGCGCGACCAGCGTGAGCCAGTTGCCGACCTGCGAGATGAGCTGTCCCGTGAAGAACAGACGGAAGTTACGGACTCGAAGCGAGCGGAATGTTGCGTCGAGAGTGGTGCGGACCGAGGTCACCCCTCGTCCGTACCCGTCATGCGTTCTTCGGCAGCTCGGCGAACGGGACCGTGCGGTCGTTGTTGGGCTCCTTCGGAAGCCCGAGCACCCGCTCACCGATGATGTTGCGTTGGATCTGGTCGGTGCCGCCATAGATGGGCGGTGCCTGCGCGAACAGTGCCATGCCCGTGACCATCGCGAGGAACGGATTGCCCGTCGCCTTGTCGAGCACGGGTTGCTGCTCGCTGTCGTACGCGTGCAACATCCCGGCCGGGCCGACGATGCGCAGGCCGAGGTCGCGGGTGAGCCGCATCATGTTGCTCATCTGCAGCTTCGACAGGTTGGCCATACCGGGGATGTCCTGGCCGGCGGCCTTGGCTGCCTTGAGCCGGAGGTTGTTGAACCGGCCGATCTCGCTCATGGTGTGGAGCCGCACGAGGTCCTGGCGGATGGACGGATCCTTCGCGGTGCCGTTGCCCTTGGCGAGATCGATCATCAGCTTGCCGCTCGCACCGAACAGTCCGCCGCCACCGCCGCCGCCGGAGCGCCGTCGGGGACGTCCCTCCGTCGACACGAAGTTGCCAGCTCGTTGATCGAGCTGCTTCGCGACAGTGCCGGGTAGCGCGGAACCCGCCGCGGCAGAACCGCCGCCCGCGCCGAGGCCGGAGCGCTCGTGCATCAGTGTCGTGTTGGTCACGGCCCAGCCGTTGTTGCGGTCACCGATGATCGCGGCGTCCGGCACGCGTGCATCGCTGAGGAACACCTCGTTGAACATCGCGTGACCGGTCAGCTCGCGCAGCGGTCGCACGTCGACGCCCGGCTGGTGCATGTCGAGCGCGAACCACGTGATGCCTTGATGCTTCGGAACCTCGGGGTTCGTGCGCGCGATGAGCATGCCGAGATCGGCGTACTGCCCACCTGACGTCCACACCTTCTGGCCGTTGACGATCCACTCGTCGCCGTCCGCGACCGCACGGGTCGTCAGACCGGCGAGGTCGGAACCGGCGCCGGGCTCGCTGAACAGCTGGCACCACGCCTTGGCTCCGGTGACGATCTCGCGCACATAGAGATCGATCTGTTCCTGCGTGCCGTGCGTCGCGATCGTGGGAGCGGCCAGCAACAGGCCGAGCCCGGCCGGCGCGCCGAGCACTCCGAAGTCGGCGATCTCTTGTTGCACACGAACGCTGTCGTTGCGGGACAAGCCGCGGCCGTAGGCGTTCTCCGGCAGCGACGGTGCCGCCCAGCCCGACTCACCCAGCCGTTGCCACCACTCGCCAACCGTGAGCTCGGGATCCCAGTTGTCTTCGAGCCAGGTCCGCAACTCGTCGATCAGCTCGTCCTGCGAGCTGGGCACATCATCGATGGTCTCGGTCATGCCTCCATATTGGCGGGTCCGCACTGCCCAGCGACAGGTGAGCGAGATCTGTCCACGGCCGGCGGAGAATTGTCCGTCAGCGAAAGGCGAACGACATGTCGACGGCGAATCTCCGCCGGTGCGCCGCGTCGCGATCGTGCTTGTCATCGTCGCGGGTGCACTCGCAATTCCGGTCGCGCACTCACAGGCAGCCTTGCCGCAGGCAGCCTTGCCACAGGCAGCCTTGCCACAGGCAGCCTCCTCACAGTCGTCGCCGGCGCACTGCGGCGCGCTCGACTTGCCGGAGACCGGCATCCAAGGTGACGTGCCGCGCGCCGACGACATCACCGGCCGCGCCATGGAGGGCTACAACTGCGGCGTCGCGCTGGTCGGTCACAACGACCTCGGTGGGCGCGGCGCCAACGCCAACATGGCGTGGGCCGGCAACTGTGCCTACGTCGCCGGTGCGGGCAACGGGATCGCCGTGTTGGACGTGTCCGATCCCCGACATCCGCAGCAGACGACGACCCTGCACGGCGGCGGTTCGGACTTCACACTCGAGACGCTCAACGCCATCTCGGTCGGCTCTCGCGCGGTGCTGGTCGCCGGTCGCTATGGACCTGCGCCCGCGCCGGTGCCCGCGCCGATGGACATCTACGACGTCAGTGACTGCGCGCACCCGAAGCTCGTCACGACGTTCATGTTCCCCGAGAACATTCACAACCTGACCTTCTCGCCCGACGGCACGCGCGTGTATGCGACGCTGCCGCTTCAGGTCCTCGACATCACCGACCTCGCCCATCCTGTGTTCCTCGGCAAGCTCGACGATCAGATCCCAGCTCCCACGGGCGACGTCAAGTACCTCGCTCATGAGGTATGGACGAGCGACGACGGCAACACGCTCTACCTCGGCGGCCAGACGCCCACGTTCTCGTACTTCACGATCGTCGACATCACCGGTTGGCCGGCCAAGGCGCCGACCGTGCTGAGCCAGGTCGAGGGCCGCGGGCATTCCATCCGGCTCGCGACGATCAACGGCCGCAAGTACGTGCTGCACTCGGAGGAGAGCATCGTCGACCCTGTCGCGAAGGGTTGTGTGCCGGAGGACCTGAATCCGTTCGCGGGAATCGCGCAGCCGTGGCTGAGCGACGTGACGGACCCGCGTCATCCGATCATGCGGGTGAGCCAGTTCCGCCTCGCGATCAATGACCCGTCGAACTGTCCGACCGAGATCGCCGACGGGGTGAACGCGAGCGTCCACTATCACGACGTCGACGATCCCGATCACACGACGTTCGCGATGCTGTCGATGTGGAACGCGGGGCTGCGCGTCGTCGACCTCCGCGATCCGCTGCATCCCACCGAGGTCGGCTACTTCAATCCGGGCGCGTTCACGAGCGCGGCAGGCGGTGTCACACTCGATCAAGCGTGGGGCCACATCCACTACGACACGAAGACCGGTTACATCTGGTTCGCGACTGAGACCGGCGGCTTCTGGGTGGTCGAGCTCGAACCGCAGGTGCGCGCTGCACTCGGTCTGCCGACGCGGTCCGCGGTGAGCCCGCAGGGCGGCCCCGCTCGTCCTGGCGATTCGGTGTCGGCCATCGCACCGGTCGGTATCGACGCGGCGAAGTACTACTGCACGCTGTCGTCGACCCAAACCCTCAACTGACCGACCGCGTCGAACCCGCACGCGAGCGCGGCCGCGAGCTGGTCGTCACGCTCGTAGCCGGCCAGCGGCAGACGGGGAAGGTGCTCTTGCGCAAACGCGATGCACCGTGACCAGACCGCTTCGGCGTCGTCGGTGGCGGCGGACACGTTGCTCACGTCGATCACGTCGTCGCCCACGCTGAAGACCGCACTGCCTTCACTGCCTGCGGCGAACACGATGCCGGCTTTGCGCGACAGCGACGCGGCAAACGGCGCAGGCGGCTCACGAAGAGCTTGCCAACTCGGCGCTCTGGAACGCGTCGGCGTGCTCCGGGCCGCCGCATGGGGCTCGAGCACAATCCACGTCGCGTCGAACAGCGGGTGGAATCCTGCGGGGCCGAGGTCGAGCGACGAGTAGCTGTCCTTGACCGAGCAGCCCGCTGAGGTGTCGACGGCATCGAGAACCTCGTCCGCCGAGGCGTCGGCGGAGAGCGTGACCGCGTCCGGATAGAGCGGCGGCGTCCGCACGGGACAAGCCCAGAATCGTTCGTGGAACGTGCCGATCAGACCGTGCGACGAGCACACCGCGTCGCACCACACGGCGTTGCTCCGAGCGACGAGGTCCATCCACATACCGCCATGGTTGCCCGGTTCGCTCACGTTGCCGACTTGGAGTGCCGATGAAGCGCCGTGGACCTCGACCTCGGTGCCGTCCCGTTGCGCCCTCGCGCCGTCGTCGACGCGGACCGCGAGCTGATGGCGTTCATGCTCGATCAGGTCCCCGACGCCGTCGTGCTCATCGACACCGACGGTCTACTCGTCTGGGCCAACCGCGCCACCGAGCGGCTGTTCGGGATGCCGATCGAGGACGCCATCGGTACCTCAGGACTCGAGTTCATCCATCCGGACGACCTCGAAGTCGCCATCCTCTCGTTGGGCTCGGTCCAGGGCAAACAGGTCGGCACCCCGATCGAGGTTCGGATGAAGACGCCCGAGGGCTGGCGGTTGGTCGAGATCGTGGGCACGCCGGTTCCGATGGGGACGAAGACATCGATCCTGCTGTCGATGCGGGATCTCACCGAGCGCCGCCGTTGGGAAGTGGCAGGCGACGAGATCGCCATGTTCCGTTCGCTGATCCAGAACGCGGCCACCGTCACGATGCTCGTCAGCAGCGACGGTCTGTTGCGGGCCGCGTCTGGTGCGTTCACGCGACTGCTCGGCCATGACCTCGAACAGGTGCTCCACAAGCCGCTCGTCGACCTGGTGATCGCGACCGATCGCGGGCCCCTCAGGAGGGCATTCCAGCAGGCGGCAACGCCTCACCACATCGCAACGCCTCACCACATCGCAACGCCTCACCACGTCGCGGCTCCGGTCACGACCGGAGCGACATTCATGCGTCGGGGCGGCGTCGACACCGTGCCGGTGGACATCACGATTGTCAACCTGCTCGACGATCCGACCGTCGAAGGCTTCGTCGTGTCCGCGCAGGACGCGACGGATCGAGAGGCTGCCGAATCGGAGGTCCGTCATACGCTGTCGTTGCTCGAAGCCACGTTCGACTCCACCGCGGACGGCGTGCTGGTCGTCGATCGTGAGCAGAACATCACGAGCTTCAATCAGCGGTTCGTCGAGATGTGGGAGCTGTCCGACGCGGCCCTCAGCTCGCGTCAGAGCAAGGTGGCGCTCGACGCGGTACTTGCTCAGGTGGTCGATCCACTGGCGTTCAAGGCGAAGATCCACGAGCTCTACTCGCAACCATCGGCGCAGAGCCACGACACGATCCTGTTCAAGGACGGTCGGGTGTTCGAGCGCTACTCGCGCCCACAACAAGTCGGAGGCGCCATCGTCGGGCGAGTCTGGAGCTTCCACGACATCACGCCGCAGAAGCGGCTCGAGGCCGAGCTCGCGCAACAGGCGCTGCACGACTCCCTCACTGGTCTCGCCAACCAGGCCTTGTTCCGCGATCGGGTGGAGCACGCACTCGAACGGAGCAAGCGATCACCGCAGCAGATCGCAGTGCTGTTCATGGACCTCGACAGCTTCAAGACCGTCAACGACAGCCTCGGCCACGCGGCCGGCGATCAACTGCTGATGGCTGTCGCGCGGCGCTTGCACCATTGCCTGCGCGTCGCAGACACGGCGGCGCGACTCGGCGGTGACGAGTTCGCCGTTCTCATCGAAGACGTCGCGTCCGAACACGAGGCGTGTGAGGTCGCGGATCGAGTGATCGAGTCGTTGCGGCCGGCCATCTTCGTCGACGGCAACGAGGTCGTCACGAGTATCAGCATCGGGATCGCCCTGAGCGACGGCACACTCGACTGCCAGCAACTGCTGCGCAACGCAGACCTCGCGATGTACACGGCGAAGGGTCGAGGTCGCGGTCGCCACGCGCGGTTCGAGAACGGCATGCACGCGGCGGCGATGGAGCGCCTCGAGCTCGAGACCGACTTGCGCCACGCGGTGACCAGTGGCGAGCTCGTCGTGCTGTACCAACCGTTCGTCGACCTGCGCACGGGGTTGATCACGGGTGTCGAAGCGCTCGCTCGCTGGGAGCACCCCCGCCGCGGCCTGCTCAGTCCCTCGGTGTTCATCCCGCTGGCCGAGGAGACAGGGATGATCGACGCGATCGGTGAGCAGATCCTGTCGATGGCGATGCGACAAGTCTGCGCGTGGAACAGCGATCCTCACCTCGGCGTGAACCTCGACTTGAGCGTGAACCTCTCACCCCGCCAGCTCCTTGACCGAGCCCTGCCCGAGCAGGTCGCGGCCGCGCTGGACAGCTGTTCATTGCAGCCCGCGCAGTTGATCATCGAGATCACCGAGGGCGCGATGGTGCAGGACGTCGAGATTGCCTCTCGCAATGTCGCCGCGCTGCACGGACTCGGCGTCCAACTCGCGGTCGACGACTTCGGGACGGGCTACTCGTCGCTCAGCCATCTCCAGCGGTTCCCAATCGACATCGTCAAGATCGACCGGTCGTTCGTGGCCGGGGTCGACGGTGGGAAGGAGGAGGCGGCGCTGGCGAAGGCCATCGTCCGGCTGGCCCAGACGCTCGGGCTCGACGTGATCGCGGAAGGGGTCGAAACGCCGGCGCAGGCACAGCAGCTGCGCGCCGTCGGATGCGAGCTGGCGCAAGGCTTCTACTTCGCGGAGCCGCTGCGGGCCGATGCCCTCCGCGCCCTACTCGTGCGCGGGCCGGTCTCGCATCCTGGAGCGCTCTACGCCGCCGGCAGATAGCGCCGCGGCACCGAGAGCCCGGGGACCTCGCGCTCCGGGGGCTAACGCAGGAGCTGTCGCACGATCCGATCGGGCAGGTCGTCCGAGCCGAGATCGCTGCGGATCGTCAGCCCGTGCCACAGCAAGGCGGGACCCGCGTCGGCGAGCAGGTCGACGTCGGTGTCCGAGGGTAGGTCTCCCCGGTCGACCGCCGAAGTGACCAAGCGTCGGAGATGGGCGCGTCGCTCACCGACGAACGCGCGCTCGAACTCTTCTCGCAGCTCCGGATAACGCAGCTTCTCGACCGCGAACGCCGCCATCAGCGGACCCTCGACCCCGATCATGTTGGCGTGCACCGCCCGCAGGATGGTCAACAGGTCTGACTCGAGATCGCCGGTGTCGACGAGCGGCACGTCCATGCAGGCGCGACGGCGCAGCGCCTCGACGAGGATCTCGGCCTTGCTGCTCCACCGGCGGTAGATCGTGGCCTTGCCGACACCGGCGTTGATGGCGATGCGTTCGATCGACATGCCGGCATAGCCGTCGACGACGAGCGCGTCGAGTGCGGCTTCGAGGATGGCTCGATCCGCTTCCTCCGACCGAGGGCGGCCAGCGCGCCGTGCGGCCGCGGGCGCAACCGTTGCCTCGACTGCGACCTCCGGCTCCCGCACTGTCACGGATCGACCTCCGCGAGGCGTACCGAGTCGTCGCGAGCGACGGCTGCATTGACGCCGGCTCGCTCGGGCTGTGGCACCTTGCGCTCGGCGCCACCGTCCGCCGAGGCCGCTGCCGCCTCGCCGTCCGCGGCCGCCTCGCCGTCCTCACCGGCGTTCTCGTCGAGCCACGGGAAACTCGCAGGCTCCTCGTCGATGGCCCTTGCCGGCAGGAACCGAACGACACCGATCGCCGCGCCCAACACGACTACGGCGGCGATCACCCCCGCGATGTGGAAGCCGTCGACGAAGCTCGACTTCGCGGCACTCACCATCTCGGGCGCGAACCGTTGCAAGCCGGCCGGCAGCGTGCTGGCCACGCCGAGCGCAGCGCCCACCGAGTCCTTGCCTTGATTCACGACTTCAGCAGGCAGTTGCTTCGGCACGCGCGAGGTGAAGTTCGATGCGTACTGCGACGACAGGATCGAACCGAGCACAGCAACGCCGAACGCGCCGCCGACCTGGCGAGTCGTGTCGTTCACGGCCGAACCGACGCCCGCCTTGGCTCGAGGCAGCGACCCCATGATCGAGTCGGTGGCCGGCGCCATGACATTGCCCATTCCGAGACCGAGCAGCACCGTCACGACGATGACCTGCAACGTGGACGAGTCCGGTTGCAGCGTGACGAACAACAGGAACGAGAACGACACGATCAGCAAGCCGGTCGCAACGACGCGCTTGTTGCCGAAGCGCTGCACCCACACGCTGCTGAGCGGTGCCGCGATCATGATCGTGGCCGCTTGCGGCAGCAGGACTGCGCCCGCCTTGATCGTCGAGTAACCGAGCACCGACTGCAGGTACTGCGTCATCAGGAACAGCGTTCCGAACAACGCGAAGAACGTGATCATGATCGCGGCACTGGCCGCGCTGAACCGCGGGTTCTCGAAGAAGTGCATGTTCAGCATCGGGCTCGTCGTGTGCAGTTCCCACGCGAGGAACCCGGCGAGCAGCACGAGACCGACAGAGAACCCCGCAAGGACGCCACCTGAGGTCCAACCGAGCGTCGGCGCCTCGATCACGGCCCACAGGAAGATCGTGAGTCCGCCGATCGACAGCAGCGCGCCGATCGGGTCGAGCCTCGGCGCCGAGGGGTCACGCGACTCGGGCACGAGGAAGTAACCGAACACCAGGCCGAGGATGACGATCGGCACGTTGACGAGGAAGACCGAGCCCCACCAGAAGTGGGCGAGGAGCACACCACCGCTGATCGGTCCGATACCCAGACCGAGCGCGGACACTCCGGCCCAGATGCCGATGGCGCGGCCGCGCTCGCGCGCCTCGGTGAACACGTTGGTCAGCACCGACAGCGTGGACGGCATGATGAATGCCCCGCCCACGCCCATCAGCGCTCGGGTGGCGATCAACACGTTCGCATTGGGCGCGAAGGCCGACAGCACCGATCCGACGCCGAACACCGACAGCCCGAAGGTGAGCGCTTTGTAGCGACCGAACCGGTCACCGAGGCTGCCCGCGGTCAGCAGCAGCCCGGCGAACACGATGGTGTACGCGTCGACCATCCACTGCAGCTGGCTGCCGGTCGCGCCGAGCCCACCCTCGGAGACCGGATGCGCGAGCGTCGGCAGCGCGACGTTGAGGATCGTGTTGTCGAGCACGATCACCACGAGGCTCACGCACAGCACGAGCAGCGTGAACCATCGCCTGTCGTGTACGTACTTCGCGTCGTGCATTTGGGCGCGCACGGCGGTCCTCCCACTCTCGAAACGGAACCGTCTCGTATTTATCGGGTCGGATGGGCAACCACAACCTCATCGCGGCAACGATGCGGGCGTGGCTGACGGAGAGCTGGTGTTCGAGCGCGCACAGTGGGCCTCCCTACGGGCCAGCACGCCCTTGGAGCTGAACGACGACGACCTCGCCGAGCTGCGAGGGATCAACGAACGCCTCGACCTCGATGAGGTCGCCGCGGTCTATCTCCCCCTCTCGCGCTTGCTGAGCCTGCACGCCGTTGCCACCCGCGACCGTGACGCGGTTACCGACACGTTCCTCGGTGTGTTGCCCGTGCCGCGGCCGTACATCATCGGCTTGGCCGGCAGCGTCGCCGTCGGCAAGAGCACCACCGCCCGCATCCTGCAGGAGCTGCTGGCGCGGTGGCCTGCCCACCCCCGAGTCGAGCTCGTCACCACCGACGGCTTCCTGTTCGCCAATCGTGAGCTCGCAGCGCGCGGGCTGATGGAGCGAAAGGGCTTCCCCGAGAGCTACGACACCGCCGCGCTGATCACGTTTCTCGCCGCGCTCAAGCGCGGTGACGAGGAGGTTGCCGCGCCCGTGTACTCACACGTTCGCTACGACATCGTCGACGGCGCGGAACAGGTCGTGCGCCGTCCGGACGTGCTGATCGTCGAAGGGCTCAACGTGTTGCAAACCTCACGGGGCGTGTCGCGCCACGTGTCCGACTTCTTCGACTTCACGATCTACGTCGACGCGGACGAGAGCGACATCGAGCAGTGGTTCGTGCAGCGGTTCTTCACGCTGCGCGCCACGGTGTTCGCCGACCCCGAGTCCTTCTTCCACGCGTACGCGTCGATGAACGAAGCCGAAGCGGAGTCGTTCGCGCGCATGGTGTGGTCGACGATCAACGGCGTCAACCTGCGCGAGGAGATCCTGCCTACGCGCGCCCGAGCCCGGCTCGTGCTGGAGAAGGCACCCGACCACCGGGTACGTCGCGTGCGCCTGCGCCGCTGACTGCGACCCTGCGACGTCGTGGCCGCAGCAGCAGCGCGATCGCGACCAGCAACAGCCCGGGGACGATCATCGACGTCCCGCCCGTCATCGACAGCACGTCGGGCTGGGCCTCGGTGGGGCCCGAGCGCACGATCGCCCCGCCTTCCACCTCGGTCGCGAGCGTCGTCGGGCTGGCCCCCGCCAGTCCACCGGCTCCCTCAGGGGCGGCCTGCTGGGGCGCCGGCGTCGTCGCCGGAGCCTGAGTTGGCGCGGGGGCCGTCGAGTTGGCGGTCGAGTTCGCTGACGGAGCCGCCGGAGCCGACGATGATGGAGCCGACGATGACGACGACGACTTCGACGGCTTCGCCGTGGTGGGTGGGGCCGCTGAGCCGACGGTGGTCTTGCTGCCGCCGAGGTCGCCCGGTTGGACGACGGCGACCAGCACCGCGACGACGAATACACCGATCGCGCCGATCAGAGTCCAACCTACGAAGCGAGCGCCGCCGGGCGCGTTCATCGGGCGGACCAGGCAATGGCGAGAGCGGGTGACGGGAGTCGAACCCGCGTCACCAGCTTGGAAGGCTGGTGCTCTGCCATTGAGCTACACCCGCCGGTGAGGGTGGACGGTACCTGGTGACGCATGCGAGGGGACAACCTCATCTCGTTCTGAACCTGCCGGGTTTGGTTCGTCGTGAGAGGTATGTACCCGGAAGGGGCCCGGGTTCGAACGTGCGGTGCACGTCGACCTTGAGTTCCCCAACTCGGAACAACCCTACAACCGTGTTACAACGCCCACCACGTGCCGGTCGTGAACGGTCGTGAGCGTCGCGACCCTCACGGGGAACAGGAGGAAGCGATGGCCGCACCGATCCGCATCGCGAACTGCTCGGGGTTCTACGGCGACCGTGTGAGCGCCGCGCGTGAGATGGTCGAAGGCGGGCCCATCGACGTGCTGACGGGCGACTGGCTGGCCGAGCTCACGATGTTGATCCTCGCCCGCACCCGGGCGAGCAGATCCGGTGGTGGCTATGCCCGCACGTTCATCACGCAGATGGAACAGGTCATGGGGACGTGTCTGGACCGGTCCATCAAGGTCGTGGCGAACGCAGGTGGCCTCGATCCTCCCGGGTGTGCCGACGCCGTCGCGGAGGTGGCCGACAAACTCGGTCTGTCGCCGACGATCGCCTACGTCAATGGTGACGATCTGCTGCCGCGCCTCGGTGATCTGATCGAAGGAGGTGTCGACTTCACACACCTCGACACCGGCGAACCACTTGGCGACCCGTCGCGATTCATCACGGCGAACGCGTACCTCGGCGGTTGGGGGATCGTGGAAGCGCTTCGCCGAGGAGCGGACATCGTCGTCACCGGCCGCACGACCGACGCCGCGCTCACGTGCGGACCGGCGGCATGGCACCACGGTTGGGCGCGCGACGACTGGGACGCGCTCGCCGGTGCGGTCGTCGCAGGACACATCATCGAGTGCGGCGCGCAGGCTGCCGGCGGCAACTACTCGTTCTTCACCGAGGTGAAGGGGCTCACGCACACCGGCTTCCCGTGGGCGGAGGTCGCGTCGGACGGTTCGTGTGTCGTCGGGAAGCACGAAGGCAGTGGAGGCGAGGTGTCGATCGGCACTGTCACCTCACAGTTGCTGTACGAGATCGCGAGTCCCGCGTACCTCGGGCCCGACGTCACCGCCCGCTTCGACACGATCAGCTTGGAGCAGGTCGACGTCGATCGCGTGCGCGTACACGGCGTGAAGGGCGAACCGCCGCCGCCGACGCTGAAGGTGGCAATGAACGAGCAAGGGGGCTATCGCAACGACATCGCGCTCGCGCTGACCGGGCTCGACATCGATGCCAAGGCGAAGCTTGTCGAGGACGCATTCTGGGAAGCGTGCCCCTATGAGCCGGCTGACTTCGCGCATGTGTCCAGCAAGCTCGTGCGCACCGACAAGCCCGATCCTGCGAGCAACGAAGAGGCCGTCGCCGTGTGGCGGCTGACGCTCAAGGACCCCGACGAGCGCAAGGTCGGCCGCGCGTCATCCAACGCGGTGATCGAGATGGCGCTGGCCACCATCCCTGGCTTCTTCGGACTCAGCGGCGGGCCGAGCGGGGGACGCGCGTACGGCGTGTACCGCCCCGCCTCCGTGCCGGCAGAGCTCGTGCCGCAACATGTGGTCGTCGTCGGCGCCGGCGCCACCGTGGTGGACTCGATCGCTCCGGTTTCCGGGCCCGTCGACGTGACTCCTGCGCCCGGCCCGGACGCGCATGCGCCTGACGGCACCGCGGTCGCGGCGCCGCTCGGCCGCGTGGTCGGCACGCGTTCCGGTGACAAGGGCGGCAACGCGAACCTCGGCGTGTTCACGCGAGATGACGACGCGTGGACATGGCTCGACACGTTCCTCACCGTCGAACGATTGCGTGAGTTGCTTCCCGAGACCGCGGGTCTCGAGATCGATCGCTACCGGTTCCCGGCGCTGCGTTCGCTCAACTTCGTGATCCACGGACTCCTCGAAGAAGGCGTCGCCGCGTCGACTCGACAGGATCCGCAAGCCAAGGGTCTCGGCGAGTGGCTGCGAGCGCGCGTCGTCGACGTACCCCAAGGTTTGCTCGGTGCGCGGGCCGCACACGGGGCCGGTGGTGCGCCATGACGAGCGTGCCGGAGCTCGCGGTGGATCTCGAGGCGGAGCAGCAGTCGCTGGACGGTGTCGTTTCCGCCATCAGCGAGGAGCAATGGCGGCTCCCGACGCCGAGCCCGGGATGGTCGGTGGCCGATCAGATCGGACACCTCAGCTACTTCGACGCGAGCGCGGCGCTCGCCATCACCGATCCGGACGTGTTCGTCGTGTCGGCCGCGCGGCTGGCGGCACCGGATGCCGATGTCGATGCACTGACGTTGCATCGCGATCTCGCCCCGGCGGCGTTGCTCGACACGTGGCGCGCCAACCGCCTCGTGCTCCATGAGGCAGCTTCGACGCTCGACGATCAGTCGCGTGTCGTCTGGTACGGACCGCCCATGAGCGCGAAGTCGTTCCTCACTGCACGGCTGATGGAGTGCTGGGCGCACGGTCACGACGTGGTCGAGACGGTGGGAGCGGACGTGCAGCCGACGGATCGTCTGCGACACATCGCGCAGCTCGGCTTCATCACACGCAAGTGGACGTACATCAACCGCGGACTCGAATCACCGGACGTGGACATCCGAGTCGAGCTCACGGGGCCCTCCGGCGACACGTGGACGTTCGGCCCTGACAGCGTCGAGCGCGTCACCGGTCCCGCGCTTGACTTCTGTCTCGTCGTCACGCAGCGCCGCAACGTCGACGACACCGCGCTCACCGTCGACGGCAACGCCGCGCGCGACTGGATGTCCAAAGCGCAAGCCTTCGCGGGCGCTCCCACCGACCCACCGGGGCCCGTCAGCTGATCGATCTGCCAGCCCACGAGACCATCGTGGATTGGTCGGGCCACAGTTCGAGTCGATGCACGATGGTCGCCGGGAAAAGTCGGGGAGGGGGGATTCGAACCCCCGACCTCCTGCTCCCAAAGCAGGTGCGCTACCGAGCTGCGCTACTCCCCGGGACGACGGAGCGTAGACCGCATGGTTCGGGAGACCGAGGGGAGGCCGGTACACTCACGCCCCTGTGAAGGCGGTCGTCGAACCCCTCGAGGGGAACCGTGTCAAGGTCTCCGTCGAGGTGGAGGAGACGGAATTCGAGCGAGACCTCGATGCCGCGTTCCGGCGCATCGCTCGCGAGGTCCGGCTTCCGGGCTTCCGACCGGGCAAGGCGCCCCGGCGCATCCTCGAGGCCAAGCTCGGCAAGGACGTCGGCCGTGAAGAGGCCCTGCGCGAGGCCCTGCCCACCTATTACTCCCAAGCGGTGCGCGAGAACGACGTCGACGTCATCGCCGTACCCGACATCGAGATCACCGCGGGCAAGGACGAAGGGCCGGTCAGCTTCGACGCCGTCGTCGAGGTGCGACCCGTCATCTCGGTGGGCGGCTATGACCATCTCCGCGTCGAGATCGCGCGGCCCGATGCAACCGATGAAGAGATCGACGAGCAGATCGACCGGTTGCGCGACCAGTTCGGCGAGCTGACCGCGGTCGACCGGCCCGGGCGCGACGGCGACCACGTCACGATCACCATCAACGGCAGTCGCGACGGCGAGGACCTCGCCGGCCTGCAAGCGGACGACTACTTGTACGAGGTCGGCACCGGCACGATCGCATCCGAGCTCGACGAGCACCTGCGCGGCAGCCGCGTCGGCGACATCTTGAGCTTCGACGCGCAGCCCGCCGATCCCGACGAGGAGCTCGTGCAGTTCAAGGTCATCGTCAAGGACGTCAAGGAGAAAGTGCTTCCCGACGTCACCGACGAGTGGGCCAACGATGTATCGGAGTTCGAGACCGTCGACGAGTTGCGCGCTGACCTCGGCTCGCGGATCTCGCGGGTGCGCAAGATCCAGGCGCAGCTCGCGCAGCGTGACAAGACGGTTGTTGCCCTGGTCGACCTCGTCGAAGAAGACGCGCCCGAGCCGATGGTCGCGTCAGAGATCCAGCAGCGGCTGCAAGATCTCAGCATGCGGCTCTCCTCGCAGGGCGTCTCCGCCGAGCAATACCTGCAGGCAACCGGTCAATCGCAGGAAGCGCTCGTCAATGAGTTGCGCGAGCTGGCCGTGCAATCGGTGAAGGCGGATCTCGCGCTGCGTGCCGTTGCAGAGGCCGAGGAGATCGAGGTCACCGAAGACGAGCTCGACGAAGAGTTCGCTCGCGTCGCCGAGCGGCTGGGCCAAAAACCGGCGAAGGTGCGCCAGGAGTTCGAGCGCGCTGAGCAGGTCCCCGCGGTACGCTCCGACCTCAGGAAGCGCAAGGCGCTCGACTGGTTGGTCGAACACGTCGAGCTGGTCGACGAGGATGGCCAGCCCATCGATCCCGAGGCGCTCGTCCTCGATGAGCAGACCGACGAGGAGCAAGACCTGATCGATCCCGAGCTCGAGGACCTCGCGCTCGACCAGACCGACTCGACCAGTGCCCCCGAATCCGCCGACGAGATCGCGGATGACGCGACCGCAGAACAGGACGCCGAGTGAATCCGATCCACAACTACCTCGTGCCGACGGTCGTCGAGCAGACGAACCGCGGTGAGCGTGCGTACGACCTCTACTCGAAGCTCCTCAAGGAGCACATCATCTTCATCGGGACGCCGATCGACGACACGATCGCGAACCTGACGTGCGCGCAGATGATCCACCTCGAGTCGGACAACCCCGATCGAGACATCAACATCTACATCAACAGTCCCGGCGGCGACATCACGGCCCTCTTCGCGATCTACGACACCATGCAGTACATCAAGCCCGACATCAGCACGATCTGCTTCGGCCAGGCCGCATCGGCCGCCGCGGTGCTGCTGGCGGCAGGCACGAAGGGCAAGCGGTTGGCGCTGCCCCACGCGCGAGTGTTGTTGCACCAGCCATGGGGTAGCGGTGCCGGTCAGGCGGCGGACATCGAGATCCAGGCGCGCGAGATCTTGCGCATGCGTGACCTGCTCAACTCGATCCTCGCCCAGCACACGGGTCAAGCGGTGGAGAAGATCCACAAGGACACCGACAGGGATTTCGTGATGGAAGCGGCAGAGGCAAAGGCTTACGGTCTGATCGACGAGGTCATCTCCGCGCGTGATCTTGCGGACAACTCAGGCGCCATCCGGGCGAGCTAGGTCAAGGACGGAAGGATCGGGGGAAGGTCGTGGCCAAGTTCGGCGACGGAGGCGAACTGCTGAAGTGCTCCTTCTGCGGCAAGTCGCAGAAGCAGGTGAAGAAGCTGATCGCGGGCCCTGGGGTCTACATCTGCGACGAGTGCATCGATCTCTGCAACGAGATCATCGAAGAGGAGCTCTCGGAGACCACCGAGCTCCATTTCGACGAGCTGCCCAAGCCGCGTGAGATCTACGACTTCCTGAACGACTACATCGTCGGCCAGGACCACGCGAAGAAGATCCTGTCCGTCGCGGTCTACAACCATTACAAGCGCATTCAGTTCGGCGCGGGCAACGACGCCGACGTCGAGTTGGCGAAATCCAACATTCTCCTCATCGGCCCGACCGGGTGCGGCAAGACGCTGCTGGCGCAGACGCTGGCGCGCATGCTCAACGTGCCGTTCGCGATTGCCGACGCGACCGCGCTCACCGAAGCGGGTTACGTCGGTGAGGACGTCGAGAACATCCTCCTCAAGCTGATCCAGGCCGCGGACTACGACGTCAAGAAGGCCGAGACCGGGATCATCTACATCGACGAGATCGACAAGATCGCTCGCAAGTCCGAGAACCCATCGATCACGCGTGACGTGTCCGGCGAAGGCGTGCAACAGGCGCTGCTCAAGATCCTCGAAGGCACAACCGCCTCGGTGCCCCCGCAGGGCGGGCGCAAGCACCCGCACCAAGAGTTCATCCAGATCGACACCACGAACATCCTCTTCATCTGCGGCGGTGCGTTCGCCGGCATCGAAAAGATCATCGAGAGCCGCGTCGGGCGCAAGGGCGTCGGCTTCGGCGCCGACATCCGTCGCGCCGACGAGAAGGACATCGGCGCCATCCTCGAACGGGTTCTGCCAGAGGATCTGCTGAAGTTCGGTCTGATCCCCGAGTTCATCGGGCGCCTGCCTGTCATCGGCGCGGTGTCGAACCTCGATCGCGAAGCACTGATTCGCATCCTCGTCGAGCCGAAGAACGCGCTGATCAAGCAGTACCGCAAGTTCTTCGAGTTCGAAGACGTGGAGCTCGAGTTCTCCGACGACGCGCTCGAAGCGATTGCCGATCAGGCGCTGCTGCGGGGGACTGGCGCCCGTGGTCTGCGGGCGATCCTCGAAGAGGTCCTGCTGGAGATCATGTACGACCTGCCGAGCCGCTCCGACATCGGCCGCTGTGTCGTCGACCGCAAGGTCGTGCTCGAGAACGTGAACCCGACGCTGGTTCCGCGTACCGAGACCTCTCGCCAGACCCGTCCTCGCCGCGCTGCTTCCTGACGGCGCGACCCGGCCCGACTGGCCAGGCCCTCACGGGGGTACGGTCGTGCCATGAAGAAATTGGTGATCGGCGCGCTCATCGGTGGCGCTCTCGGAGCCGGTGTGGCGCGGGCACAAGGCAGCGACGATCTCGACGGGCAGGCGTCGGTGATGCCGGCGGTTGCGGGAGGCGCGGCGGCCGGCGCATTCGTCGGACTGCTGCTCGACCGTAGGTCGCGTCGGGCCGCCAGGGCCGCTGCCGCGGTGCCGGTCGTGGTCCACTACGCGAAGAAGGTCAGCGAAGCCGCTCAGCAGGCGGCGGAAGCGGCCCGACCATACGTAGAGCAGGCCGCCGAGACGGCCCGACCCCTCGTCGAGTCGGCGATCGAGCAGGCTCGGGAGCGCATCGCGGCCTGATACGAGCACGCCACTGAGCATCCGCGGTCGCCGCTAGCGTCCGCACGCGGTGGCCTCGCTTCCCGAAGCACTCGCGTGGCTCGATCAACACATCAACCTCGAAGCGCGCGCGGGCAAGGTCGAGCATCTCTCGCTCGATCCCATGCGCCGGCTCGTCGACGTGCTCGGCGATCCGCAGACGGCGTATCCCGTCATCCACCTCACTGGCACGAACGGCAAGGGCTCGACCGCTCGCATGGTCACCGCCCTACTGGCGGAAGGTGGCCTGTCGGTCGGGACGTACACGAGCCCGCACCTCCAGCGCATCAACGAGCGCCTGTCGCGCAACGGTGAGCCCATTGATGACAACGAGCTCGCCGTTCTGCTCATGGATCTCTCGCGGCTCGAGGCACTCGTCGGCACGCCCAACTCGTACTTCGAGCTGCTCACTGCTGCGGCGCTGATGTGGTTCGCCGACATCGCGGTCGACGTGGCCGTGGTCGAGGTCGGCCTCCTCGGTCGCTACGACGCAACGAACGTGTGCGACGGCGCGGTTGCGATCGTGACCAACGTGGGTCAGGATCACAGCGATTTCACCGGCGACTGGCGAGCGAAGGTCGCCGACGAGAAGGCAGGCATCGTCAAACCGGGCAGCACGCTCGTGCTCGGCGAGACCGATGAAGCGCTGACACCGATCTTCTATCGAGCCGGCGCGGCAGAGGTGTGGGAACGCGATCGTGACTTCGCGTGCGAGGCGAACGAGCTCGCGGTGGGCGGGCGGCTGCTCGAGCTGCGCACGCCGGCGTCTTCCTTGTCCGACGTCTTCCTGCCGTTGCACGGCGCGCACCAGGGTGACAACGCGGCCTGCGCGCTCGCTGCGGCGGAGGCCTTCTTCGCGCAACCACTCGATGAAGAGGTCGTGGCCGAAGCGTTCGGCTCGATCACGATGCCGGGCCGGTTCGAGATCGTCGGACACGAGCCGTTGATCGTGCTCGACGGCGCGCACAACCCCGAGGGCGCGGCAGCCGCGGCCGCGACGCTGCGCGACGGCTTCATGCAAGACGATCGTCGCATCGTCGTCGTCGGCATGCTTCATCCGCGTGACGTGACTGCCATGCTCGACGCGCTCGAGGTCGACGATGCAACGTTCGTGATCGCATGCGAGCCTGCGTCCGCGCGTGCAGTACCCGCGTCCGACATCGTCGCGGCCGCATCGAGGCTCGGTGCCGACGCCGTCGAAGAGCGCGATGTCGGTCTCGCCGTCGATCGCGCCAAACGACTGGCCACACCTGACGACGTCATCCTCGTCACAGGCTCGCTCTACGTCGTCGGTTCGGCCCGCTCCCACCTCGGGCTGTGATTCTGCGTTCCTCGCTCGCATCTACCTTTGGTCTCATGAATCAGACGTTCGTGATGGCGAAGCCCGATGCGGTGGAGCGCGGGTTGATCGGTGAGATCGTGGGACGCATCGAGCGCAAGGGCCTGCGCGTCGTTGCCGCCGAGCTGCGCCGGGTGGACAAGGAGCTGGCCGAGCGCCATTACGCCGAGCATGCCGGCAAGCCGTTCTACGACGAGCTGGTGACCTTCATCACGCGATCACCGGTCTTCGCCATGGTGGTGGAGGGTCCCGCGGACAACACGTTCTCATTGGTGCGCGGTCTCGTAGGTGCGACCAAGGTCGATGACGCACTGGCAGGCACCATTCGTGGCGACTTCGCCACGACCACAACGGAGAATCTCGTGCATGCCAGCGACGGTCATGAGTCAGCGGAGCGGGAGATGGGCCTGTGGTTCCCGAATCTTTGATCGATGCGTTGCGCCGTACGCGTTACGTCACCCGACTGTTGCGAAAGCATTACAGCGTCTAACCTGTCGCCCACGTAGGGGCCGGGACCGTCGCGTTCGCCAACCTGTCGGGTGTCGGCGTCTACTACCGTTCGCATTTCCGCCAGCTTGCTAGCGCCCGTAGGGACTCCGAATGTCCGACACTGTCCTCTCCTCCTTCATGGGCCGTGACATGGCCGTCGATCTCGGCACGGCGAACACGGTCGTGTACGTGCGCGGCCGTGGCATCGTCCTCGACGAGCCGTCGGTTGTCGCAGTCAACTCTCGCGACGGACGTCTCCTCGCCGTCGGTTCCGAAGCCAAGCGGATGATCGGGCGTACGCCCGCGCACATCCAAGCGATTCGTCCCTTGAAGGACGGCGTCATCGCAGACTTCGAGATCTGCGAGAAGATGCTCAAGTACTTCATCACGAAGGTGCATCCGCGTCGCTTGTCGCTTCATCCACGGATGGTCATCTGCGTCCCGTCCGGCATCACCGGTGTGGAGCAGCGCGCCGTTCAGGAGGCAGCTGAGTTCGCCGGCGCCCGCAAGCCGGCCTACATCATCGAAGAGCCGATGGCTGCCGCGATCGGCGCCGGCCTGCCGGTGCAGGAACCCACCGGCAACATGATCGTCGACATCGGCGGCGGCACGACCGAGGTCGCCGTCATCTCGCTCGGCGGCATCGTTGCGAGCCAGTCGGTCCGTGTCGGCGGTGACGAGCTCGACGACGCCATCGTCAACTTCATTAAGAAGGAGTACAGCCTCGCACTCGGCGACCGCACGGCCGAAGAGGTGAAGATCGCGCTGGGCTCGTCGTGGCCGCTGGTGGAAGAATTACACGCCGAGATCCGGGGCCGCGACCTGGTGACTGGCTTGCCGAAGACGATCGTGGTCTCGACGGTGGAGATCCGCGACGCCATCGAAGAACCCGTGTCGGCGATCGTTGACGCGGTGAAGGTGACGCTCGACAAGACCCCACCCGAGCTCTCGGCCGACATCATGGAACAGGGAATCGTCCTGTCCGGCGGGGGCGCGCTCTTGCACGGACTCGACGCACGTCTGCAGAACGAGACAGGGATGCCGATCGTCATCGCACCCGATCCGCTGCACGCAGTCGCCATTGGCTCGGGCCAGTCGCTCGAGGAGTTCGACGCGCTGAAGGGCGTGCTGTTCTCAGCCAACGGCGAACGCTAAGCACCCGCGAGAGCCGTGGCCCTCTCCCGGCGCACTGGACGATCCCGCTTCACGCTGGTCCTGCTGATCCTCACCTCGGTGACGGTTCTCACGCTCGACTTCCGCGGCTCGGGCACGATCAACACCCTTCGTGACGGGGCATCCGCCGTCTTCGACCCTGTCCGCGGCGGCGCAGAGCATGTCTTCGGGCCTGTCGGCGACGCGTGGAATGGCGTCTGGCACTACGGCGATGTCCGCAAGGAGAACGAACGGCTGCGCGCCGAGCTCGACACGGTGAAGGGCCAGCAAGCGCAACAGCAGGACGCGCAGAAGCAGCTGCAGGTGATCTCCGATCTCGACAAGATCTCGCAGTGGACGACCTTGAACGGCGTGGACGCCCGGATCGTGGCTGGCCCGCTGACGAACTTCGAGCACACCCTCGAGATCGACAAGGGCTCGAACGACGGCATTGCCGTCGACATGCCGGTCGTGACCGGCGCGGGGCTGGTCGGGCGCATCAGTGAGGTCGAGAAGTCCCGGTCGGTGGTGAAGCTGATGACCGACCCGGATGTCGTGGTCGGCGTCCGCCTGTTGAGCTCGCAAGAGACAGGTCTGATGCACGGCACGGGCGACGGGCAACCGCTGATGATCGACGAGGGCATCGGCCCGAAGGTCCCCGTCCCACCGAACGAGTTGGTCACGACGAGCGGCGAGGATCGCGCCGCGTACCCACCGAACGTGCCGATCGGGACCGTGCGCACGTCGACGTTGTCGAGCGACCAGCTACAGCAAGTGCTCACCGTCGATCCGCTCGCCGACCTGGGGAACCTGACCATCGTCAAGGTCCTTCTCTGGCAGCCGTCGCCATGAGGGCCGTGCGGCTGGCGTCGGTGATCTTCGTCCTCGTGACGTTGCAAACCACACTCATGGCCGACCTCGCCATCCGAGGGACGTGCGCCGACATCGTGATGCTGCTGCCGATCGCGGTCGGCATCGTGCACGGCCGCGAGGAGGGCGCAATCGCCGGTTTCGCGTCGGGTCTCGTGCTCGACCTCGTCGTGCACGGAACTCCGGCCGGCTTTTTCGCGCTGGGTTACACGCTGACTGGTTACATCGTCGGCATCACGCATGGCACGGTGCTGCGCGCGGCATGGTGGATTCCTGTGCTCACCGCGGTCGGTGGCAGTGTTGTTGGCGTCACCACTCTCGGTGTGCTCGCGAAGATGGTCGGACTCGAGGGATACCTCAACAACCACCTCATCGTGGTCGCGCTGGTTGTCGCGGTCGTGAACGGCGCGTTGGTGCTACCGATGCTGCGCGTGGTGCGCTGGGCTCTCCCGACCGCGACGGGGTCCGGCCGGTTGGTGCTCTCGTGACGGAAGCCTCGCAATGAACAACGACAATCCACGCCTCCGGCTCGGGATCCTCGGCATCGCGATCGTCTCGCTGTTCGCCGCATTGTTCGC
>DASXPN010000044.1:0-1685 GCA_036493595.1 Acidimicrobiales bacterium | reverse complement strand
GAGTGGCGAGGCGCTCCATCGCGCGCGCGACGGTGTACTTGCCCGTTCCGGGCAGGCCGATCAGGTGGAAGACGCTGGGCTCCACTCGAACACATGATGCCGGGCCAAGGCGCGAGAACGAAGCCTCTTTGTGTCAAGGGGCGTTGTCGGGGCGCGTCGGGGCGGCCCGATGTTGTTCGGGCGTAGCGTCGTGGTGGGTCCGGGAGTGACCTGTCCGAAGTGCCGGTGTTCAGGGTGCAAGCCGGCCGCGCTGGATTCAGAGTCGCCCCTGATTGTCCTCCCGGGCCCGTCTACGCGTGACTGGCGGCGTCGGCGACGAGTTGGCGGTAGACGGCGTCGGTCACGCGTCGCTTCAGCGAGCGCAGCGCGGCCTTCTTCGTCTTGCCTTCGGCTTGTTTGCGTTCGTAGTAGGCGCGGCCGGGTGTGTCGTTGCGGACCTGGGTGACCGCGGCCATGTGCATGGCGTGGTTGAGCTGGCGGTTCCCGCGGGTGTTGAGCCGGTGCCGGCTGTTGTCCCCTGTCGACGCGTCGATGGGCGCGGTGGCGGCGTAGGTGGCGAACTGGTCGCGGGTCTTGAACCGGCCCACGTCACCGGTGTGGCCGATCACGATGGCGGCGACGATCGGGCCGACGCCGTACACGTCGGTGACCGAGGTGTTCGCCGCGTCGACCGCGACGACGATGCGTCGCTTCACGACTGCGAGCTCGGCGTCGAGGCGGGCCACGTCCTCGAGCAGGCTCATTGCTTGGTGCTTGCGTTCGGCCGCGACGCCGTCGCTGAGCTCGAGACTCTCGAGGAGCTCGCCAGCGCGCTTGACCGACAAACGCCCAGGTAGACCGCCCGCGACAAGGTTCGCGAGCTGGCTGTGGAGCCGGTTCACGGCCTGGGTCCGCAGCCGGTTCAACTGGTGGTGACGGTTGGCCAACATCCGCAAGATCGAAGAGTGGTCATCAGCCACGACCGTGCGCAACCGGCGATGACGCAACGCCACGATCGCCGCGGAGCGCGCATCATTGGGGTCGTTCTTCGAGGACCTCGTCGAATCCAACACCCGCACCCGCGCCGACAGGACCGGAGGCACATCGACCACGTCCTCGCCCGCCGCGACGAGCTGCTGCGCGAGCAGATACCCCCACCCCGTCGCCGACTCGATCGCCCAACGGCGCCGCTCGAACCGCGCCGCCCACGCCAACAGCTCATCGCACTGCTTCTTCGACGACCGCACCCGCAGCTCGCCGAGAGCCTGTTCGTCGCGGTCGATCGCAACCGCAGTGTGGGACCCCTTGTGCGGGTCGACTCCGATCAACACCGTCATCGTCTTGCCTTCCGTTCGCGGGATGAGACACCCACGACGGGCACACCTGATGAGAACAGTGCGTTCGCCTCTTACGAGCCACGCCACGGGCAGACACCAGTGGGCCGACAGTTCGTTCAAAAGCCAGACCCGAAGGCCGCGCAGGCACTTATCGAATCAGCCCACCAGCGCCCTCGACGCTACGAACAACCCGTCGCGCCGTGCCCCGATCCTCCATCAGGCACGTATGCGCGGCGGGCAGTGTCCTTAGATCGCGAGCACGTTGACGATGATGGCGACGGCGGTGAGCGCCACCCGGAGCCGCTCGTAGTACTGCGCATTCTGGGGGGGCCTGAGTGCTGCGTACATCCCGAGGGTTAGGTACACGAG
>DASXPN010000043.1:0-2528 GCA_036493595.1 Acidimicrobiales bacterium | reverse complement strand
GGGTTCTCGATCAGGTCGGTCTGGCGTCGAGGGCGGCGATGCGGAGGATGTTGTAGACGGCTCCACTCATGAGGAACCAGGCCCGGTTGCGTCGCCGGCCGATGTAGCGGAGCTTGCGGCCGCCGGCGATGGTCTTGATCCAGCCGAAGGGTTCCTCGATCCGTTTGGGGATCCGTTGACTCACCGCGTGGCCTTCGTATCGGGTGGTCCGCCCGTCGATCGTGGAACGGTTCCGGGTGGTGTTCGGCGCGAGGTGTGGGGTGATCTTCATGTCGCGTAGCTCGGCGACGAACCCTCGGGTGTCGTAGGCCTTGTCGCCCGCGACGGTGCGCCGTCGCGTCGTCGTCGGGACCGGGCGAGCATCTCGAGTGCGGTGTCGCGTTCTGGGTAACCGGTCGCTTCGCTCAACTCGGCATCGACGATCAGGGCGTTGCGGTGCTCCATCAACAGGTGCCCCGCATAGGAGAGCTTCGCCGCGGTCGCGAACGACTTGCGCGCCATGCGCGGCTCGGGATCCGTCGTTGACGCGTGCGTCTCGTTCGTGCGGCGCTGACCGTGGAAGTCGACTTCGGCGTTGCGTCCCGGCGGCATCGGGTCCCGTGGGCCGTCCTTGGGTTGGAAGCTCTTGTGCGACGCCCACGCTTCGAGCAGGGTGCCGTCGACCGAGAAGTGATCACTCGAGACGTAGCGACGCAGCTTCGCCTGGCCGACGACCGCGGCGAAGAACCGACCGGCGATGTCGTGATCCAACAGCCGCTGGCGGTTCTTCGAAAATGTGGTCGCGTCGAACGCCTTGGCGTCGATCGTCATGTCGAGGAACCACTTGAACAACAGGTCGTAGTTGAGGCGTTCGCACAACGCCCGCTCCGAGCGGATTGAGTACATCGCCATCAAGATCGTGGCCTTCAACAGGACCTCGGGCGAGACACTCGGCCGGCCGGCCACCGCGTACATGGCGTCGAGGTCGTCGTCGAGCTCGGCGAGGACCGCGTCGACCACGACCCGGATGCGGCGGATCGGATGATCAGCTGGGATCAGATCCCCCGGCTGCAACGTCGTGAGCATCGCCATCTGCGGATCAGGAGTTCCACGCATCACCCGAGCATGACGAACCCCGACCGCAATCGCGAGCACACCGATCAGGTCTATTTTCAGCACCCTGCTAACCCGACAACACCTGCCCGCTCGGGATCGCAGAACCGCTCCCGAGCGGGCATTGCGCGCTACTGCGCCGCGTCTCGGCCACCCACCGGCAGAGCGCGGGATGTTCGACCTGGCGTGTTCACCTGCCGCCGGTTCGCGCTGATCGGGGCGCGCGTTCGGTGCTCTTCGGTCGATGTGGAAGGGCTGTGTGTTCCACTTGTCCAACAGGTGGGCCGCTGGCGACGTGGCCGAGGACTTTGCAGGCTTCCGCGGGGGTGCTGAAGACGAGCTGGCGTCGTCCCTGTTCGCGAAGTAGCGCGTCGAGGCACCGCTCGATGTTTTGGCGATGGTCGAGTCGGAGGGCCCAGTCGGTTCGGATCGCGAAGGCGAGGTATGGATGATCTTGCACGGCGAGTGTCCGTCGGAGCATCTCGCCAAAGGTGTTCGGCGTGGTCCAGTAAGGAAGTGCCATGTACAGCGGGTCGCGTTGCCTCCAACCATCGCGGCCGTTGGTGTGGACAGCCCTTGCGCGGGCACGGAGCGAGGAGCCGAGCCAGCGCGGGCCGCTGCTCAATGGGACGAGCCGGATCGACCGTGTCGGATCTGCTGACGGGCGCCGGTAGTCATCTCGGGCCGGGGAATACGGCACGCGGGGCACGCGACGCCAGTCCGGAAGCCAGGCGGTTGCGACCTCCCCTTCGGCGGTTTCCGGCACCGGTCGGGCGGGCTGTCCGGGCTCCAGTGTGAGGTCGTATCTGATGCCGGCATGTTCGGCCGCGTCGACGATGGCGTCGTCGAGATAGGCATCGCCGTAACGGAGCAACTCGGGTGTATGTCCAACGGTCGACCGGAACGTCTCTACCGCCGTCTCGAGGCTTTCGAGTACGAAGTCGCGGTTCGCGAGGTCGCCGACCCAGCCGCCGCAAGTGTCGTCCCAGCGCCACGCGTGCGGGTGCACGCCGAGCCCGTCCCCCGCGGTGCGTGCACGGTCGATGAAGGCGTGGTGCTGCTCGACGAATACGCCGGCGCTGCCGTAGGTCATCGCGATCTGCGGGTCCATGCGGAAGAACCAATTGAGGTGGACCGGTGCGTCGGTTCGTTCGCAGGTTTGCTCTCGCCAGGTCTCGAAGAACTCTTGGACGCGCCGGTAACCATCGAGCGGAGGTGGGTCGGACGGGTCGACCATCCGTGGGTCAGGCTCGCAGTCGATGCAGAGCACCACGGGCACGGTCCGGTCGAAGTCGGTGCGGTCGAGCCGAGAATCGGACTGCGCGCGTTGACGAACCGTACGGGCGAGTCTCGGGTGACCGCCGGTGACGACGTAGCTCCACTCGCGCACGGGCCGCGCTGCACGGCGCGGCTCGTCCAGCCCGGCGCGCAACGCC
>DASXPN010000042.1:0-11196 GCA_036493595.1 Acidimicrobiales bacterium | reverse complement strand
GGACTCGCGATCACTGCGGTCATCGCCGCAATTCGAGCGACGAATCACCGAGCTTGGGGAGGGCTGGCCATCGCGTTGGTGGTGCTCGGCGCATGGGGACAGCACACGTATTCCGCCAACCGCGTGCTCAGCGACTTCAACGTCGCCGAGAACATCGCCGACAGGATCATCCCGAGCGAGAGCAAGACGGCGTGGTTCGTCGACCACGGAATGCCGTTGCCACCGGGCATCACACCGGGTCAGTCAGTCCCTGCCGACCCGCTCCGCGCTCCGGCCGATGTATTGCGCATCGACCCTGCGTTCGCCCACTGGGTGCATGCAGACGGAATGAAGGTCTACGTGCACTTCCTGCTGGCACACCCTTGGTACACGTTCCGAGCGCCGCTCGACGACTTCGTCGGCACATCTCCTCTCACGGGCAACAACGATCCGGGCATCGCCATGCTGGCCCCGACCGCGAACTACGGAGAGACTCGCGACCTACTGCCGGCCCCGATCGAGGATGCACTGTTGTCGCCAGGTAACGCAGGCAGTCTGATCATCGGTGGGATCGTCGTGGCGGTATACCTCGTGATGCAATGGCGCCGTCGCGGATACGACTCGCGATGGACGGTGCCGATTGCCGTGCTTGTCATCGATGCCGCGCTGTTGTGGATCATCTGGCACGGCGCTCCCGGTGAAGCAGCCCGCCATTCGGTCGCGATCGCCGTGACCGCGCGGGTCGCGGTGATGATGCTGGCCGCGTTCCTCCTCGATCGGTGGCTTGTCGATCGACGCCAGGACACGGGTGCGTGCGCGAGCGAAAGACATCCCGCCCCGTCCGTTCCCTGACCGCTGCTACCGGTCGGCGCGCCGGCCGAGCAGCGCGAGCAACCGGGTCTGGCTGTCGGCGTCGTCCGCCACGCTGACCTCGGTGCCGAACGCGCCGCTCCCCTTCAGCATCTCGGCCTGCGGTCGCACGACATCCCAACACGCTTCGACCAGCTCCGGATCGAGTGTGCGCTCCTGCCCGGTGGCGACCGCGAGATCCCATCCATGGATCAACACGTCGATGAGGCGGTGGCCGGCGTAGACCTCCCCCGGAACGGGCCCGTACGAAACCCCGACCGGAGCTTGCATCGCGCCCTCGGCTTCGAAGGCATCAGCGGCCGCGGCCGCCGACGCCCGATAGGCGCCGCTCGGGTCGTCGTCCACGAGATCACCGTCGTATTTGTCGCCGACCTCGGCAATCGTGGTGCCCTGCACCAATGGTTGGACCCACCAGTTGCCGCTGACCACGTGGTTCAACAGACCGCGCACGTCGTAGGACTCACACGGCGTCGGATGGTCGAGCTGCCCGGCATCGATGCGGTCGACGATCTGTGCCGTCGCATCGAGCGCCCTGCGATGCACCTCGGGAAGTGAGCTCATTGGACTCCACCCTTCACTGCTCGTTGGTCATTTGCTTCACGCGTTCTCGGACGTACTCCTTGCTGCCTTCGATGAACGGGCCGAGGTTGGCATAACGGCCTGACACGATATCGACGAACCAGTCGGGCACGTAGATCTCGAAGACATCCTCGTCGAGTTGCTTGCGCACCGCGTCGGTCAGCGCTTCGACCGGCAGCGCGTCGAGATCCGACAGCGACTCCTCGTTGTCCGGAAGGTGGAACAGCTCGGTGTCGATGATGCCTGGGTTGACCAAGTGGATACGGATGTCAGTGCCGTCGAGATCGACCGCCAGTGACTCCATGAACGCGCTGATGGCAGCCTTGGTTGCGCTGTAGGCCGCCTCACGCGGCGGGCCGAGACGAGCCGCGACCGACGAGATCGTGAGGATGCGGCCGTGGCCGCGCTCGATCATGCGCGGGAGCAAGGCCAGCGTGATCCGCACGGGCGAGAAATAGTTGACCGCCATCACCGTCTCGACGACGTCCGGCGTCAACTCGAGCGCATGGCGGCGCTTCGGGACCCCGGCGTTGTTGACGAGCAAGTCGATGCCGCCGAGCTCGTCGTCGGCCTGCAGGGCGAACGCCGCCGCGGCATCGAGATCGCCGAGATCGATCGTCCATGACCGCGAGTCGGGCGACGTGCGCCGACAATCGTCGAGCACCTCCTCGAGTCGATCGGCGCGACGCGCGCAGATGCCGACCGTCGCGCCCGCGGCGGCGAAGGCGCGCGCCAAACCGGCGCCGATGCCCGACGACGCTCCGGTGACGAGCACTTTCTTGCCGGCAAGGTCGTACGCCACTTCAGTCCTCCTTCGGCGCGCAATGCGCGGGTGGTGGCACGTCGAGCGCGGGGTTGCGATCGAAGAACCCGGACGGGATCAGATGAAAGCCCGCGCACTCGACCGGCATCACGGGCCAATCCTCGGGACGGGCGACGTGGGAGACGCCGAACGTGTACCAAACCACGACATCGGTGTCGACGAGCGAACGGTCGGCCGAGGTCCATCGCGGCAGGCCGTCCTCGCCGGACGACTGGTTCGGATAGTCGCCGGCGGCCCGCCGCTCGCTCGGTTCGTACGGCGTCACCCACAGGTTCCGCGTCGCGAACGCAGCCCGCTTGCCGACCGCGGACGACGGATCCGCGAGGAGCGTCGGGGTCGAGCCCGGTACGAGTTTGTACGCGACCGGCTCGCCCAGACCGTTGCGCATGGCCGGGTTCACGATTCGCCACGTACGGCTGCGGGATGGATCGACGACGCGCTGCGCGGCGAGCTCGTGGTCGAGTCGAGTCGAGTGCGGACGGAACGCGTTGCCGAGGGGATTGCCGGCGCCCATCTCGTCGGCGACCACGTCGACCTCGTGCACCTCGTTGACGGGTCCGTCCACGTCCATGTCGAGACGCAGGCAGAACAGATGTTGATGATGTGGCGCGGCGAGACCGGGCGCGATCACGGTCGCGTGCGCCGGGGCGCCCGACGCAGGGTCGAACGCCATCGTCGACAGGATCCCCGTCAACTTCACCTCCAGCTGCAATGAACCGTCGAGGTAGAAGTACCAGTAGAAGCCGTACTCGTAATTGCCAACGGTGGCGATCGAGCTCACGACCAGCCGCCGGGACCGTCGTACTTCGGTCGTCCCCGCGTGAAGGTCTTGGTGCTTCCAGAGGATCCCGTAGTCCTCTTCGTGGATACAGATCGCGTTCGCGATCGTCGACGGATTGCCGTGCTCGTCGGAGAACACGGCGTCGAGATACCGGATCTCACCGAGGCAATCGCAGCCGTTCGTCAACGAGTTGGCCATGCGTCCGAGGCCCCACTCGCCGGCGTCGAAGGCGTTCTTCCACCCGTGCAGCGGACCCGGGTCTCCGTACGGCACCACCATCTCGCTGACACCGGCCCGGTGCAGGATCGATCGCACTCGGCCACCGTCCTGGTAACCGACGGCGTGAAGGACCAGACCTTCGTACGGGTCCATCGACACGCGCAGCGACCACTTCTGCCAGGTGATCGCATGACCGTCGAGGGTGAAGCTCGGACCATCGGGTTGCGTGACGTCGACGGGGCGCAAGTCGGCTCGCAAGGGCTGGTGGTCAGCGGGGAAGTACGAACCCTTGTCGGCCGGGATCGGAACGAACCCGTGATCCTGCACCTCGAGTACTTCGCCGGTCGCGAGGTCGACGAACACGAGCACACCTTCGACCGGCCGCGCGTAACCGTTGTCGTTCGACTCGTCACGCAAATACGACAACACCCGTGTGATGCGGCGATCGGTTTCGTGATCGATGCCGAAACGGCCGGCGGGCCACGGATCGAGTTGCACCTTGGAGAAGTCGTCGATGCCGCGAGCGCGCATCGCCTGCTGCCACTCCTCGTTCTCCATCACCGCGACGATGGCGTTGAACGACTCCTCGAACAGCAGGGCCGGCCGCACGTCGTCGACCGCGACACAACTTGTCACCGCCTCCGCGGTCAGCGAGACAACCGCTTCGAACAACGACGGGCCCGGGCCGGGCACGACCGTGATCGCGGCGCGGCGGTCGACCGTTCCGTCACCGGATGTGGTGGCTGCTGCTTCGACTGCGCCGGCGCCTGCCAGCTCGGACTTGGTCGGCTCGTCGAGCACGACGCGGGCGATCAACATCGTCTCGTCCACGCGCGGTTCCTTGGCGCGCAGGATCGCGACTGCGCCCGAGATCTCGTCCGCGCTCAATGGCTCGAGTGGGTGCACCTTCACACCGGTTGGCCTCCTCGTAGTACGGCGAACTGCCGCGCCGGGTCGTCACACGACCTGCGTTCCCTGGGCTCGCCCTTTGCAGGATCACCCACCAGCGTCTGCGCACCGAGCGGCGCGTACTGGAGGATGTACGCCTTGCGCACGGCGTTGGTGAGGTTGGGCCCCGTGAAATGTGGGGTCAGTGACGAAAAGACGACCGCGCCCCCCGCGCCGACCGGTGCCGCCGCCGCGGCGACCGGCGACTCGCGGAAGCATTCGAACCCGAGCGGGTCGACATACGTGTGCGCGAGCGTGCCGAGCTGGTGCAATCCGGGAGCGACGACCGGGCAACCGTTGTCCTGCGTCGCGTCGGTCAACGCCAGCCAGATCGTGAGGTATTGCTGCGGCTCGATGAACGTGTACCCGTTGTCCTGGTGCCACGGGAAGCGGCGCGGCTTCTCGGGCTTCTTGTACACGGCTTGGTCCCAGTAGAAGTTCACGTCCGGCCCGAGCAGGTCGGCGCACAGATCGAGGACGGCCGGAGCGCGCGCCAACGATCGCAGCAGCTCGCTCTCCTGCACGAGGTGAACGGAGAACGTGAGCGCCCCCGCTTCGGAGATCATGAGGCGCTCGTCGGGTTGGTCGCGGAGGAATGCCTCGACCTTCGACTCGTGCCGATCGATCTCCTCGACGACGGCCGCGAGTGTTCGATCGTCCACGAGACCGTCGCACACGAACCAGCCCTCGCGATCGAACAGTGCCGCCTGCGCAGGCGTCACTCGACGGAACGGGGGCTCCGGGCTCTGCCATGTGAACGATGTGTTCCACGGATGCGGCGCCGGCTCCCCCACGATTCGAGAGCGTAGAGGCGTGGCGCGACGCCGTCCTCAGGCAGCGCCCACACGACCGTGACCAGAATCACGTTCGATTGTTTCGACACAAAGGTGCTTTATCGTCCACCATTTCACGGTGCTGAATCGCCTCGCTGACGTTTGCTACCGACGGCGGTGGCGCGTGCTCATCGGTTGGGTCGTGCTCCTCGTCGTGATGACCGCGCTCGGCGGTGGGTTCGGCGGCAAGTTCAGCCAGACGTTCAACCTCCCGAACACCGACTCACAGAAGGCCTTCGACCTCCTCGACCACAAGTTCCCGGCCCGCGCCGGTGACACGTCATCGGTCGTGTTCAAGGTCGCACCGTCGCTCGACGATCCCGCGGCGCGAGCGTCGGTCAACGACGTGATCGACAGGATCCGCAAGGTTCCCGACGTCCTCACGGTGCGGTCGCCCTTCGACCCCGACGGTCGTCAGCAGGTCTCCCCCACGGCACCGATCGCGTTCGCAGAGATCCAGTTCGCCAGCAAGCCCGGGGACCGGCTTCCGGACGCGACGAAGACACAGATCCAGGACATCGTCTCCTCGTCGAACCATCCGGGGTTCCAAGCCGAGCTCACCGGCGACTTCCAGGGTGCCAAGCCGCCCGCCACCTTCGCACTCGGCCTCCTCGCCGCGGTGGTCATCCTCATGGTCGTGTTCGGGTCGGTGCTGGCGATGGGGCTGCCGATCATGAACGCGTTGTTCGGTCTCGGCGTCGGCCTCGCCGCCATCTCACTCGTGACCAACTTCATGTCGGTGCCCGAGTTCTCGACGTCGCTCGCGGAGATGATCGGCATCGGTGTCGGCATCGACTACGCGCTGTTCATCGTGGCCCGGTATCGCCAGGGGCTCCACTCGGGGATGGACCCCGAGTCCGCCGTGAAGAAGGCCGTGTCGACGTCCGGCAAGGCGGTGTTCTTCGCCGGGTGCACGGTCATGATCTCGCTTGCGGGCATGTACCTCATGGGCATCGACTTCGTCAGCGGGCTCGCGACCGGAGCGATCATCGCCGTGGCGATGACGATCTTCACGTCGCTCACCCTGCTTCCCGCCGTGCTCGGGTTCGTCGGCAAGAACATCGACCGCCTGCACGTCCCGTTCGTGAGCAAGTCGGATCACGTGCGTGACGGCTTCTGGTACCGGTGGAGCCGTTTGATCCAACGCCGCCCGCTGCCGGCGGTCGCGGTCGCGCTGACGATCCTGCTGTTCCTGGCTTCGCCGGTGTTCGCCATCCAACTGGGTAGTAGCGATGCCAGCAGCCGGCCGACCACCGACACGACGCGCCGGGCGTACGACCTCCTCGCCGAAGGCTTCGGTCCCGGGTTCAACGGTCCGCTGCTCCTCGCCATGGAAGTACCGGCGGGCACCGATGCGTCTGTGCTCGACAAGGTGCACGACGCTGTCGCGCAGACGCCGGGTGTCGTGTTCGTCGTGCCGGCACAGTTCAACCCGCAACACGACACGGCCGTGATGCAGGTCTTTCCGAGCACCTCCCCCCAGGATCAAAAGACCGTCGACCTGATCCACCGGTTGCGGTCGCAGACCCTGCCGGCGGCGACCCGCGGCACCGGCGTCACGGCGCATGTCGGCGGCGTCACCGCGGCGTTCGACGACGTCAGCACGCTGTTGCAAACGCGACTGCCCTACTTCATCGGGTTGGTCCTGCTGCTGAGCTTCTTGCTGCTGCTGCTCGTGTTCCGTTCGATCCTCGTGCCGCTCAAGGCGGTCGTGATGAACCTGCTCTCCATCGGTGCCGCGTACGGAATCCTCGTCGCGGTCTTCCAGAAGGGGGTCGGCGCGAGCTTCTTCGGGGTCGGCACCGGGCCGATCGAGAGCTTCCTACCGATGATGTTGTTCGCCATCCTCTTCGGCCTCTCCATGGACTACGAGGTCTTCCTGCTCTCGCGGGTCAAGGAGGAGTACGAGCGCTCGCACGACAACGGCGCCGCCGTGGCGGACGGGCTCTCGGCGACTGCCCGCGTCATCACTGCAGCCGCGCTCATCATGGTCACCGTGTTCGGTTCGTTCGTCTTCGGCGACGAACGGGTCATCAAGGAGTTCGGTCTCGGACTCGCCGTCGCCATCTTCGTGGATGCGACCGTGGTCCGGATGCTGCTCGTGCCCGCGACCATGGAACTGCTCGGCGACGCCAACTGGTGGCTGCCGAAGTGGCTCGACCGCATCCTGCCCAACGTGCACATCGAGGGCGAGCCCGACCTCGATCGCGAGCTCGACGAGATTTTGGAGAGTGACGTCACGCCGGTCGGGTAAGAAGCAGGTCGTGCGGTTGCGCGACTGGCCCGTCCTGCGACAGCTCGCCAATCGTGATGTACACGGCCTCGGTGAGTCCGCCCGATCTGGACGAACAGAGCAGCTGAGCCCGCGTACCGAACAGGCCGACCACGTCGTGCAGTCGGTTTGCCCCTACTGCGCAGTCGGATGCGGGCAACTCGTCCATGTGCGCGACGGGCGCATCACCAATATCGAAGGCGATCCCGACTCGCCGATCTCGCGCGGTCGGCTCTGCCCGAAGGGCGCGGCGACCTTCCAGCTCGTCACGGGCAGCTACCGCGAGCAGCGCGTGCTGTACCGGCGACCCAACGGCACCACGTGGGAACCGATCGCGCTCGAGCAGGCGATGGACATGGTCGCCGAGCGCGTGAAGCGAGCGCGCGACGACCACTGGGAGGATCGCAACGAGGACGGCAAGCCGCTGCACCGGACGATGTCGTTCGCCCATCTCGGCGGTGCCACCCTCGACAACGAAGAGAACTATCTGATCAAGAAGCTGTTCACCGCGCTGGGCGCGATCCAGATCGAGAACCAGGCGCGCATATGACATTCGTCCACGGTCCCCGGTCTGGGAACCAGCTTCGGGCGCGGTGGTGCGACCACCTTCCAGCAGGATCTGCAGAACAGCGACTGCATCGTGATCCAGGGTTCGAACATGGCCGAGTGCCATCCGGTCGGGTTCCAGTGGGTCATGGAGGCCAAGGCCCGTGGCGCCACGATCATCCACGTAGACCCACGCTTCACGCGCACGAGTGCGGTCGCTGACCTCCACGTGGCGCTGCGAGCCGGGAGCGACATCGCGTTCCTCGGCGGCATCGTGAACTACATCCTCGAGCACGAGCGCTACTTCCGCGACTACGTCGTGAACTACACGAACGCTCCCGCGCTCCTGCGCGAGGACTTCCTCGACACCGAAGACCTCGACGGCCTGTTCAGCGGTTGGGACGAGGACAACCGCGAGTACGACCCGTCGACGTGGGCCTACGAGGGCTCCGACGTTGCGCCCGCGGCCGGACAGCGCGAGGAATTCACCGCCGAGCCCTACTCCGCGCGGGGCACTGCGCACGCGGCGGTGCACTACGACCCGACCCTCGAAAACCCGCGCTGCGTGTTCCAGGTCCTCAAGCGTCACTACTCGCGCTACACGCCCGAGATGGTCGAAGACATCTGTGGCGTACCGCGCGAGCAGTTCCTCGAAGTGGCCGAGACGTTGTGCGCCAATTCAGGTCGCGAGCGAACGTCGGCCTTCTGTTACGCGGTGGGCTGGACGCAGCACACCGTGGGTGTGCAGTACATCCGCACCGCGTCGATCATCCAGTTGTTGCTCGGCAACATCGGCCGCCCGGGCGGCGGGATCATGGCGCTGCGCGGACACGCCACCATCCAGGGCTCGACCGACGTGCCCACGCTGTACAACCTGCTGCCCGGTTACCTGCCGATGCCGAAGGCGAAGAACGACGCGACCTTCCACGAGTATCTGGACAACAACGGGTCGAACTCGGGCTGGTGGAGCGAGTTCCCCAAGTACGCGGTGTCGATCCTGAAGGCATATTGGGGTGACAACGCGACCGCGGACAACGACTGGTGCTACGACCACTTGCCGCGACTCACCGGCGACCATTCGCACATGGTCACTGTCGCCGACATGGCCGACGGCAAGTTGAGTGGGTACTTCGTGATGGGTGAGAACCCGGTCGTCGGCTCGATGCACGGCAAGCTGCACAGGCAAGGCATGCGCAACCTCGACTGGCTCGTCGTGCGCGACTTCGCGCTGATCGAGACCGCCGAGTTCTGGAGGGACGATCCCTCCGGCATCGCCACCGAGGTGTTCTTCTTCCCGGCCGCGACGCACACGGAGAAGGACGGCACCTACACGAACACGCAACGGCTGCTGCAGTTCCACCACAAGGCAGTCGATCCGCCCGGCGACTGCCGCAGCGAGCTCTGGTTCATGTTCCATCTCGGGCGGCGACTGCGTGCGTCGTATCTCGGCTCGACCGACCCGAAGGACGCGCCGCTGCTCGAGCTCACGTGGGACTACCCGACCGTCGGTCATCTCGAGGAACCGGACGTGCGGGAGATCCTCAAGGAGATCAACGGCTTCACGATCGCTGACGGCCGGCCCGTCAGCGGCTTCACCGACCTGAAGGACGACGGCTCGACCGCGTGCGGTTGCTGGATCTACTCCGGTTGCAACAAGGACGGCGAGAACATGCCGGCCCGGCGCAAGCCGGGACAGGAGCAGCATTGGGTCGCGCCCGACTGGGGCTGGGCATGGCCGTCGAATCGCCGTCTCATGTACAACCGCGCCTCGGCGGATCCCGACGGCAAACCCTGGTCGGAACGCAAGGCCTACATCTGGTGGGACGACGACCAGGGCAAGTGGACCGGGCACGACGTGCCGGACTTCATCGTCGACCGCCCGCCGTCGTATCGCCCCGCGGACGATGCCGAAGGGATCGCCACGATCTCGGGCGCGTCGCCGTTCATCATGCAGGCCGACGGTCGCGGGTGGATCTACACGCCGACCGGAGTTCTCGACGGTCCGCTGCCGACCCACTACGAGCCGCAGGAGTCGCCGGTCGAGAACCTTCTGTACAAGCAGCAGCGCAATCCCGCGCGCATGGAATGGAAGCGGGACGACAATCCGTACCACCGCCCATTCGGTGACCCGGACCATCCGTACGTCGTCACGACCTACCGGCTCACGGAACACCACACGGCCGGAGGGATGTCGCGATGGTTGCCCTGGCTGTCTGAGCTCCAACCGGAGTTGTTCTGCGAGGTGTCACCCGAGCTCGCTCGCGAGCGCGGGCTGCGCAACGGCGAGTGGGCGACCATCTCGACTGATCGCGCCGAGATCGAAGCGCGGGTGCTCGTGACCGACCGCATCCCGCCGCTGCGGCTGCGGAAGCGGACGATCCATCAGATCGGGTTGCCGTATCACTGGTCGAGCAAGGGTCTCGTGAAGGGTGACACCGTCAACGAGCTCGTGTCGTTCGTCGCCGATCCGAACGTGTCGATCCAGGAGTCGAAGGCATTGACAGCCGACATCCGTCCCGGTCGCAGGAGCCGAGGTTGAGCGCGCACGTCGGGTTCTTCACCGACACGACGGTGTGCATCGGGTGCAAGGCATGCGAGGTCGCGTGCAAGCAGTGGAACCAACTGCCGGACGACGGCCTCTCGTTCAGCGGCATGTCCTACGACAACACCGTGCAACTCGGGTCGTCCACGTGGCGACATGTCGCGTTCATCGAGCGGCCCGCGGTGGAGAACACGAAGTTCTCTTGGCTGCTCATGTCGGACGTGTGCAAGCACTGCCGCACCGCGGCGTGCCTGGACGCGTGCCCCACCGGTTCGATCATCCGCACCGAGTTCGACACCGTCTTCGTACAGCCCGACATCTGCAACGGCTGCGGTTATTGCGTGTCGGCGTGCCCGTTCGGAGTCATCGACCGCCGCGAGGACGACGGGCGGGCGTGGAAGTGCACTCTCTGCTACGACCGCCTCGGAGCGGACATGACGCCTGCGTGCGCCAAGGCATGCCCGACCGAGTCGATCCAGTTCGGCGACATCGACGAGTTACGAGCGCGCGCCGGCGAACGAGTACGCGAGTTGCACGACGCCGGCGTCACGGACGCGTATCTCTACGGCGACGACGCCGCCGCGCAACCGGGCACCGACGGTCTCAACGCGTTCTTCCTGCTGGTCGATCGCCCCGAGGCGTACAACCTCCCGCCCCGGCCTGTCGCGCCGCGTAAGACGGTCGGACGATCCTGGCGGGCGTTGGCGGCGGCGTCGGCGACGATGGCGTTCGCCGCGATCGCGTCCGTCGCCGGACGTCGCCGATGACCGCGAACGAGGACGCCAGTCGCCACCGCCACCGCCA
>DASXPN010000041.1:0-62337 GCA_036493595.1 Acidimicrobiales bacterium | reverse complement strand
CTCGGTCTTCGACTGGGGCCAGGAGCAAGGCACGTACTTCATCGTCATGGAGTACGTCGAGGGGCGAAGCCTCGCCGACATCCTTCGCACGGAGGGTCCGCTGCATCCGCAGCGCGCCGCGGAAGTCACGGCCGACATCGCAGCCGCACTCGGGTTCGCCCACCGCAACGGTGTCATCCACCGCGATGTGAAGCCCGGCAACGTCCTGATCTCGCCGCAAGGCCATGTGAAGGTGGCGGACTTCGGCATTGCGCGCGCGATGGGTGCCGGTGTCGAGGAGAACCTGACCCAAGCCGGGTCGGTGATGGGGACGGCGACATACTTCTCGCCGGAGCAGGCGCAAGGCCTACAGCTCGACCCGCGCAGCGATCTGTACTCGCTCGGTGTCGTCCTGTACGAGGCGGTCACGGGCAAACCGCCGTTCGCGGGTGAGAGTCCGGTCGCCATCGCGTACAAACACGTACAGGAGCAGCCGAAGCCGCCGCGGCAGGTCGACGCCAACGTCCCACCGGATCTCGAAGCGATCATCATGAAGCTGCTGTCGAAGAATCCTTCGGCGCGGTACTCCTCGGCGGAGGACTTGCGGGCCGACCTCCGACGCTTCCGCGAGGGTCAGCCGGTGCTCGCGGTTGGTGCGGCGGCGGCCGCGGCCGCCGTCGGCGCGACCCAGGCGCAAGCGGCGACCACGGCGGTGCCCGGCTACGACGGCACCACTGCGGTACCTGCGACTGCGGCGGCACCCTACGAACCGCGCCGCCGGTCGGGTGCGTTTCTCGTGGTTCTCATCTTGTTGCTGCTCATCCTGGCCGGCTTGCTGTTCGCGCTGGCGAAGGTCCTCACCGGCGGCACCACCAAGACCGAAACCACCTCGTTGACGATCCAGCAGGGTTGCTGCGTCGGCAAACCCGAGCCACAGGCTCGTACCACGCTCCAGAACGCAGGCTTCGACGTGACCGAGCAGACCGTGCAGAACGATCTCGTCGCACAGGGCAACGTCGTGAGCGTCAACCCCGCGGAAGGCACGACCATCACGGTCGACAAGGGCAAGCGGGGCACGGCGACGCTCGTCGTGAGCGCGGGAGCGACGACGGTGAAGATGCCGAACGTCGTCGGCTCCAACGTCGATGACGCAACTGCAACGCTGACGGCTTCGGGGCTCACGAAGGTCACCACGAACGACCAACCTTCCGACGATCCGAATGTCGCAGCCGGCGATGTCATCGACCAGAACCCGGCGGCCGGTTCCGATGTCGCCAAGGATCAACCGATCACGCTGACGGTGTCGTCGGGGAAGTCGAAGGTCACCGTGCCGGATGTGTCGGGCAAGAGCCCGGCGGAGGCGGGTGGAACGCTCGGCAATGCGGGTCTCACGGTGAGCAAGACCCAGAACGAGGCATCGGACTCGGTGCCGAGTGGTCAGGTCACCCGCACGGATCCGCCGGCCGGCACGCAGCTCGACAAGGGATCGGGCGTGACCGTGTTCGTGTCATCGGGCCCGAACCAGGTCAGCGTTCCCCCGGTGACGACGCTGACGTCGTCTGCCGCCGACACCGCTATCAAGAACAAGGGCCTCAAGCCGAACGGAACGTGCGTCGCCGGTCCGTCGGTGGGCCAGGACAGCACCGTCACGACGCAGGATCCACCGCCCAACACGATGGTCGACAAGGGTTCGACCGTGAACTACGAGTTCACGAAGACAGGTGGCTGCTGACCTGCGCAGCCCGCAGGAAAGGGCGCGGCACATCGCGCGGCGGACACGGTGCTATTGCGACAGAAAGTTGCGCAGCAGTTCGTGACCGGCGACCGTGAGGATCGACTCGGGGTGGAACTGCACTCCCTCGACCGCGTACTCACGATGGCGCAGCCCCATGATCGTGCCGTCGTCGGTCTCGGCCGTGATCTCGACCTCGTCGGGGACCGAATCGCGATCGACCACCAACGAGTGGTAGCGAGTGGCCTCGAGTGGGTCGGGCAGGTTCTTGAAGACGCCGCGACCGTCGTGGTGGATCAACGACGTCTTGCCGTGCATCACCTGCGGCGCCCGCACGATGCGTCCGCCGTACACCTGGCCGATGCATTGATGGCCGAGGCAGACACCGAGCACCGGGCGCTTCCCGGCAAATGCCTCGATGACCTTCATCGACAATCCGGCATCGTCGGGTGTACCGGGGCCAGGCGAGATCACCACCCCGTCGGGGTCGAGTGCGAAGATCTGGTCAAGAGTCAGCGCGTCGTGCCGATGGACCATAGGTTCGACACCCAACTCGCCCAAGTACTGGACGAGGTTGTAGGTGAACGAGTCGTAGTTGTCGATGACAAGGACACGGGTCATGGAGTGCAGCCGAGGGTATCCGCATGACTGATATCGGTCGCCCGGGTTCGCTGAGCCAGCGCCTGGCGGCGTCGATCCGGATCCTCGTCATCGAGGACGAGGGCGACATCGCCGAGTTCCTGCGTGCCTACTTCCGGGCCAGTGGTTACGACCTGGTGCACCACGATCCCGACAGCCCAGAGGACGTGATCGCGGCGGTCGAACATCACCGTCCCGACGTGGTCCTGCTCGACTACGGGCTGCGCGGATTTTCGGGGCACGATGCCTACCGGTTGCTGCGCCAAGACGAAGCGTTCGCATTCCTGCCCGTGATCGTCGTCACCGCGGACACGACCGCACGCGAGAAGAGTGAGGAGACGGCGACCGGAATTGACGGCTTCGTGTTCAAGCCGTTCAACGTGAACACCCTTGCTGGTCTGGTCGCCGAGCGAATCGAAACCGCTCGTGCACTCGCGACAACAGGTCGCGACGACACGCTCGGCATCATGAGCTGGGACTACTTGCGGGCGCGTATGACCGACGAAGTTGTCGCCCCGCCGCCCGGACATCCGGTCGCATTCGCGCTGATGCAACTGCGCTCGACGGCCCGCATTCGCAATGCCGCCGGCGACGAGGGCGTCGCCTACGTCGTCCGGCAGGTGATCGAGCTCGCGAAGAAACGACTGCCGACCCACGCGGTGCTCGGACGAACCGAGAGCGACGAGCTCGCGGTCATCGTGTCCGGCATGGACGCGCAAGACGCGGTGGTCGTGCTCGACAGCGTGTTGGGAGATGTGCCCGCGCGCATCGACCTGCCCGGAGGGGCGGACGTACCCGTCCAGCTCGCGGTCGGGCTCGCCGCCTACCCCGCGCATGCCTCGTCGGCCGACGAGCTGTACATGGCCGCCGACGCCGCCCTCGGCGACGCGGTCACGGGGAAGCGACCGCTGCAGGTCGCCATCTGACGGATGCCGTCGACCCTGTAGGATTTCGCACCCATGGCGAAGCCGGCAAAGCGTCGTGTCCAGGGCGGACGCACAACCCCACCGGGCGGGCCGCAGCGCGTCCAGAAGCCGGCGACGGTGCGTGAGCCGACAGGCCGCTACACGCCTCCCATCCCGAGCAATGTGAAGGTCAGCCCCATCTGGGTGCCGATCCTCATGTTCGTGTTCCTCGGCGTCGGGACCATCGCCATCCTCGTCAACTACACGGGCGTGATCTGGAACACGAGCAACTGGGTCCTGCTCGGGGGCCTCGGGATGATCCTCGCCGGGATCGTCACGGCCACCCAGTATCACTGAGTGTCACACAGCCGAACTCGAGGTGGCCTGAGAGTTACATCGGTGTGACTCTCCCCAGCCTTGTCCACAGCCTGTGGCTAACCCTGGGCAAACCGGGCTGATCTGACTAGGTGCGCGCCGTCACTTGCGCACAAGCTGAACCCTTTGTGGGCTCTCACTCGATGGGGGGCGCCACCAAGTCCATGTCCTCTTGGCAATGGCGAGGAGGTTCGGGCACTTCGTCGTTTGCCGCGGTCATCCGGACCTCGGTCCCGCATATCGAACACCGGTAGCGCAGCCGGACTCTGCGGAGCTCGCCCGCCGGCGGCGGCTCGGGGATCGGACGGGCCAGACCCCCGAGCATCATGGCGCCGATCTTCCAGATCAGAAGACCGGCGCCCACCGCCACGACGAGCTTGAAGACAAGGAACACCGCACCGTCAATTCTGGTGTCAGCGCCGTAATTGTGGTGTCAGCCCAGGCGCTCGATGATGGTGGCGTTGGCCATGCCGCCGCCCTCGCACATCGTCTGGAGGCCGTAGCGGCCACCGGTGCGCTCGAGCTCGTTGAGCAAGGTCGCCATGAGCTTGGCGCCCGAGCACCCGAGCGGGTGGCCGAGGGCGATGGCGCCACCGTTGACGTTGACCTTGCTCATGTCCGGGTGGAGCTCCTTCTCCCACGCGAGCACGACGGATGCGAAGGCTTCGTTGATCTCGGTGAGATCGATGTCGTCCATCGTCAGCTTCGCCTTCTCGAGCACCTTGGCCGTGGAGGGGATCGGTCCCGTGAGCATGGTCACGGGGTCGACCCCGGCCAGCGCGAAGTTCACGAACCGCGCCCGAGGCGTGAGCCCGAGCTGTGCGGCCTTCTCCTCACTCATGATCAGCACGGCGGCTGCGCCGTCGGTGATCTGCGAGGAGTTGCCGGCCGTGACCTTGCCGTCGGGCTTGAACGCCGGCTTCAGCGCACCCAGGGTCTCGACTGTCGTGCCCGGACGGATGCCCTCGTCCGCCTTCACGACCTCGTCCGACTCGATGACCTTGCGGGTCTCCTTGTCGAGCCGCTTCTCGGCGACCGGGACGATCTCGCGATCGAAGCGGCCTTCGTGCGTGGCCTGCTCCGCGTACTGCTGGCTGCGAGCGCCGAAGGTATCGAGGTCTTCGCGGGACAGACCCCACTTGTCGGCGATGAGCTCGGCCGAGATGCCCTGCGGGACGAGCCCGCCGACATCGGCGTAGCGCTGGCCGACGGTCGGGCCGAAGGGAAAGCCGAAGGTGCCGTCACCCATCGACGCACCCATCGGCACGAGGCTCATGATCTCGACGCCGGCGGCGATGACGACGTCGTACGCGCCGGCGATCACACCCTGCGCCGCGAAGTGAGCGGACTGCTGTGAGGAGCCGCACTGGCGATCGACAGTGGTCGAAGGCACCGTCTCCGGGAATCCGGCGGCCAGCACCGCGTTGCGTCCGATGTTCACGCCCTGCGCGCCGACCTGCATGACACAACCCATGATCACGTCGTCGACCAACTGGGGATCGAGGTTGTTGCGCTGCACCAGCGCCTTCAGCGTCTCGGCGGCGAGATCAGCGGGATGCCACCCCGAAAGCTTTCCGTTGCGCTTGCCGCCAGCGGTGCGGACGGCGTCGACGATGACGGCAGTGGTACCGGTGCTTGCCATGGACTGGCTCCTTCACGTTGGTCGACTTGACCGGGCGGTCAAGTCTGACGTTCGCCTCTCGGGCCGGTCAAACAGCGGGAACGGAACAACGATTCCGCCTGAGAGAATGCGGCCATGCGACCCGACGAGCGCGACCCGGCCGAGCGGCTGCGACGCATCCTCGACGCGCACGCGGTGCTGGCGCAGGTCGCATCGGAGCTCGGGCCCGACCTCGATCTCGAACGCGTGCTCGGCACGGTGATCGAGGCGATGCGCAAGCTCGTCGACTTCCGTGGCGGCACCGTGCAGCTCGTCGACGAGCGCGGGGTCTACATCGCGTACGCGGATCCGCCCGTCGACCCCGAGGTGCGTGCGCTGCGTATCCCGGTCGGGCACGGCCTGTCGGGCCGCGTCATCGCCGCCGGCCAAGCCGTGCTGTCCACCGATCTCGACCACGACGAGCGCGTGATTCCCGAAGCGCGCGCCACTGGCAGCAACGCGCAGATGCGCAGCTACCTCGCCGTGCCGCTCGTCTGTCTCGGCGAGACCATCGGTGCATTGCAGATCGACGCCCCCGTGGAAGACGCATTCGATGCCGACGACATGACCCTGCTCGAAGGACTCGCCGCACAAGTTGCCGCGATCATCGAGAGCGCTCGGCGCTTCGCGCTCATCGTCGAGCTCGAGCGGCTCAAGCACGACTTCGTGTCGCGCGTGTCGCACGAGTTGCGCACGCCGCTGACGATCGTCGAGGGCTTCATCACGATGATGCTCGACTACGACGAGCGTCTCGACGACGACGAGCGTCGCGACATGCTCACCCGTTGCCGCACCGCGACTGCTCGTCTCGATCAACTCATCGAGGAGCTCATCATGCTCGCTCGCTTCGAGACAGGCGTCGTGACGGTGCAAGCGAAGCCGGCGTCGATGATCCGCCTTCTCGACGAGGTGCGCGATGCGGCGGCCGATCCGCAGCTGATCAGCATCGAGTGCTCGGACACGCTCACGATCACGCTCGACGAAGAGCTCACGCGGCGCTTGCTCGGGCTCCTGGTCGACAATGCCCTGAAGTACGGCGGCGGTGCGGTGCTGCGCGTCGCCGACAATGGCGCGTGGATCGACATCATCGACGACGGACCAGGAATCGCCCCCGACGTGAAGGCGTCGATCTTCGAGTTGTTCACCCGGGGGCGGGGCATAACTGATGTGCCGGGCCTCGGGCTCGGGCTTCCGATGGCGAGAGCGTTGGCCGCGGCGATCGGCGCCGATCTGGCCGTCGATGACGGACCCACCAGGGGAACGGTGGTGCGGCTGACGCTCGCCAGTCGGTGAGCGAAGATCTGGTTCAACGGACATACAGGAGGACCGCATGGCAAAGATGACCTCCGCAGACATCGACCGCTTCGTCGAAGGCCAGACCGTGGCGTCGGCGTTCCTTCACACCGTCGCCGCCCATGGCGACAGCGTCGCTCTCCGCGAGCGCAACCCGCACGACGGTTGGTTCGAGTGGACCTTCCACGAGTACGCCGCCCACGTTGCCGGCGGCGCCGCCGGACTGCGGGCGCTGGGCGTCGAGCCCGGCGACCGCGTCGTGCTGATGATGCGCAACACCGCCGCGTTCCACATGCTCGACCTCGCTGTCATGTTCTGCGGCGCGACGCCGATCTCGATCTACAACTCGTCCTCGCCCGAACAGGTCGCCTACCTCACCGGGCACAGCGGAGCGAAGGTCGCCATCGTCGAGGACGCCGGCTTCCTCGAGCGGTTCCTGAAGATCCGAGACGAGCTACCGGCGCTCGAGCAGATCGGGATCGTCGACGATCCCGACGAGATCGCCGGCCCGGACGTGCCGACGTTCCAACAGCTCGTCCACGATCACGGCGTCGTCGACCTCGCGGACGGCGCATCACTCGTCACACCCGACTCGCTGGCCACGGTCATCTACACATCGGGCACGACGGGTCCGCCGAAGGGCGTGATGCTCACGCAGTACAACGTCATGTGGACGGCGCAGAGTCTTGTCGAAGCCTTCGGCGAGTCGATCGATCTCACCGGCTTCCGCGTCGTGTCGTACCTGCCGATGGCCCACATCGCCGAACGCATGACGAGCCACTACATGCAGGCGATCAACGGCTACGAGATCACGAGCTGCCCCGACGCCGCACAGATCGCGTCGTACCTCCGCGAGGTCCGCCCCAACTTGATGTTCGGCGTGCCCCGTGTGTGGGAGAAGCTGCAAGCCGGCGTGACCGCGGCGATGGCCGCGGAGGCGGAGAAGGCACAACGGTTCGCGGAGGGGATCGAGGCCGCGAAGCCGATCGCGAACGCACGCGCGTGGGGGCGTTCGACGCCCGACCAGGACAAGACGTGGAACTTCTTGCAGGAAGCGGCGTTCAAGCCCGTCAAGGTCGCGCTCGGCCTCGATCAACTCGAGTTCGCCATCACGGGCGCCGCGCCGATCGCGCGGGAGCTGCTCGAGTGGTACAACGCGATCGGCGTGCCGCTGTCGGAGATCTATGGCATGTCGGAGTCCTCCGGCCCGATGACGTGGGCGCCGACCCGCGTCAAGCCAGGGACGGTCGGCCCGGCCATCCCGGGATGCGAGGTGGAGCTGGCCGAGGACGGGGAGCTCATCTGCCGCGGCGGCAACGTCTTCCAGGGCTATCTCAACGATTCCGAAAAGACCGCTGAGGCACTCGACGACGACGGGTGGCTGCACTCGGGTGACATCGGCGTCGTCGACGGTGACGGCTACTTCAAGATCGTCGATCGCAAGAAGGAGCTCATCATCACCGCGGGCGGCAAGAACATCAGCCCGGCCAATCTCGAGGCGGCGCTGAAGATGGTGCCGTTGGTCGGGCAGGCGTGCGCGATCGGCGATCAACGCAAGTTCGTCACCGCGCTCGTCGTGCTCGATCCCGAAGCCGCGCAGGTGTGGGCAGCTTCGCACCACGTCGAGTTCGCGTCCGTCGCCGAACTCGCCGAGAACGACGAGCTCGTAGCCGAGGTCGAAAGGGGTGTGGCCGAGGCGATGAAGCAGTTCAACCACGCCGAGGAAGTGAAGAAGGTGAAGGTGCTCGGTGAGGAGTGGTTGCCCGATTCCGACGAGCTGACGCCGACGTCGAAGTTGAAGCGGCGCAGCATCCACGCCAAGTACGCGGCCGAGATCGAGGAGCTCTACCGCTGATCGTCGCTGATCGTCGCTAATCAGTGGCGCCGCCGGTCGACGGACCGGCAGCATCGAAGCCCGTGTCCGCAACGCTCGTAGCCCGCGGCATCCACGTGTCGTTCGGTGATCACCTCGTCCTCGATGGGGTCGACCTCGTCGTCGCGCCTGCTGATCGCATCGGGCTCGTGGCGCCCAACGGCACGGGGAAGTCCACATTGCTACAAGTGCTCGCCGGGCTGCACGTGCCCGATGCCGGTTCTGTTGCGCTCGCGCCACCGGCAGCCACCGTCGGCTACTTGCCCCAGGAGCCCGAACGCCGGCCGCGTGAGACGGTCCGGTCGTTCCTCGCCCGGCGCACCGGGGTGACGGCCGCGCAGCTGGAGCTCGATCAGGCCACCGCCGCGGTCGCGCACGCCGAGCTGGACGCGGATCATCGTTACGATCTCGCGCTGTCGCGATGGCTCGGGCTCGGCGCGGCTGATCTCGACTCGCGCATTGGCCCGGTGTGGGCCGACCTCGGCCAACCGGCAGGGCTACTCGATCAAGACATGACGACGCTCTCGGGCGGGGAGGCAGCGCGCACCTCGGTGGCCGCGATCCTGCTCGCCCAGTTCGACGTGTTCCTCCTCGACGAGCCGACAAACGATCTCGACTTCGCCGGACTCGACCGCCTCGAGCGGTTCTTCGACGCACTGGCGGGCGGGACCGTTGTCGTCTCCCACGACCGCACGTTCCTCGAGCGCACCATCACGTCCGTGCTCGAGCTCGACGAGCGCAGCCATCGAACGTCACGCTTCGAGGGCGGATGGAGCGCGTATCTCGACGAACGCGCGACTGCGCGGCGGCACGCCGAGACCGCTTACGACGACTACCTGGAAAAACGCCGCGGCCTCGAAGACCGCGCCCGTGAGCAGCGACAGTGGGCGGTGCAGGGCGCGCGCAAAATCACGAAGCGCCCGAAGGACAACGACAAGGCCCAGCGCGACTTCTTCCTCAACCGCACGGAGAAGCAGGCCGCGAAGGTGCGCGTCACCGAGAAGGCACTGGAGCGCCTCGACGTCGTCGACAAGCCATGGGAGGGATGGGAGCTGCGGCTCGACATCGCGACCGCGCCGCGCTCCGGTGCAGTGGTGGCCCGCCTCACCGACGCGGTCGTCCGCCGGGGCGACTTCGTCCTCGGGCCTATCGATCTCGAGATCGGCTGGGCTGAGCGCGTCGCCATTCTCGGTCCGAACGGCGCCGGCAAGACGACGCTGCTCGACGCGCTCCTCGGTCGCATTCCCCTGGAGCACGGCGTGCAATGGCTTGGCCCAGGCGTCGTGGTCGGTGAGATCGACCAGGCCCGTCAGCAGCTCTCCGGTGAGGAGTCGACGCTTGCCGCGTTCGTTCGCGCGAGCGCGCTGTCGCGCGAACAAGACGCCCGCTCGTTGCTCGCCAAGTTCGGACTCGGCTCCGATCACATCGCTCGAAGCGCGGCGTCGCTGTCACCCGGCGAGCGAACGCGTGCAGTGCTCGCGCTGTTGATGGCGCGGGGAGTCAACTGTCTCGTGCTCGACGAACCGACCAACCATCTCGACCTGCCGGCAATCGAGCAGCTCGAGCAGGCGCTCGACACATTCGAAGGCACGGTCATCCTCGTCACCCACGACCGCCAGCTCCTCGATGCCGTGCGACTGGATCGCCGAGTCGAGCTGAGTACGCTCGCCCACCGGTGAGCCGGTGAGCGATGCGACGGCAGCGAACAACGAGGGTCTGAGCATCCTGGGGCGGGACGTGCGCGGGCCGGTAGACGCGCTCGAGACGTTCGCGGCGCCGGAGTCATGCACCCGGGTGCGCTTCACATCGGACGAACTGACGTCGCTGTGCCCGATCACCGGACAACCTGACTTCTCGACAGTCGAGATCGACTACGAACCCAACCTGCGTTGCATCGAGTCCAAATCGTTGAAGCTGTATCTGTGGTCGTTCCGCGACCGTCCCGCGTTCTGCGAGCAGTTGGCGGCCGACATCGCGGCGGAGGTGCGGCGCGCCGCCGATCCGATGCGCGTACGAGTGACGATCACGCAGCACACGCGCGGCGGGATCGTCACCGAAGCAACCGCGGAACTGCCCTAAGGGCCTCGATACTCGCAACCGGTCGTACATGTCTCCTGCACGACGACGCGTGACAGTCCGGCCAACGTCGGAGCGACCCGCTCCCAGATCCACCGCGCGAGATGCTCGCTCGTGGGGTTCTCGAGATCGTCGATGTCATTGAGATAGCGATGGTCGAGTGCATCGACGACCGGCGCACACACCGCATCGATGTCGGCGAAGTCGATGAGCCATCCGGAGCGTTCGCCGATATCGCCGGCGACGTAGATGCGAACGCGGAACGAGTGACCGTGCAAGCGCGCGCACTTGTGGTCCGCGGGCACGTTCGGCAGTCGGTGGGCGGCCTCGAAGGTGAGGTCCTTCCAGATCTCCATCACGGGATGCCGAGGTACTTATGCGTCTGCACGCTCAAGCGCCAGTTCGGATGCGTGAGGCAATAGTCGATGGCGGCCGCGGTGTTGGTGGCGCGGTCAGGCCCGTCCATCGGTTGGAGGAAGAAGTGGGCGAAGTCGAGGCCGGCGTACCGATCGGGCTCGCCGCCGCTTTGCGGGTAGACGAGTTTGAGCTCGTCGCCGGAGGTGACGACGACGTCCGCATTCGCCTTCGGGCTCATGCACACCCAATCGATGCCTTCGGGAACGGGCAGCGTCCCGTTGGTCTCGATGGCGATCGTGAAGTCGAGATCATGCAGCGCATCGACGAGCTCGGAGTCGAGCTGGAGGAGCGGTTCGCCGCCTGTGCACACGACGAAACGATCGTCATCTTCGCCGCGTCGGTCTCCGTCTCCGCCTCCGCGTTCGCCTCTGCCTTCGAGTTCGTCGGTGCTCGGCCACGCCGCGGCGATGTGCTCGGCGAGGTCGACCGCTTTGTCGAAGCGGCCACCACCGGGACCATTCGTCCCGACGAAGTCGGTGTCACAGAAGCGGCAGATGGCACTCGATCGGTGGGCCTCCCGGCCCGACCAGAGGTTGCAGCCGGCGAAGCGGCAGAACACCGACGTGCGTCCGGTGTTGTAGCCCTCGCCCTGCAATGTGGCGAACACCTCCTTCACGACGTAGCCCATCAGCGCGTCCCGCCGGCGTAGCGCGCCGGGTCAGTCACACCGGCGTCGGCAAAACCTCTGGCCCGCAACGTGCAGGCGTCGCATGATCCGCACGCTTCTCCCGCGTCAGTCGGGTCGTAGCAGCTGAGTGTCATCCCGAAGTCGACGCCGAGCTCGATGCCGCTGCGGACGATGTCAGCCTTCGTCATCGCGATGAGCGGCGCGTGGATGCGAAGCCGCTGCGTTCCTTCCACGCCTGCCTTGGTCGCGATGCGCGCCATCGCTTCGTACGCGGCTACGAACTCGGGACGGCAGTCGGGGTAGCCGCTGTAGTCGAGCGCGTTCACCCCGATGAAGATGTCGTTCGACTGCAACACCTCGGCGTAGGCGAGTGCGAACGACAAGAAGATGGTGTTGCGAGCCGGCACATAGGTCACCGGGATGTCGTGCGCGGCCAATGCCGCTGCCGTCCGGTCCTTGGGTACCGGGATGTCACTGGTGAGCGCGGATCCGCCGAACCCCCGCAGGTCGATGTCGACGATCCGATGTTCGACCGCGCCGACATGGGCGGCAACCTTCGCCGCGGCGTCGAGCTCGGCGGCGTGGCGCTGCCCGTAACGGAAGCTGAGCGCATGGACGTCGAAGCCGTCGTGACGGGCGATGGCGGCAACGGTGGCGGAGTCGAGACCCCCGGACAGCAGTACGACGGCGGGCTCACCCATGGCGCAGACAGCGTACGAGGGTCAGGCAGGAAGCACCTCGTCCACGAACTCGTTGACCCGCTCGAACAAGATGTCGCCCGACTTGGCGAACAGGTGGCCTTCGTTCGGGATCACGACGAGCTCACCGGTCTCGGCGATGAAGCGGACCATCTCGCTGGCCTGGATCGGCAACAGCTCGTCGCGGTCACCGTGGAAGAGCAGTAGGGGACGGCCGGCCAGCTCGCCGGCTTGTTCACATCCCGCCGACTGTGTCGCGAATGTGACCACGCCGGCGACCGGATCACCGAGCGCGCAGGCGGTGCGGACCGCTATGGCACCGCCGAACGAGTGCCCCATCGTGATCGCCCGCCGCGCGCCGCTTCGCGACGCGAGATCGATGGCGGCGCACAAATCGATGGTGCAGCGATCGAGATCGTTGGGCTTGCGGTAGCCGACCCGTAGGGTGCCGATGCCACGCTCCGCGAGTGACGAGCCAAGCCGTTGGTAGAGCGCATCGGCAGGGCCGAGCAGCCCGCCCATCGCTCCGCCGCACGCGACGACGATTCGCTCCGCGTCGCGCGGACCGTGCCACAGGATCGTGAGCAATCCACCCATCGTGTAGATCTCGACATGACGAAGACCGGGCGCGAGCTCGACGTCTTGTTTGGCCAGCGCCTCGAGCAAGTCGAGTGGGGCGGTCATGGCGGCGGATCGTACGCCGCAGGCACGTCAGGCGGCGCGGCCGCTCAGGCGCGCCGGCTGCTCACGAGAGCCGTCCGACCATCGTCGTCAGCCCGTCGGTGACCAAGCCGACGGCCGCGTCGCTGTTGACCCCGGTGGCCGCCATCGTCACGAAGGCATCCCCCTTCCGCACGACGGCGAACACGAAGCCCACGCGAGCCGTCCTGCCCGTGTTACCGGTGACCGTGAAATCGGCCTCGAACCCGGCGCGCTCGTCACCGACAGCCGGGAGTCCGACCGCAACCTGCTGGTAGTCCGAGAGAGTGACGCTCTTTTCCGCGAACGAGTCCTCGAACAACTTCTGGTAACACGCCATGACCTCTGGTGACGTGAAGACGTGCAGCGCGCTCGACCCGGGGTTCGGATCGCGGTCGAACTCGACCTCTGCCTCGACCGTCACCGATCCCGCGGAGTTCGACTCGAACTTCGACTTGGCGTCGGCGGTCTTGTTGGCGGCGTCATCCGAGTCCGAGTCCGAGATACCGGTGGTTTCGGAGAAGCACTTGTCAGCGCTCTGCTTCGCCGAGTCATCCGAGTTCGAGGAGCTCGAGCTCGACGACGTCGCGAACCCGGCCGGCAAGTCATCGAGCCGGAGGATGGCGCTGTCGGCTTGCTGCTGAGGCGACGGTGTCGTCGCCGCCGAAGTCGAGGAACCCCGACCAACCAAGAAGTAGACCGCGGCGCCGACGACGGCAACCGCGACGAGAACGGCCACGATCACGCCGGGATTCACACGCGTGCCGGACCGGGGACCGGGCGGAGGAGCAATCGGTGGTGTGGGATTCGATTGCGCCCGAAACTGATCCCGGGCCTCGTCCTGCGTGCCCGGACACGAGCGACACCAGTGACGCCACGTCTCGTTGCTCGCGCCACAGCGGACGCATGACCAGTTCTCGTTCTCCACCCTTGCTCCTGCGACGGCCCACTGAACCCCAATTGGTCGGCTGCCGCTGGGCCGGATTGAGGTGTTGCGTGGATGCCTGGCTCAGCGGGCTATGACGGCTCGCGCACGTGATCGGCGATCAGTGTCCGGAACTCGTCCGTGAGGCTCAGCGCCCCTTGGACGCTCAGGTGGGTGGCGTCCCGATACATCCAGACCCCGTCGCGCTCAGCGGAACAGCGGTCGGGCAAGCAGATCTCCTGCGTGAAATCGACGGCGGATGCCAGTGGCACTTGCGCGACGGCTTGATCCTCAGCCTCTCGCGCGAATCGCTGGTGGTCTTCGACGGCGGACCGGCTGATCGAAGCGTCACACGAGCCGAGGTAGATCCGGAGCGAGGGGCAGGTCGCCGCGATCCACGAGCCGTCGTTGCCGAGGTCGGGAATCGTGTGGACGACCACCGTCGGGATGTTGGCCGCTGCCAGTTGTTGCAGCACCGAGGTGAGGCCGTCCTCGTAGATCTTGAGTCGGTCATCGAGTGTCTTCGACGTCTGCCCGGATCGGGGGTCCGTGAGGTCCGCGTCGCTGGTGGGCGTCATCGCGAACGTCGTCGAGTCGGCCACGATGACGAGGTCAGGTGGCGACTGCTGCATGGTGGCGATTGAGTCAGTGACGAACCGGCGACACGTGGCCGACGGTTCCCAATCGCCCTCGATGTCCGCGAACCAGCAGCCACCGACGCTGCCGACCGTCACGTCGTAGCCCAGTTGATTGCCGGCCCGTGTCACCGGCTCCGCGAACTGACCGGCGTTCGAGTCACCCAGAATGACGATTGATCCCTTGGCATTGTCGACAGACGATGTGCACGAGCGCTTGGGATTCAGCGTTGCGGGATTGCAGCCGTTCATCCCGTACCGGTGTGCGGCCGTGGCGGCCGCGAACCGCGTGACGGGGTTGATCCGCTTCTCGAGCCGGGTGACACCGGCGAGCCCGACGAAAGCGATGATCGGAACCACGACGCACACGGCGGCCAGGGGAACAACCCTTCGTCCCCAGCGGCGATCGCCGAACCGGATCGGGTTCTCGACGAATCGGTACGACAGCCACGTGGGCACCAGGGATGCGAGTCCGATGACGACGAGCACCCAGGTGTGCCCCGGCCACAGCGCCGCGGCGAAGACGATGAGTGGCCAGTGCCAGAGGTACCAGCCGTACGAGACGTCACCGATCCAGACGGCGGGCTGAACGCTCAAGGCGGGGGTGACGCCCCCGGCCTCTGGGTGCATCCCGCCGGCGATGACCAGCGCCGCGCCGAGCACCGGAAGGAGCGCGGCGACACCCGGAAACGAGGTCGAGCTGTCGATAGCGAACGCTCCGACGCCGATGAGCACGGCACCCAACAGACCGAGCGCGGTGGACAGTCCTCTCGTGAGACGAAGGAACGCTGACGCGCCGACTGCGAGGAGCGCGCCGACCCCGAACTCCCATGCGCGCGTCAAGGGTGAGTAGAACGCGAACGACGTCGCGTTCGCCGACCCGCTGGAGTGGCTCGTGGTGAGCGACAGCGCGAACGAAACGACGGTCACGACGAGGATCGTCACCGCGATGCTCTGACGCGACCATCGAGGGCGAAGGCGCCGGCCGATGCGCCACCCGATGAACAGCAACAACGGGAACATCAAATAGAACTGCTCTTCGACGGACAGTGACCACGTGTGCAAGAGCGGGTTCGTGTTCGACGACAGGTCGAAGTAGCCGCCAGTGGGGATGCGCCAGAGATAGAGGTTCGCGGTGAACAGCGACGCGGCGACGCCAGTCTTGGCCGCGGTCTGCTGTGTGCCGTACGGATTGAGGAACAGCATCGAACCCAGCGCGACGAAGATCAGGAGCACGGCCAGGGCGGGTAGGAGCCGGCGGATCCGGCGCGCATAGAACTTCCCGAAGTCGACCTTGCCCTCGCGCCCGAGTTGGCGTAGCAGCATCGCGGTGATCACGAATCCCGAGATGACGAAGAACACATCCACGCCGATGAACCCACCCGAGACCGGCAGCCCGGCGTGGAAGGCCACGACGAGGATCACGGCGACGGCTCGGAGGCCCTGGATGTCGCGGCGGCGACCGCCGCCGGCCCTCCGGCCTCGCTGTGCCGAAGGCGCCTCCGCGAGTAGCGATGTTGCAGCGCTCACGCGCAGCATTCCTCCCCAGGACCACCTGCCACGAGTGGCATCCGCATGTGTAGTGCACCGTACCCCGATGATCCTCGGGCCACGCCTGAGGCACGAGATCAAAAGGCCGGGGACGTTCCAGACGGCGCGACACAAGTTCGACGAGTCAACCTTCGACAACGGGCTTGTCGAACAACAGGATCTCCTCCTCGTCGGGAGGTTGAAAGATCGTGGCCCACTTTTCGAAGTGAGCCCGTGTCATAGGCGAGGCCGCCCACTCGCCCGACGCATTGCGACGTTCAGCTCGCGCGATCAACTCCTCCAAAGGCGCATCGAGGTAGTGCAGTTCGACTCCCACCCCCAAAGCTCGCGCCGCGAGTCGTTTCTCATCCCGTTCAACTCGCGCCCAGTGGCCCCACTCCAAGATCACGCTGTGGCCCTGGGCGAGGAGGTCCTGGGAAAGAACCCACAGCTGATGTTCGAGACGCACGCGAAATTCTTCATCCCACACATCGGCACCCAGCTGAGTCGCCCATCTGTCCTTGTCCAACCTGATGGCGGAGATCTTGGGTGCGAGTTGACGAGCGAGTGTCGACTTACCCGAGGCCGGAAGCCCACAGATCAACACGAGCCGCGTCGATGACTTCGCCACGCATGACTTCTAACATCAGTCGCCACCTGACAGCGCCACCGAGCACGGCGGTCTGCTGGGCGCACCGACACATTGCGAGGCGTAACGCCGAATCGCGATGGAGGGACTTTGAACCCGATGGGGCAGGAGTCACCGACGATGGAAGGGGATGGGTTGCATGGCGTACACCGAAGACGAACGGGCATTCCTCGAGAGCCACGTCTGGGCGGTGCTCGCGACGGGGCGCCGCGACGGCTCCCCGCAGCAGGGAATGGTCGGCTACACGCTCGATGGCGAGGGCCGGCTGCTCATCTCCACGCGAACGCCGACAGCACGGTGGAACAACATTGAGCGGAACCAGCGCGTCAGCGTCACTGTCCCCGATGGCCACGTCCACCTCCTTCTCTACGGGACCGCCGAGCTCATCGCGGACGATCCCGAACGCGCCGAGCGCACCGCCGACATTCTCGCCGTCGTGCGCGGCCCCGAACGACCGGACCCGACTTCGATCCTCGGATGGATGAACGAGGAACGTCGCGGCGTGGTCCGCATCACCGCAACGAAGGTGCTGTTGCACCACTGATTCCTCGAGTTCACCGGCGCAGGAGGCGTTCGACCTCTTCAGCGCGGGCCACGGCTTGTTCAGCCGCCTCCATGTTGAACGGTGCGTCGGTGACGTCGTCCGGCCACCCGTCCACGACATCAGTGGCCCACTCGACCCAACGGGCAACAGTCAGGTAGAAGTCCGTGAGGAAGCGTCCCGGAAGCTGGTTGAGCGCGGCGCGCGGCGGGAAGTCGCTCTCGCCGGCGAGGTAGGCGAGCGCGGTCGCGAGGTTCTCCTCGTTTTGCTGCAGCACCCACGCTCGTGCGGCGTCGAGGTTCGCGATCACATCGGCCTTGCTGCCGCTGTCGGCGAAGTGGATCTTCACCAGCTGCTCGAACTCGAGCACCGGCCCGTCGCCTGGCTGCCGCAACCACCCCGCCAACGCCCGCCGGCCCTTCGCCGTGATGGTGTAGCGCGTTCGGCGACGTCGGCCGACGGAGTCGTCGGCGGCTCGCGCGTAGCCGTGCGCGACGAGCTTCTTCGGTTCCTCGTACAGCTTGCTCTGGGCCCGCGGCCACAGGCGCCGCAAACTGCGGTCGACCTGCTGCACCAGCTCATGCGTCGTCCACGGCCGCACGGCGAGCAGACCGAGGACCGCGTAGGACGTCGTCGTCATCGGCGGCGCGCTTGACATCACACTCCCTTTGGGACAACAGTGACACTCTCAATGGGAGAGTACACGGGAGGCGGGCTTCCGATGACCGATGCTCGGACCTCGTGTCCGGCCTGCTCCAAGCAACCATCGCCGGCACGCCAAACCCGACGGCGTCCTCTACGACTCCGCCGCGTGGACGACCCGGGCGACGCGGAGATGACCGTGTTTGCTCAACCGAGAAGGAGCAGCAGATGACCCTTTTTGCGATCACTCGCGAGGCTGGTCCCGGCTGGCAGGACGGGGGCGCATTCGTCCAGGCCGGCGCAAACGATCACGTCGCCTTCATGAACGCGCTGGCCGAGGACGGATTCGTGCTCTTCGCCGGTCCGCTCGCCGGGAGCGAGGCCTCGCGTATTCGCGTGCTGGTGATCGTCGACAGTGTCGACGACGCCGGCGTTCGGCGGCGCCTCGCCGACGACCCGTGGGCGCAGGACGACCACCTGGTGATCACGAGCGTCGAGCCATGGACCTTGTTTGTAGGCGGCGACCGACTGGCGGCCACACACGAGTCGTAACTGGCAACGACCACACTCCTCGTCAGTTCCCGACACGTGTCGCGTGGCCGTGTAACGCGACATCCCGTCTGCAGGACCGTGCAGCAACACCTCGACGACAAGGAGCGTGGGAGATGACACAAGCTGTGGACGAGGCGAAGCTCGGCGAGTTCATGGGCCAGATGGTCGGTTACATGACCGGCGGCGCAATGTGCTTCGGAGTGTGGCTCGGCGACGAGCTCGGCCTCTACCGAGTGCTCACCGAGCTCGGCCCGGCAGTGGCAGACGACGTGGCCGGCAAAGCCGGTTGCAACGCCCGCCTGACCCGTGAGTGGCTGGACGGCCGGGTCGCTGGCGGCCTCATCGCCTGGGACGCCTCCAACGACCATTACGAACTCACACCCGAAGCGGTCCTCGCGCTCGCGGATGACAACTCCCCCGCGTTCGTCGCCCGCGGCATGAACGCATTCGCGTCGATGTTCATCGACATGCCCAAGATCGCCGACGCGTTCCGCGGTGACGGGGCGCTGTCGTGGGGCGACCATCACCCATGCCTGTTCTCCGGGACCGAGTGGTTCTTCCGCACCGGCTACCGCGCCGAGCTGCCGAACTGGATCGCCGCCCTCGACGGCGTCACCGACAAGCTGGCAGCCGGCGGCAAGATCGCTGACGTCGGCTGCGGCCACGGCGCCTCGGTCGTCGTGCTCGCGGAGACGTTCCCCAGTGCCCGCATTACCGGGTTCGACTTCCACCTGCCCTCGATCGAGACTGCCCGTCTCCGCGCCGAAGAAGCCGGGGTGACCGCGCGGACCACCTTCGAGGTGGCCGACGCCAAGAGCTACCCGGGGAGCTACGACGTCATCTGCTTCTTCGACTGCCTCCACGACATGGGCGACCCCGTCGGCATCGCCCGCTACGCCCGCGAGCACCTCGCCGAAGACGGCACCATCCTCCTCGTCGAGCCGTTCGCCATCGACGGTCGGGCCGCCAACCTCGCAGGCAACCCGATGGCACCGTTGCTGTACACGGCGTCGTCGACGATCTGCACACCGAACTCGCTCTCGCAAGAGGTCGGCCTCGGTCTCGGTGCTCAGGCCGGGGAGGCGCGACTCCGAGAGGTGTTCCAAGAGGCGGGCTTCACGCAGTTCCGGCGCGCGGCGGAGACGCCGATGAACCTCGTGCTCGAAGCGAAGCGCTGACGTCGCCGACCGGGCGGCCCGTGTAACGTCGCCGACCGGTTGCGGGACTGTTGACCAACAGGATCTGCCAAAGGGGGAGCAATGCCAGGGTTCATCGCGAAGAGCTTCGAGTCGCCCGACGAGGTCCGATCGCCGGACAAGACCAAGGTCGAAGTGGTCGACCTCGGCAGCATCAAAGCGGGCCGGTTGCAGGTCGAGCCGGGCTGGCGTTGGTCGGAATGCATCAAGCCGGTCGCCGGGACCGAGTCGTGCCAGGCGCACCATGTCGGTGTGATCGTGTCCGGCGCTATGCACGTCGTCCACAACGACGGCACCGAAGGCGACGTCAGGCCAGGTATGGCGTACGTCATCGAGCCCGGGCATGACGCGTGGGTCGTCGGCAACGAACCGGCGATCGCGTTCGAGTTCGACAGCTCCACCGCCCAGACGTTCGCGAAGCCCTCGTAGGACGAGCGACGATGATGGCCGGCGCACCGCTCGACGACCGAGTCGCCGCGCTGCTGGAGGAGGCAGCCGAGACCCACCATGTCGTGTACCGCATCACCGATGGCGTCGATGAGGACTGGGCCTCCTGGTACGCGAACTGGCTGATCGACCTCTCGGAGCTGCCCGACCTGCTCGGCAGCCGACCGACCCGCAGCCATCTCGTCCACGCGCTCGTCGAATGCGACCGCGACCACAACGCAACAGCACCGGACGAGCCATGGCCTCGCTTCTATGCGCAGACGCTGACGCGGCGATTCTCCAGGTAACCCGCGCAGGCGACGAAGCCGTCGTAGCCTCGCCCGCCGTGGATGACGACGCCGGGCTCGTCGAGCGGCTGCGCGCCGGCGACGAGTCCGCGTTCGTCGAGCTCGTCCGCCGCTACCAGCCTCGGTTGCTCCGCCTCGCCGAGGCCACCGTCGGCAGTCGCGCCGTCGCGGAGGAGGTGTGCCAGGACACCTGGCTGGCCGTCGTCCGCGGCGTCGACCGTTTCGAGGGCCGGTCGTCGTTCAAGACGTGGCTGTTCCGGGTGTTGCTGAACCGCGCCCGCACCAGCGCGAGCCGCGAGCAGCGCGCCGGACACGCTGACGGTGACGTCGAGCGCTTCGACGCGAACGGCGCATGGGCCCAGCCGCCCGTGCCCTGGGCGGACCAGGTCGACGACCGGCTCGTCGCGGAGCGCCTTGCCCGTCGCGTCCATGACCTGTTGCCCGCACTGCCCGACCAGCAGCGCGAAGTCGTCGTTCTCCGCGACGTCGAAGGGCTCGATCCCCTCGAGGTGACGTCACTCCTCGGGATCACCGACGGCAACCAGCGCGTGCTGCTCCATCGAGGACGAGCCAAGCTCCGCGTGTTGCTGTCGGTCGACATGGGTAGCGACCGGTGATGCGGTTCTGGCGTCGTCGTCGCGCCCTCGTGTGTCGCGAGGCGGTTGCACTCATGACCGCGTACCTCGACGGCGAGCTCAGCCAACGCGACCGGGATCGACTCGAGGGCCATCTCGCCGAGTGCCCACACTGCTCCGAGTACCTCGCTCAGCTGCGCGCCACCATCGACGCGCTCGGCCATGCCCACGTCGACGAACTCTCCGACAACGCCGTCGACGAACTGGTGACGCTGTACCGCCGGTGGAGCGCGGACGCTCCACCCGCCTGACGCCTCCCAAGGCCACCGCTGCTCGCGCCGCCGTCCACCGTCACGCGCTCGACAGATAGGAGACACAAGCAAGGGCCGGCAGCCGCATCGAAGCAGTCCGTCGTGCACAACAAGGCGTACCTCGGGCAACAGCCTGACTCCGACGGGACTCGGCCCTGATCGTCCGGTTGACCAGCCGACCAGCCAATGTCGATTAGCCGATGTCGACCAGCCGATGTTCGTGGTGGAGACGATGGGACTCGAACCCACGACCCCCTGCTTGCAAAGCAGGTGCTCTAGCCAGCTGAGCTACGTCCCCGCGTCCCGCCGTCCCTGGGACATACTGAAAATGCGGGAGAAGACCCGGTCGGACTCCGCCGCTCGGGTCGCGGGAATGTTACTGGCTGCCCTGCCAGATCCCAGCAAGATCACCCGCGGTCCGCTCGGGTGAGTCAGCCCAGTGTGTGAGCGATTTTCTGGACTCCGAGCGCGCCGAGTTGGGTCGGGTTCGGCAGCTTGGTCGTATCGGCGTCAGGCGTTGTCTCGTACTGGAAGGTGACGACGGCGTTGTCCTTTGTCACGCCGATCACGACCGCTTGGAACTGCGAGCTCGTGAGCTGAACCTGAACCGCCCGGTCACCGCCCACTTGGGACGTCACGTCACTCGGACTCTGGAGCTGAACCGGAATGGGAGCGCCGTTGGCAGTCACGTTCCCGTTCGAACACGAGATGCCCTGGACCCCGGCGTCGAACGCTTTCGAAGCTGTCGCTGTATCCGAGTAGAACGCCAACGTCTCCACGATCGTCGCTTGTGGTGACGCGGAATCGATCTCCGAGCCCACCTGCAACGTCGGCGCGAACTGACTGTCCGGGTCGGGCTGCCCGCACGGCAATGGTTGGGTCGGGTCCGGCGCGGTGAACTGTCCGTCCGTCAAGGCGAAACCGGTTACGTCCGAGGCAGTCAGCATCGCCGCTTGGGCCTGTGCCTTGGTGGGGGCCGCGCCTCCGGCTGGCGTACTCGACGTGTTCGGCGACGAGCTCGCCCCCGACGAATGCGCGGTCGATGACGAGGAACTCGAGTTGGCTGACGAGCTTCCGGAACTACAGGCTGCGGACACGATCAGTCCGAGCGACAAGAAACCCACAGCAGCAGAACGAAGCACGCCCCCGCCTCCCCACCCGGGCTCTTCGGCCCAGCGGCCGGCACAATGTAACCGGCGTCGAGCCGCACCGAGGGTCGCCGATGAAGTCAGCGACTGGGCGTCACGAGCGGCTCTCGACGCTGATGCCCGCCGGCGTCGACGAAGACCGCGTCGAGCCCGTCCATCCCGACGAGCTCCAGCACCGCCTCGTCGCGCAGGACCAGACCGACTACGACAGCCACGGGAACGCTGAGCGCCAGCCACACTGCCAAGACCATCGCGACCGTCATCCCGACTCCCCTCGGTCATTGCGTCCGATTTGCGCATCATGCGATGTCGCACTTCGAGGCGCTATGGCCCGATCAAGCCATTTATGCCCGACAGACCGGTGTATGACACGTAGTCCGTTCATTTTCCCGCGTCGCAGAGAGCGGCGAGCGCGACCCGGGTGGCCGAAACCTTCAGCCCTCGGCTACCAGCCGTTCGAGCCGTAGATCCGGCTGCTCGGTCTCGACCCGGTTGAGCCAGTACGGGCTCTCGAACAGGGCAAGCAACGTCCCATCGGCGCGGGCCAGGACCGTGACCCCGCTCATCGCCCGCAACGGGCCGGCCGACGACGCGTCGGTCCGCCGGGCCACCTTGTAACTGGTGGTCGACAGCTCGACGGGTGCGCCGAACTCGTTCTCGAGGCGATGCACGGCGACTTCGAACTGCATCGGCCCGACCGCCGCGAGCACCGGTGCCTGATCGCCCATGGCGGCGTCGCGCAAGACCTGTATGACGCCTTCCTCGTCGAGTTGGGCGATGCCTTTGCGGAACTGCTTGAAGCGTCCCGTGTCGCGCACGCGCGCGACGGCGAAGTGCTCGGGGGCGAAGCTCGGGATCGTGGGAAACGTCACCGGCTCGTCGACCCAGAGCGTGTCGCCGACCCGCACGTCCGTCGCATTCACCAACCCAACGACGTCACCCGGATACGCCTCGTCAATGGTCTCTCGATCCTGACCGAACACCGAGTGCGCGTACTTCGTCGCGAATGGTTTACCGGTCGGCCCATGGGTGACGACCATCCCGCGCTCGAACTTTCCGCTCGCCACGCGCACGAAGGCGATGCGATCACGGTGGGCGGGATCCATGTTCGCCTGCACCTTGAACACGAGCGCCGAGAACGGATCATCGAGGGCTCGAGGCTTGCCGTCGTCGTCGTCGCGCGGTGAGGGCGGGGGAGCGAGATCGACGACACCGTCCAACAGCAAACGCACACCGAAGTTGGTGAGGGCCGAGCCGAAGAACACCGGCGTCGTCACACCGGCGAGGAACGAGTCGACGTCGAAGTCAGCGCCGACGGCATCGAGCAACGCGAGTTCCTCTTGGGCGGCCGCCCACGACGCACCTTCCTCGTCGGCGGCGCGTGACGCATCGACCACCTCCTCGACCGCGGCGGTGGCGCCGCCCGCGGTACGCGTGAAACGAACGAACGAATGCGTCCGTCGATCGACCACGCCTCGGAAGTCACCAGGAATGCCGACCGGCCACGTGACCGGAGTCGGCACGACGCCGATGAGCTGCTCGATCTCGTCGAGCAACTCGAGCGGTGCGCGCCCAGGACGGTCGTACTTGTTCAGGAACGACAGCAGGGGCAAGCCCCGGTCGCGACAGACCTCGAACAGCTTGAGCGTCTGCGGTTCGATGCCCTTCGCGACGTCGAGCACCATGACGGCCGCGTCGGCCGCCGCGAGGACGCGGTACGTGTCCTCCGAGAAGTCGCGGTGGCCGGGCGTGTCGAGCAGGTTCAACACGTGGTCGCGGTACGGGAACTGCAGGACCGTCGACGTGATCGAGATGCCCCGCTTCTGCTCGAGCGCCATCCAGTCGGAGGTCGCCCGCCGGCGCGCACCTCGAGCGCGCACGGCGCCCGCCTCTTGCAGGGCACCGCCGTAGAGCAGGAACTTCTCGGTGAGCGTGGTCTTGCCCGCGTCGGGGTGGCTGATGATGGCGAACGTCCGGCGGCGCGCCGCCTCGACGGACGGCAACGGGGTCACCCCGCCAGTGAAGCAGCTACACGAACGCGATCGGCGCGCCGACAGCCTCGTAGGTCGCCTCTACGAGTCCGCGGGTGCGGGGATCGCCCGAAAGGTTCTGGGCCATGCGGTTCATCACGTAACCGCAGGCGATCCCGTTGTCGGGGTCGGCGAAACCCATCGAACCCCCGGCGCCCGAGTGGCCGAACGATCCGGCGCCCCCATAGGGAGCGAACGCCGAGGCGGTGAAGAACCCGAGCCCGAACGACGTCTCGAAGAAGAGGCATTTGTCGTTGCCTTCGGTCTGTCGCTCCCGGGCCTTGTCGATCTGGTCCGAAGTCAGCAGTGGCGCCGCCGGCGCATCGGGCAGCGCGCCGACCAAGCCCGCGTAGAAGCGGGACAGCGAGCGCGCGTTCGTGATGCCGTTGGCCGCGCCGAGCTGCGCGGCGTGGACGTCCCGCTCGTTCCAGCAGTTCGCGTCGAAGGCACCGCTGAGCGTCAGCGCACGTCCGAGCAACGAGTTGGGACCGACGAACTCCTCGAGCATCGCTCGCATTTCCTCGTTCGCCGGTTCGCCGTCGGGAACCAGGCTGCCGATGAGTGGCGCGACGCGACGCTCCTCGGACTCGGGCAAGCCGATCCAGAACTCGAGACCGAGCGGTTGCGCGATCTCTTCGGCAAAGAACGCGCCCAGGCTGCGGCCGTCGACGCGACGGATGAGCTCGCCGACCAACCATCCGTACGTCAGCGCGTGATAGCCGTGCGCCGTGCCTGGCTCCCACACCGGTTCCTGCACCGACAACGCGTCGATCACCGGATCCCACGCGAGTGCTTCGTCGCGCGACAACCCCTTGTCGACGACCGGCAGCCCGGCCTTGTGACAGAGCAGGTAGCGAACCGGGATCGTCTCCTTGCCGCCGGCACCGAACTCGGGCCAGTACGTCACGACGGGGGCGTCGACGTCGAGCAGTCCACGCTGCATCAGCAGGTTGGCGCACGCCGCGGTCGCGCCCTTGGTCGTCGAGAAGACGAGCTGCAGCGTCGACTCGTCATACGGCCGGTTCGCTTCGAGATCGGCCATGCCACCCCAGAGATCGACCACCTTCCGGCCCTCGACATGCACGCAGTACCCGGCCCCGACATCACCGTGTTCGGTGAAGTTGCGCTCGAAAGCCGCACGCACACCTTCGAATCCCGGCTCGACGATCCCATCAACAGCCATCCGGCCCCCTTCTGTCGTGAAGGTGTTCTACGAGCGGGAGCCGAGCGCCGCCAAATCGCAGCACCGTCTGCGAGGATGCGACGATGCCCGCGCCCACCGCTGATCCAGCGCTGCTCGACGAAGCCGTGGCGCTCGCACGCAAGGCGGGCGCGCACACGTTGCAGTGGTTCGGCACCGAGGATCTCGTCGTCGACCGCAAGGACGACGGCTCCCCTGTGACCGAGGCCGACCGCGCCACGGAACGTCTCGTGCGACAACATCTCGCGAGCTCGCATCCCGACGACGCCATCGTCGGTGAGGAGGAAGACGATCGGTCCGGCACGAGCGGGCGTCGTTGGATCATCGACCCGATCGACGGGACCAAGGCGTTCACGCACGGGGTGCCGCTGTACTCGACGTTGCTGGCCGTGGAGGACGAACACGGTCCGGCTATCGGAGTCATCGAGCTTCCCGCGCTCGGTGAGACCGTCTATGCCGGTCGCGGCCTCGGCTGCTTCCGCAACGGACGCTCGACGCGGGTCAGCGAGCGCACACGGGTGCGCGGCAGCTACCTGACGACGTCAGGGTTCGACTACTGGCCCGAGCCGGCGCTCAACGCGGTGTACGGGTCGGGCATGTTCATGCGGACGTGGGGCGACGGCTACGGCTACGCGTTGGTCGCGACCGGACGGGTCGAGGCGATGGTCGACACCTCCGCCGCGCAATGGGACCTCGCCGCCATGCCGGTGATCATCACCGAAGCGGGCGGACGCTTCACCGACTTCAGCGGCGTGACGCGGGCCGACGGCGGCAACGGCATCGCGACGAATGGCCGCATCCACGACGAGGTACTCGCGCTGCTGACCGGATGACGAATTGGTCAGACAGCGATCAAGCAGTGAGGACTTCGACGCCGTCGACCGTGACGAGCACCGTGTGCTCGAACTGGGCTGAAGGCAGTCCATCGAGGGTGGCGATGGTCCATCCGTCGTCCCACTGCACGACCTCCGGTGAACCGAGAGTGAGCATCGGTTCGATGGTGAAGGCCATGCCGGCGCGCAAGCGAGTCCGATCTCGGGGTTCCTCGTAGTGATGGACGTACGGCGTCGAGTGGAACTCCTCACCGATGCCGTGTCCGACGAGCTCGCGCACGATGCCGTAGTCGTGCTTGTGGGCCGTCGCCTGAATGGCGCGGCCGATGTCACGGATGCGTGCGCCGGGTCGTACCGCGGCAACACCGAGATCGAGACATTGCTGCGTCACGTCGACCAACGCTTGAACGTTCGGGGCAACGTCGCCGACGAGGAACGTCGCGGAGCAATCACCGTGCATGCCGTCGAGGTAGATGGTGATGTCGCAGTTGACGATGTCGCCATCGAGGAGCGCGCGGCTGTCAGGGATGCCGTGCGCGACGATCTCGTTCACGGACGTGCAGATCGACTTGGGAAAGCCTCGGTAGCCGAGCGGGCTCGGATAGCCGCCCTCCGCCACGTAGAGGTCGTGCGCGATCACGTCGAGCTCATCGGTGGTGACGCCGGCCGCGACCGCGGTGCCGACCGCGTCGAGCACCCGCCGGGCCGCGGCGCACGACGCTCGCAGTCGCGCAATCGCACCCGCTTCGGTGAGTGGAGCCAGCGAGCGTCCGGAAGGCTGGCCACCATTCGCGATGTACGGGGGTCGGCGGATCGACGACGGAACCCCGCGGTTCGGGCTCACCTTGCCCGGGCGAACCGGCTGCTGGGTCGCGGTCACAGACCCATCCTGTCGCTCACGTCGCCGGTTGTCCCACTCCCGCGCAGGCGGCGGTGCGCTCGGGAGCCTGTGGGCCGCCCGCGAACGCGTCGATGAACTGCTGCACGCGAGGATCGCTGACCGACGGCACCTCGAGCCGCCGCTCCCACGCGACCAGCACCAACGGAGAGTCGAGCCCGGCGTACGGCGTGACGAGCACCTTCGGATGCTTCGCCAGCTGCTTCAACGTTTCGACATCACTCGCGGACGTCGAGGGGCCAAACGCGAGCCACACGGCGCCGTGCTCGAGCGAATGGACGGCGTACTCGTCGGGCGGCTGTGCGGAGTAGTAACCGCATGTCAGCGGGATGGGGTTGTGGTCGCCACCGGACGGGGGCTTCTTGCCGCTGTAGTCGATTGTGCCCTCACGATGGCTGCGGCCCGCGGCGCGCTCGATCGTGACCCCGGGGATGTTCGAGCCGGCACTCGATCCGCCACCGCCGCCGCTGCAGCCGACCGCTACCAGTGCGCACGCGAGCGCGATGCAGGAGCGACGGAGCCAAGGGGGCATCGATCAAAGGTACCGGCCGACTCAACCAACGCCACCGCGCGACCGACAAGGAGGTCGTGCGCGCGCCGTTCGAGATCGTGGTCGCCGATGACGACGACATTCTGCGTGATCTGCTGCTTCTCAATCTCGAGGCTGAGGGACTCGTCGTCCACGGGGCCTGCAACGGCGCCGAGGCTCTTCAGCAAGTCGCCTCGCACAAACCCGATCTCGTCGTGCTCGACGTGATGATGCCGGTCCACGACGGGCTCGGCGTGCTGCGGGCGATGCGCGACGAGCCGTCGACCGCCAAGATCCCGGTGGTGTTGCTGACCGCGCGTGCAGCCCCCCACGAGATCAGCGAGGGATGGGACGCAGGGGCGGACTACTACCTGACCAAGCCCTTCCGGTTCGAGCAGTTGCTCGAGTTCATCGACGACCTCGCGGGCGGGCAACCCGTCGCCTAGCGCTGAAGTCGCTGGGACGCGGACTAGGGCTGAGGTCGCTGGGCCCCGGACCTACCTCGCGACCTGCGACAGCCGCAGCCGCTTGCCCGATGACGACATCGGCGGCGCGGTCGGACGGCGCAGCACACCACCAGACCCCGATGTCGCTTCCGACTCCTCGGGCTGATCCGCGGGCACCGGCAGGTCACGATCGACAGCGAGGCAGAAGCACGCGCCGCCGCCAGGTGTGTCGGTGAGCACGATCTCGCCACCGAGCAGTCCGGCGAGCTGGCGGCACAGGTAGAGGCCGAGACCGAGGCCGCCCTGGCGGCGGGTCAGGGACTGGTCGAGTTGCACGAACCGTTCGAACACTCGCTCCCGATCAGCGGCGGCGATGCCCGGCCCGTGATCGGTTACGAAGAACAGCAGGCGGGCGCCTGCGGCCATCGCCTCGAGCTCGATCGACCCTTCCGGCGCGTACTTCGCGGCGTTCTCGATCAAGTTCACGAGCACGCGTTGCAACTTCGGTTCGTCGCTACACACGCGTCCGTTGACCGCCTTGACCGTCGCCATCACTCGACCGTCGGTCACCGCCGCCGTCTCGTGCACCACTCGATTGACGAGGTCCTCGAGATCGACGTTGTCGACGCGCACGGTTGTTGCCGATTGCTCCGCGGCGGCTACCAGCAACAGCTCTTCGATGAGGCGACTCAGCCGTTCGCCGTAGTCGACCGCGCCCTCGAGCAACTTCGCCCGGCGATCGTCGTCGAGGCGACTACCGAGACGGCTGATGGTCTCGATCGTCCCGATGATCGCAGCCACCGGCGTACGCAGCTCGTGGGACACCGTCGCCACGAACTCGCCCTTCTGGCGGTTGAGGTCGAGTTGTTGGCGGTACGCATTGTCGACCTCTTCGTACAGCCGCGCGTTGGCCACGGACAGATCGGCTTGCGGAGCGAAGCGTCCGAGCATCTGCGCGCGGTCGCTCTCGCCGATCGACGGCCGCCGCTCCGCGTACGCGCCGAGGATCACCGGTGATCCCGACGCGACACTCGCGACCGCCAGCAGCAACGTGCGCGCGGGTGGCAAGGCCAAACGAATGTTGAGCAACCGATCGGTGAGATCGATCTCGCGCGCGCTGCTGTCCTCGGCGGCGAGCTCACGAAGCGTTTCGACCGCGTCGCCGTTCGCGGGACGGACGCCACGTTCATCGACCATCATCCCGTACCACTGCCCGCTCGCATCGATCGCGCAGCAAAAGGCCCCTGCCGCGTCGACCAACAATCGAACTTGTTGTGCTGCGGTCGACAGCGCGTCCTCGAAGCTGCGCAAGCGCGCGGTGTGACCCGACGCGTCGAGCAGCCGCGCCACGCGGCGTCGCTCGTGATCGTGCTTGCGCGAGTGTCCGTGCGCCACGAACAGCAGCACCGCCAGAAGCAATGCGACCGGAACGAGGAGTGTCACCGCGGCCTCCGCCATGCACGCGCCATGCGGGTCCAATCGGCCGTGGCTCCGCACCGCTTGAGATCACCGCAAACGGGCTAGTCCGTCCGGGCAGATTACGACTGGTTCGTTTGGGTCACCGTCCAACCACCCTTCGCGACCTGCAGAAATGAGCCGTCTGCCTCAAGCGCAGACCCTCAAGTTTTTCGTTGACTAAAGCCGAGAACTGACACGGGAGATGCGTGTCAGACCGAAGGGAGACCGCGATGGGCGAGCGCAGGAATGACGCCCAACTTATAGAGCAACACCTGCCACTCGTGAACCATGTCGTGCTGCAGGTCGCAGTGCACTTTCCGCGCTACGTCGACCGCCAGGAGCTGGCGCGAGCTGGTGCGTTGGGGTTGGTCGAAGCCGCTCGTCGGTACGACGAGTCGCGTGGTGTGCCGTTCGACAAGTTCGCCGCCCGCCGTATCCGCGGCGCCATTCTGGACTCGGTGCGGTCTGCGGACTGGGCCCCTCGGTCCGTGCGCACGCTTGGTCGCAAGCTCGAGCAGGTCGAGCAGGAGCTCGCCAACGCCGACGGCCAGCTGCCGACGACTCGTCAAGTCGCTGACGCGCTGGGTATGACGCACGAAGAACTTCACCGTCTGCGCGATCGAGTGTTCCGCTCCGTGGTATTGGCGCTCGAGCACATCGTCAACGCTCCCGATGACGAAGACCTGTCGCTGCTGGACATCCTCGCCGATCGCACCGCGGTCGAGCCTTCCGAAGAGCTCGAGACGCGCGAGCTGCTCGGTTACCTGCGTGATGCTGTCGGGCTGCTGCCCGAACGGCATGGGCTCGTGATCGTCGGCTACTTCCTCGAAGGTCGCACTTCGGTCGAGCTGGCCACGTTGCTCGACGTCACGGAGTCCCGGATCTCGCAGTTGCGCAGCGAAGCGCTGCAGATGCTGCGCGAAGGTATCGAGGCGCAGTACGCAGCCGTCGCGGAGCCGTCACCTCGTGGCCGTGCCGCTCGGCGGCGGGCCGACTACGCCACTGCCATCGGCGAGAAGAGCCGCTGGCGCGATCGGCTCTCCGATCTCGCCACGACCTGACGCTCCGCTCTAACTGGCGGCCGCTCCTTCGAACACCGCTGCCTTCACCCCTCGTCGCGCCAGTTCGGCGAGGAAAGGCAGCGGGTTGACCATCTCGGCCAAGCCACCGGCACCGGTACGCAAGACGTCACCGTTCGCCGTGCTCACCGCGGCAAGCGCCGCGACCGCGCCGGCCGCAACCGCTGGCCGGTCCATGGCACCGAGCACTTGCACCACTCGTGCGCTTCCTCGCCGCCCACGCACCTCGACCCGGACCGCACCGAGCCCGCCCTCGGGGTGAGGAGGGCGCAGCATCGGGAACCGCGACGTCACGCGATCCCGCCGGTTGGCCGCGAGCCGAGCAGTCACGCGTCCGACACCCGGGAAGGCAGGGGCGAGCAAAAGTGCATCCGGCAGCGCGGCGCGGTAGCAGTCCGCTCCGCCGATCGGGTCCGGGAACCAACACAGCTCGCGTCCTGATCCGGCGCGCCGGTTGACCCACGCACCGTCGCGCCAATCGAGCGCGGCGGACCCGAGTGCGCGGTGGTGTGCCGACGCGCATGCGGGACCACCGGTGCCGGCGCGCGCGACATGCACTTCGTCGACGTGATCGAACAACGAAGCCGCGTGCGCGGCGAGCACGCAGGTGAGACCGGGCGAGAACCCGGCACCGACTATCACCGACGTGTGGTGCGCTCTCGCGTGGGCGTCGAGGTCGAGCAGCGCGCGCACGTCATCGATCCCATCGGCAACCGACACGACTGCGACACCGTTCGCGACGTATCGCCGCGCCAGCTCGGCCTGTGCAAGGTGCGGGGCAGCGAGTACGACCACCGAAACGCGTTCGTCGACGCCCGGCAACGAGTCGTGGATGTCGGCTGCGCTCGCGCGCTCGGGGCGGAGTGATGCGACGACCGTTTCGACCTTCTCCTCGTCGGAGTCGCTGACCACGATGCGATCAACGGAGTCGGTCGATGCGAGTTGCCGCGCCGCGCGCGCTCCGACCGCGCCCGCGCCGATGATCGCAACGTTCACAGGAGCTTCAACGCAGATCGGGACCGGTGAGCTCGCGCCAGCCACCGTCTTGCGGCGGAACCCCACCACTGCCCCTGACGCGCAGCACGGCCGCAACCAGCGCGGCAACGCCCAGCGCAACGAGAATTCTTCGAATGCTTCTCACCAGTGGGGCTAGTAAGAATCGAACTTACGCCCTCATCCTTATCAGGGATGCGCTCTAACCGACTGAGCTATAGCCCCTAGTGCGAAGGGCAACGCTAGCAACCGCGGCACAGGCTGCGATCCGGGATCGGCACGCTCGTCGCTCGTGGAAAGACCTCAGCGCCGGGCGTTGACCTCGGCGACGACCGGGCGGGCCGTCTCCTCTTCGATCACCGTGAAACGCACGCCGCCGACGAGGTCGCTCACCAGGTTGAAGAGGACAGCGAGTAGGACATTGATCCCGGTACCTGCGACCACGAGGATCAGCCCGATCAGGAACGTGGCCCGGAAGATGACGAACCCGTCGAAGCTGAACGTCTCGAACGCGCCGGCGCTCTTGAAGAACCCTTCGATGTCGCTGATCGTGCCTGCGGCCGCCGCGAGGTTCCACAGCACGACGCCGGCCACCATCAGCACGATGAAGAGGCAGAAGTAGAAGATCAGCGAGACCTTCAGGACCGACCACGGGTCGACGTGGCGCACCACACGACCGACCTTGCGGGCCCGCAGCCGTCCGATCTTCTTGCGCTCACGACGGGTGAGCTTCTTCGGACGATCAGCCCCGCGCTGCTCGGCGTCTCCCGGCGCAACCATCCCATCCGGTACGGCCGCCCCCTCGGGCGCGTCGGCGACAGCGGGATCCGCGTCGGTCGAGATGAACCGCCCACGACGGCCGACGAACCTTCCGTTGCCGTTGCCTGGACGCTCGACGGTGGGTTCGACGGCCGGTGGCGCCACCGCGGACAGTGACTCTGACGCGGTCACCCCCGGCTGGTCGGTTGACACGCCGCGAAGTGTACGGGATCGAATTGGACCAATGGTCTGCACTCGCCGTCACGGGCCGCGCGTGCGTTCGCGTGGGTGGTGCCCACTCGAACGGTGACGTCGACATCGACACCGTGCGCGAGGTACTTCTCGAGCACCGCGCCGTTGGCCTCGGCGGCCCGTTCGGCGGCCGCCTGACCGTCCGCGGCACCGGCGAGCGCGGCCGCATCTGCCGCGGTGCGGGCCTCGGCCCGCCGGTGGGCGAGCTGACCCAGGTGGCCGAGCAAGACGATGGACCCGCAGGCCACGAAGAGCACTAGGGCGTACAACGGCAACAGCTGTCCGGCATCACGACGGGCGCGCATCGCTCCCCTCCTTCTCGAAAGACGCTCGGGGGGAAGGGGGCCGAGGGAAGTTGTGCGAGGACCGCCAGGGGCGGCCCTCGGGTCAGTCGTCGGTCGCCAGCACCGGCGCGACCGCAGCGACGGACCGACCGTCGTCGAGGTTCATCACTCGGACGCCCGTCGCGTCACGACCCTGCGACGAGATGTCGCGGACCGCCATGCGGATGACGACGCCCCCGGAGGCGATCACGAAGATCTCGTCGTCGATACCGACCATGAAGGCCGACACGACGAAGCCCTTCTTCGCAGTGAGCTTGATCGCTCGCACGCCCTGCCCGCCGCGGCCCTGCCGGTTGAAGTGCTCGAGTTGTGTGCGCTTGCCGTAGCCGGCGTCGGTCACGATCAACATCGCGACATCGTCGCGACACGTGTCGAGCGAAACGACCTCGTCGCCCGCGCGCATCTTCATCCCGCGCACGCCGGCGGCGGCCCTGCCCATGGGGCGAACGTCGTCCTCGCTGAAACGGATCGCCTGCCCCAGCTTCGTGATCATGAGGATGTCGTCCCCACCGTTGGTCGGGATCACCTTCACGAGCTCGTCGTTGCCGCGCAGGTTGATCGCGATGAGACCGGTACGCAGCGACGAGTCGTACTCGTTGAACTTCGTCTTCTTCACCTGCCCCTGTTTCGTGGTGAAGAACAAGAAGCGGTTCGTCTCGTAATCGCGGGTGTCGATGATCGCCTGAATGCGCTCTTCAGGTTGCAACGGCAACAGATTCACGATGGCCGTGCCCCGAGCCGTGCGCTCCTTCATCGGAATCTCGTGCGCCTTGAGGCGGTAGACGCGGCCGCGGTTGGAGAAGAACAGCAGGTACGCGTGTGCGGTGGTGGTGAGTATCTGCGTGACGTAGTCCTCGTCACGCAACTTCGCGCCGGCCACACCGCGACCGCCGCGACCCTGCGTGCGGAACGTGTCCGCCGGCATCGTCTTCACATAGCCCTTGGCCGACAGCGTGACGATCAGGTCCTCGTCGTCGATCAGGTCTTCGATGTCGATGTCACCGGTGTCGAATGTGATCTGGCTGCGCCGGTCGGTGGCGAACTTGGCGCGGATCTCGCCCATCTCGGTCTTGATGACCTCACGAAGCTTCGTGTCGGACCCGAGGATGCCCTCGAGCTCCGCGATGGTCTCGCGCAACTTCGCCATCTCCTCTTCGAGCTCGGTACGGCCGAGCCTGGTCAGGCGGCTGAGCTGCATGTCGAGGATGTACTCGGCCTGCACCTCAGAGAACCCGAACGGCTTTGCCATGAGACCCTCACGTGCGGCTGCCTTGTCCGCCGAAGCCCGGATCTTGGCGATGATCTCGTCGATGATGTCGAGGGCCTTGAGCAGGCCTTCGACGATGTGAGCGCGGTCCCTGGCCTTCTTCAGCCGGAACTCGGACCGCCGCCGGACGACCTCGACCTGGTGGTCGATGTAGTGCGACAGCGCCTGCTGGAGGTTGAGCGTGCGCGGCACCCCGTCGACGAGCGCCACCATGTTGACTGCGAAGTTCGTCTGCAGCGGCGTGTGCTTGTACAGGTTGTTGAGCACGACGAGCGCCGGCGCATCTCTCTTCAACTTGATGACGAGTCGCGTCTTGCCACTCGCGGACTCGTCGTTGACGTCGGCGATGCCCTCGATCTGCCTCGACTCGACGAGCTCCTTGATCTTCGCCGCCGTCGACGAGATCGACGTCTGGTACGGCATCTCGCTCACGACGATCATGTCGTTGCGCGCGCCCTCTTCGATCTCGGCGACTGCGCGGAGCTTGATCGACCCCCGACCGGTGCGGAACGCATCCATGATCCCTTGGCGGCCCATGATCTGCGCGCCGGTCGGAAAGTCCGGTCCCTTCACGAACTGCATGAGCTCGTCGGACGTGGCGGCCGGATTGTCGAGGAGATGTGCCGTCGCGTCGATCACCTCGCCGAGGTTGTGCGGCGGGATGTTGGTGGCCATGCCGACGGCGATGGCTTGGCTGCCGTTCACCAACAGATTCGGGAACCGGCTCGGCAGCACGACCGGCACCTTGAACTCGCCCGAGTAGTTGTCGACGAAGTCGACCGTGTTCTCGTCGATGCCGTCGAGCATCCGCATGGCGAGGTTGGAAAGCCGGCATTCGGTGTAGCGGCTGGCGGCCGGCCCGAAGTCGGGCGAGCCGAAGTTGCCGTGGCCGTCGATGAGCGGATGCCGCAGCGAGAAGTCTTGTGCCATGCGCACGAGCGCGTCGTAGATCGCGCCCTCGCCGTGCGGGTGGTACTTCCCCATCACGTCGCCCGTGACGCGCGCACACTTCATGTGCGACCGGTCGGGGCGGGCGTTGAGGTCGTACATGCCCCACAGGATCCGACGGTGGACCGGCTTCAGCCCGTCACGCGCGTCGGGCAACGCCCGCTGCGTGATGACTGACATCGAGTAGTCGAGAAAGGAGCGCTCCATCTCCTCTTGGATCTCGATCGGCTCGATGGAACCGAATGAAAGGTTTCCTTGGTCGCTCATCTAGATGTCCAGGAACCGAACGTCGTTGGCGTTCGTGATGATGAACTGCTTGCGCTCTTCGACGTCGTCGCCCATCAGCTTCGAGATCGCAGTGTCGGCGAGCACTGCATCCTCCACCGTCACCTGCAACAGCGCGCGGCGGTTGGGATCCATCGTCGTGGCTTGCAGCTCTTGCCAGTCCATCTCGCCGAGACCCTTCAGACGCTGGAAGTCCTTCTTGTGGTTCGGGTTCTCGGTCAGGAACTCGGCCTTGGCCACGTCGTCTTTCAAGTAGATCTTGTCGCGCCCGACCTCGGTGGAGAACAGGGGAGGTTGCGCGATGTAGACGTGGCCGAGCTCAACCAGTTGTTTCATCTGCCGGAAGAAGAACGTGAGCAGCAAGGTGCGGATGTGCTGGCCGTCGACGTCGGCGTCGCACATCGCGATGACCTTGTCGTAGCGGCGCTTCTCGACGTCGAACTCTTCGCCGACGCCGGCCCCGATCGCAGAGATCAGCGCCTGGATCTCGAGGTTCTTCAGCATGCGGTCGAGCCGGGCCCGCTCGACGTTGAGGATCTTTCCCCGGATAGGCAGGATCGCCTGCGTCGATGGGTTGCGACCCATCACCGCAGGACCGCCGGCGGAGTCGCCCTCGACGATGAAGATCTCACGCTCCTCGCGGGACTTCGAGGTGCAGTCCTTCAGCTTGTCGGGCATGCCGGCGCCGTCGAGCAACGTCTTGCTGCGGATGACGTCGCGCGCTTTCTTCGCGGCCATCCGCGCCTGCGACGCGGCGATCGCCTTCTTGGTGATCTTGTTGGCTTCGGTCGGGTTCTCTTCGAGCCAGTCGGCGAGCTTCTCGTTGGTGACGCGCGTGACGAGCGATCGCATCGACGTGTTGCCGAGCTTTGCCTTCGTCTGGCCCTCGAACTGCGGATCGCGGAGGCGCACCGAAATGATGGCGGTCAAACCTTCACGGATGTCCTCGCCGACGAGGTTCTCGTCTTTTTCCTTGAGCAGGTTCTTCCCGCGTGCGTAGCGGTTCATCGCGCCGGTGAGTGCGGTCTTGAAGCCCTCCTCGTGCATGCCACCTTCGACGGTGTTGATGCCGTTGGCGAAGGAGTGGATGCCGTCCGCGTTGTAACCGGTGTTCCACTGGAACGCGAGCTCGACCTCGTGGCCTTCCTCGGACCCTTCGAAGTAGCCGACCTTCGTGAAGAGTGCTTCCTTCGTCTTGTTCACGTGCTTGACGAAATCGATGATGCCGCCCGCGTACTTGTACGTGACCTGTTGCTTGTCGTGCTCCGGCCGCTCGTCGAAGAAACGGATCTCGAGGCCCTTGTTGAGAAACGCCATCATCTGAAGGCGCTCGAGGATCACGCGCGCCGAGAACTCGACCGTCTCGAACACCGTCGGATCCGGCCAGAAGGTCACCGTCGTGCCGTTGCGGCCGCGCGGCGCATCGCCGACGACGCGCAGCTTCCCCTTGGGCACGCCGCCGTTCTCGAACTCCATTCGGTGTCGCTTGGCGTCGCGGTCGACCTCGACCACCAAGCGACGGGAGAGTGCGTTGACCACTGACACGCCGACGCCGTGGAGACCGCCGGAGACCTTGTAACCATCGCCGCCGAACTTCCCGCCGCCGTGGAGCTTGGTCAGCGCGATCTCGACGCCGGAGAGGTTGTATTGCTTGTTGACGTCCACCGGGATTCCGCGGCCGTTGTCGACCACCTTGCAGCCGCCGTCAGCCTGGAGCGTGATGTCGATGCGGGTCGCGAAACCCGCCATCGCCTCGTCGACCGAGTTGTCGACGACCTCCCACACGCAGTGGTGCAGACCGGTCGGACCGGTACTGCCGATGTACATGCCGGGCCGCTTCCGGACCGGCTCGAGGCCTTCGAGGACCTGCATGTCCCCGGCCCCGTAGGTACTACTTGCCTTCGCCAACACGCGCCCTTTCAAAGGGGTGGAACCAAAGGTGCTCCCATACGGCCTGAGCAGGGAATTCGCAGGCCAACCGACGGGTACACAATGCCTTGAAGTCTACCAGCGGGGTGCGACATCGAGGGACACTCGGAGGGCCCGAAACCGGGGCCGTCTGCGTCCCCCGCGGCCCCTCCTTCGCCCTTGATCAGGACCGCACGCGGACGTCGATCCGGGTGACGACGCCATGGCCGAGTTCGTCGGCGAACCGGGTCAACAGGCTCGCCTGTTCGTAGCGGAATCGGGTCGCCCATCCGGGCTCGTCGACGACGACGAGGAGGCATCCGCCGTCGAGTGACACGGGGCGGACGTGCCCAGCGGTCTCGTCGCCGACGAGCTCCGTCCATCCGGAGAAGACCGTCCGCACGGCCGCCACCCCTGGGTTGCCCAGACCGCGCAACACGTCATCGAGGGAGGACCCGACCGTCCTCGGCTCATCGTCTCCTTCGCTCACGCGGACACGACCAGCCCGCGCTCGAGGCGAAGGATCCGGTCCGGCTCCGCGCCCGCGGGAAGGCCGGCCGCGGACGTGAGGATCGACTGCCCGCGAGGTAGGTGGTGCAACAACGAGTCGCTCCGTGACGGGTCGAGCTCGGAGAACACGTCGTCGAGCAGGAGAATCGGTGCGGTGCCTGTGTCCGCAGTGACGATCTGATGCGAAGCGAGCCGCAGTGCGAGGGCCAGCGAACGTTGCTCGCCCTGTGACGCGTGCGTGCGGGCCGGAAGGCCGGCGATCGTGAGTTGTAAGTCGTCGCGATGAGGACCAACGGTCGTGACACCACGGCGCAAGTCGTCGCGACGAGCGGCAGCGAGTGCAGCGGCCAAGCCCACCTTCTCCCAGGCGGAGTCGTACCGCGCCTCGACTGCCCCACCGCCTGAATCGGCGGCCAACGATCCGTACGCGTCGGACGCCGACGGCTCGAGACGATTGACCAGGCCGCGCCGCGCAGTCGCGAGCGCCTCCCCTGACTCGGCCAACTTCATGTCCCACACGTCGAGCGTGAACGCGGCCGCCTCGTCGAGGCGGCTACCGCCGGCGGCCTGCTTCAGTAGCGCGTTGCGTTGCTTGAGCACGCGTTCGACATCCGATCGGAGTTGATCGTGGCGCGGGTGCAGTGCGACCAACGTGTCGTCGAGGTAACGCCGTCGCTCGGCGGGGCCGCCTTTGACGAGCGCGAGATCGTCGGGCGAGAAGACGGTGACCCTCAACGCGCCCAGCAGGTCACGCGCCCGCTGCAGCCGCTGACGGTTGATCTGGACGCGGCTACGGCCGCTCGCCACCACCTCGGCCTCGATGAGGATCTGGCGTCCTTCACGTTCGCCTTCGGCCCGTACGACTGCGCTGGCCGCGCCGTCGCGGATCAGCGCGTCGGCGGGGGCGCCTCGAAACGACGACAGGGTCGCGAGATAGGCGAGACCTTCGAGCAGGTTGGTCTTGCCCTGGCCGTTCGCCCCGAGGATGACCGTCAGCCCTTCGGCGAGTTCGACGTCGGCGGTGGCGTACGACCGGAAGTCGTTCAGCCAGAGCCGGCGAACACGCACGTCTTGTCGCTCATGACACTCGGACCGGCATGAGCAGATACAGGAACTCGTCGCCTTCGGTCGAACGGATGACCGCCGGCTTGAGCGCGTCGAGTGTCGTCACCACGACCTCGTCGCCGGGCGTCACCTCGATGCCATCGAGGAGGTACTCGGGATTGAACGCCACCGTCAGCTCGGTTCCCTCGTATTTCGCGTCGAGCTCCTCGTGCGCCTGGCCGACGTCTTGCGTGATGGCGACGAGCTCGAGCCCGTCGCTGCGCATCACCATCCGTACCGGCGTGGCCTCCCGAGCCATGAGCTTCACGCGGCGAACCGCCTCGAGCAGTGCCTCGCGACCGACGGTGAGCCGGTTCGGATAGCTCGACGGGATCAGGCCGCGGTAGTTCGGGAACTCGCCCTCGATCAGGCGAGTCGTGAGCCGGATGTCGCCGACACCGAACGACGCGTCACGCTCACCGAGACGAAGCTCGACGGTGTCCGCGCCGGCGAGCACGCGGTTGAGCTCGGACAGCGCCCGGCTGGGGACGAGCACGTGTTGTCCCTCTGCGAGCACAGCCGCCCCCGGGAGGTCCCGTACCGACAGGCGGTACGAGTCGGTCGCGACCAAGCGCAGCCCACCGCTCTCCGCCGCGAGCAAGACGCCGGTGAGGATCGGGCGCGCATCGTCGGAGCTCGCCGCCGGCACGACCTGCTTCAGTGCGGCGGCGAGATCGGCCGCGGCCAGCGTCAGCGGATCACCGCTCGGTTCGGGCAGCCGCGGGTACTCCTCCGCGGGAAGGATCCGGATCGCGAACTCGGCGCGACCCGACGTGATGTGGGCTTCGTCGTCATCGATGTCGACGACGACAGCACCGGGTGGCAACGCCCGCACGATCTCCGCTGCCAGCCGTCCTGGAAGGACGACGAGGCCGTCGGCTTCGCCGCTGACCGTGATCGACGAGTGGATCGTGAGGTCGGTATCGCTGCCAGTGAGCTCGAGGTTGTTACCCGAGAGTTGGGCCCGGATGCCGGACAACACCGGCATGGCCCCGCCACGCGTCGACACCGCCCGCCCGGCGGTTCCCAACGCTTCGACGAGTACGTCACGCTCGCATCGGAACTTCACAGCTGCTCACTTTCTGGTTCATGGTTCCGTAGGAACGGTTATAGGGCCTGTGAATTGTGGATGGCCGGCCGTTCGTGCTGGTCAAGCGAGTCGGGGCAACTCGGAGGTGATCCACAGCGTCGCGCGCTGCGGGGACACTGCTGCGGACCCCTCTGGACAACGTCGCCTCCATCCACTGGGAGGGCGACCTTGTCCCTCGGTGCTGCACTGGAATTCCACCCACGTTTCCACAGCCGTTACGTGGCGTTCTTGATCAGTTGGGTCAGTTCGTTGACCTGGTCGTAGATCTGGCGCTTCTCGCCCATCTGCTTCTCGATCTTCTGGACCGCGTGGATCACGGTGGTGTGGTCGCTCTTGCCGAATGCCTTCGCGATCTGGGGGAAGCTGAGGTCGGTGAGCTCGCGGCAGACGTACATCGCGATCTGCCGCGCGTTGACGAGTGGCCGGGTGCGGCTGCTCGAGAGAAGTTCGGTCTGGGACAACCCGAACATCGTCGAGGTCAGATCGAGGATGAGCGCGGCGGTGATGACACGCGGCTGACGATCGTTGAGCAGATCGCGGAGCACGCGCTCGGCTGACTCCTCGGACAACGGCTCGTTGTAGAGGCTGGCGTAGGCGGAAACCCTGGTGAGCGCTCCTTCGAGCTCACGAATGTTGTCGGTGATGTGGGTGGCGATGTACTCGAGTACCGCGTCGGGGATCTGCGTGGTGTGGGGCTCGGCCTTCTTGCGAAGGATGGCGAGCCGGGTCTCGAGGTCGGGCGGTTGGATGTCCGTGACCAGACCGGCCTTGAACCGCGTGCGCAGGCGATCTTCGAGTGCGGGCAGGTCGTCGGGCCGGCGATCGCTCGACAGCACGATCTGACGCCCCGACCCATGCAGCGCGTTGAACGTGTGGAAGAACTCTTCGAGCGTTTCCTTGCCTCGCTCGAAGAATTGGATGTCGTCGACCATGAGGACGTCGACGCCGCGGTACCGGCGTTTGAAGGAGTCACCGACGCCGGTGCGGATGGAGTCGACGAACTCGTTGAGGAAGGTCTCGCTCGAGACGTACCGGACGCGGTAGCCCCGATAGTTCTCGTGGACGTAGTGGCCGATCGCCTGGAGCAGGTGGGTCTTGCCGAGGCCGGCGTCGCCGTAGACGAACAGCGGGTTGTACGCAGCACCCGGGCGCTCCGCCACGGTGAGTGCTGCAGCGTGCGCGAAGCGATTCGATGAACCGATGACGAAGGCTTCGAAGGTGTAGCGGGGGTTGAGGGTGTCGCCCAGCCGTGCGCGATCGGCCTGGTCGAGCGTCGGTGTGCCATTGGTGTGCGCCTCCACGGTCGACCGACCGGGCACGTGGTCAGCGCGATCGCCGGGCGCGGCGCGATCGACTCGGTTGGCGTCCTCGCCGAAGTCGAGCGTGTCGAGCGGATCGTCCACCGCCGTCTTGGTGTCGGCCGTCGCCGTGCGTATCTCGATCTGCAGCTCGGTGCCGCCGGCCCCGACATCGGCGAGCGCAGCCCGCACCATCTCGAGGTAGCGGGTCTCGATGCGGTCCTTCACCCAGGGACTCGGAACGGCGAGGATCAGTTGGGCATGGTCGCCGGCGACCGGCGTGATCTCTGCGAATGAGGAGAGCCAGACGGCTTCGGATACCTGCTCCCGGAGCACACCAGCGCACGCCGTCCACAGGAGCTGCGGTTCTTCCACCAGCCTCTACGCCTCCCGGACTCGCTTCGATTCCACAATGCCGTCCACACTCTGTGGAAAACGCAGCTCGGCGGCGGCGCCGCCCCGTTCTGCGCTATCTCCCCGATTTCGCCACATGACCCGTTGGCGAACCGGCTTCCGGTCGGACATGGGTGGAGCCAGTGGTCCGGCCCCTTCCCCGCTTGCGGCCCGGGCACCGTAGCATCCTGTCCACAGGCATGCGAGAGGTTGTTTCGTGCAGTTTGATCGGTGTTCACGGACAGTCGCACCGATGTGTCGCCGCCCATCGGATTGCCTTGGTGGCCTTTCGTCCTCTACCGTTCCGGGCGGCGCGGCGCCGTCCGTGCCCGGTTCGCGCGCCGCCACCCCTCAGGGGCGACAGGGCGCGGCCGGGTCGATCGTTCGCCTTGCGCGAAGACCGATGTCCCAGCCGCTGTCAACAGGGTCGCCCTCCCCACTTCGAGGACGGCTTCGAGGGAGGCACCACCAAGGTGAAGCGGACCTACCAGCCGAACAATCGCAAGCGAGCCAAGCGCCACGGGTTCCGTCACCGCATGTCGACACGGGCGGGGCGCGCCGTGTTGAGGGCCCGCCGGTTGAAGGGCCGGCATCGGCTCTCTGCCTGACCCTGCCGCGACTCCGCTGCAGATGACGACCACGCCATGCCCCTCGGCCGAGTTCGCGAGCACGGCACTTTCCGTGCGTTGCAGCGCAATGGTGCGCGCGGCCGTTCGGGCCCGCTGACCGTGATTGCGCTCGTGGACACCGAATCAGGCGCGACCGGCGTACGCGCGGCATTCGCGGTGGGCCGTCGCGTCGGCCCAGCCGTCATCCGCAACCGCATCCGCCGGCGTCTGCGCGCCATCCTGCGTGAAATCGACCTCGCGCCTGGCGCGTACCTGGTGATAGCCGGATCCACCGCAGCCACCACTCCGTATGAAGAGTTGCGAGCTCACGCGGCGCGTGCCGCGGCGGCCGCTGGCGCCGGAGGCGCTCGATGACCGACATGGAGGCGCCGACCACGTTCCCGACCTTGCCGGCCCGCGCCCTGGCGGTGCCCGTGAAGGCCTACCGTGCCGTGCGCCGCGGTCGACCGTCGCCCTGCCGGTTCGATCCGAGTTGCTCGACGTACGCCCTTGAAGCACTTGCCCGCCACGGCGCAGTGCGAGGGAGCTGGCTCAGCGTCCGACGCCTGGCTCGCTGCCACCCATGGGGCGGACACGGGTGGGACCCCGTCCCGCCCAACCCTAGAGAACAGATTGAGAACACATGTTCGTAGCCGTTGACTTCTTTGCGCCGTTCGCGCAGGCGCTGTCGTTCTTCTACAACCTGATCCCGAACTACGGCGTCGCCATCGCACTGCTCACCCTCGCCGTCATGGTCGTGCTCACGCCCCTGACCCTCAAGGGCACGCGGTCGATGATGATCATGCAGTCGCTGCAGCCGGAGATGAAGAAGCTCCAGGCCCAGTACAAGGACGACCGCCAGAAGCTCAACGAAGAGCTGATGAAGTTCTACCGGGAGAACAACATCAACCCGTTGGGCGGGTGCCTGCCGCTACTGATCCAGCTCCCGGTCTTCCTCATCTTGTATCGCGTGATCAGAGGCCTGACCTACATCCCCTCTGGCCAGACCACCTTCCAGCCGAAGTACCTCACCCAGTCCAGTGAGTTGTACCGCTCGCTGATCGGCCAGAGCGAGATGCGGGCCTTTGGGATGGATCTCGCGCAGTCGGCGACCAAGGCCTTCTCCGAGTCGTTCGTGACCGCGCTCCCCTACCTGATCCTGATCCTGGGGGTGGCGGTCACCAGCATCATCCAGCAGCGCCAGATCAGCGGACGCAGCCCAGCGGCACAGAGCAACCCGCAGCAGCAGATGCTGATGAAGCTCGGGCCGATCATGATCACGGGCTTCTCGCTGATCGCGCCCGGCGCTCTCGTCATCTACTTCTTCGTGTCGAACCTCTACCGAGTCGGCCAGCAGGCACTGATCTCGAGGACGATCTACAACACCCCCGAGGCGAAGAAGTTGCTGGAGGCCCAACACAAGGCAGCCGAGGAGAAGAAGAAGGCCGGTCCGGCCGCGCCAAAGGGTTTCCTCCAACGGATGTTGGGCGACGCCGCGCCGCCGCAAGTCGGAAAGGGCAAGCCCGGTACGAACGGATCGGGCGGCAAGTCTCCTCCGTCGAAAGGGGGAGCCGCAGCCAAGCCCCCTGCGGCTCGCAGCAACGGCGGCCGAACAACGCCATCCGGCAATCGGTCGGCGGCGGCCCGCAAGAAGAAGCGACGGAAGTAGCTCGTGGAATGGGTTGAGACGACCGGACGCACGGTCGAAGATGCAAGAGAGGCCGCCCTCGACCAGCTTGGCGTCGATGAGCGCGATGCCGAGTTCGAGGTGGTCGAAGAGCCCCGCAGCGGCCTGTTCGGTCGGATGCGCGGGGAGGCTCGCGTTCGTGCGCGGATCCGACCCGTCGCTGCCCGTCCGAAGGCCGAACGACGTGACCGGCGCCGGCGCCGCAACGACGCCGGATCCGGACGATCGGATCGGCCACAGCAGGGGAGTACGGCCGGCGGTGACAGCCGTGACAGTCGTGACGACGCCGAGGGTGCCAAGTCCGCAACGGCGTCATCAGCGGGCGGCCAGAAGCGGCGCCGCTCTCGCTCTCGAGGTGGCCGTTCGAGCAAGGCAACGTCAGTGGCCGGCGCCGAAGCCACATCCAGCAAGGAAGGATCCGACATGACGAACGACGCCACGGTGGAGGAGCAGGCCACCATCATGCGAACGTTCCTCGACGGTCTGGTCGACGCATTCGACTTCGATGCGTCGATCGTCGACGAGAAGATCGACGAGGACACGATCGAGCTCAGGGTCGAGGGCGAGGATCTTGGCCTGCTGATCGGCCCGAAGGGCCAGACATTGCAGGCGGTGCAGGAGCTGGCGCGAACGGTTGTCCAGCGTCAGGCGAGCGGCACCCACCACGGGCGGGTGCGGATCGACGTGGCGGGGTATCGCCAGCGCCGGCGCGAGGCCCTCGAACGCTTCGCCCGCCAAGTGGCCGACGATGTCATCGCGTCGGGAGCGCCGAAGGCGCTCGAGCCGATGCACCCCGCCGATCGCAAGGTCGTCCACGACGCCGTCAACGAGATCGACGGCGTGTCGACGACATCGGAAGGTGAGGAGCCTCGGCGGCGCGTGGTTATCAGCCCGGCCGCGGCTCCCGCTGCGGACGAGACCTGAGCGATTCAACCGAGCCCGTGCTCGCCGCATGGCGGCGGGCGCAACGACTCGGCTTCCTCGGACCAGGACCGGTCGAGGAACATCTTCGTCACGCCGACGTCTTCCGGGCCGCGGTGCCGTCACCGGATTTCGCGATCGATCTCGGGAGCGGCGGCGGTGTGCCCGGGTTGGCCTTGGCGGTCTGGTGGCCCGAGTCTCGGTGGGTCCTTCTCGACGCGGGTGACCGCCGCACGGTGTTCTTGGAGGATGCGGTCCGCGAGCTCGAGCTGCGTGACCGTGTCGAGGTGATGCGAAGTGCGGCCGAGGACGCCGGCCGACGACCGGAGATGCGCGGTCGTTTCGATCTGGTCGTCGCTCGGTCGTTCGGTGCGCCGGCGGTGGTCGGGGAGTGTGGCGCCCCGTTTTTGCGCGAGGGCGGTGCATTACTTGTCGCCGAACCACCCGGGTCCGATTCATCGCGGTGGCCCGCCGATCGCCTGCGTGAACTGAGCCTCGAGGACGAAGGATGTGTCCAACAGGACGGCGGGACCGTGCGTGTGCTGCGCCAGATTCGGCTCGTGTCGGACGACATCCCTCGACGAGCCGGGGTTCCCGGGCGCCGGCCGCGATGGTGACGTTTCACGTGAAACCAAGAGGACCCATAGCCTGTGGAGAACAAAAAGTCCGTTTCACGTGAAACGGGTGCTTGACCCGTCGTCGTTGTCGAACCAAGATTTGCAGCAGTGTCCGATGCGCCGTCCGATCTCATTTCGCGCGGTCGCGCCATTTTCGAGCGCCTTCGTTCTCCAGAGGCTCAGTCGGAAGTCGAGGGTTCGCCACCGGAGGACGCGACGGACTCCGACGTCGCGGTAGACGCCGGAACGACGTTGGTCGAGCCGGAGACCGAAGACGAAGCTGCGCGAGACGAGCAAGTCACCGAGTCGACGGAACCCTCGACTCCGGAACCGGCACCGCCTTCCACGGCTGTGGCGGTCGAGACGCCACCCGTGGATGACGCGCCGCGCGACTACCGTCGACCACTCCCCCGTGTGATCGCGGTGACCAATCAGAAAGGTGGCGTCGGCAAGACGACGACCGCGGTGAACCTCGGTGCGGCGACCGCGGACCTCGGTTACCGGGTCTTGGTGGTCGACCTCGATCCGCAGGGCAATGCCACCACAGGCCTGGGGCTGAATACTCGCGATCTGCACTCGTCGATGTACGACGTCATCCTTCACGACGCCGCCGTCGAGGACTGTGTCGAGGCCACGTCGGTCCGGAACCTCTTCGTCGCACCCGCCAGCCTGGACCTCGCCGGTGCCGAGATCGAACTCGTGCCGGCATTCAGTCGCGAGTTGCGGCTTCGACGAGCGCTCGAGGACGTCCGCGAGGACTACGACTTCGTCTACATCGACTGTCCTCCATCTCTCGGTCTCCTCACCGTCAACGGCCTGGCCGCGGCGACCGAGGTACTCGTCCCGATCCAATGCGAGTACTACGCGCTCGAAGGCCTCGGACAACTGCTCCGCAATGTGACGCTGGTGCAGAAGAACCTGAATCAGGATCTCGAGCTCACGGTCATCGTGCTCGTGATGTACGACGCCCGTACCAAACTCAGCGATCAAGTGGTGCAGGAAGTGCGCTCGCACTTCGGCGAGAAAGTCGCCCGGACAGTGGTGCCGCGGACCGTCCGTCTCTCTGAGGCGCCGTCGTTCGGGCAGCCGATCACCGCGTTCGATCCGTCCTCCCGTGGGGCCATCGCCTACCGGGAACTTGCGAAGGAGGTCAGTGGTGGCGCGCCGTAGCGGGCTCGGCCGGGGGCTGGGCGCACTGATTCCGTCGGAGGCGGCGTCGAGCGAGGCGGGGCCGCTGCAGTTCGTCGACATCCCGGTCAGCGGCGTGACGTCGAACCCCAACCAACCACGACGGGCTTTCGACGAAGAGGCGTTGGCCGCGTTGACCGCCTCCGTTCGAGAGCTCGGCGTGCTTCAGCCCATCCTCGTTCGGCCTCTCGGCGACGACAGCTACGAGCTCGTGGCCGGCGAGCGTCGCTGGCGGGCCGCGAAACGAGCAGGGCTGCCGTCAATCCCGGCCATCGTGCGCGAGGTCGACGACACGACTTCGCTCGAGCACGCGTTGGTCGAGAACCTGCACCGAGAGGATCTCAACGCGCTCGAAGAAGCCGCCGCGTATCAACAGCTGATCGAGGACTTCCACCTGACGCACGAAGAGGTCGCGGCGCGAGTGGGACGCAGTCGCGCCGCAGTCAGCAACACGCGTCGCCTGTTCCAGCTGCCGCCCGCCATCCAGAAGCTCGTGGCTGACAGCCGACTCTCGGCCGGCCATGCCCGAGCGTTGCTCGGCACACCCGATCGCGCGTACCAGGAGCAGCTCGCCCGCCGGGCGGTCGCTGACGCCCTGTCGGTTCGCGACGTCGAAGAAGCGGTCCGCCAGCGCGGCGAGCACGCGACGGAGGCACCGGCGGTGGCTTCGCCATCGACTGCCAACGTTCGCAAGTTGCGAGCGCCGGGCCTGCTCGAGCTCGAGGAGCTCTTCTCGGTGTACCTCGAGACCCGAGTCAACGTCACGATGGGTCCGAGGCGGGGCAAGGTCGTCGTCGAATTCGCCGATCTCGAAGACCTCGAGCGCCTCTACCGTCGCATCACCGAGGACACAGGCGAGCAAACCTGACGTCGAGTCATATTGTGACGCGGGTCACAGTCTGAACCCTAGAGCACGCCTTCACAGCGCGAGCCATGAACCTTCCCTACAGGTTGTCCACATCCTGTGACAAAACTTGTGGGTAGAACCGCAGGTCAGCGCTCGGCCGGAGCCTCGACCCATCGACTGAAGGCGCGCGTGAGGGTTCGAGCCAGGTCGCCGGTGTGCTCGACGACGACGGTCGCCGGTCCCACTTCACACAGGACCGCGGGCATACGCGTCTCCCGAAGGATCGGGACACGCATACCCGCCATCGAGCCGGTTGAAACAAAGGTCTGTGCGGTGAGCTCTTCGAGGGCGAGCTCCGCCAGCCTTCGCCCACCGATCGACTCGAACGCGGCAGCGGCGTAGAAGGAGATCGCGCATCCAGGCTCGGGCCGAATGGCGAGGCCGAGAAACGCTTCGGCCCGGAACGAGTTTGCTTCTTCGGCCTGGACCGACTCGTCAGGGTGATGCAGCACCACCACCACGGCACCCGCGTCCGTAAGTGACCGACCCACTGCGTCGGCCAGGGCACCGAGGCCGCCCGTCTCTCCGATACAGAATCGTCGGCTCTCGAGTCGATGTGGCGCGTCGCGCATCGCCTCCATCTCCCGCACGACTGCGACCGTTGGTGCCGCGCCGGCGCCCCGCGCCACCCGATGCAATGCCGCGATCGTGTCCGGCCCGCACACGCCATCGACCGTGATGGCGGTGTTGCGCTGGAACTGCTCGAGCGCATCCTTCGTACGCGGGCCGAAGATGCCGTCGACCCGCCCGGCGTCGAAGCCGAGCGCGCCGAGATCCTGCTGCAACTCGGCGACGTCGTCGCCTCGCAGCATCGGGACGGCCAGGTACAGCAGACGATCACCACGACGGAAGCCCGCTTCGACGAGCGAGGCCCACGTCTGGAGCCCGCACACGCCGTCGACCCGTAGACCCCGGGCGGATTGGAAGCCCCGGACCGCTCGTTCAGTGGCCGAGCCGTAGGAGCCTGGCGCCTCGCCGGCGATCTCGAATCCGAGCGAAGCGAGTCGACGCTGGACGTCGCGCACGGCGTCGCCGGTTGACCCGGTGTGAAGGGGGAGTTCGTTCGTCAAGCGCGAAGGAGGCCCAGGGTCGGTGGACCCGGGCCTCGCAACCTACTGCACACGTTCGTCGTGGGTCAGACGATGAATTCGCTGAGCTCTTGGAGGAGCTGACCCTTGCCCTTGGCGCCGATCATGCGGTGGATCGGCTGGCCATCGCGAAAAACGATCAGAGTGGGGATGCTCATCACTTCGAAGCGCCGCGCGACGTTGGGGTTGTCGTCGACGTTGAGCTTCGCGACCTTGACCTTGCCGGCATGCTCCGCGGCGATCTCTTCGAGGATCGGCGTGATCATCTTGCACGGCCCGCACCACTCGGCCCAGAAGTCGACAACGACAGGTTCACCGGCGGCGCCGATCTCCTCGTCGAAGGTGGTGTCGGTCAGTGTGCTGATGCCATCAGCCATCGTTGCTTGCTTCCTTTTCGTTTCGAGGGTCCGGTGGGCGGACCTAGGCCCTGTAACGCCACCGGCGTTCTTCACATTCCGCCGGCGGGTTCAACTGTGATGCTCGAGCCAGCGCTCCGCGTCGATGGCTGCCATGCATCCCGAGCCTGCGGCGGTGATCGCTTGGCGGTACACGTGATCTTGCACGTCGCCACAGGCGAACACCCCCTCGACATTGGTCGACGTCGCACCCTCGCCTTGGCCCGTGATCAGGTAGCCGTTGTCCTCCATGTCCAGCTGGCCCTTGAACAAGTCGGTGTTCGGGACATGACCGATGGCCACGAACAGTCCGGTCGCGTCCAGCGTTGTCACTTCGTCGGTCAGCACGTTGCGCACATGTAGTCCTTCGACCTTCGAATCACCGATGACGTCGTGGACGACGCTGTTCCACACGAATCGGATCTTCGGATTGGCGGTGGCGCGGTCCTGCATGATCTTCGAGGCTCGCAGCTGGTCACGCCGGTGTACGAGCGTCACGGACCGGGCGAATTTCGTCAGGAAGATGGCTTCCTCGAGGGCCGAGTCGCCGCCTCCGACGACCACGATGTCCTGGTCGCGGAAGAAGAAGCCGTCGCACGTCGCGCACGTCGACACGCCGTAGCCGAGCAGGCGTTGCTCGTTCGGTAGGTCGAGCATGAGCGCCTGCGCGCCGGTCGACACGATGATGGTGTCGCCCCGGTACGTCGGTTCGGGGGTGTTCGGATCGCCGACCCACACGCCGTACGGACGGGATGAGAGGTCGACCTTGCTGGCCTTCACGGTTTGCAACTCGGCTCCGAAGCGGGCCGCTTGCTCCCGGAAGTCGAGCATCAGCTGTGGCCCGAGGATGCCTTGGGGGAAGCCCGGATAGTTCTCCACATCGGTGGTCAGCATCAGCTGGCCGCCGGGCTGATCGCTGGTGGACGAGGGCTCGCCCTCGAGCACGAGCGGCGCGAGGTTGGCGCGTGCCGAATAGATCGCGGCGGTGAGGCCGGCCGGCCCCGAGCCGATGATGATGACGTTGCGCACGTCGCCGTTGACGGCCATCAGGATGTCTCCTCGTCAGATCTCGGCGCCGTCAACGCGTTCGCGGCCGGGGGTGTTCCCGGTGGTCACGCCGGCGCGGGCGTCGCGTTGCGTCGAGACCACAGGATCATCGCCGCCACGCTGAGCACCACCCCGACGATCAGGTATGCGGCCCACACGTGATCCTCGCCGAACACGGCGTCGGGGAGGTAGTTGTCGAGCACCCGGACCGACACGATCACCAACAAGACCAGCGCGCCCGTGCCGAGGATGGCGGCGAAGGTGCCGAACACGACGCCGCGGGCAATGGTCTGGATCGGCCCGGTGACCTTGTCGTGCACCGTACCGACGACCTTCACGATCGAATCGGTGGCCTGCGCGGGCCAATCGTCCGTACGGACGCTGGACGTCGGGAGCTCGACCCTGTCCGGCATGGAGGCAGCGTAGTCTCCGCCCGATGCAGGACGGCCAGCCGTCAACATGAGCGTTCGGGTCGTGGTCGCGCTCATCGTCGCGGGCCTCGTGTGCATCGTCGGGGCGCTCATTCTCGGCGAATACCAGTTCACCGGCCTCACTCCGTTTGCCGCCGGCCTGTTGTTCGGCCTCGTCGTGTCCGAGTTCGTGCTCGAGATCGGCAAGACCCGCAGCCCGCTCATCGGCATCGTGACGGGGGCGATGGTCGCGGGCGCGCTCGGCTGGGCGGCGTGGATCTCATCGGGAGAGGGACTGCGGCCGTTCCCGACGCTGGGCTGGGTGGCGATGGCCCTCGGAGCGCTTGCGGCGGGCGGCCGCACCGGCGGATGGGGTGCGCGGCGATCGGGCCGCGATGTCAGAGCGGCTGAGTGAGCAGCAGCGTGCACGAGGTGTCGTAAACCTCGACGGTCTCGTGTCCGGCCGATCCGTACACGAACACGACGACGTTCCGGCCCGCGAGCACGGCAGTGCCGACGAGTCGCGTGTCGGGATGTGATGCGCACGATGGCACGGTGCTGAGTTCGCCGGCGTTGCCCGCCGCGGGCTGCTGTGCCGCTCCGGTCGCGGTTCGATCCTGGCCCTGTTCCGGCCCCTGCGACGGCGCGCCGGACTCGAGTCCGAATGCCGCCTGCCGCAGGCTCGCCACGAGCGCCTCGCGTGACGCGTAGCTGCCGAGATCCGTCGTGACCGGAGCGGCTGTCGCGGGCGCCGGCGGCAATGCGGCGCCCGTGTCGGCGCGCCCGCTCGACGAACCCGACCCCGATGCCGCCGCGGAGGTGGCGCTGGATTGCGTGCGTCCGCGCGTCGCCAGAGCCAGGATGCCGCCGACGACCGCAGCCAGGACGACGACCGCGGCCGCGATCGCCACCACGCGCGCGGCGCGGCTCTTTCGGGCATTCTGACGCCGTCGGGCTTCGAGGCTCGCGGGCATGACCGCGATAGCGCGAGCCACCGCGTCATCGCGCGCCGTCGCCGGCGCCGCAGAGATCGGCGTGCTCGCCACCAGGTCGCGAGCCGCTTCGAGCTCCCGCAGGCGCGCCGAGAGCTCGGGATCTCTACTGACGCGCGCGAGCTCCTCCTCTGTCGCCTCGCCGTCGAGGACAGCCGATACGAGCTCGTCGTCCGTGTAGTCCGTCATGGTCTCGGTATCTGACGATCGTCGGGCCGCTGCGAGTTCCCGGACAGGCGATCCGCGATCGCGGCCCGGCCTCTCGCGATCCGCGACCGGACGGTACCGGGCGGTATGCCGAGCACCGACGCGATCTCGCTGTAGTCGAGCGCACACACGTCGCGCAGCACGACCGCCGCCCGAAAGTCCATCGGTAGCGCGGCGAGGGCGTCGTCCAGCGACAGCCTGTCGATGACCTGGTCGGCCTCGTCTCGCGACCCTGAGCTCACCGGCGACACCTCCTCCGTCGGTATCGGTCGTCGATGCCGTCGCCGGAGCTCGTCGAGGCACGCGTTCGTCGCTACGCGGTACGTCCACGTCGCGAACGACGAACGCCCGTCGAAGTTGTGCAACCCGCGGGCGATGGCGATGAGTGCTTCCTGTGCGGCGTCGAGTGCGTCGGCGTCGTTGCCCGCGAGCCGCCGGCACAGGCGGTAGAGCCGGTCGTAGTGGCGGCGCAGCAGCGCATCGAGCGCCGACGGGTCGCCCCCTTGCGCGGCAGCGACGAGGGCATCGTCGTCGAGTCCGCTGATGGGCGAAAGTTACTTGGCAGTGAGCGCGAGCTCGGCGATCTGCGCGTGGAACCGGCCGGAGGAATCCGGCTGGCCGTCGCCCAGGTAGGTGATCCACACGAGCACTGCGCTGCCGCTGTGTCCGCCGAGGTCGAAGGTGTTCGTGCCCGAGGGAATGTGATCCTTCGACGCCACCGGCTGCCCCCATCCCCCGAGGTCGGGGTGGGCTCCGTTGCTCACATAGATCTGGACCGACCAGTCGTTGGTTGGCGACTGAATGGTCAGCTTGTCGAGGGCGACGCTGCCTTGCAACGTCAGGCTGAGACCGACACCTGGCTTGAGGCCGCCGAACGATTGGTTGTTGTAGCCCTGCGTCTGCCACACGGTTCCCGGATCGCCGTCGATCGTCTTCGGGACGTCGGCATCGTTCTCGACGCCGTCACCGGGCGCGGGATCGAAGGCGGCCGCCTTGGAGATCGTCACCGTGCCGTCCTGGCCGGTGGTTCCGCTCGCCGTGTTGTTGCCGTTCTTCTTGTTGCCGGTCACGAGCACGCCCGCGACGATCAGCGCGGCGGCAACCACGATGATCACGAGCGTCGGCACCAACCAGCCGCGCTCGGTGCGCACGAAGGCCGGCGGTGGCGCGCCTGTCGGCGTCGTGTCTCGCGGTGCGGGCGGCGCGACAGCCATCGTCGGATCGCCGCCACTCGAGTCGTTCGGTCGGACCGGAGACGCGGGACTGTCGCGTCCGGCGACCAACAGGTCAGCGCGAAACGCACCGGCGGACGGGTAACGGTCGTCGGGGTTGCGCGCCAACGCGCGCATCACCACCGCTTCGAGCGGCTTCGGGATGCCGGCGCGCACATTGCGCGGGCGCATGGGCTCCTGATGCAGGCGCGCCAGCGCCGTTGCCGCCGCCGTGTCAGCAGAGAACGGCGTGCGACCGCACAACATCTCGTACAGCACTACGCCGAGCGCGTACACATCGGTGCGGGCGTCGACCGGTGAGCCCTCGACCTGTTCGGGTGCCAAGTACTTCGCCGTACCCAACGTCGTGTTGGTCGCGGTGAGATCGTTTCCTGCCTTGGCGATGCCGAAGTCCGCCACGAGTACGCGACCGTCAGTCGACAACAGGATGTTCGCGGGCTTGATGTCGCGGTGTATGACGCCGCTGCGGTGAGCGGTGTCGAGCGCGTCGGCCACCTCCGCGAGAATCGCGACCGCCTGTCCCGGCTCGACCATCGGATGCTCGTCGAGGTACTCGCGCAACGTGGAACCGTGCACCAGCTCCATCACGATCGCTTCGACCTGATCGTCCGAGCACGTGTCGTAGATCGAGACGATCCCCGAGTGCGATAGGCGCGCCGCCGCGATGGCCTCGCGCTTGAATCGTTCGAGGAACGATGCATCCGCGGCGAGATGCGGGTGCAGCAACTTGACCGCGACCCTGCGACTCAGGGTCTCGTCGGTCGCCTCCCAGACCTGCGCCATGCCGCCCGACGCGATGAGCCGCTCGAGGCGATAGCGACCGCCGATCAGCCGTCCGGTGAGTGAATCGAGTGACGAGCGGTCAGTCACGGTGGGGGCAAACGTAGGCGGACGAACGCCCAGGGATCACGTCGCCCCCGGTGGTCGTTGCCACGTCACCCCCATGACGCGGGGCCCAGCGTGCGTACCGATGACGGCACCGATCAGGGCGACGCGCAGCTCATCGCGCGGGTAACGCGACGCGATCAACTCGAGGAAGTCATCAAGGTCGGGTGCCTCCCCATGGCACACCGACAGGCGCTCGATGGCCGGCTCTTCCAGCAGACGGTTGGCGAGCCATTGCAGTGCCTTCTTGCGGGTGCGGGCCTTACCCGCTTCTTCGACCTTGCCCGTGCTCACGTCGATGAGTGGCTTGATCGACAACAGGTTGCCGAGCAACGCCTGTGCGTTGCCGATGCGTCCGCCCTTCTTCAGGTTCTCGAGCGTGTCGAGTGCGCCGAGCACGCAGGTGCGGTTCGCCATGTCCTCGACCATTGCGACGATGTCGTCGGCACTCTTGCCATCCCGCGCCGCTTCGGCGGCGGCGATGACCTGCGAACCGAGGCCCAGCGTGATCGACCGGGAGTCGACGACACGGACGTCGAGCTGACCCTCGAGTGACTTGGCTGCGGTCTGCGCCGATTGCAGTGTCGCGGAGAGCTCGGACGACAGGTTGATGCAGACCACCTGGTCCGCACCGGCGTCAGCCGCGGCCCGAAACGCCTTTTCGAAGGCTCCCGGCGACGGCGCCGCGGTTTCGGGCAGCTGCTCGGACTCTGCCAGCCGTTTGTAGAAGTCCTCGACGCTCAAGTTCACGCGATCGGTGAACTCGTCGTTACCGAAGCGGATCGAGAGCGGAACGATGTCGATGTCGAGGTGGTCGGCTTCGTCCTGGGACAGATCGCAGGAGCTGTCGGTGACGATGCGCACGGCCATGGCAGGCGAGGTTAGAACCCCGCACCTGCCTGACCCGAATGTGCAGGTGAAGGATCAGGTCGCCGCATGACGTGGACGCCGTCGACCGCGCCGGGCTTGGACGATGTGACGTCCCCACCACAACGCGAGGAACGCTCCGGCCCCGACCGACAGCACGATGCCGACGCCGGAGAACGCGGTGGACCGCACCGTGACCCGGCTTCGACCGATCACCAAGCCTCCGTCGGGCGACTGCAACGTGATGTCGAGAGAGGAGTCGCCCGACGCTCTCGTGCGCACGTTGATCGGCACCCGGGTGGTCTCGTCGGTGAGCGTCAGCGCGATGTGCCCGTCCTCGTGACCGGGGAACTCCAGCTTCTCGCCCTGTAGGAAGAGATCGATCGCCGTCGGGTAACCGGTCGAGAGCTTGATGGTGAGCGACACGACACCGTCGCGCGCAGTGAAGTTGATCGTCTGTCGCGGAGGTGCCTGGATCTTGTCGGTCTCACCGTGGATCGCCGCGGTGGCGCCGTCGAGGTACGCCTCTCGTTGTTGCTCGCTGAGTCCGTTGGCGCCGGCGACGAGCAGTCGCTGCTCGAACTCGTCGGGGCGGGGATTGGAGCCGACCATCATCGTGCGGTACGACGCGAGGTCGCCGCCGGCCGTGGCGAGCTTCCTCGCGAAGACGGCGAGATTGTCGGACGGCGTGGGTTTGAGCTCACGGGTGAGCGGCGCATCCCGCCCGTTCGGTGCTCCCTTGCTGCCGACCATCGGCACGTTGGCGAACAAGGTCGTGAGGGTCATCGGCCGCAGGATGCGGTTGATGCTGGGGCTCAATCCTCCGAGCAATGCGTCGAGGAAGCGCGAGTCAACGGCGTGGTCGTTCGGGAGCACGAACGCCGCCGCCCTCGTGTCCGGTGGATCGTCGAAGTAGAGGACCGACAGGTCGGCGAGGAGATGGTTGGCATCGACTACCGGGTCGCCGGTCGAGCCGACGTGCGCCTCGAGTGCGCTGTCGGCGGCGACGGCCTCGACGCCGCCGCTGTCCTGCACCACGAACGGCTGCGTGAGGGTGCGATTGAACACGCGCTCGTCGAGTCCGTTGAGCGCAGTGTCGGGAACAACCATGGACGTGACGCCGCGAGCGTGGAGAAACTGCGCCGCGTCAGGCGTCAGCCGATTGTCCGCGACGTAATGCGGTTGTGGTGACCCGAGCGCGGCGGTCAGGTCTTGCGCGCCGACGTCGAATTGGCGCCCGAGCTCGCCGCGTAGGTCGCTGCTGACCCACTCGCTCGGGTGCAGCTCCACGAACGGCGTGAGTGTGAGCTCGCGACCCGCGACGGCCGCGCGCAACGAGTCCGCCGTCGCAGGATCGAGCGCGTCGATCGTCTCGGGGGTGGCGGCGACGGTGAGCGGCACATCCGAGTGAGCGGACAGGACCGAGGCAGAGCTGACGATGCCGTCCCGGCCGGCGCTGTCGAGTGCCACCGAGCCATCCGGCTTCAGTGCCGGCGCGGCACCGAGAGGCAAGACGACAGCGACGCCGAGCGGCCCGAACTCGTCGCCGACAGGCAACCGCACCATGTAGGTGAGGAGCTGTTGGATCGTCGTCTTGTTGTCGATCAACGCGATCGTCACCGGGTAGACGCCTTCGCCGATGCGGATCGTCGGCGTGCTGGGATCGGCCGGCAGCGTGCTCTGCGGATCGCGCGTCGCGACGGAGACGGCAACCGCCCCCGATGGGTCAGGGGTCGCGGGCACGATCGTCGGGTTCCCGACAGGAGCGCGGAGGTTGCGACCGTCGAGCGACGCCTCGAAGTCGGTTCGAGTCGGCACCCGGCCGTGGACGTCAACGCGGATCGTGGCGCCGCTCGGCGCGCCGGTCACGCGCAAGCGGATGACGAGGTCCTTGTCGGGTTCGACGACCGGACTCTGGCTGATGAGGCCGAGGACGTCGGTGCGCGACGTCTGTGCCGGCACCGCGGGCGCCGCGAGCGCGGCGGACGCCGGTGGCATCGCGACGAGCAACATGCCCGCGATGCACGCAGCCGTGCCGAGCGCTCGACCTGCGTCGGAGATCCGACGGGTCACGCGAGCGACGCGTGCAGCACTGCAAGGCCGCCGGGTTGGAGATGAAAGCCGAGGTCTTGATACAGGCGCAGCGCGTCAGCATTGCGCTCCTGTGTGTTGACCATTGCTCGGGCCGCGCCGCGCCGCTTCATCCATCGCAGTCCGTCGACGACGAGTGCGGTGCCCCACCCTCGACCGCGCTCGTCGGGATCGACCGCGAGGCGTTGAAGGAATCCGCGTGACCCCGCCCGACCGGACACCGCGTACCCGATGACGCCGCGGGAGCTCTCGATGACGCGAAACCGGCTCGACGGCGTGGCCTTGATCGCGTCATCGAGGCCGGCAGAGTCGAGCCGCCAGAACGGATCGAACGATCGCGCGTCGACCGCGAGCGCGCTGTCCCGGTCGTTACGCCGGGCGCGGCGCAGCGTCACCTCGTCACTCGTCGGTGAAGGCTCCGGAATCGACCTCATCTCATGGGCGAGGAGGTGCAGCCGTTCACGAACCGTGAATCCGGCGGCCACGAACGCACTTGCCTCGGCCGCGGCCAGAGCGGCGGTGACGACCTCCCGGTAGCCCCGCTCGCGCAAGACCGTGCAGCAGCGGCGTACGGCCGCGCTCGAAGGCGGTGTCGTCTCGGGAACCGGCGAGATGTAGGCCACGTCCGCATCGCCGCGCCACGGGCCGAAACGCAGCCGGTCCCCGCCCCACCGAAGGAGATCCGCACTCGTCCGAGGTGCCACTACGCCGGAGACTATGACGAGGAGGTCCGCCGGAAGGAGTTACGCGGCTGTCGCGCCGGTACTGTCGCACGAAGTGTCGGTGCTGTTCCTCACGCACGCGCGGTATCTCGACCACGTGGCCGGGGGCCATCACCCCGAGCGGCCGGCGCGCCTCGAGGCGGTGCTCGAAGGTGTCAGGCGAGCCGATCTCGGCGATGCCATCGTGGCGGTGGAGCCCCGGGTCGCGACTCGCGACGAGCTCGAGCTGGTGCACCCGGCCGACTACCTCGACGCGATGGAGCGCTTCTGTGCCGCGGGCGGCGGAAAGATCGACGCCGACACGGGCGCGTCGCCCGCTTCGTACGAGGTTGCGGTACTCGCAGCCGGAGCAGGCCTGACGGCAGTCGAAGCGCTCGGCGCCGGCGCCGGTACGGCCGCCTTCTGCGCAGTGCGCCCGCCCGGGCATCACGCGCTGGCCAGTCGGTCCATGGGCTTCTGCCTGCTGAACAACGTCGCCGTGACCGCCGGCGCGCTGGCGGATCGAGGCGAGCGGGTGTTGATCGTGGACTTCGACGCGCACCATGGCAACGGAACGCAGGCCGTCTTCTACGACGACCCGCGCGTCGTGTACGTCTCGATGCACGAATGGCCGCTGTACCCCGGCACCGGCGCGCTGAACGAGCTGGGCCACGGCGCCGCCCTCGGCACCACCGTCAACCTTCCCCTCCCTGCGGGGGCGACCGGTGACGTCTTCCTCGCATCGGTCGACGAAGTGATCGCGCCGATCGCCGCCGCGTGGGAGCCGACGTGGTTGCTGCTCTCCGCTGGCTTCGACGGGCATCGGCTCGATCCGCTCACCGGCCTCAACCTGTCGAGCGGCGACTACGCCGGTCTCACCAGCCGGCTGCAGACCCTCGTACCGAGCGGCCGGACCATCGCGTTCCTCGAAGGCGGGTACGACCTCGGGGCACTGTCGGACTCGACCGGCGCCTGTCTTTCCGCACTCGCCGGCGTCGCATTTCTGCCTGAATCGCCCACTTCCGGAGGACCCGGACGGGAGGTTCCGGGCGCAGCGCTCAAGATGCGCGAGCGAGCGTTCGATGATTGAAGGTCGCCGGTTTGTCGACCTTCGAGGGACAACGCATGGCCGAGCTGCAAGAGCTGCTGCAGTACCTGATGGAGATGCGAGGGTCCGACCTCTACGTGAAGGCCGGGGCCCCACCGCATGTCCGCATCGACGGTCGCCTGCACGTGGCGCCGTTCGCACCGGTTGACCTCGCGCAGACGCGGCTGCTCGCTGAGGAGGTCGTGCCCGCGCATCGCGCCGAGGATCTCGAGCACCGCGGTGAAGTCGACTTCGCGTTGAGCGTCTCGGGCGTCGGTCGCTTCCGTGTCCATGTGTACCGGCAACGCGGTTCTCTCGCGCTCGTCTTCCGCCGCGTCATGCCCGGCATCCCGTCATGGGAGCAACTCGGGCTCCCTCCTGCCATCGAGCGCGTCGTCGCCGATGGGCGCGGGCTCGTGCTCGTGACCGGACCCGCGGGGTGCGGCAAGACCACGACGATGAACGCGCTCGTCGATCACATCAACGAGAGCCGCGCCGCGCACATCGTCACCATCGAGGATCCCGTCGAGTACCTCCACGTCGACAAGCAGTCGATCATCAGCCAGCGCGAGGTCGGCACGGACACGCTCGACTTCGGTGAGGCCGTCCGTCGGGCGCTGCGCCAAGGGCCCGACGTGCTGGTCATCAGCGACGTGAACGATCTCGCCACGCTCGAGGCAATGCTGGCGGCCGCGTCGACGGGCCATCTCGTGCTGGCGACGCTGCCGACGAGCGGTGCGGCGGAGACGATCTCCTGGCTCATCGACTTCTATCCGCCCCACTTGCACAAGCAGGCGCGCCATCTGCTGGCGACGGCGTTGCGGGCGGTCGTCAGCCAACGCTTGCTCGAGCGAGCGGACGGTAAGGGACGCACCGCGGCCGTCGAGCTGCTCGTGAGCACGCCGAAGGTCTACGACTGCATCCTTGACCCCGACCGCGAGGCCGCCCTCGAGCGGATCATCGCCGAGGGCGAGTACCACGGCATGCAGACCTTCGATCAGGCCTTGTTCCAACTGTTCAAGGACGGTCTCGTGAGCCTGCGCGATGCGCTGTCGGTCGCGTCGCAGCCGGAGGATCTCCGTATCGCACTCCAGCAAGCCGGACTCTCGCCCACGTATTAGGACGGGGGAGCGCCGGGCGCGCTGCCTCTACGCTCGCAACGTTGATACGCGAGCAACTGTCCCCGATTCTCGATGTGACGCGGCCGCTGGCCGAACGCTTCGACGCGGCCGGCAAACGCCTCTATCTCGTTGGCGGCATCGTGCGGGATCTCCTCGCTGGTCGCTCACTGACGCACCAGGACATCGACCTCACCACTGACGCGCGTCCCGAGGAGACGAAGCGGCTCGTCGCGGGCTGGGCGGACGCAGTGTGGACGCAAGGCGAGCGGTTCGGCACCATCGGTGCGAAGCACGGCGAGGAGTCGTTCGAGATCACGACCCATCGCGCCGAGGCCTACCGCCCGGATTCGCGCAAGCCTGCAGTGGTCTACGCCGACGCGATCGAGGCCGACCTCTCCCGTCGCGATTTCACGGTGAACGCGATGGCGCTCACGTTGCCGGACCCGGAGCTCATCGATCCGTTCGACGGCAGCGCCGATCTGCTCGTCGATCGCCGGCTGCGCACGCCGTTGGGCGCCGAGGAGTCGTTCAACGACGATCCGTTGCGCATGTTGCGGGCGGCGCGGTTCGTCGCCGGTTACGGCCTCGTTCCCGACGCGCCGGTGCTCGACGCGATCTCGCACCTCCGTCATCGCCTCGAGATCGTGTCGGCGGAGCGGATCCGCGACGAGCTCGACAAGCTGCTCGTCGTCGAGGACCCGACCGCGGGGTTGTGGCTCCTCCACGACACGCAACTGTTCGAGGAGTTCCTGCCGGAGATCCCGGGCTTGCGGCTCGAACAGGATCCGATCCATCGCCACAAGGACGTCCTCGCCCACACGTTCGCGGTCGTTGCCAACGTGGCGCCGACCCGCGCCGACGGCAGTCCGAACACCATCGTCCGCCTGGCCGCGTTGCTGCACGACGTCGGCAAGCCGAAGACGCGCTCGGTCAGCCGCAACGGCGTGTCGTTCCATCACCACGAAGTCGTCGGCGCGCGCATGGCACGCGAACGTCTGACCGCGTTGCGTTACCCGGCGCACGAGATCGATGCCGTGACGCGTCTGGTCTACCTGCACCTCCGCTTCCACGGTTACGACGAGGGCGAGGGCGGATGGACGGACAGTGCCGTGCGCCGCTACGTGCGCGACGCAGGCGATCTGCTCGACGAGCTCAACGAGCTGACGCGTTGCGACTGCACGACCCGCAACGAGCGACGCGCTCGCGAGCTGGCGCACCGCATGGACGCGCTGGAGTCGCGTATCGAACGACTCGGGCAGGAGGAGGAGCTGAAGTCGATCCGGCCCGACCTCGACGGCAACGAAGTGATGGCATTGCTCGACATCACGCCGGGCAAGGCGGTGGGCGACGCGATGGCATTCCTACTCGAGGCGCGGCTCGACGAGGGTCCGCTCGGCAAGCAAGAGGCGGCGCGTCGTTTGAAGGACTGGTGGGCAAGCCGCACCTGAGCGCGCCGCACGGCTGCGTGAGGCGAGCGTGGCGCCGGCTGGGTCAGATGCCTTGCTTGCGGGCGCGCACCACGAGGGTCGGTGGTAGCCACCGCATGGCCTCGGCCCAGTGGCGGCCGCGGTGGCCGGCCTTGGCCGGCTCGGGCTCGAGCAGTGCGTCCACGCGGAAGTTGGCGCGGGTCAGGCTCGTGAAGAGGTCGCTGATCGTCAGCGGGTAGTCGTTGCCGCTCTCGTTGCCGACCGTCCACGGCATGGGGGAGCGATCGAAGTAATGGCGTCGCAATGACGGCGGATCGTCCGCAGCATCGGCGAGCATGCGGAACGCCGGATGCGGCAGCGAGATGACGAAGGGCGACTCGGGTCGCAACACGCGATGCACCTGCCGGAAGACGCGATCGAGATCAGCGGATGCGCCGAGGGTATAGATGCTCACGGCGAGATCGATGGTGTCGGCCCGCACGAACGCGAGATCGGCGAGGTCACCTTGATGCAGCTCGAGCTTGACCTCCTCGCGTTCCGCGAGCTGGCGAGCGTGACCGATCTGCTCGGCGGACTCGTCCACCGCGATGACCCGCGCGCCCTGCTTCGCCATTGCAACGGCCGCAGGACCGCCACCGCATCCGAGCTCGAGCACGCGCTTGGCGTCCATCGGACCGAGCAGGCGAAGCTCCGCTTCGGTGGCGATGTCGGGGCCGTAGTGCACGACGTCGAGCGAGAGATCTGCCCACGTCTGCCACGCAGTGAACGAGCGGGCGTTCAACGGCGCGGACTCGCCATCGTCTGGCGCGTCAGTTGTCGGTA
>DASXPN010000040.1:0-39035 GCA_036493595.1 Acidimicrobiales bacterium | reverse complement strand
GCCTCGTGCTCAACGTGCACATGCGCCGCTTCGCGTGATCTTTGGTCGTCGCTGGGCTTCCCTCGCCGCGTGATCTTTGCTCGGCTGCGGGCGTCGCTTCGCTCCTGCCTCCGCCGAGTGCGGCTCGTCGCTGGCGCTTCCCTCGCCGCGTGACCTTCGCTCGGCTGCGGCTCGTGCTGGCGCTTCCCTCGCCGCGCGACTCTCGCCGCGTGGCTGTCGCTCGGGTCCGAGGGCTCGGTATATGGGCGTCGCGAACCGACGCAAGTAGTCTTGGCGCGTCATGACAACGATTTGGCCGCAGCTCGAGGCATTGCTGCCGCGTGTGGCCAAGCCCGCCCGGTACATCGGATGTGAGCAGGGCGCGCAGTCGCCGTCGCACGGGGACAGTGTCGTCTCGTGGTTGCTCACTTATCCCGACACGTACGAGATCGGATTGCCCAACCAGGGCCTGCAGATCCTCTACGAGATCCTCAACGAGCGCGCTGACGCGGTCGCGGAGCGCGCGTATGCGCCGTGGACCGATCTCGAGGTGCTGCTGCGCGAGAACGGACTGCCGCTGTTCTCGGTCGACACCCACCGTCCTGCCGGCGAGTTCGATGTGCTGGCATTCAACCTGTCGGCCGAGCTCGTGTACACGAACGTCCTCAACTGCATCGACCTTGCCGGGGTGCCGGTGCGTTCCGCCGACCGCGGCGCACATCATGCGCTGGTCGGCGCCGGAGGGCATTGCACCTACAACCCCGAGCCGCTGGCGGACTTCCTCGACTTCGTCGTGCTCGGCGACGGTGAAGAGGTTGTCTCCGAGATCACAGAGGTCGTCGCCGCATGGAAGCGCAGCGATCGTGCCGGTGGTCGCGATGCCGTCCTACGTGATCTCGCTCGGGTTCCGGGCGTGTACGTGCCGTCGCTCTACGACGTCAGTTATCTCGACGACGGTCGCCTCGCGGCCGTCGAGCCGCGTCACCCCGCGATCCCCGTGCGAGTCGAGAAGCGCACCGTCAGCGATCTTGCCGAGTGGCCGTACCCCAAGGCGCAGCTCGTACCGGTCACCGAAGTTGTGCACGATCGCCTCAACGTCGAGGTGTTCCGCGGCTGCACGCGCGGTTGCCGGTTCTGCCAGGCAGGGATGATCACCCGTCCGGTACGTGAGCGTCCGGCGGACCAAGTGCGACACATGATCACCGCCGGTTTGCGCCGCACCGGCTACGACGAAGTCGCGCTCACATCGCTGTCGACGGCGGACTTCTCGGGCATCGAGGACGTGGTGCGCGCCACGGTGGACGACCGCGACTCCGGCTGCGGCAACGTGAGCGTGAGCTTGCCGAGCCTGCGGGTCGATGCATTCACCGTCGGCATCGCCGCGCAGATCCAGCGGGCCCGCCGCACCGGCCTCACGTTCGCACCAGAGGCAGGCACGTGGCGCATGCGGCAGGTGATCAACAAGCTCATCTCCGAAGAAGACCTTTTCGGCGCGGTCGAGTCCGCCTACTCGCAGGGTTGGCGGCGCATGAAGCTGTACTTCCTCACCGGCCTCCCGACGGAGACCGATGAGGACACGCTCGGCATCGCCGAGCTCGCCCGTAAGTGCGTCGAGATCGGGCGCCGCCACCACAAGGGCGCGTCGGTGACAGTGTCCATCGGCGGTTTCGTGCCGAAGCCGTTCACGCCGTTCCAATGGTTCGGACAGAACACGGTGGTCGAGCTGAGTCGAAAAGTGAATCTGTTGCGTGATGCTTTGCACCGCGATCGCGGCGTGCAGCTCAAGTGGCACGACCCCAAGGCAACGTTGATCGAAGGCCTCGCGTCGCGTGGTGACCGCCGGCTGGGCCCTGTGATCGAGACGGTGTGGCGGCGCGGCGGCACCTTCCAAGAGTGGTCAGAGCACTTCGATCTCGGTCGGTGGGAGACCGCGATGGCCGAGCACGGCCTGTCGATCGACTGGTACGTGCATCGCCATCGCACTGACGACGAGGTCCTCCCGTGGGACCACATCTCGGCCGGATTGCACAAAGACTTCCTCTGGCAGGACTGGCGCGACGCGCTCGCCGAGGTTGGCCTCCCCGATTGTCGCTGGACACCGTGCTACGACTGCGGGGCATGCACCGGTTACGGGATCGAACACATCGTCGCGTCGGCGACCCCGCCCGCCGGCGGCTCGCAAGGCACCGGACAGCTGGTGTTCGTCCGATGACCGCGTACTGCCGGTGCCTGCGGCCGAGCGACCGCCAGGGAGCCGGTCGCCGATGGGGTCCGGGGGCGCAGCCCTCGAGTAAGCAAGGCACCGGACAACTGGTGTTCGTCCGATGACCGAGCACGCGACCGAGCGGAGCTCCGCGGATCAGCCGACCGTGAGCCGGCACCGGTATCGCATCAGGTTCTCGAAGCTGGGGAAGATCCGCTTCACCAGCCATCGTGACGTCGCACGCCTCTGGGAGCGGGCGTTGCGACGGGCCGCCGTCCCGGTGGCCTACAGCGAGGGGTTCTCCCCTCATCCGAAGCTGAGCTTCGGGCTGGCGCTGTCGACCAGCCACGAATCGCTCGGCGAGTACCTCGACGTCGAGGTCACCGAATCGCTCGGCGACCCTCTCGACGTCGGCGCGCTCATCACCCGGCTCGATCCGGGCCTGCCCATCGGTTTGGATGTGCAGGCGGCGGCCGAGATCGCGCCCGGTACACCGTCGCTCCAGCAGGTAGTGACCTGCTGCACGTGGCGGATCGGGATCCAGGGCCACGGCTGCCGCCAACTGGCCGAGCGGGTCGACGACGTCCTCCGGGCGGACTCGATCGTCGTCACCCGCGAACGCAAGGGGCAGCAGGTGATCGACGATGTGCGCCCTGCCATCGTGGCCCTCGACATCTCCGGCGACGCCGAGGTGGTGGCCGACCTGGCCACCCAGCCTCGGGGTCTGCGGCCCTCCGAGCTCGTCGCCGCGCTGACGTGCGGCAACGGCGACCTCGAGGAGGACCGCGTCATGCGACTTCACCAATGGCTGTCGATCGACGGCGCGCGCGAGGAGCCGCTCCCGCTCCCGCTCGACGCGACGCCGACGCCGTACGCGACTGCGCGTGCGTCATGAGAAGGGACCTCATCCATGTCCGAACCCCTTGCCGAGGGCGCCCCGTCGGGCGAACCCTCGCGGGACGACCAGAAGAACGACGCGCGAGCTGACGCTCCCGCCTCCGATCAAGGCTCCGGACCCGAATCCGGCACCAACTCCGAATCTCCACGACCTCGCCGCCGTCGCGGCTCGCGCGGCGGGCGCAACCGCAACCGTCCCCGCCCCGACCAGGGTGAGGCAGGTGCCGCAAGCGGCGCGGACTCCGACGCGAGCGGCGCGGGCGACTCCGGCGCCGGCGGCAGCGCGGCCGACGCCAACGGTGACGACGACCGACCTGAGCTGCCCGACCGGTCGATGGAGGGCCGGCCCCAGTCCCTCGAAGCGGCCGAACGTGCGCTGGTGAGGAAGCCGCAGATCGGCGACACCCGACCGGCGCCGAGTTCGGCACAAGCCAAGACCACTGACACGCCTGACAAGGCGTCGCGCGGCGACCGCGGCGGCAACGCCACCGGCGACGGGCCAGGAACGAGCACCGGCGCGGCCAAGCGCCGCCGCCGTCGCGGCGGGCGCGGCCGCGGTTCTGGCAGCGGCGGTAGTGGAGGAGGCGGGGGCGGCAGCCGCAGCAGTGCACCCGTGCGGGCCGTCCTCACGGACGATGAGCCGCTCGAGCTCGACGACGACGTCCTCGAGACGCGGCGTGGCCGCGAGCGCAAGGGTCGTCCTGTCGGTCGCTACCTGATGTGCGTGCACGTGCAGCCGACGGTCGCGGGTGATCCGGACAGCGGGCGCGTCGCGCAGATTGCCGTCCTCGAGGGGCGGGCGCTGCTCGAGCACTACGTGTCGCGCCCGGCTGACGACGTGACGCAGATCCACGGCAACATCTATCTCGGCAAGGTGCAGAACGTTCTGCCAGGGATGGAAGCCGCGTTCGTCGACATCGGCACGCCGAAGAACGCGGTGCTCTACCGCGGCGACGTGCAGTACGACCCCGAGGACGTCGAGGAGCGCACCCAACCGCGTATCGAGCAACTGCTGCGGGCGAAGCAAACCATCCTCTGCCAGGTCACGAAGAACCCGATCGGAGCCAAGGGGGCGCGGCTCACGCAAGAAGTGTCGCTACCGGGTCGGTTCGTCGTGCTCATTCCGAACTCGTCGACCTATGGGATCTCGAAGCGTCTGCCCGATGACGAGCGCCGCCGTCTGCGCACGATCCTCGACAAGGTGAAGCCGAAGGAGCACGGCGTGATCGTGCGCACCGCGGCGGAGAAGGTCACGAGCGAGGAGATCGAGCGTGATGTCCTGCGTTTGCTGAAGCAATGGGAGCAGATCGACGCGCTGGCCAAGCGGTCGCAGGCGCCGGCATTGCTCTACCGCGAGCCCGACATGGCCGTACGGGTCATCCGTGAGGAGTTCAACAGCGAGTACCGCGGCGTGGTGATCGACGATCCGCAGCTCTACGAAGAGGTGCGTGACTACGTCGCGTCGATCTCGCCCGCGCTTGCCGACCGCGTCGAGTACTTCGACCGCTCCGAAGAGCCGTTGCCACTGTTCGAGCGCTTCCACGTCCACGAGCAGCTGCACAAGGGGCTCGACCGCAAGGTGTGGCTGCCGTCAGGTGGTTCGTTGATCATCGAGCACACCGAAGCACTGACGGTGATCGACGTGAACACGGGAAAGAACGTCGGCACGTCCAGCCTCGAAGAGACGGTCTTCCGCAACAACCTCGAGGCCGCGATCGAGGTCGCCCGCCAGCTCCGGTTGCGCGACATCGGCGGCATCATCGTCGTCGACTTCATCGACATGGAGATCCGCAACAACCGTGAGGAAGTCATCAAGGTGTTCCGCGAGGCGCTGGCTCGGGACAAGACGCGCACGCAGGTGTTCGACATCTCCGAGCTGGGCCTGGTCGAGATGACCCGTAAGCGGATCGGCGAGGGACTGCTCGAGTCGTTCACGCACCTGTGCCCGCACTGCGACGGCCGCGGTCTCCTGTTCGACGTCGACCTCCTGGCCAACGACTGATCCGCCCACACAGCCCCTCGGTTTCGGTGCAGGCCGGCGGACCGGGTAGCATCGACGCCCTATGTATGCGGTCATCAAGACGGGCGGCAAGCAGACGCGGGTGGCCGAAGGCGAGCGCGTCGACGTCGAGCGCCTCGGCGCGGCAGTGGGCGACGACGTGACGTTGGCTCCGGTTCTCCTGGTCGACGGCGACACGGTGCTGTCCACACCCGACGAACTGTCCGGCGCCTCGGTGGCCGCCCGGATCGTCGGTGAGTCCAAGGGTCCGAAGATCACCGGGTTCAAGTACAAGAACAAGAGTCGTTCGCGGCGGCGCTGGGGTCACCGCCAGAAGTACGACACCATCGAGATCACGGCCATCACCGCCGGCACTTCGGCGAAGAAGTAGGAGCACGACATGTCGAAGACCAAAGGCGGTGGATCAACCCGCAACGGGCGCGACTCGCAGGCGCAGCGCTTGGGCGTGAAGGTCTACGACGGCACCATCGTCCAGCCCGGCGCCATCATCGTGCGCCAGCGCGGCACGCACTTCCATCCCGGCGACAACGTCGGCCGCGGCAAGGACGACACGTTGTTCGCGACGGCTCCGGGGTCGGTGAAGTTCGGCAATCGCAAGGGTCGTCGCGTGGTCGACGTCGTCTCTTCCGCCTGATCAATCCGTTCCGGCTGCACCATCTCGGTACGCAGCCTCAATTGGGGCACCCGACGAGCCGATTCCATCGGTATGGGTGGTCTCGGTGGTCGTCGCGGTGGTCGTGGGACCCGGTGGGCCGTTCGGCCCATTTGTCGGCGTGCCATCGCTACCGGGGAACACGTCGTTTACCCTGACTCCGGGCGTCGCACGGAATCGGGTGGGTCAGAGCAAGTGTCTTCGATACGAGCGAAGCGCAAACGGCGGGCAACCGGTGATCGCGGTGCGGCGATCGTCGAAGCGGCGATCATCCTGCCTGTCGTCGTTCTCCTCGTCTTCGGCATCGTCGAGATCGGCTTCCTCTTTCGCTCCGCCACCATCGTGAGCACATCGACTCGCAGCGGGGCCCGGCTGGCATCCGCGCAGTACGGATCGGCGCCCGACACGACGACGCAGAACACGGTGATGGACAACGTGCGGCTCACCGTCGAGAAGGATCTCTCCAGCAAGGCGGGCGACGACACACCCGTCGACTTGTGGATCTACAAGGCGGACGCTTCGGGTAACCCGCCCTCGGGTGGCTTCTCGTCATGCGGGTCGCCTTGCTACGTCTACACGTGGAGCTCGGTCACCGGTCACTTCACGTTCTCGAGCGGCTCGTGGGCGTCGCCGATCGCGTGCGGTACCGCGCACGACAGCGTCGGCGTGTTCGTGCGTGCCACCCACAAGCCCATCGGTTTCACCAGCGCGTTCGGCACGTTCACCATCACCGAGCGAACCGTGATGCGCCTCGAACCGTCGAACTCATGCCAGAGCGGGACATGAGTACGCAACCGCGTCGCTTCGCGGGTGACCAAGGCGCTGTGCTGGTCGAGGCCGCATTCATCTTCCCGATCGTGTTCTTCATCTGCCTCGCGATCATGGAGTACGGCATGTTGTTCGCGGCGCAGTCCACGACGCAGTCGGCGACGCGCGACGGCGCCCGTTTCGCGTCTGCCAACTTCGCCGTCGCCGGCAGCAACCAGGCTGCGGCCGACCAGGTGATGTCCGCAGTGAGCCAGGACTTGAGCGCACGCACGGGGTTCGACACGCCCCTACAGATGCTCGTCTACAAGGCCGACGCCTCGGGCAACCCGGTTTCGGGAACGCTCCAGAGCTGTTCGGCTTCCTGCTACCACTACACGTGGAACGGCAGCACGTTCGTCTTCGACATGTCGTCACCCACGTGGACGAACCCTCAGGCGTGCATCGGCGCGTCGCCGGCCTCGGCGACCATTGACAGCATCGGCGTGTACGTCGAGATGCGCCACAACTTCATCACCGGAGCGTTCGGCTCGTCGCAGACGATGAAGGAACACACCGTCAGTCGCCTCGAGCCCCTTCCGTTGAGCCAGTGCTAGGAGCATCGATGAAGCCGTCGACCGAGTGCGCTGATCCCGCGCCGCGGGACTCGCACAGGGTGTGCACCGACGATGGTGGGTTCGCGCTCACCTGGTTCGCCATCATGCTGCTCGTACTCATCGCGATGGCCGGCTTCGGGGTCGACGTGTGGAACTGGTGGTACACGTCGCAGAAGGTGCAGCGAGCGGCCGACGCGGGCGCGCTGGCCGGTGTCACGTTCCTCCCGGCCAACTTCAACTCGCCGGCCGGCGGCCCGAACGCGATCACGACGGCAACGGGCGTCATCCAGCAGAACGGATTCATCGCCGGGGCGACCACCACCGTCTCGGTCGCACAAGGTGCGAAGTCGAACCAGCTCGACGTCAGCGTGTCGCAGACGGTCAACAACAACTTCACGTCGCTGCTCGGCGTGCGGACGACGACGATCTCGCGCAAGGCCACCGCGGAGTTCAACGCGCCGATCCAGATGGGTAGCCCGGCAGGACATCTCGGTAACGATCCGGAGAATGGGGCCACCGACAAGCACTGGTTGAACATCGGCGGACCAGGGGTCGACAAGCACACCGGCGACCGCTATGCGGACTACACCAACTGCAACAACTCGTATCAGTGCAGCGGCAGCACGAACACCGAGTACTTCGACGGCACGTACGTCTTCACCGTCAACGTGCCCGCGAGCGCGGCTGGCACGGACATCGACATCCAGGGCTACGATCCCGAGTACGCGGTCGGCAACACCTCTTGTGACAACCAGTGGTTGTCTGCCGCACAGCTCACGGCCTTACAGGCGACCTATCCCGACGCGGCGACGCGTTACGCCGGCGGGCAGAACGATTACTGCACCGGCGACGACAACACGAACCTCGGTACCCCGCAGTCGACGGCGTGGATCGTGCGCGACTCCTCGGTCTCGCAGTTCCAGGCACTGTCGAATCCGGTCATCACCAGTGGAGGCCCGGCCGGTCCTTGCGCGCATCAGTTCAAGGGCTACAACCCGCCGGCGAGCAGTCCGAACTACTGGTCCGACCTGCTGACCCCGGGTAGCGCGACATACGACACCGACTTCGCGGCGTCGTTCCATCGTTGGGACACGGTGTGCCACATCTCGAATGCCGTCCCGGGCAAGTACTTCATCCAGGTCCGTTCGAGCGTGCCATTCGATGCGGCGCAGCAGAACTCGACCAACTACCTGACCAAGTCCGAGACGCCGCCCGAGAACACCTCGCTGGCCGGCCAGAACCGCTACTCGATCCGAGTCGTCAACCACGGCACGAGCACAGTGACGGCGAACGTCCAGACCTTCGCCGAGACGCACCTGCCGATCTACACGAACACGACAGGTGCGAGCACGCCGAACTTCTATCTCGCTCGCCTACTGCCCGGTGGCGGCACGACCGGTCGCAAGCTGCACCTCGTGTTCTACGACATCGGTGACTTGGCGAGCGGCACGACGACGACCATCACGGTCTCGCCACCGGCAGACATGAGCGGGACCGCGCCCACGTGCAGCTGGACAGGCAACGGCCCCAATGGGCTGACCGGGATGCCGTCGTCAACGGTGTCCGGTTGCACGATCAGCGGCATCACCAGCAACGACTATCCAGCGGGTTTCAACGGTGTACTGATCACGGCCGACATCTCAGTCGGCGGCGACTACAACTGCAGTACCGCGGTTACCACCGGCTGCTGGTTCAAGATCCAGATGAACTACACGGGCGGCGCCGCGGTGCAAGCCAACGACACCACCACGTGGGACGCCTCGATCGCGGGAGACCCCGTCCGCCTCGTGAAGTAGGCCGCAGTGGGCCGTGAAGTAGGAGGCCCTCGGGCCGTCTCGTAGCCTTGCCCGCGTGGCGGGCTTCGTCGACGAGTGCAACCTGCATGTCAGGGCCGGTGACGGCGGCGCCGGTTGCGTCGCGTTCCGGCGTGAGGCCCATGTGCCGAAAGGTGGCCCCGACGGCGGGGACGGCGGCTCCGGCGGGGACGTCTGGCTCGTCGCCGATCGCAACATCGCATCGCTGCTCGCGTTTCGCGACCATCCCCATCGACGCGCCGCCGACGGTGTGCACGGTCAGGGCAAGCGCCGTCACGGTGCGGGAGGCGACGACACGCTCGTGGCCGTGCCGGAAGGCACCGTGATCCGCGATCAGTCGGGTGTGGTCCTCGCCGACCTCGTGAGTGAGGGCGATCGCTTTCTCGCCGCGGCGGGCGGACAGGGAGGGCGCGGCAACGCTCGCTTCCTGTCGAACCGCCGGCGGGCGCCGTCGTTCGCGGAACAGGGCGAGCCGGGCGACGAACGCTGGCTGCGGCTCGAGCTCAAGCTCGTCGCCGATGTCGCGCTCGTCGGATTTCCGAACGTCGGAAAGTCCACATTGATCTCGGTGATCTCCGCGGCGAAGCCGAAGATCGCCGACTACCCGTTCACCACCCTCGAGCCGAACCTCGGCGTCGTTCGACTGGGCGAGACCGAGTTCGTCGTCGCCGACGTACCCGGGCTGATCGAGGGCGCCAGCGAAGGGCGCGGACTCGGCCACCAATTCCTTCGCCATGTCGAACGAGCGCGCGTGTTGTGCGTACTCGTCGACCTCGGGTGGGAGACGTCGGGTGCACCGGAGCCCGGGGCGCAGTTGACGGTGTTGCTGCGCGAGCTCGAGCAGTACGAACCCGAGCTCGCGCGCCGTCCTCGTGTTGTGGTCGGCTCGCGCGCCGACATCGGCGAACCGTCGCCCGCCACCGAGCTGTCGATCTCCTCGGTCACGAGCGACGGCGTCTCCTCGCTCGTCGGACGGCTGGCACAGCTGGTCGCCGTGGCGCGGGCGACCGAACCGGTGCCGGACGCATTCGTCGTACACCGGCCCGCGGCCGAAGGATTCCGCATCGAGTCGGCGAAGGGTGAGAGCGGTGGCGGCTGGCGGGTCGTCGGCCGTCAAGCAGAGCGCGCGGTGGCCCTGTCCGATCTCACCAACCTCGAAGCGCTCAGCTACGCGCAGGGACGGCTCAAGTCGCTCGGTGTCGACCGGGCGCTGGCGCGCGCCGGCGCGCAGGAAGGCGATCTCGTGCGCATCGGCGGGTTCACCTTCGAGTACCAGCCCGATGATCAAGTGCTCACGTCGTGAGGATCGTGTGCAAGATCGGCACGTCGTCGATCACCGACGCCGAGGGAGAGATCCGCACCGACGCAGTCGCCTCGTTCTGCAAGGAGGTCGCGGCGCTGCGGGACGACGGGCACGAGGTAGTGGCGGTGACGTCCGGCGCGATCGCGGCCGGCCTCCCCGCGCTGCGGCTCAATGGCGGCTCGCGTCCACGTGACGCGCAGACGTTGCAGGCGGTGTCGGCCGTCGGGCAGAGCCGGCTGATGCACGTGTACGACAAAGCGTTCGACGACCTCGGCGTCGTGTCAGGCCAGGTCCTGCTCGCGCCGCTCGACTTCGGAGTGCGCCAGCAGTACCTGCACGCGCGGGGCACGATCCGCCGCTTGCTCGAGCTCGGGGTGGTGCCGGTCGTGAACGAGAACGACGCCATCGCCGATGACGAGATCCGTTTCGGCGACAACGATCGTCTCGCCGCGCTCGTCGCCCACCTCATCGACGCATCGGTCCTCGTGATGCTCACGGATGCACCCGGACTGTTGACCGCTGACCCGCGACTCGATCCGTCCGCCTCGCTGATCGAAGAGATCGTCGAGGTCGATCACACCCTCGAAGCGGTGGCAGGTGGCGCAGGGACGGTGCGGGGGAGTGGTGGCATGGCATCCAAGATCGCGGCCGCGAAGATCGCGGCATGGTCGGGCGTTCGAGTCGTCATTGCAAGCGCGGATCGTCCCGGCGTGTTGCGCGCTGCCGTCGAGGGCGAGTCGGGCGTCGGCACGGTCGTGTTGCCGCGCGATCGCCGCTTGCCGGCCCGCAAGCTGTGGATCGCGTTCGCCGTGGACGCGCGCGGCACCGTCGTGGTCGACGACGGCGCGAGGCGAGCGCTGTGCGAAGGCGGTCGCTCGTTGCTGCCCGCGGGCGTCGTCGCCATCGAGGGACGGTTCTCGGCGGACGAAGCGGTCGAGCTCGCGGGCCCCGACCGCAAGGTGTTCGCGAAGGGGCTCGTGCGCGCCGGATCCGACGTGCTGACGTCGATCGCCGGACGTCGCACCGCCGACCTTCCGGACGGCGTCGTGCACGAGGTCGTCCACCGCGACGACCTGGTCGTCCTTCCGTAACCCCTCCTTGCTCACGAAATGGACGGAGGGGAGGGGCGGGTGGTCGGGCACCATGGCGTGATGCCGACCGACGCGCCCCCCACCGATCGGACCCGTGTCCGCCGCAAGGCCGAGCGGGGTCGCTACGACCGTGCCACCGTCGACGCGATCCTCGACGAGGCGCTCCTGTGTCATGTCGGGTTTGCCGTCGACGGTCGCCCGTGGGTGCTGCCCACGGCATTTGCTCGTGTTGGTGATCATCTCTACCTGCACGGCGCGGCCGGCAACTTCGCGCTTCGCTCGTTGGCTGCAGGCGTCGAGGCATGCGTGGCCGTCACGCTGCTCGACGGGCTGGTGCTGTCGAGATCCGCGTTCCATCACTCGATGAACTACCGCTCGGTCCTGGTGTTCGGCACCGCCGAAGCGGTGCGCGACGAGCAGGAGAAGCGAGCGGCCGTCATGGCGATCGTGGAGCACCTGATTCCGGGACGAACCGACGCCGCGCGACCGCCGAGCATGGAGGAGTTGCGCGCCACATTGGTCGTGCGGCTCCCGCTCGACGAGGCGTCGGCGAAGATCCGCACCGGCCCTCCGCTCGAGGACGACGACGATCTCGATCTCGAACACTGGGCCGGCGTGCTGCCGTTGACGCTCCAGCCCGGCGAACCGATCCCCGACGAGTTCACGAGCGCGAGGTACGCGGGTACCGCGCCGGAACACGTGACGAGATGGTGCCGCCCCGAATCGTGACCTCGGTTGGGGAGATGTTGACTTTCTGTTGCGTCACCGCTGAGAACGACCACCCACAGTGACTTCCGGTCGAGAGCCATCTCTCGATCGGGGGTGAAAGGCGGAGACCTACCCGGCTGTATCTGGTCGCCTGGCCGGGTAGTGAGCGAATGGCGAAACCGGTGCCCCTTGTGACCTGCTCACAAGGAGACAACGAATGGGGCGGAACTTCGGTGGCAACGAAGCGTCCGTTCCAGACGTCCCCTGGTTGACGAGCGGGACTTCGCGGTCTGGCCGGCGGGGCATTACCCGCCCCGCCTGTTCCGCAACACGGGGGCACGCAGACCGCGGGTCCTCATTCGTCGAGGCGTCACGCACCACGCGTGGCGCCTCCTTTCGCGCACTCACATGAGGGAGCACACATCCATGCGACATCGCATCAACAAGAAGTCGGTAGTCGGCGGAGCCGTCATCGGCGTCGTCCTCGGCCTGGCCCTCACGGCGGCCGCGTACTGGACACAAGGCGGCGGCGGTGCCGGTTCGGCATCGACCGGAACGACGACTGCCGTTGTGGTCGTGCAGGACACCGTCCCGGCGGGGACCCTGTACCCGGGAATGTCCGCCTACACGCTGACCGGTACGTTCAACAACTCCAACCCGAGCGCAGTGAAGGTCGGGACAGTGACCGGCGCGCTCGATACCGCAAACCTCCCCAGCGGCTGTGTCGCGGCTGACTTCACCGTCGCGGGTTCGGCGCCAGTCGACGCGCAGATCGCGCATGGCGACGGTGTCGGCTCGTGGAGCGGCGTGACCATCACGATGAACAACACCGCGGTGAACCAGGACGCCTGCAAGTCACAGAGCATCCCGATCACCTACACGGTGACCGCCGGAAGCTGACCCATCGACTGGGAGGAGGAGCGGTAGCGCCGTTCCTCCTCCCATGTCACCGGTTCCGTCCACACGTACGCCGATGGGAGTCGATCAAGTGCACGCACTGAAGAAACTCAAGGGAGTGGGGATCACGGCCATCGTCGCCGTCGTCGCCGCGTTCTTGACCTTCAGTGTCGCGAACCAGTTCGTCCTCCCCGGCTCCAGCCCGCAACTCATCGCGGGAACCAACTTCACCATCTCGAGCGCGATCACCGAGTCGCCTGCCTGTGCGGGCGCGACGCAGCTTCTGTACCCCGGTGTCATGCGCTGCCTGACCTACACCGTCAGCAACCCATCGACCGTTCCCATCACAGTCAGCGCGATCTCCCTGTCGATCGACCCCGGCTTCCCGCCACCACCGGGATGCCCTGCGTCGAATCTCGATCTCAGCCACACCGCCTTCAGCGGCTCACTCGTCGTACCCGCCTCCGGCACGAACACGGTGAACACGTCCTTGTCGCTCGTCGGCGGCGGTGCCGGTGGCAATCAGAACGGGTGCAAGAACGTCACCTTCCACTTCCTGTACGCAGGGTCCGCGACCTACACGCAACTGTTCGCGACCACCACGGCGCTCGCGTCGTCTTCGAATCCGCAGAGCTCCGGCCAGAGCATCACGTTCACCGCCACGATCACGACCACGGGCACACCGCCGACCGGGCCGACTGGCACCGTGACCTTCTTCGACAGCGCGTCGGCAATCAGCGCGGCCACTCCGGTGAATGCCAGCGGACAGGCCCAGTTCAGCACGACCTCGCTCGCGGTCGGCACCCATCCGATCAAGGCCGTCTACAGCAACAGCGACGGCAACTTCGCCGGTAGCACCTCGTCGACCGTCAGCCAGGTCGTCAGCCCGCTCACCGCGTCGACGACGAGCGTGCTCACGTCGACGGCGAACCCGTCAGTGTTCGGACAGTCGGTGACGCTCGACGACAAGGTCACGTCGTCCTCCGGCACGCCGACGGGTTCCGTCACCTTCTTCGACGGCATCAACTCGCTCGGTGCGTCGAACCTCAACGCCACCGGCGTCGCGACGCTGTCGACCACATCCCTCCTGCCCGGCACCCACAGCATCAAGGCCATCTACTCGGGGAACCCGCCGTACGTCACGAGTACCGCGAACACCGTGTCGCAGGTCGTCAACTACACGTCGGCGTGCGTCACCGGAAGCGTGAACGGTTCGCTCACCGTGTCGTCCGGTCAGGTGATCTGTCTCGCCCCCTCGGGCAGGATCAACGGCGGTGTGACCGTGAAGTCCGGCGGCACGCTGTTCGACAATGGCGGCACGATCAACGGTGGCGCGACGGTGCAGTCCGGCGCCGGTCTCTTCGTCAGCGGCGGCACGATCAACGGCAACGTCAGCGCCGCGGGCGCAAACCACTACGTGCTGTGTGGCGCAACGATCAACGGCGGCGTGTCGTCGTCGAGTGCAACCGGGTTCGTGCAGATCGGTGACGACCTCGCCACCGGCTGCCCCGGCAACACCATCAACGGCGGCGTGACACTGACCGGCAACCTGGCCGGTGTCGAGGTCGCCCTCAACACGATCAATGGCGGCATCACGTTGACGAGCAACACCGGGGCTGGACCCGCTCCCACGCACGCCAACCCCGCCGTCGATGCCAACAAGATCAACGGCAACCTCGGGTGCACCGCCAACAACCCGGTGCCGACCAACAACAGCCACAAGAACACCGGCAACGGGACGAGGACCGGGCAATGCGCCGGCTTCTGAGCGTCCACCGCCGCGTGCGGGTCATCGGTCGCCACCGTGTCGCGGTTGTTGTCGCGGCGCTCGTCTTCTTGCTGCTCGCCGTCGAAGGCGGCCCTGCGTTCGCGTATTGGACGCGGTCGGGGGCTGGGACTGGCCACGTATCGACAGGCTTGCTGGGTGCTCCGACGAGCGTGGCGGGAATCTCGTCCGACGCGACTGTCGCGGTGACGTGGAGCGGCGGCTCCACACCCAACGGTGGGTCAGTCGCGGGTTACTACGTACAACGACTAGTAGGTGCGACACCGTCGAACGCGTGCGGGAGCTCGCCGGCCTCGTTGCTGGCAGCAGTGCCGACGAGCTGCAACGACACCGGCGTTTCAGCAGGGACGTACACGTACAAGGTGACCGCGGTGTTTCGTACGTGGACAGCGACCAGCGCCGCCAGTGCATCAGTGGCCGTTGCCCCGTTGGATCACTTCCAGGTCGGCGCACCCGCGTCCGCGACAGCCGGTAGCGCATTCGGTATCACGGTGACGGCGAAGGACACGTCCAACAACCCCATGACGAGTTACACCGGCGCTGTTCACTTCAGCACTTCAGACCTGAACTCGCCCGCACTGCCGGCCGACTACACCTTCGTCGGGAGCGACCACGGCAGCCATACGTTTGCCAACGCCGCGACTCTGAAGACAGCAGGCGCCCAGAGCGTGTCGGTCAAGGACACTGTGCGGCTATCCGTGACTGGATCGGCATCGGTGACCGTGAATCCGTCCACAGCATCCAAACTGGTCTTGACCGCGGCGACGACATCGCCGGGTGCCGGCGCGGCCGACAACCTGACGATCACGGCTCAGGATCCATTTGGCAACACCGCGACGACCTATGCGGGCTCGAAGGCTCTGACGTTTGGCGGCGCCGACTCGATCGGCGGCAATGCGCCCACAGTGTCGAGTGGCTCCGGCACCCCGGTCAGCTTCGGATCGGCAACGCCGATCACCTTCACGAACGGGGTGTCGTCCGTATCCGGAGCGAGCAATGGCGTGATGAAGCTGTACAAGGCCCAGACCGCGACGATCACCGTCACCGACGGCTCGCTCAACAACGGCCCGGGCGTTGCCGTCACGGTGTCGGCAGGCGCACGCGCAGGAATCGTGCTCACGAATGTGACGACCTCTCCCACGCCCGGTGTGACGTGTGGGGGCGCGGTGGGATCCGTCGCCTGCTCGTCGACAGGTGAAAGCAACACCCCTCAATCACTGGTCGCGGGTCTTGCGCTGGCCGATCAGTACCAGAACGTCGTCACGAACACGACAGGGACAGCACTAACCGTTGACCTGGCAACGACCGGCAACGGGTCGGGGACACCGAGTGGAACCGCCGCGCTGTCGGTACCCACCGCCGGCTCGAGCACAGCTCAATTCACGCTGACTCGTGCGAATGGCAACAACAAATCGGTGACCCTCACGGCCACGGTTCACGGGTCGACCCAGACGCTGACGGTGACGCTCAGCAGCTGAGAAGCACCCTCCGTGTTGGGGAAGCGTTGAGGGTTGGTTGCCGGGGCGGTGATGCGGGCTGTCCACCATGGCCGGATGGCGGGACGAGGGCGGCGTCGGAAGCAGCCATTCGAGGAGACCACGGCGGACGACTCCTCGGACGAGCTCGCTTCCGAGGGCGGCGCTGCCTCTGGTCCAGTAGCGACCCCGGGTCGGCCAGCGCAACCTCGCCTCGGCGAATTGCTCATCCGCGACAACGCCGTCGACGGAGAGGCATTGGCGAGAGCGCTGGCAGACCAGGCGGCCAGCGGACGGCGGCTCGGGCAACTGCTCCTCGAACGTGACCTCGTCAGCGATTCAGCACTGGCGAGCGCACTGGCGGAGCAACTCGGGATCCCGCTGGCCGACCTGGGACGGGCGCAACTCGACCGGGGCACGGCGACGCTGCTTCCCGAAGACGTTGCCCGCTCGATCCCGGCGATCGCCGTTCGAGCGGACGAAGAGGCCGTCGAAGTCGCGCTGTCGGATCCGACCGACGAGGCTCGCTCGGCCGTAGCAGAGGCACTTGGAGAGCGCGAGGCCAGGTTCTCGCTCGCGCCCGAGAGTCAGATCCGACGTGCGCTCGACAGCGCGTACCGCGCAACGCAGAACGTCGGCCGTCTCGTCGAAGCCTTCGAAGCGTCGACGGCCGCCACACTCGGCCGCGGCGACATCGAGTCGACCGATCTCGCGTCCGACGCACCGGTGGTCAAGGTCGTCAACCTCATGGTCACGCAGGCGCTGCGTGACCGAGCGTCGGACATCCACATCGAGCCGCAGGATCACGAGATCCGCATTCGGTACCGCGTGGACGGGGCGCTGCACGACGCGCTGACGCTCCCCGCCAACATCGGTCCCGCGCTCATCAGCCGTCTCAAGATCATGGCGAACATGAACATCGTCGAGCGCCGGCGCCCGCAGGACGGTCAGTTCTCGCTCACCGTGGACGGTCGCGATGTCGACGTCCGCATCGCGACAGTCGCGACGATCTGGGGCGAGAAGTGTGTGCTCCGGCTGCTCGACAAGAGCCGTTCGCTGTACCGGCTCAGCGATCTCGGCATGCCGGACGAGACACACACGGCGTTCTCGAAGCTCGTGCGATCACCGTTCGGGATGGTGCTGTGCGCGGGCCCGACCGGTAGCGGCAAGACGACCACGTTGTACGCGTCGCTGGCCGAGATCAACCAGCCGCACCGAAACATCATGACGATCGAGGACCCGGTCGAGTACGTCTTTCCGTCGATCAACCAGATCCAGACGAGCGAAGCGGTCGGCATGACATTTGCCACCGGGCTCAAGTCGATCCTTCGACAGGACCCCGACGTCATCCTCGTCGGTGAGTGCCGCGATCCCGAGACCGCGCGCATCGCGGTGCAGTCCGCGCTCACGGGTCACTTCGTGCTCTCGACGTTGCACGCGACGGACTCGGTCGCCGCGCTCCATCGCCTGCTCGACATGGGCATCGAATCCTTCCTCGTCGCCTCCTCGATGCTCGCCGTCGTCGGGCAGCGCCTCGTACGCCGCATCTGCGACAACTGCAAGACGGCATACACGCCGACGGCGGAAGAGCTCGCGTTCTACGTCGAGTCCGGCGGTGAGGATCCCGAGCGCACCACGTTCTTCCAGGGTGCCGGCTGCAACTTCTGCGCCGACACCGGCTACCAGGACCGCATCGGTGTGTACGAGCTGCTGCACATCACGCCCGAGATCAAGCGACTCGTCGTGGGGTGGGCGACCCAAGAGGAGCTGCGTCGCCTCGCGGTGTCGCAGGGCATGCGCACGTTGCAGCACGAGGCCGTCCGCCTCGTCGACCGCGACATCACGACGCTCGCAGAAGTCATCCGCACGATCTACGCGCTGTAAGCGAAAGGCAACGCCATGCCGAAGTTCCAGTTCACGGCACTCGCACTCGACGGCACTCGAGTCGCCGGCATCGAGGATGCCTCGACGCTCGGCGACGTCCACACGCTGCTGGCCGATCGTGACCTCTTGCCGATTCGCGTCGCCGAGAAGAAGAGCATCCTCCACTACGAGATCACCAAGAAGCGGGTCAAGCCCCGTGACCTGATGCACTTCAGTCGCCAGCTCGGTGTCTTCATCCGGGCCGGTATCCCGATCATCAACGCGCTCGAGGTCATCTTGTCGGAGATGACCGACAAGGTCTTCAAGCCCGCGCTCGAGGACATGATCGAGTCGCTCCGCGGTGGCTCGACGTTCTCCGCGGCAGCAGCGCGCCACGACGAGGTCTTCCCACCCTTCTATCTCGGGATCCTCCGCTCGGCGGAGGTCACCGGCAACCTCGACAACGCACTCGACGAGTTGGCGGACTACCTCGACCGCGACATCGACACACGCCAGAAGGTCGTGAGCGCGCTCGCCTATCCGGCCATCGTGCTGGTGATGGCGGTGGTGGTCGTCGTCGTGTTGACCGTGTTCGTGCTCCCGCGGTTCGAGACGTTCTTCGAGAGCTTCCACGCCACGCTGCCGTTGCCGACGCGAATGTTGCTGTCCGTCGCCCACTTCATCGGCGAGTGGGGCTGGCTGATCGCGCTGACTATCGCTGTCGTTGTCGTCGGGTCGATCCTGTACGCGCGTACCGAGCGTGGCCGTGCCGCGAAGGACGCGATGCTGCTGCGGTTGCCGGTGGCGGGCGACCTGATCCGCCACGCCATCGTCGAGCGCTTCTGCCGGATCCTCGCGTCGATGCTCAATGCCGGCGTGCCGGTGCCAGAAGCGTTGGCGGTGACCGGCGACGCCACCAACAACACTGTTTTCCGCGACGGGATCGCCGACGCCCGCGAGGCGATGATGCGAGGCGAGGGTCTCGCCCGGCCTCTCAACAGCACGGACCTGTTCCCGTCGTCGATCAAGCAGATGCTCCGCGTCGGCGAGGACACCGGCACGCTCGACACGCAGCTCGAGACGGCCGCCAACTACCTCGACCGCGAGCTCGACTACAAGATCAAGCGGTTCACCAGCCTGTTCGAGCCCGCCGTGATCATCTTCGTGGGCATCATCGTGGGGTTCGTGGCGATCGCGCTCGTCTCGGCCATGTACGGCATCTACAACCAGGTCAACGTGTCATGAACGCGGCCGAGCCACGGCACTCTCGTTGCCGCGGCGACGAGGGAGTGACGCTGATCGAGATCCTCGTGTCGATCGTGATCCTCGGGCTGTGCGTCGTCTCGATCCTCGTGGGGACGTCCACCCTCCCGGTCGCGGCGGGTGCGCATCGCCAGGACACCCAGATCGACATCGCGCTCAAGCAGTGGGCCGAGGCGATCAAGGCGAAGGGATTCATCTCCGGCAACCTGTGCGTGAGCAGCAGCAACAACCCGTACTCGGTCAACCAGCTGACGAGCACCAACCCGAAGGTCTTGCCGGTCGGCTTTCCCAACATCGGCGCCGCCGGTCTCACCGCTGACCTCCCGGTCGTGACCACTTCCATCGGGGGCAGCAGCCCTGTCTTCAGCGGTTGCAACGCGAACACCGCGGTGCTGGTTCGCGTGCAGCTCACCGTCCACTCGACGTCGACGGTGCCGCGGACGAACGGCCAGACGCTGCAAGTCGTGGTGGCGGCGGTGAGTCCGTGATGCGGCATCACGACGACGCAGGGGTGACATTGATGGAGCTGCTCGTGTGCATCGCCATCATGTCGATCGTCAGCGTGGCGTTGGCGTCTGCGTTCGTCGCGGCCAACAAGTCGATCACGAAGTCCGGTTACCTGATGGACGACAGCCACGACGGCCAGATCGCGGCGTCGTACTTCACGACCGACGTCGAGAGTGCCGACTCGATCTCGACTGCTGCGTACCCCTCGTGCAGTGCCGGGACGCCGCTCATCAGCTTCACCTGGCACGGCTGGGACCAGTCGCACAACCCGCCCGTCGAGATCCAGAAGGTTGCGGTCTACCGAGTCGTCGAGCCGGTCAACCCGGGAGACGAACGCCAGCTCGTGCGGCAGTACTGCGAGGGCGTCAACTCGAGCTCGGTCACTCCGGTGAGCAGCACGGTGATCGCGCACAACCTCAAGCCCGGTGGGGGAGCCGCGGATCCCGCGGTGACCTGCTTCTCCGCCGTACCGGTGTCGGTCACGTGCGACTCGTCGATCGCGTCGGCACAGCTGGTGGGGACGGCGCGATCGCAGATGTCGGACGACAACGTGTTCTTCACCTACACCGTTCGCGCCACGAGGCGATTGCCGTGACGCGGCGACGCGGCGACCGCGGTCAGGTGCTCGGCATCGCACTGGCGTTCCTGACGTTCATCGTGCTCGTCCTCGCGGGCACGCTCACGCTCGCGGTCACCCATCTCAAGGCCACGCAGACTCTCGATCAACAGCGCAGCGAGGAGTACACGTCCGAGGCGGCGGTCCTCGCGGCAGTCAACCGGATCAAGGGCGACACCACGCTCGGCACCGACAACCCGTCCGACCCGACCGATTGCAGCCTCACGACGGCAGCCAACTTCGTCAACAGCATGCAAGCGCACGTCGACTGCCTGACGTTGACCGGTAGCGGGCAGTCGGCCACCGCGGTCAACCGGCCGCCGTATTCGGTCCTCGCCCTGCCGACGACGGTTGGTTCGACTCTCGAAGGCGTTTGGCAGATCCCGACCGCCGGCGGCGGTGGTGGCAGCCGTGACATCGACGTGTTCGGGCCGGTGGCGTCCAACGGCACCATCTCCGAAGCTGGCAACGGTGCGTCCGGCACGCTGAGAGTGTTCGGAGACGTGACCGCGCACCGCACCGTCCCGGGGAATGCCGCCAACTGCGGCGGGCAGGTCAACGTCGTTGCGCCGGGGACGACGAAGGTGTGCAACTCGAACACGACGATCGCCGATCCCGGCAACGCCGGAACCGCGGCGGGCTACACGTTGCTCGCCTCGACGGCCCCCGCCAACGCGCCGGCGCCCACGTGCACGACGGGCGCGGCGGTGTTCTCGCCGGGGACGTACAACGCCGCGCCCGTCTCGCCGGCACCGTGCGCCAGCAAGCCGATGTGGTTCCAGCCCGGCAACTACTACTTCGACTTCACCGCTGCCGGGGCACACGTCTGGAGCCTTGCGGGCAAGACCGTCATCGGCGGGACGCCGAACACGGTCGCCAAGACGGCTCATCACGCGTTCGATCCGAATGCTGCGGTCGATGCGCAGATGGCAATGCCCGGGTTGTGCCTCGGCGAGCACGACTTCCCGCTGAGCCCCGGCGTGCAGTTCGTGTTCGGCGGCGACACTCGGATGGACCTCGGAACCACGGGCAAAGCCGAGCTGTGCGCGACGCCGAGCACGGCGGCACAGCAGATCGCGGTGTACGGGGCGATGACCAACGCCGGCGCCACCGTTCCCGCCACCGAGTCACCCACGACGGCGTCGAGCGTGGGCAACCTGTACGCCAACCCGAGCAACGCGCTCGCCATCGGCGGCGGTTCGGCGACAGCAACCGTGCCGAACAAGAGCTCGGCATCGATCGACCTCGGCGGCTTCCCTTCGTTGGCTGGCGGCTCGATCGTCACGAACGTGAAGATGGTCGTCAGTCACAGTGAGACCACCAACTTCAGCTCGCTGGCGGTCACGCTGAACGACAACGGCGCTGCCGTCGACGGCGGCACGTTCACCACGAGCTCGACGACGTGTACAGCGAACACGCTGTGCCTCCAGAACTCGGCGCACACCGACACCATCGACGTCACGAATCTCTTTGCGCAGGATCCGACGTTGTTCTCTCGACTCTCGGTCGACTTGGCGGTCGCCACGCCGAACCCGAACAACACCACCTACACGTCGTCGCTCGATGGCATCCGCTTCGACGTCACGCTCGCCCCCAACCAGGGCGGCTACCGCGCCATCGCCGGCTGCGCGCTCGTCACCAACGATGACGGCTCGGGCCAACCGACCATGCCCTGTCCGCTCATCACGACCGGCGCGGGCGCCAACCTGTTCGTGCAGGGGACCATCTACGCCCCGACGGCCGGCCTCGACATCACCACCGCGATCGGCGATCCGATCCTCCTCAACCGCGGCGTCATCGCCCGCAACGTCGTGTTCCGGATCCATCCCGGCGGCGGCTCCTCGAGCATCAACGGATCCGTCGGACCGTCCGACCGGTTCGTGTTGCTCACCGCGAAGGTCAACGGCCATCAGCGGCTCACCACGCTGGTCGAGATCCACGACTTCGACGATCAAAACAACTTCGCCCCCGGCGACAGCGTCACGTACCTCACGTGGGACGTGCGGTGATCGCAGTGGCGACCTCACGGCGGAGAGGGGGATACGGGCGGGCCTAGGTCATCTCATTCATCAGTTGGGCTCCGGCGGAGCTCGGTAAGTGCAGTCAAGAACAAGAAGGGAACACCACACATGTTGGAAGCAACCAAGGAGCGGGCGAGTCGTCGCTTTCGCGGCGACGACTCCGGCTTCACTCTCATCGAACTCTTGGTCGTGATCGTGATCCTCGCCATCCTGGCGGCGATCGTCGTGTTCGCCGTGGGCGGCATCACGGACAAGGGTCAGACCAGTGCATGCAAGGCGGACAAGAAGACGATCCAGACGGCGGAAGAGGCGTTCTACGCCGCGCAGACCACGTCGCCGAAGTACACGGACGTCGCCGGTCTGGTAGCCGCGAGCTTCCTGACCGAGACGCCGACCCTGCACACCGTCACGACCGCCCCAGGCGGGGCCACCTACACGATCACCGCGATGACGCCTGCGGTCAACGGCTGCACGACCTGACGGTCGAGCAGCCCTCGAGACGACGGACGGCACTGCCATGGCGATGACGGCCGTCGTCAGAACCGAGAGAGAGGAGCCTCGCGAGAGGCTCCTCTCTCCGCGTTCACGTCCCTCGTGGCTGCCGCACACGACCGTCGGCCTGATCGCAGCCGGCCTGGCGCTCGTGCTCCCGGTGCTGTCGATACGCGTGACCGACACCCCTGGATGGGTCGGTCGCTACGCCATGCTCCCCGTCGAGGCCGCCATCGGCATCCCGTTGCTGCTCGCTCTCCTTCGGACCTCTGCCCGCCGCGCCGCGATGGCAGCCTGCGGATTCATCGCAGTCGCGGCGGTGAGCACGCTCCTCAGCGACAACCCGGCCATTTCGTTCTGGGGAAACCAGAACTGGGGCACGGGCTGCCTGTTCGTTTTGGCCATGACCGGTGTGTGGGCGATCGGCACGTCCACAGGAGACGAAGGTGGGCGCATCGTCGAGCGCGCGCTCGTCATCGGCGTCGCCGTCAACGCCTGTGTCGCGCTCCTCCAAGTTCTCGTCGATCTGCAACGACTCGGTGCCGCGGGATACGGCACGCAGTCCACGGGACTGATGGGACAGCCTGCTCAGCTCGCCGCGTTGCTACTCGGCGGGCTCTGGCTGGTGTCGCATCGTTGGGTCGCGGGCCAGCACCGCGCCGCGATGCTGATCGTGCTCGTCGCGGCCGCGCTCGAGGTGGCAGGCGAGCGCTTCCCGTTGGTCTTGTGCCTGCCGTTGCTCGTTGCATTGACGTGGCGACGGCCGTTGCGGACGAAGGCCACGTTGTCCGCGTTGGTCGCGGTCGGGATCGTTGCCGGCCTGGTCCTCACGCACGCTGGCGCCGGGCGCACGTCGGCGACCGCACGTCTCGGCGGTGATGTCGGCGAGACCGCGCGCATCGAGAACTACGCGGGCGCCTTCCACGCCATTGCGGCGCGGCCGATAGTCGGTTGGGGCCCAGCCCGGTATCTCTCCGCCACCACGCCACAGCGAACCCTGGCGCTCGAACGCGTCACCCCCGACAGCGTGTTCGTCGACGGTCACAACTGGCCGGTTCACTGGGCCGTCACGACCGGTCTCGTCGGTGTGGTGTTGCTCGGGCTCTGGCTCGTGTCCGCCGTGCGGTTGGGGCGAGGGCCGTTGCTGGGGTTCGCCGCGCTGGTGGCGATCGTGCAGCTGTTGCAACCACAAGACGTCGCCGTCACCGCGCTCGCGTTGCTGGCGTTGGGTGCCGCCGGCAGCCGGGATGCACCCCGTCACGTCGTCCCCGTCCTCGGGCGCATCGTGCTGGTCATCGCGGGCGTCGCGCTGGCGGTGACGATCCTGCTCGGAGGTTGGCTCGCCTACCGCAGCGAGACCGGCGATCTCGACGCCGCGACCGCCGCCGCGTCACTGTTGCCGCACTGGCCCGGACGCGCCGAGAAGGCAGCAGTGCTCGCGCTCGCCCGCGAGGACCTCACGCAGGAGCAACGAATCGAACAGTCGAAGCGATGGGCAACCGAGGCGATCAGTCGAGACAGCCGTGACCCGCAGACGATCGAGGCGGCCGCCTACGACTACCTGTTCAGCGGCGACCTGACGAGAGCGGCCGACACTTTCCGATCGCTGCTGCGCTTCGACCCGCGCTCACCGAAGACACTGACCGGCCTCGGCATCGTCGAGCTCCAGCAAGGTCAGTTCGACCAAGCCGTCGACCATCTCACGCAGGCACATGCCATCGACTCGAACAACTCGTTGACGTCCGACGCGCTGGATCGTGCCCGCCGAGCGCTCGCACAGTTGCCGCCCTGAGGGCAGGTTCAGCGGACGATCTCCATCCGGAGCCCGATGTCGTCCCACTCCGGATCCTCCGGCACGCGGTTGACGGCCCGGCCGGCGATGCGGCGTGACGTCCACAGGCAGGCGGCTGCATCGATGAGGTGATGGCGCCGAGCGCCTCGCACTCGTTCATCGAGGGTCTGGGCGATGCCCGGGATGCGGCGCTCGAGCAAGGCTCGCCGCTCGGCCACACCGCGCTGCAGATGCTTGCTGTACCGCACCGGGACGTCGTCGTTGAGTTGGTAGAAGCTCAACTCGGGATTGGCCTCGTAGACGGTGCGCTGCCAGTACGGCGCGATGGCGGCATCGACTTCGGCGATGCGGCGCAGCAGCGCCCACTGTGGTGCGCTCATGCCGTCGTTGAGCGCAACGGCTTCCTCGTACGTCGTCGCCTGGAGTGCGGGGCGAGCCGGTGCGGAGAAGACGGCGCCGCGGCGCGGGTGTCCCAGTAGGCGGCGAGCGTCGCGATCGCATGTGCGTCCGCCTGGTACGGGCCGTTCGGGCAAGCCGATGTGGCAAGCGACCGCGATGACTTCGAAGGACGGACGCCAGTCGAGGATCTCGTTGAACGACGCGAACAACATCGGGTCTGCCGCGTACAGCGTGACACCTTGCACGCGGCCGGGGGCAACCAACCATTTGGCGCCGCAGGGAACGACGCCGGCCACGGGCGTGTACGGGAGCGCAGGCCCCCGCGTGGGGCGGGGCACGAGGGCTGTCTACTTGCGCAGACGACGGCGGCGCTGGATGTCGACGGCATCGGCGACGCCGCCGTCGTCCATGCTGGCCGCGAGGGGCCGAGACTTCGTGATCTCCCGTGGGTGCAGGGTGACTGCCATCGCTGTCTCCTCGGTGATGACCCCGTCCTCGATCAGCTGGGACAGCGAGGTCTCGAGGGTCTGCATGCCCTCGTCACGGTGGGTGGCGACGACATTGCGGAGCTGGCGGGTCTTGCCCTCCCGCACGAGGTTCTTGACCGCGTTCGTGCCGACCATGACTTCGTAGGCGCCGACCAGGCCGCCGTCGACGCGAGGCAGCAGACGTTGGTAGATGACGCCCTGGAGCGTGGCCGACAGTTGCACTTGGATCTGATCGCGCCGGTCTGACGGGAACACGTCGACGATGCGGTCGAGTGACTGAGCGGTGTCGTTCGTGTGCAACGTGGCGAATACGAGGTGGCCGGTCTCTGCGAGTGTCAACGCCGCACCGATGCTCTCGAGGTCGCGCATCTCGCCGACGAGGATCACGTCCGGGTCCTCACGCAATGCGGCTCGCAGCGCGGACTCGAACGACTCGGCGTCGATGCCGATCTCGCGTTGCGAAACGACCGAGCGCTTGTGACTGTGCACGTATTCGATCGGATCCTCGATGGTGAGGATGTGACAGGCGCGACGCAGGTTCACGTGGTCGATGAGCGCCGCCAGCGTCGTGGACTTGCCCGCACCGGTAGGGCCGGTGAGCAGCACGAGACCCGACGGCGCCTCGGCGAACCGCTCCGCGATCTTCGGTAGGCCGAGCTCCGCGAGCGTGGGGATCTGGAGAGGGATGATTCGCAACGAGATCGCGACGCGACCGCGCTGGACGAACGCGTTGCCGCGCACGCGAACGTTCTCCTGCCAGGTGATGGAGAAGTCGATCTGGCGGTGCTCGAGGAAGCTCGCGTACGCGTCCGGCGCAACGAGGCTCTTCAGCATCAACTCGGTGTCGTCGCCGGCGAGGATTCGTTCGCCGTCGAGCGGGGCGTAGTGCCCGTCCACTCGTGCCAGTGGAGGTGCCTCCGCGGTGAGCAACAGGTCGGTGCCGCCCGCCTTCCAAACCCGCTCGATCCAGTCGTTGACCAGGTCCGGATCAGTAGTCGCCGTCATGAACGGAGTGTACGAACAGGAGCTCAATCGTTCGCCCACGGAGTGCTCAAGCGCGGCACAACATCGCCACAACCGAGCTACCGGTTCGGCGCTCCGGCTTGTCGGCGGAGGTCGACCGTGTCGACCACCGCCGCTTCGGGATCCGCCGCCTCGATCTTGTGCGCCGCGGCGCGGCACGCCTCGGCCGCGTCGCCGCCTTCGCCCACTGTCGTCGTCGCCACCGACGCGAACGGATTTCCCACCGTTACGCCGGCGACCACCAGCGGCCGCTCTGCCCTCAGCGCGCAGACCACACCGACCTCGCGCGGCTCCGCGCTGCGCGCTGGTCGCGCTCTCGCGGTGAGTACGACGTCGAACCCCGCGTCGATCGGGCACACGCGACCCTCGATGAACGCATTGCACGGGAAAGACGGTTCACCGACCTCCTGGCAACGCAGCACGTCGATGTCCGCGCTGGCCAGTGCGGTTGCCGCGCGCTCGACAGCCCAGTCGTCGGTGCCGACGACGAGCACGGTCGTCCGCGCGCGCTCGTTCAATCGAGGGGGATCAGCGGGCGCCATCCGTGCGATCCTCGACCCGGGACCACATCGAGGCATCTACCGGATAACAACGTTTACCCAACACCGAAGGTACTCTCACGTTGAGTGGCATCCGGCTCCGCGTTCGTCCTCGTCATCGACGATGATCCCCAAGTCCGCACGTTGTTGGCACGCCTCCTTCGCCAGGACGGCTACGAGACAGTGGAAGCCGGTGATGCCGCAACCGCATTGCGCGAAGTGGAACAGCGCACCCCCGACCTCGTTCTGCTCGACGTCGTGATGCCACAGGTCGACGGCATCGATCTGCTGACGGAGATCCGTTCACGGAGCGCGGTGCCGGTGATCATGTTGACCGCGCTGGGCGACGAAGCCGATCGCATCCTCGGTCTGCGATCGGGAGCGGATGACTACATGGTCAAGCCGTTCTCTCCCGGCGAGCTCAGCGCCCGGATCGAGTCGGTCCTCCGCCGGGCGCAGATGCCCGCGGTGGGGGCGCCGCACAATGCCGGCGCGGCGCTGCTGCAGTTCGATGCGCTCGAGATCGACACCAGGACACGCGATGTACGGGTGACGGGCGAGCTCGTCTCGCTCACCGCTCGCGAGTTCGATCTGCTGTCGTTCCTCGCCTCGTCCCCGCGGCAGGTCTTCGATCGAAAGCAACTGCTCACGCAGGTCTGGCAGTCGTCGGCCGACTGGCAGGATCCCGCGACGGTGACGGAGCACGTGCGCCGCATCCGGCGCAAGATCGAGTCCGATCCCGACAAGCCGCGTTGGGTGACGACCGTACGGGGAGTCGGCTACCGCTTCGAACCCTGAGCGCGGCCCGGGCGCTTCGGCCGGCCCGGCGGGGTCGGTGGGAGGGCGCGGGCCGCCTCGAGCGCGTCGTGTGCCGCGCGCGTCAACTCGTCCACCGCGAACGGCTTCTTCAGCACGCGGACTGTTTCGAGATCGGTGCCCTTCGTCTCCGTGCCGGCGAAGCCGGTCATCAACAATCGCGCCACGGACGGCCACTCGGTCCCGAAGATGCGGACGAGCTCGAGACCGGTCATGCCGGGCAGCACGACGTCGGAAACGACGAGATCGAAGTTGCCGTCCGCGCGGGCGACGGTGAGCGCGGTGTCGGCGTCGTCGACCGACGTGACCTCGTAGCCGGCCTCCGAAAGCGCTTTGCTGGCGAAGCGGCGCACCAACCCGTCGTCGTCCACCAGCAATACGCGTCCTTGTGGACGAAGCGGCGGTGGTTCGGACCGGGACGGAATCGTCTGCTCGATGGGGAGCCGAATCGAGATGGAGGTGCCTTCGCCCGGGCTGCTCGTGATGTCGAGGGTGCCGCCCGCCCGCTGCACGATCGTCGAGACAGTGGCGAGACCGAGACCGATGCCGCGGCGTCCCTTCGTGGTGAAGAACGGTTCGAGGCAGCGATCGATCGTGTCCGGGTCCATACCGACGCCCGTATCCGACACGGTCAACGTCACGTCGGGGCCGGTTTCGGTCGTCGTCTCGGCCGCGTCGATCTTGACCATGCCGCCGTCCGGCATCGCATCGCGGCTGTTGAGCACGAGATTGAACAGCACTTGCTCGAGCTGCCCCGCGTCCATGCGGATGGCGGCGTGCGTATGGGACTCGAGCTGCACGTCGACGTTTTCGCCGGCGAGACGGCGGAGCATGGGCAGCAATGACTCGCCCGTCGCCGCAACCTCGACCACGATCGGTTGGACCACCTGGTTGCGACTGAGGGTCAGCAGCTGGTTCGTGATGACCGCGGCGTGCTGGCCGGCCTGATGAATGGCGGTGACGTCGTCGTGCTCGACTGACCCGGCCGGCAGTTTCTGCAAGAGCAGATCGCCGTAGCCGAGGATGATCGTCAACAGGTTGTTGAAGTCGTGCGCGACGCCGCCCGCCAGCTGTGCGATCGCTTCGTACCGGTGTGCGTCGGCGAGTTGCTCTCGCAGGCGCTGGCGCTCCGTCGTGTCGCTCACGACCGCGAGTACACCCGACGGCAAGGCTTCGTGACCACGGATCGGGGCGGTTGAGATCCACAGGTCGAGCTCGCGTCCGTCGACATCTGTCGTCAGCTCGGACTCGGCGACGTCGCCGGCGAGTGCCTTCACCGTCATGAGCCCGAGACGGTCCTGGAGTGCGTGCGGCAACTCGATCGCGTCCGGCCTGTCATCGGTCCCGAACAACGCGAGTGCCGCCGGGTTCGTCTTGCGCACCACTCCACGAACGTCGAGCTCGAGGATGGCGAGCGGTGACGCCTCGAACAATGCCTGCAACCGCAGCTCGCGAACATGAAGGTCGCCGTAGAGGCGGGCGTTCTGGACCGCAGCCGACGCCAGTCGTGCGAGCAGGGTCAGCACCGCATCGTCAGCCGCAGTGAAGGGCTCGGTCTCGGACCGCGTGACGGACAAGAATCCCGCGTCCTGCCCGGTTGAGTCGACGAGCGGACTGCCGGAGCGAACCGGATACGACGGAGCGGTCCCATATTCGGCCTCGAGGGCGTCGTCGCCGCTCAGCCACGCGTGGGCGCGCGGCGCCTGGAGCACTTGCGCGGCCTGTTCCACGAGTGTGTGCAGGAGCTCACTCGGCGTCGACGACGGATCGAGCGCGATTGCCGCTTCGATCAGCCGGCTGAGCTGCTCGGCTCGGCGTTCGGCGGCAAGACCGGCCTGATGCATGTCGGAGTAGAGCAGCGACCGCTCGACCGCGATGGCGATGCGGTTGGCGAGCTCGTCCACGACCGCCTGGTCCGACGGTCGGTACCCCCGGCGCGACGGGCCGGTGGCAACGACGATGGCGCCGAGCGGAAGGCCGCGCACGCGGATCGCCGCCATCACCCACGACTTCATGCCGCGTTGGTGAAGGGAACGACTGAACTCGTCCTTCACGCCCCGCACCCTGCCCGCGGCGTCGACATAGGTGAGCTCGGGCTTGCCTGTCGCCATGACGCGCTGGATCGCAGCTTGGGTGCCGGGAAGATCGCCCGCCAGGTTGGTGATCAGGTCGTTGCCTGCTTCACACGCGCGACCGACCACGCGCTCGATGCGTCCCTCGGGACCAGCCAGGTGGATGGTGCAGAGCTCCGCGAACCCGTCGATGAGGATGTCCGCGACCTCGCGCATGGCCGGCCGAACGTCTTCGATGGCGCGTGCAAGCTCGATCGAGACCTCGGCGATCAGCGCGAGATGCGAGCGCGCCTGGATCGCACCGAGCCGCGACCGCCGCTCGGCATCCGCGAGGCGCGCTCGTTCGATCTCGACGGCGATGCGGTCGCCGACGAGGCGAACCAGCGCGAGATCGTCCTGCTCGAACGGATGGTCGTCGGCCTCGCCGAGCTCGAGCAGGCCGAACAGGCCGCTCTCGAGCGGCAGCTGCACGACGCAGCGCCCGGCGTACATGCCTTCCTCGAGAGTGTCCGGCTCTGTCGCGGTTCCGACCTGACGCGGTGCGTCCGGGGTCGCGGCCGCCACTTGCAGTGCGCCGTGCTCTCCGCCGCTGAGGAGCAGCGCGGCCCAGGCCGCATCGAGACTTGTGCGCGCTCGACCGGCGAGCTCGTCGAGCAACTCCTGGAAAGACAGGTCGCCGATCGCGTCGTCGACCGGATGGCCGAGGCGGCCGAGCGTGTGACTCGTGCGAGCGAACGCACGCTCGCTGCGCCGCCGCTGGCTGATCTCGCGGCTCAGTAGCAACGCGAGGATGACCGCGCCGAGCGCAAGGTTGACGATCGATGCGGTGCGCCAGTACGAGCCTTCGGGCTCGAGCGCCGCGATCGCGATCGCGATCAAGAGCAGCCCTGTACCGACCAGCGACGAGATGGCCGTGAGCAGCGGAATATTGCGCCGCCCCGCACCCTGCGGCTCCACACCAAAAGGCTAGAGCAGTGCCCACCACTACGCTGACCAACCCTGTGAACGGGACGTCGACAGCGTTCGAAGGGCGGCCGATCCCGCAGTGGTTCGACGACGCCAAGTTCGGTGTCTTCGTGCATTGGACCGCGGCCGCCGTACCTGCCTTTGCCCCCGTCGGGCGTTCGGTGTTCGATCTCGCGGCCGAAGAGGGCCAGGAGGCGGCGTTCGCGCGGTCGCCGTACGTCGAGTGGTATCAGAACTCGCTCGCCATCGACGGCAGTCCGGTGCAACTCCATCACGCCGCCACCTACGGCACGCAGCCCTATGACGAGTTCGTACGTGAGTTCTCGAGCGGACACCGCGGCTGGAACCCGAACGAGTGGGCCGACCTGTTCGCGCGAGCCGGTGCTCGCTATGTCGTGCTCGTGACGAAGCATCACGACGGCGTGTTGCTGTGGCCGAGCGCACATTCGAATCCGCACAAGCGCCAGTGGCAGTCGGACCGTGACATCGTCGGTGAGCTGGCGACTGCCGTGCGCGAGCGCGACATGCGGTTCGGCACGTATTACTCGGGGGGCCTCGACTGGACGTTCGGCGGGCTTCCGATCACTGACTTCAGCTCGATGCTCGCTGCGATACCGCAGACCGCCGACTATCTCGAGTACGTCGACGCGCATTGGCGCGAGCTCATCGAGCGCTACGAACCGAGCGTGCTGTGGAACGACATCGGCTACCCGGCCGCAGCCGACCTCGACGGCTTGTTCACGTCGTACTACGACCGCGTGCCCGACGGCGTCGTCAACAACCGCTTCGACTGGATCCGTCAATCCGCCGGGCAAGTGCACGCCGACTTCCTGACCCCCGAATACTCGACGGCGGGCGCGCCCGGTCGGAAGTGGGAGTCGACCCGCGGCATCGGTACCTCGTTCGGCTACAACCGCGAGGAACGCGACGAGGATTACTTGTCAGCCGACGCGCTCGTGCGGATGCTCGTCGAGGTCGTTGCCCACGGCGGCAACCTGTTGCTGAACGCGGGCCCTGCAGGAGACGGAACCATTCCGTTCGTCCAAGTACAACGTCTGCTCGCACTCGGCTGGTGGCTACGCGTCAACGGCGACGCGATCTACGGCACGCGGCCATGGCACACGCCTCGCGGCACCGCAGGCGGCGGCATCGATGTGTGCTTCACCCGGTCGAACGACGCGTTGCACGCGATCGTCCTCGGCACACCGAGCTCGTCGGTCGTCGAGTTGCCTGATGTCGAGCCGGCGGACGACGCCGTCGTGACGCAACTCGGCCGCAGCGGCAACTTGTCGTGGCGGCGCGCCGGCCAGGGGATCGAAGTGGACCTGTCGGGCCGCCCGCCGCGCGGGCCCGCCTTCACGTTGAGGGTGTCCCCGGCTCCGCCTGCTGATCCTGGGCCGGCTGCGGTGTCGGGGTAGCCGCGGTATCCGAACCGGACCCGACCTCACCCGCGGCTTCTTGCGCGGGCGCGATACCGAGTTGGACGCGGATCTCGTCGAGGCGCGTCTGGGCTTGGCGGTTCATCGACGCCTGCTCGATCTCGAGCATGCGACTCTCGACGGACGTGTCCGTGAGCTCGGACATGCCCTTTGCCTTCGCGTACCGAGCTTCGATCTTCTCCCGGACCTCATCGAGCGTGGGCACGTCATCGCCGACCGTCTGTGACAGCGACGTCATCGCCGTGTTCATCTGCTCCTGCATCTTCGCCTGGTCGAGCTGACCGAGCAGCTTCTGGCGCTCGGAGAGCTTCTGTTGCAGCGCGGCCGAGTTCTGTTCCACCGCATGTTTCGCCTGCTCGGCTGCCTGCGTCGATTGCAGATGCAGCGACTTGAGTGTCTCGACCTCCGATTCGAGGGCGATGAGCCGGTTGGCGAAGGACTCCGCCGCCCGCGTGTACTCGATGGCTTTGTCGGCGTCGGCCTTCTTCGTGGCCTCGTCAGCCATGAGCACCGCCTGACGGGCGTTGCCGTTGACCTTCTCCATCTCTCCCATCGCCCGGTTGAGACGCAGCTCGGTCTGCTTCTGGTTGGCGATGACGTTGGCCGCCTGCTCGCGCAGGCGCTTGTGCTGTTCCTGCGCCTCCATGATCGCCTGCTCGAGCTGAACCTTCGGGTCCGCTCGCTCCTCGAACGAGCCGGACAGCTTCGCGGTCATGTACTTCCACCACTTCTTTATGACCTTGAACATGCGCTGGAGGTTAGCGACGCCACGCCCGCTCGCACCGTTAGGGCGTCAGCGGCGCAACAACCTCGATCGCAGCGCCGATACCTCGTCGACACGGAGGACGAGCAACCCCGCGCCGTAGACCAGCACGCCGACGAGCACACCGATGGCCAGGCGCACGACCGCTCCGCCGCTCTCCGGTGATCCGATGGCACGGGTGACGACGTAGGTCACGACCCCCATGACCGCGGCGGCGATCGCGATCTTGGCCGTCGTCGACGCCAGCCGGCGGCCCTCGAGCCGCCCGACGCGGCGGCGCAACGCCGCGAACGCGAGAACGGCGGCGATGGTGTACGCCGCCGCGTACGAGAACGCCAGGCCCTGCACCCCGAACGGTCCGATGAGCGCGAACGCCAGCACGACATTCACGCCGTTCTCGATGACGTTGAGAAAGAACGGCGTCCGCGTGTCGTGCAGCGCGTAGAACCCGCGCAGCACGAACAAGTACAGCGAGAACCCGAGGAGGCCGAGGGCGAAGTTGGCGAGCACGTCCGCGGTCGGGAGGAAGCTCTGGCCCAGCAGCGCCGCGATCAAGGGCCGCGCGATCACGATCATCCCGACGGACGACGGCAGGACGACCAGTGTCATCAAGCGGATGCCATACGACAGTCGCTCCCGGTACGAGACCATGTTGCCTTCACTCGCCGCCGACGCGAGCTCCGGTGTGATCGTCGTCATCAACGAGACGGCGAAGAGCCCGTACGGGAGCTGGAAGAACTGGAACGCATACAGGTAGAAGGTCGGTACGCCGCCGCCTTCCTTCGCTGCGAGCGCGAGGACGACAAGCAGTGCGATCTGGTTGACGACGACATAGCCGAGCGTCCATCCCGACAACGCTGCGACCTTGCGCACCGACGAGTCACGCGGCTTGAACCGCCACCGGAACCTCCATCCGGACGCGCGGAGCGACGGCAACAACGCGACCGTCATCAACACGATGCCCGCGGTGGTCCCGGCACCCAACAGCCACAGCCACGCGGTGTTGTCGACGACGGACTCCACGGACGCGCCGCGTCCGGCGAGGTGCGCGAAGTACAGCAGCAGCGCGCACACGAGGACGTTGTTCAGCACCGGCACGAACGCAGGCGCAGCGAAGCGTCGGCGAGCGTTGAGGATGGCGGTGCCGAGCGCGGTCAGCCCGTAGAACAACACCTGAGGGAGGAACAGCCGCAGCAGAGGAACACCGGCCCGTTCGAGATCGGCGGCGTTGTTGCCGGGAGCGGCCCAGGTGTACGCACGGAAGATCCACGGCGCCGCGATGATCGCCGTGACGGTGAGCGCGATCAGCACGCTCGTCACGACGGTCACGACCGCGTTCACGCCGTCTTCGTCGTCGTGTTCGAAGCGGTCGACGAAGACGGGGACGAGAGTGGCCGACAGGATCCCGCCGAGGAGCAGGTCGTACACGATGTTGGGTGTCGTGTTGGCGAGGTTGTAGGCGTCGGCCAGTGCGAAGCGGCCGAGCACGTACGCCATGACGACCGTGCGGATCAGGCCGGTGACACGGCTGAGCGCGGTGCCGACGCCGACGACCGCCGACGACCGGACCAGCTGCGCCTCGGTGACCGCTCGGGTGTCGCTGGCCTGCTCGGTCAAGGGTCCCGCAGCTGGTTCGTCTCGTTGGGCGGCTGCTGCCCGCCGTCTCGCGGTACGGCCACGACCGCGTGGGCGGCGGCCGCGGCCGCGCCGACGGCGATGACTCCGGCAACGGGAAGTCCGATCAGGATCCCGGCCGACGCGGTTGCTCCGGCGAGCAGGATCGCCGACGGTGAGGTGATGGCCCGGGCTACTGGCGCGGTGAGGAAGCGGTCCCGGAAGGATCGCCGTGGCATGGCGTCACGCTAGTGGCGCGCCTCGCGGCGGAAAGTGAGGCTCGCGCTTGGCCACGAACGCGGCGACCGCCTCGGCGTGCTCCGGCGTCTCCCAGCACTCGCGCAAGATCTCGCTCTCGCGCCGCTGGACCGCGTGCAGGTCGCCGTCCGTCGCGTTCTGGGTCAGCAGCTGCTTGATCATCTGGAGCTGGGGCGCGGGATTCGCCGCGATCGTCGCCGCCAGCGCGACAGCTTCGTCGACGAGTGTGTCCGCCGGCACGACCCGCTCGACCAAGCCGCCGGTCATGACTTCGTCGGCCGACCACAACCGGCCCGACAAGCACATCTCGCTGGCCCGGCCGAACCCCATGCGCTGTACGAGCAGGTGGGTCGATGCCAGTTCCGGAACGAGCCCGACCTTGATGAAGAACATTCCGAAGCGGGCCTTGTCCGACGCGATGATCACGTCGAAGGGCAGGATCATCGTCATCCCGATCCCGACGGCGGCACCGTTGACGGCCGCGATCATCGGCTTCGACGTCCGGCAGAGGTCGACCCAGTCGAGCCCCGCGGGCATCCCGCCTTGACCTTCCGCGGTGTTCGCTCCCGGATCTTCCCCGGAGATCCGCACGCCGAAGGTCGCCTCCATGTCCGCACCGGCGCAGAAGCCACGGCCCTCGCCGGTGAGGACGATGGCGCCGACGTCGGGGTCACGATTGGCCGACTGGATGGCGTCGGCCAGCTCCTCGGCCATGCGCGGCGTCCACGCGTTCAGCCGCTCCGGGCGATCGAGCGTGAGCAACTGCACCTCACCTCGCCGCTCACTGCGAATCTGCTCGTAGTCCATCGCTACACCTCCGTCGTCGGGACACCAGCGTGAGACCGTTTCCGCGTGAGCGCGCTCATGTCAGCGAACCAAATCGCTGAGCGCGAGCATCACATCCGGCGATGGCAGGCCGGTCTGCGCGGGGATCTGTCCGATCGTCCACCCCTGTTGCTGCAACGTCTGCATCATGCTCGCAGCGCTTGCGAGTTGCTCGACCCGCTGGGCGCGGGCACCGTCCGCCACTGGAGCGAGCTCGACGACCGCGGTCGCCAGTGGCACGGGGTTCACGACCGTGACCTCGGCGGTGTGCACGCCGATGTTGGTCTGCTCCTCCGCGGAGGTGGCGCCGACCGCACCGAACTTGGTCGGGAGTTGTGCGACGAAGTCGAGGAACGGGTCGGATTCACTGAACGTCGACTTCATCGTCGTGTTCCAGGCGCCGAAGCCGCTGTCGTTGGCCAAGTCGTTGGTGGCGATGTCAGTGCGGCCGAAGTAACCGGTGATCGCGTTGCCGTACAGCAGCATTCCGGTCGCCGACGTCAGCCGCGGGTTGCCGACGGTGATGTTGCCCCACGCGGTCACCCCGCCGGTGAGATCGGTCCACGGCCGGCCGACGTTGTCGCCGAGGCACTTCCAACCGATGACCCCGCCGGCACAGTTGGGCGCCAGCACGACCTCGCGCTCCTTCGCCATCGCGATCACGAGCGGGGAGGATGCGATCGGCGTGGACGACGTGAAGATCGCCTTCGTCACCAAACCGTTGGCGATCTCGGGCCACGGTTCCATCGTGAGCCAGCCGTCCGCGTCCGATTTGCCTTTCGCGAGGGCGTCGGCCGTCGTTGCCGCGTCCTCGACGCGCGTGTTCACGTCCGGCTGGGCCGCATGCAGGGCATCGCACTCTGCTTGCAGCTCGGTGACGCACACGATCGTGAGCGGGCCCGATGGGTCCGTCTTGGCCGCGATCTTCGGTGGGTTGTCGTCGAGACGCGACCGGATCAGTACCGCCCCGGTGATCATCACGACTGCGGCCAGCACCGCCAGCACGCGATTCACAGTGCCTGGTGTGTGGTCGGGACGTGGAGTCGGGGGAGTGGATCCCTCATCCCGTTCCGTCGGGTGGGCGCGGGTCGCGCCACATCGGCCACAGCGTCGGACCGTCCTTCGCCTTCACCTCACCCGTCACTTCGAACCCGTGCCGCCGGTAGAACGGGATGTTCCGATCCTTCGACGACTCGAGGTAGGCGCCGATGCCCTCGTCGTCGCACTTGGTGAGGATCGGGGCGATCACCGACGAGCCCACACCCTTGCCCTGATGTTGTGGGTCGGTTCCCAACACGGCGAGATACCAGTGGGGTTCCTTCGGATGGACCTTCTCCATCTGCCCCAGCAGGCTCAGCGCCCTCGGCGTCTCGAGACCCAGCGTGAACAGCAAGGGAATCTGGCCGAGCAACTCCATACCGCCGGTTCGCCACTCGTCGGGCTTGAACCAGATCGCCGCGCCCTTGACGGGACCCTCGTCTGTGGTGTCGACCCTGCCCTTTGCCTTGCCGATGGCGCGCTTGGACTCGCCGACGAACAGTGCTCGGGTCTTCTTGCGCCTGCCGTCGTCGTCCTTGAACAGGTACGACATCACCGGATCGTCGTGAAACGAGCGCACCAGAACTTCCGCGATCTCGGTGATGTCGTTCGTGCCCGCCTCTCGTACCCCGGTCATCGCGTCAACCTACCTGCCGTAGGCTTTTCGGGATGAGCGAGCCCACCGCCGCGGCCACACCCGTCGCCGATCTCGGCCGGCGGGCCAAGGCCGCGTCCCGGGTGCTGGCGACGGCGTCGACCGAAGCGAAGGACGCCGCACTCGCGGCGGCCGCCGACCTCCTCGTCGAGCACACGTCGGAGATCCTCGACGCCAACGCGGCCGACATCGAGCGCGGCCAGAGCGACGGCGCGTCCGCCGCGGTGATCGATCGCCTACGACTGACGCCGGCTCGCATCGACGGCATGGCCGCGGGGCTGCGCAAGGTCGCGACGCTCGACGATCCGGTCGGCGAGGTCGTGGCGGGTTGGACCCGTCCGAACCGGCTGCACATCGCCAAGGTCAGGGTGCCGCTCGGCGTCGTCGCGATCATCTATGAGAACCGTCCGAACGTCACCTGCGACGCGTTCGGGTTGTGCCTGAAGTCCGGCAACACCGCGTTCCTGCGGGGATCGTCGGGTGCGATCGAGTCGAACATCGCCATCGCCGCCGTCCTGCGTGACGCGCTCCAGAAGGCCGGCCTGCCCGAGGACGCGCTCGTTCTCGTCGAGGACACCGCTCACGAGACTGCTGTCGAGTTCATGCGTTTGCGCGATTCGATCGACTGCCTGATCCCGCGTGGGGGCCGAGCGCTCATCAGATCGATCCTCGACAACGCCACTGTCCCCTATGTCATCGACGGCGACGGCAACTGTCACGTGTACGTCGACGCATCGGCGGATCTCGACATGGCCGCCGCCATCATCGTCAACGCGAAGACGCAGCGTCCGTCCGTGTGCAACGCGGCCGAGTCACTGCTCGTGCACGACTCCGTCGCGGACGCCTTCTTGCCGCAACTGGCACCGATGCTCGCGGAGGTCGAGATCGTCGGCGATGAGCGCACATGCTCGCTGCTTCCCGGCGCCGCGCCGGCGACTGACGACGACTACGCGCGGGAGTTCCTCGACCTCAAGCTCTCGGTTCGAGTCGTGCGCTCACTCGCCGAGGCCATCGAGCACATCGCCCGGTTCGGCACGGGACACTCCGAGGCGATCGTCACCCACGATCTCGACGCAGCCGATCGGTTCTGTCGCGAGGTCGATGCCGCGGCCGTGGTGGTCAACGCATCGACGCGGTTCGTGGACGGCGATGAGTTCGGCTTCGGTGCCGAGATCGGCATCTCCACCCAGAAGCTGCATGCCCGCGGTCCGATGGGTCTGCGTGAGCTGACGACGCTCAAGTACGTCGTGCGCGGCAATGGCCAGATCCGAGGCTGAGGGTTCTGCCCTACTTCGGCACCGGATTCACGTAGCCGGGCGCGATGCCGTAGTCGGCAAGGTTGTTGTGGGATGGGTGCACCTCGCCGGCAGGTCCGGCCGCGAACGTCGTCAACACGTTGC
>DASXPN010000039.1:0-2570 GCA_036493595.1 Acidimicrobiales bacterium | reverse complement strand
TCACTTCGTCAACGGCGCGTGGAGCGCCCGGTGGTCGCTCGGCGGCATCATCAAGTCGCAACCCGCAGTGGTGCCCGTGCAGCCAGGGACGCTCGACGTGTACGTGCGCGGCGCGGACAACGCGGTGTGGTCCCGACACTTTGCCAACGGCGCGTGGAGCGCCTGGTGGTCGCTCGGCGGCGGCATCACCAACGCAGTGTCCGTCGTCTCCGCGAGCCCAGGTACCGCCGACGTGTTCGCGGTCGGCACTGACGCCGCATTGTGGACCCGCCACCTGGCGAACGGCGGATGGGGTCCGTGGACGAGCATGGGTGGCATCGTCACGAGCGCGCCCAGCACGGCGTCCGCATCGGCCAACACCATCTCGGTGTTCGACCGTGGCGCCGATGGCGCACTGTGGACGCGGCAGCTCGCCGGCGGGTTCTGGAGCCCGTGGACCTCGATGGGCGGACTGCTCTCGAGCTCGCCCACGTCGTCCTCGCCGGCGAGTGGTGTGATCGACGTGTTCGCACGCGGAGCCGACGGTGCGATGTGGAGCCGGCACCTCGCCGTCGGCACGTGGACGAGCTGGTTCTCGCTCGGCGGTTACGTCACGAGCCCGCCCTCGAGCGCGTCGCGCTCACCTTCGACCGTGGATCTGTTCGCCCGTGGCGGCGACAACGCGCTGTGGACCCGACAATTCCTCAACGGCACGTGGGGACCGTGGACGACCCTCGGCGGAATCCTGCGCTGACATCCGACTGGTTCGCGACAATGCGGCGATGGCTGCGACCGTGCGGTACGAGCTCGACGGGCATGTTGCGACGATCACCTACAACCGCCCCGAGGCGCTGAACGCCATCAACGGCGAGATGCGGCGCGACCTCAACGACGCGTTCGCTCGCTTCCGTGACGAGGAAGAGGCGTGGGTCGCGATCGTCACGGGCGAGGGCAAGGCGTTCTGTGTCGGCGCGGACCTGCGCGGTGGCGGCAACTCGGCCGGGGACTTCCCCGGCACCTTCTGGGAGAAGCCGACACAGAACTCGTTCGAGAGCGGATGGGAGATCTTCAAGCCGGTCATCGCCGCGGTGAACGGCTACTGCCTCGGCTACGGCTTGACCCTTGTGACGTGGTGCGACTTCGTCATCGCCAGCGATCGCGCCGAGTTCGGCTATCCCGAGGTGCGCATCGGGGTGCCGACCATCGTCGGCGCCATTCGCCTCCCGCAACGCATCGGCTGGCAACCGGCCATGGAGCTGTTGCTGACCGGTGAGCGCATCGACGCCGGCAAGGCGAAGGAGATAGGCCTCGCCGGTTGGGTCGTGCCCCACGAGACCCTGATGGACGAGGCTCGTGCGCTGGCCGATCGATTGCTCGCGGGCGCGCCGCTGGCGGCGCGCGCCATCAAGGAGATGGCCGTGCGGGCGCGGTCCATGCCGTCACTCGAGGCAATCCGGTTCGGCGAGACGATGCGCAAGGTCGCCGCCGCCACCGAGGACGCCGCCGAGGGCGGACGGGCGGCCGCCGAGCGCCGCCCACCGGTCTGGAAGGGTCGCTGATCGCCGGCAGAGGCCGCGCCGCCGCGCTTCGCGACAATGCTGGCAAAACCCGCGCTTGACTCGTTGCCGGAAGCGAATAGCGTCGCGGGAAGTCATCTGATCGCAACACACCTACGCCGGGGCCCTGTGGGGGGGCCGTTTTGGGAGGTCGCCCCGTGAACAGCCTTACTCCAGGTACACGCGTTCAAGTCCGCAACCGGTTCGACGGCGGCTGGTCGCCGAGCCCCTTCGAAGTGGCCGAAGCCATCGACCCAACGCCGTCCGGAATGCAGATGTACCGGGTGCGGCGGCTGTCCGACGGTGTCGTCCTGCCAGCCGACTTCGGCGATGACGACGTGCGGTCGGCGGACATCGCATCGCTCTGACGCTCATTCGCTGACCCGCGCGGGCTGCCCACCCGCGCTGCCCATCCGGCGCTCGGCGAACTCACAGCAGACTCTCAGCTACCGATGCCAGGCTGGCGCCGTGGCTGGTGAACGACTGCTGTTGGTGGACGACGAGGAGAACCTGCGATCGATGCTCGAGGCGGCGCTGCGCCATCTCGGGTTCGAGGTGGAGAGCGCGGCGACGGGACGTGACGCGCTCGCGGCCGCGGTTGCCGATCCGCCCGCCGTCATCGTGCTCGACGTGATGTTGCCCGACCTCGACGGCTTCGAGGTGTGCCGGCGGCTGCGGACCGAAGGAAGCCGAACCCCCGTGGTCTTCCTCACTGCGAGAGACGGCACCGAGGACAAGGTCCGCGGCTTGACCCTCGGTGGCGACGACTACCTCGTCAAGCCGTTCAGCCTCGAAGAGCTCGTCGCGCGCGTGCAGGCCGTGCTGCGACGGTCCGGACTCGCGCAGCCCGATGCCCGCCTGCGTTGTGCCGATCTCGAGATGGACGACGACGCGCACCGCGTGCTGCGCGGGGGCGTCGAAGTGCAGCTGTCGCCGACCGAGTACAACCTGTTGCGCTATCTCCTGATCAACCAGGGTCGCGTGCTGTCGAAACCGCAGATCCTGGATCACGTGTGGCAATACGACTTCGGCGGC
>DASXPN010000038.1:0-5010 GCA_036493595.1 Acidimicrobiales bacterium | reverse complement strand
GAGCTGATCATCAACAGCCCGACGGTGATGCCGGCGGCGGCGAGTACGGCCCGATGCATGGCGATGCGGCGGCGGGTGTCGGCGGCCATGGCCGGCGTCATACCCAACAACCGAACGAAACGAGCCTCGAGATCGACGTCGTCGAGATCGAGCAACTGGGCGAGCACCGCGACGTCGTGCTGGCGGACCTCGGTCAGTGACGCAACCGCGTTCCCTCTCGCCTTGGCGACGACGGCGAGGTAGCCCCGCAGCATCGCCTCGTTGCTGTCCGGCACTTCCGGCACGATCGTGGAAGTCGTCCCTACACACAGGGACCGTGTCGCCGGATCGAACGTGACCGGCTGGCGAATCGATGCGTGCGCAGACGAACCCATGGGAGGATTGTCGGTCCATTCGCCCTATTTCTTGACCACGTCGAACCAACCGCAGCCCAACTCCGGACCCCCGGGCGCGTCCCGCTTCTCGGCTCCGGATGGTTGGGCCGTCGATCGCACCGGCGCGGGCGCGTACTGGTCGGCGTTGCGGGCCGCCGTCGGAGCGGCGACCGCAGCGAGCAGCTCGATGTGCTCGAGCAGCTCGCAGGCGATCGCTTGCGTCTCGGCATCAAGGCGAGCGTCGACGCGTCTGCCTTCCCGTTCGCGCTCGCACCGGTCAACGGGAAGGTGGCAGTCGAGGGAACCGGCGAGGAATCGCGCGCGACGTTCGTGTTCGCCACCGACGACGTCGACCGCATGAACGCGGTGCTCCTGCTGACCTCGTTCCGCCGTGAGGCGATCTCGTTCCCCGAGGATCAGCTCGGACGCTGGGCGCTGGCGGTGCGCACGCTCGACGTCGTCAAGTGGGCGCGCGCCGCGCTCGTCGCGCGAGTGGTGCACGACGACACGTGGTCCGCGAAAGTGGCTGCCGCGCTCGGCGGCGCTCAGTAGGTTGTCCCGCGTGTTGCGGGTCGGCGTGTTCGGAGCAGGCGGCCGGATGGGAGCAACCGTGTGCGGCGCGGTGGCGGAGGACAGCGAGCTCGAGCTCGCAGGCGCCGTGGACCCTGCCCATGCCGGCGAGTCCGTCTGCGGGGTGAGCATCACCGATCGCATGCCGAAGGTCGACGTCGTCGTGGACTTCACGCAGGCCGGCGCGGCGCGCGGCAACATCCTGTGGGCGGCCGAGAACGCCGTACACGCCGTCGTCGGTACGACGGGCCTCGGCGCCGACGACTTCGAGCGCTTCGCCACGGTCTTCACGGACAGCAACTGCTTCATCGCGCCGAACTTCGCCATTGGCGCCGTGCTCATGATGCGGTTGGCGGAGCTCGCCGCGCCCTACTTCGAGACGGCGGAGATCATCGAGTTCCACCACGACGCCAAGCGGGACGCACCGTCGGGTACGGCGATGTTGACCGCCGAACGAATGGCGTCGGCCAAGGCCAGCTGGGGCGCGGACCCGACGGAGCAAGAGGTCGTGGCCGGCAGCCGGGGCGGCGAGGGACCCGCGGGGATCCACGTGCACGCCGTACGCATGCGCGGAATGGTCGCCCATCAAGAGATCATCCTGGGGACGACCGGCCAGACGCTGACCATCCGCCACGACACCACCGACCGCTCGAGCTTCATGCCGGGCGTGTTGCTCGCAGTGAAGAACGTCATGCACCAACAAGGCGTCACGATCGGTCTCGACTCGCTCCTCGACCTGTAGGTTCGATCCCGGTCACCAGAGACACGGTCACCGGACGTGGAGGTGTGAGAGTGCTTCGACGGCTCGCCGGATGGTGTTATGACCGCCGCCGCGCAGTGCTGGGTGCGTGGCTCGTCGCCGTCGTGTTGTTCTCGATCCTCGGCCAGGTGGCCGGCGGGAGCCTGCTGAAGACGTTCTCGCTGTCGGGCACCGACGGCTCGAGGGCATTCGCGGTCCTCGGTCGCGACTTCGCGCGCAAGGGTGACACCGGTCAGGTCGTGTGGGCGGTCCACGATCCGAACGGGTCGGCGACGAGCGTCGACGCGCAAGACGCACTGCAACCGTTGCTGGACGACCTCTCGCACGAACCGCACGTCGTTGCGGTGACCGACCCGTTCCGCTCGCCCGACCAGGCGGCGCGGCTCGTGTCGCAGGACGGTCACGTCGCGTACGCGGAGATCCAGTTCGACATCGGGGCCAACGACGTCGACCTCGACGAGGCCGCACACATGCGCGGCCTCGCGGCGAAGGCCAACACGCCGCAGCTCCAAGTCGAGCTCGGTGGCGCGATGTTCACCGATCAGTCGCAGCCGGCGAGCGAGCTCATCGGCGTGCTCGCCGCCGTCGTGATCCTGCTGGTCGCCTTCGGCTCGGTCCTCGCGATGGGGCTCCCGATCCTCACCGCGCTCGTGGGCATCGGGATCGGCCTCGGTATCGAGCAAGTCCTCGCGCACGTGATCGACGTGCCGACGTTCGCTCCGCAAGTCACCGCGATGATCGGGCTCGGCGTCGGCATCGACTATGCGCTGTTCATCGTCACCCGTTACCGCAACGCGCTGCACGACGGGCGGGAGCCGCGCGATGCCGTGATCGAAGCGGTCGACACGTCCGGTCGCGCGGTGTTGTTCGCGGGCTGCACCGTCGTCATCTCGTTGATCGGGCTGTTCGTCATCGGTCTCGGGTTCATCCAAGGGCTCGCGACCGGCGCCGCGCTGGCGGTCCTCGTCGTGATGGCCGCATCGGTCACCTTGCTCACGAGCATGCTCGGGTTCGTCGGGCGCGCCATCGACAAGCTCTCGCTGTCGCGGGCTCGGCACGAGTCGAGCGCGACCGAGTCGAGCTTCTGGGTGCGTTGGGCGCAGATGATTCAGCGCCGGCGGTGGATCGCGGCGATCGGCGGCTTGCTCGTGCTCGTCGTGCTCGCGTTGCCGGTGTTCAGCCTCCGCCTCGGCACGGCCGACGCCGGCAACGACCCGACGAGCCAGACGACTCGTCGCGCCTATGACCTGCTCTCGACCGGTTTCGGCCCTGGCAGCAACGGTCCGCTGCTCGTCGTCGCCGAGCTGCCCGATCCGTCGAAGGCGCAGGCCATGGACGCGCTCGCGACGGCGATCTCCGCCACGCCCGGGGTTCGTGATCGCAGCCCGGTGATCATCTCCCCGAACGGCAAGGCCGCACTCATCTCGGTGAACGCGGATGGTGCGCCGCAGGATGCAAGCACGACCGCGCTCGTCCACCGCCTGCGCGAAGAGGTGATCCCGAGCACGATGGCGGGCAGCACCCTCGACGTACACGTCGGCGGCGAGACGGCGATCGGCATCGACTTGGCGGACAAGCTCGGCGCTCGCTTGCCGTGGTTCCTCCTTGCGGTGCTCACACTGAGCTTCCTGCTGTTGCTCATCGTGTTCCGATCGCTGCTCGTGCCCCTCAAGGCCGTGATCATGAACCTGCTGTCGATCGGCGCGGCCTACGGCGTGACCATCGCCATCTTCCAATGGGGATGGGCGAAGGACGTGATCGGCCTCGGCAAGGCGGGCCCGATCGAGTCATGGGCGCCGATGATGTTGTTCGCCGTCGTGTTCGGCTTGTCGATGGACTACGAGGTGTTCCTGCTGAGCCGCATTCGTGAGGAGTACACGATCTCGCACGACAATTCCGAGGCCGTCTCGTACGGCTTGGCGCACACCGCCCGTCTGATCACTGCCGCCGCGGCGATCATGATCTGCGTCTTCGGCAGCTTCGTGCTCTCGGACCTGCGCGTGCTCAAGCTGATCGGCATGGGTCTCGCGGTGGCGGTATTCATCGATGCCACCGTCGTCCGGCTGGTGCTCGTGCCGGCGACGATGGAGTTGCTCGGTGACCGCAACTGGTGGCTCCCGCGCCGTCTCGGCTGGCTGCCCCGGCTCCAAGTCGAAGGTGTCCCCGAAGGCGCGCCCGCTCCCGCCGATTGACCTTGTCCCTCCCGGACGCAATCTCCCTTTTCGGACGCGCCCGGTTCCTTCGTTTCGGCGTGCGTTGCCTACCAGCCGTGCGGGCGATGCACGCCGAGAGTTGAGAGATGCTGTGCGCGGAGCGTATTGCCGCAAGGGGGGAAGTCGTTGGCCTAGCGTCGGCGCTCGCTATGCAGGGATGTTGCAGTAGGCCGTGTCCGACGAAGTCGAACTCGGCACCATGAACGACCGCGCGCCGGACAGCGACAGTGTGGTCGACAGGTTGGGGCACGCCTTTCGATTCATCAGCGTCGCGATGGGCTTGCTGATCATCGTGATCGCCGCCTTGTTGATCTACGTCGTCGGGTCACTGCGACCGGACGACGTGCGTTACGCGGAAGGCGACCGCGCGGTGCAGCAGGCGCACCAAGCGATGACCGATCAGGAGACTGGCTTGCGCGCGTACCTGATCCTCCACGACTCGGTCTTCTTGCAGCCGTACCAGCAGGGTGTCGACGCGTTGGCGGCGGCGAACGACACGGTGACCAGACGCGTCGGCAGCGTCTCGGCGGCTGCACCTCTCGTGCTCGAGATGCGGGTGACGCAGCAGGCGTGGATCTCGCAATGGGCGATCGTGGTCGTCAACAACCAGTCGCCGACCAACCCTGACGATCTGCGCGCCTTTCTCGTGCAGGGCAAGAACCTGTTCGATCAGTACCGCGTCAGCGAGCAGCGGCTGGACTCGCTGCTCGATGGCAGACGGGAGAGCGTCCAAACTCGCGAGGACCAAGTGTTGGCCCTCGGGCTCGGCACCATCCTGCTGGTCGCGCTTGGTCTCGTCGTGGTGATGGAGCGGCAACGCCGGTCACTGCGCAAGATGCTCGTCGCGCCGGTCGACGACATCGTCGCCGCGACCGAACGTATCGCCAGCGGTGACCTCGGCGCCCGTGTCGACACGACAGGACCGACCGAGTTCCGCCGCATCGCCGCCAGTGTCAACACGATGGGGGAGGCGCTCGTGCGTGCGCGCGAGGAGGCCGCGTCGCGGAGCGATCTCGTCGAGCAGCAGGCGGAACAGCTACGACGGATCCTCACGATGGCCCGCGAGATCGCCGGGACGCTCAGTATCCCGTAC
>DASXPN010000037.1:0-13071 GCA_036493595.1 Acidimicrobiales bacterium | reverse complement strand
CACGGCCTATGACGGTGGGAAAGGCGGCTGGTCGGGGGGCACGCATTGCGCCATCGTCGAGGTCGACGTCGAGACTGGTCACGTCGCCATCGCGCGTTGGATCGTCGTCGAGGACTGCGGGAAGCTCATCAACCCGGCGATTGTCGAGGGCCAGGTGCGCGGCGGCGTCGCACAGGGCATCGGCGCCGTGCTGCTCGAGCGGTCGGCCTACGACGACCAGGCGCAGTTCCTCGCGGGCACGTTCATGGACTACCTGCTGCCGACCGCGACGGAGGTGCCCCGCATCGAGATCGAGCATCTCGAGACGGTGCCGCTCGATCCTGACGTCAACTTTCGCGGCGTCGGCGAGGGCGGGATGATCGTGTCACCGCCCACGCTGGTCAATGCCATCGAGGATGCGCTGGCGCCCTTTGGCGTGACCATCACCGAGCAACACCTTCCGCCGGCGCGGATTCTCCAGCTGCTCGGCACCGTCTGACAAAGTGCTGTCTTCCTAAGTCAGTACGTCAACCCGTCAGTCCTTGGTGCCGGCGGAACTACATCTCGCAGGCATCGCCCTCGCACGCGGCGTGGCTGTCGCCGATGATCTCGACTGGATTCGCCTCGGACCATGCTCGCTCGAGCACGTGCAGCAGCGTCTCCGGTGGCTGCGCGCCCGAGACGCCGAAACGACGGTCGAACAGGAAGAACGGAACGCCGGTCGCGCCCATCTCCGTGGCCTCGGCCTCCTCCTCGCGCACCTCACGTCCGAACTCGTCACCGTCGAGCACACGACGGGCGTCGGACGCGGCGACACCGACATCACCCGCCAGCTTCACCAACATGTCGCGGTCGCCGATCGGATGGCCTTCCGTGAACGTCGCGAACAGCAACCGTTCCTTTAGCTCGTTCTGCGCGCCGATCGACGCGGCGAGGTGCAAGAGGCGGTGGGCGGCGAACGTGTTCCCGGCGCGGAGGTCGTCGAATCGGAAGTCGATTCCTGCGTCTGCGCCGGCATTGACGATCCGGGCGATGCTCGCCCGAGCCTGCGCCTCTGAGATGCCGTACTTCCGAGCGATGCGTTCGGGATAGCTGCCGCCGCGCTCGGGTGGCGCGTGCGGGTCGAGCTCGTACGCCCTCCACACGATCTCGACCGCGTCGCGGTGTGCGAACCGATCGAGTGCCTGCTCGAGGTGGCGCTTGCCCACGTAGCACCAGGGGCACACGACGTCCGACCAAATCTCGATCCTCACCGCAGCAAGTCAACCTCAATGCGCTCGCGAATCATCCCTTGGCGCTGCTTTGCCAGCCGCGGATTGCCGAGACATCGCGAATACGCGGGTTGAGGTGGTCGACGTCGGTCACCGTCGCCACCGGCCTGCGTGAACTTCTACAGGCCTGTGGTGCCGACGCCGTATTCGGCCTGCGCCTGTGTGAAGCCGTCGAACACAAGTTGGCCAATCAGGCCACTGTGCGAGAAGGACATCTCGTTCAGATAGTCGGCGGCCTTCTTTGCAGCCTGCTCATTCCAATCCGCATTCTGGGCGTCTGCGCCGTAGGCGGCGTCGTCCTGCGTGAAGCCCTCGAACACAAGTTGGTCGATCAAGCCTTTGCGCGAGAAGGACATGAAGCCCAGGTAGTCAGCGGCCTTCTGACGCGCGTTCTGCTGGCTGACCGTCTCGCCCGCAAACGGATCCGCGGTGGTCGGGGGCACTGTTGCTGGAGGGGCCGTCGTCCGAGGAGGCGGCGGAGCGGTGGTGGTCGGCGGTGCCGTTGTCGACGTAGTGGTCGGCGCGGCCGTCGTGGTCGTACTGCTCGTGGTGCTCTCCGCGGAGGATGAGCTGCTGCTCGGCTGCACGGTCGGCGACGCAGCGACTGCGGCCGTCCTCTGGGGCGTGTTGTTGTTGTCGGAGCCGATCGCCGCTCCGATCGCCCCGAGCGCGACGACCGCCACCGCGGCCCACGCCACGACTTGTAGCGGCAGCGGGTTGGCGCGGAATCGCTGCCAGGCGTTGCGCTTCGGCCCGGACGGTGCCGGCGTGGGGAGCGTCGGTGAAGTCGCGGGTGGCATCTGAGGCGGGTACCACTTGCCGTCGCTCGCCTGCCACCAACCGGGCCCGCGGGGGACACTCTGCGGTGGGTACCACTTGCCATCACTGGCCTGCCACCAACCGGGCCCCTGGGGGAAACCTTGCCCTGCGTTTTCGGTCATGCCCTACAGAATCCGGCATACACGGCTGAACCGGTAGATACATCCTTAAAACCACTAAAGCGGGCTATATCGTCATAGCTCGGAAGTCATCGAACGTCTGGTCGTTTCACCTCTACCGATCCGGGGCCCTCAGTAGGTACCGAGCGTCGAACCCGTCCTCGGAGTAGTCGGCGGTCACGATGGTGAACCCGGTGCGTTCGAACATCGCTTCCAGCAGCCGAAGCCAGTCGCGCCGAGTTTCTCCTCGAGGTGCGCCCGGATCACAGGTGAGACGTCCACGGCGACAGCACGACGGCAGGAGGGAGCGGCCGCTGCTCGTTCCCCTCGTGCACAGGCAACATCGTGGCAGTCCGACCTCCGCGACGGCGGGTGCAGCCATGTGCGCGCACCCCGGGCTGACATCCTGTTGCCGTGAGGGTGTGCATTCTCGGCGGAGGAGGACGCGAGCACGCGTTGGCGTGGGCTGCGGACAGGTTCGGCCATGAGGTTGTCGTCGTCCCTGGCAATGCCGGTATCCCATGGGCTTCGACCGCGGAACCCCACGACTCGGACCTCTACGTGCTCGGCACCGACGACGCGGTGTGCTCGGGGCAGGGTGACCGACTTCGAGCAGCAGGCCACCTGGTGTTCGGTCCCGATCGTGACGGTGGCCGCCTCGAAGGTTCCAAGCAGTGGATGAAGGAACTCCTCGACGGTGCCGGGGTCCCGACCGCTCGCTACGCCACGGTGAGGGACGCTTCGGCAGCCGAGCGATTCCTTCGGACACTCCCTGGCGGCTACGTGGTCAAGACCGATTACCTGGCGCTCGGCAAGGGCGTTCTCGTCACCGAGGACCTCGATGAGGCAATCGCCGATGCTCGGTCGAAGCTCGCGCACGGGGCTGTCGTGATCGAGGAGAGACTCGATGGCCTCGAGTTCTCGTTGCACGCGATCTGCGACGGCGAACACGCGGTCGTGCTTCCCACGGCGATGGATCACAAGCGGATCTTCGATGGGAACATCGGCCCGAACACCGGTGGCATGGGTGCGGTGGCTCCCGTGCCGCGCCTCAGCGCATCGCTTGTCCGAGAAGCGTTCGAGTCCTGCGTCGAGCCGACGCTGCGGGCCTTGCGGTCGCGCGGAATCGACTACCGGGGCGTGTTGTACGGCGGTCCACTGATGCTCACGCAGGAAGGGTCGAAGGTTGTCGAGTGGAACGCACGGTGGGGCGACCCCGAGGCGCAGGTCTTGCTGCCGCTCTTCGAGTCCGACCCTTACGAGCTGATGGCTCAAGCGGCGGCAGGTGCAATCACGGCCGAGCCACGATTCCAGAACCGAGCAGCCGTGACCGTCGTCCTCGCGAGCGAGGGCTACCCGGAGACCCCGCGCGTGGGCGACGGCATCCATGGTCTCGAGGAAGCGATGTCGTTGCCTGATGTGCTGGTCTTCTCCGCAGGTGTCGGCCCCAACACGACGACCAACGGCGGCCGGGTTCTCGATGTCACCGCTCTTGGGGATGACGTCGCTCAGGCCCGCGCCAGGGCATACGAGGCGATCGACCGGATCACATGGCCCGGGATGCAGCACCGGCGGGACATCGCACTCGCGGCGGTGAAGTGATTACGGAACCCGGCGAGCGACGGGCCGGTAGTGCGGGGCACCGGTGATGGGAGGCTTTGGCGGGTGCTTCGTGTCGGAGTGATCGGTGAAGTCGGGCGAGAAGAGGTCGTGTCGGCGCTGATCGCCTTCGGGGCGCAGCTTCCTCGTCGCAGCGAGCCCTTCTTGGACGAGCCCGGTGTCGAGGTCTACGACCTCGCGGCGCGGGCTGCCCCAACCGCACCCACTGTTCCACCCGTTCAGTTCGTGATTCGGGTGCTGGAGGCGCCGGTTGACTCGCCCGGAGGCGACGACGAAGCAGACGCGTCGGTGAGCTTTGCGCCCCGAGATGACTTCGCCGACAGCATGGCGCAGCTCTGGCAGAACCGACTCGTGCCGTTCGAGGAGAACCTTCGGGCGTGTAGACGAGCGCGTCGCGCAAGGGCCCCAGTCCTCGCTGAGCCACGGGCGTCGTGGGCTGCGGACGCGGCTCGGATCGTCGGTCGACTCGAGCGTGTCATCGGCGAGTGGGCCCTGCGGATCGATCACATCGGCTCGACGTCGGTGCCGGGCCTCCCGGCCAAGGATCTCGTGGACATTCAGGTCACCGTTGAGGATCTGGCCTCTGCGCAGCGTGGCAGCGAATCGGCCCGACAGGCCGGGTTCGTCCACGTCTCGGGTGACTGGTACGGCGAGGACCGGTTCGGAATCGAGCATCCCGAAGCCGTCGCCGTCGACGCCGACCCGGGGCGACCCGTCAACATCAACTTCCGGCCGCACACCGTGCCGGTGTGGCGTGACGCGCTGCTGTTTCGCGACTGGCTCAGGCGGCACACGGATGAACGCGACGCGTATGCGTCGATGAAACAGGCGCTCGCGGCAGGTGGCTCGGACGTCGATCGGTACAGCGAGGACAAGATGCCCTGGATCCGAGGCGCGTTGGCTCGTGCAGAGGCATGGGCGGCTGCGAGCGGATGGACTCCCGGATCACACATCACCGGCGTTGTCGGCTCGGCGCGCGGAGCAGCGCGACGCCGACGATGATCAGGAGCGTGCCGAAGACGGCCCAGATCCCGTGGCCCGTCATCGAGGAGCCGCCGAGGAGGTCGACGCCCTGGAGGATCCAGATGACGCCGACCACGAAGCACAGCACCGCGACAATCCTGCGAATGCGCATGGTCAGGTCTCCTTGTCGCTTTGCCTGCGAAGTTGCGCCGTCGCCCAACCGGGCCGCTCGCGCTCTGCATACGATCGCGGGACAGTGCCGCGGATCATCGACTCGAGCAGTTCAGGCTCCCGAACTGCCTTGACCACGTGTCCGACGACGAGCACGACGAAGGCGAGGTAGCCCCAGTCGTGCACGAACGTGGCGCCCGTCCGCCACGAATCGGAGAACGGCTTGTTCCACAGCATCAGCGAGCCGGTGAGCAACTGCATCACGAACAGCCCTGCGAACAAGGCCGCGGCCAGCTTCTGGCCACCGTTGAACTTGCCGAGTGGTGTCGTGCGCGTCGAGCGTCGCAGCCATCGGCGGTCCGCCTTCGTCCATCGACCGAGGTCGGCGAGGTCGGCACGTAAGCGCCGGCCGGGGCCCGACAACAACACGCCGACGCACAGCGGCACGAGCAACAGCCAGCTGCACCAGACGTGGAGGGTCTTCAGCAGCTCGCGCCGGCCGATCTTCGTCGAGAGCTCATCGACGTACAGGATGGTGCCGGTCAAGAGCACGACACTCCCCAGGACCGTCGTCGTCCAGTGCACGATCCGCGTGAGCGCGTCGAAACGCACGAGCACGCCGTCGGCACTGCGCTGGTCGGCACTGGGCTCGTAAGGACGGCGCTCGTCGGCACTGGGCTCGTCGACGCTGAGCCCGTCGGCCTCTGTCGTCATGAGGTGGGCTCGTCGTGGCCGCCGTTGCTCGCGCCCACCCAGCCATCGAGGTCGTAGCCGCGTGACTCCCAGTAGCCGCCGTCGTCGACCAGATGGTCGACGAGCTCGATGCGTTCGAGCCACTTGCACGACTTGTAGCCGTACATCGGCGCCACGTACATGCGCACAGGGCCGCCGTGCTCACGGCTGACCGGCTTGCCCTGCATCGTGTGGGCGACGAGCACGTCGGGCCGCATCGCTTGATCCATGCTCAAGCTCTCGGTGTACTCGCCGTCGAAGCTGTGGAACATCACCCGCGTCGCATTCGGCAACACCCCTGCCGGAGCAAGGACGTCGGAGAGTCGAACGCCGACCCAGGGCACGTGGTGCACGCGCCATCCCGTCACGCACTGGAAGTCACGCGTGAGTCCGGTCTGCGGCAGTCGGTCGTGGATATCGCTGTACGAGAGCGTCGAGGGTCGCTCGACCAATCCGTCGACGCGCAGCTGATAGTCCGCTTGCGATCGCGACGGCAGCTCCGCGGTCACCGAGTAGATGCGAAATCGACCCGCCAGGGGCAGCAGCGCGGTGAGTCCGGTGGGGTCGCGCAGCGTGATCGGCAGGAGCGCATCCGACGTGAACTGCTGCACCTTGGCGCCCGTCAGGATGCCGACGACGCCGACGCCGAGCGCACCCAGCACGGTGCGCCTCGCGATGGGCGTCGTGCCCTCATCATCCTTCACCACCGCCATTGTCGCCCGCGGAGCGGTCCGCGCGTCGGCGTCATCCCGTCGGCGTCACAGTCGGCGTCATCGCGTTCCGTCGTGCGGGGAGCCTGCTGAGCCCTCTGCGGCGTCAATCGCTTGACCGAGGCGATCGTCGCGGTGAGTGTGTCCTCGGTGCCCAAAGGAGGTCGAGCGCCTTTCGTCGCGCTCGCGGATCTGCTCGCCCGCGATCGTCCCGATGTCGATGCGTCCGCGGTTGTGGACGGACGCGTGCTGGTCGACGGTCGCGTCCTCATGAATCCCAATGCTCACGTGCGGCGGGACGCGTCCATACGGGTGGTCGAGCCCCGCCGGTTGCGCGGCGACATCAAGCTCTCGTACGCGCTCGACGAGTTCGACGTGCGAGTCGACGGTCGTGTGGCGATGGACGTCGGTGCGAACGCGGGTGGATTCACGATCGCGTTGCTTGCTCGAGGAGCGCGCCGTGTCCACGCGGTCGATGCCGGTGTCGGACAGTTGCTCGGGCGACTGCGGGCCGACCCGCGGGTCGTGAACCTCGAGGGACACAACGTCGGAGCGCTCGACACCACCGTCGTACGCGACACACTCGAAGTCATCACCGTCGACGTGAGCTACCTCTCGCTGGCAGATGCGGTGCCGCAACTCGAACGCGTCCGCATCCACGCGGGAGCCGACCTTGTTGCACTGGTGAAGCCGACGTTCGAGCTACGACGCGGCCGCGTCGCCGCGTCCGCCCCCGACGTCGTCGCCGCCACCGACCAGGCGGCGTCCGCGATCTCCCGATCCGGCTGGCACGTCATCGCCACGTGCGACGCGCCCGCGACCGGACAGCACGGTGGCCGCGAGTCGTTCATCCACGCGCGCCGCCGATCTCTGTCGTGAGTCGCCGATCTGTGTCGTGAGTTGCCGGACGTCGACACATCAGGGCGGCGGTCTGTACCGGGGATGGCGAGGATCTTCAGGCGGCACCATCGGCCGCTTGCCCGTGCCTTCGACGAGCGACCAACCCACGTAGGTCTTGCAGTCGTGATGGTGCTTGCAGAGCGGGTCGCACTCGTCCAGCCGGGTGTGATGCGTGCGGGCCCAATCCTCTCGGTGGTCGATCTCGACGCGGGTGCGGGAACAACCCTCGACCGAGCACAAGGGCTGTTGCCACAACAACGCGACCCGCTGCGCGGCGGACGGGCCCCGCCCGAGATGGGTCACGTGCAGGACGTCGACGCCCTTGGTGATGACCAATGTCACGATGGACTCGCCCAACAGATCGCGGGCCACCGACACCGGTATCGGACCGAGGCCCGTGATCTCGCACAACTCGTCGTCGGCGACGTCGCCACGGCGGAGCGCTTCGAGATCGACCCGGACCAAGGTCAGGTTGCGCGCTCTCGCGTTGCGGGCCTTCGCATTGCCCCCCTTCGCATCACCCTCGCTCGGGAGCACGGGCTCATGCGCACGCGTGTCCGCCATACGGATGACTGCGTCGAACGCGTACGCGTCCCGCGGCTCGTGCCGGTCTTCAGCACGGGCTCGGCTGAACTCGTCGTCGATCAACTCCCGCATGCGCGCTTCGAACCGACTACCGGCGTCGACCGGCCCTCGCGCGTGCAGGTTCCACGCTCCTTCACCGTCGGTGTACGTCCGCACGCACCGCTCACGGGTGATCCGCGCGTGGGTCGCTTCGCGATCCGTGTCGGCGCCCGCCTTCGTGCGGAGGCACTCGTTCCTCAGCTCGACCAGGCTGGCGCGTTGCGCCTCGTCGACCAGTCGCGACTGCTGCGATGGTGCGGCCGCGGCCGCGTGCGCGATGACGTTCGCCTGCGTGCTCGACAACCGTCCGGCGCGCATTGCATCCTCGACCACTGGCAACGCCGCCAGCTTCTCGGACGCCGACAGCGATGCCTTGGCCGTGCTCACCGATGACCCGCTCTTCGCCGCCATGTACTCGGCGGCGGACGCGTAGCCGCACCGCACCCACTGCCGTGACTCGTCGACCCGGCGCGCCAGCAGTGTCTTCGCGGTCGATGCCAGCCGTTCGATGCGATCCAGCTCCTCATAGAGCGGGACCACCGCATCGAGTGGGATCGCATCGGGCACGAGGTCGGCCACCATTGCGGCCACGTCGCGCCTCAGTTGCGATGCCCGCCCGAACATGTGTTCGATTGTAGCAGCAGCCAACGAGAACGGCGCGTCATTTCCGAGAACAAGATGTCAACCCTCGAAAGGCCCCTTGCCCATCTGCTCGCGCACTGTCACGACCGGAGGGTTGGTGAGTGAGCGGCGCTGCCAGTTGGCGCCGTCGACGACCAGGGTGTGGCCGGAGATGAAGCGTCCGTAGGGCGAGGCCAGGAAGGTCGCCGCCCAGCCGAGCTCCTGTCGCTGCCCGACCCGCAGGGCCGGCTGCGTCGCGTCCTTGTCGTGGGTGCGGCCGAGGTTGCCTTGAATGTCAGCGGTCATGTCCTCGTGCGGGAACAGTCCGGGCACCAGGCCGTTCACCTGGATCCCGTACGGGCTCCACTCCACCGCCAGCGACTCGGTCATGTTCTTGACGCCGGCTTTGGCCGCGGCCGAGTGCGCGAAGCCGGGGCCGCCCGTCCATGCGTACGACGCACCGACGTTGATGATCGATCCGGGAGTGCCGGCGAGCAGATGCCGTCGAGCAAAGTCGCGTGCGCAGAAGAACGTGCCGTTGAGCGTGATGTCGACGACGGTGCGCCACGCGTTCGGTGACATGTCCTCGGACGGCACCGGGAAGTTGGCGGCCGCGTTGTTGACCAGTACATCAGGAAGGCCGAACGCGGACTCAGCGGTATCGAATGCAGCCGCAATCGACTCCGCATCACGGATGTCACACGCCGTCGCCAGCACCGGCGCGCCCAGTGCCTCCATCGCGGCGACACCTGCCTCCAGATGTTCATCCTTTCGGCTGGCGATCACGATCGACGCGCCGAGGCGAGCGAACTCGGACGCGATCGCCTTGCCCAACCCTGTGCCACCACCGGTGACGAAGACCACCGACCCCGCGAACGTTCCCGGTCTGAGCGCGGTGTCGCCCGCCGGTGGGGGAGCGGGAAGCCCGATCGGTTCGCTCACGAGCCCGTGTACTTCGGATCGCGACCTTCGGCGCGTGCCGTCCGTAGCTCGTTGAAGTCGTCGCTCTTGTTGATGAACGTCTGGTAGATCACCTCGTCGTTCATCGACGCTCGAATCGCGGGCACCGACATGTGCCGGATCACTTCACGAGCGAGCTTCACACTCACCTTCGGTGCCGCGGCGATCTGCGTTGCCATCTCGAGCACTGTCGCGTCGAGCTCGTCCGGTCGGACGACGCGGCTCACGATCCCCAACGAGTACGCCTCTTCGGCGGACATGATGCGACTCGTCAACACGAGATCGCTGACGACACCGGCGCCGCACATCTCGTACAGCGCGGCTACCCCACCCGTGTCGGGAATGACGCCATACGTCAGCTCCGGAAGGCGGAAGCGCGTGCCCTCCGCCGCGACGCGGATGTCGCACAGCAACGCGCGCTGGAACGACCCGCCCATCACCCAGCCCTTGCACGCCACGATCACCGGCGCGTCGAGCTGCCACAGCTGCTGGATGCCGCGATGACCGCGCCGCATCAATTCGTGATGTGACAGCTCGACCTGCATCGTGCCGATCGAACCGATGTCGCGACCGGACGAGAACGACTTGCCCTCGCCCCGCCAGATCACGGCCCGCACGTCGGGCCGCTGTTGCAGCTCGCCGAGGATCTCGAACAGTTCGACGTCCATCTCGTCGTCGAACGCGTTGTGCTTGTCGGGATTGTTGTTGGTGATCGTGGCGATCGGACCATCGATGGCCAGCTCGACTCGCTTCATCGGCGGGCACCGTAGCGGCGGCGCGAGACCCGTTCTCGACGCCGTCTGTCCGGCTACGTCGCGGTGATGACCGCGATCGGCGGCTCGAGGACGAGCTCGTCCGCCACCAGGTCCATCAGCAGCGTGTCGTGGAAGGTGCCGTCGGCGCCGAGCTCGTTGCGGCGCAGGACGCCGACCTCTCGGTAGCCGAGCTTGCGGTAGCAGGCGATGGCGCGCCCGTTCGACGCGGCCGGATCGATGGTGAGGTGATGATGGCCGAGCTCCTCGACGAGACGCCGTGCGACGGCGCGCAGCGCGGCGACGGCGACGCCGGTGCCGTGCCACTTCGACGCGACCGCGATGTCCATCCCGGCACGGCGGTACTCGTCGTCGGGTTCTTGCCAGCTCTGGACGACCCCGGCGACTGCGCCATCGACGTCGATGACGTAGACAGTCGTGTTCTCGTCGTCCCCGACGATCATCTCCCGCTCGATGCGGGCACGGTCATAGCGCGGCCACCACTGTGCGACCGCCGGCTCGCGGAACAGTTCGACGATCGCGTCGAGATCGTCTGGCCGGGACGGGCGCAACTCGACGCCAGGTGTCACGACGCGAGTCTCGCGATCAGCGACCGCACTCCGTCGTGCTATTCACAGTGTGTGACCGAGATCGACCGGCTCATCCACGCCAACGCGTCCTATTCATCGGCGCACACTCCGCTCGACGACGGGCGCCCGGCGCGTCACCTGGCCGTGGTGACGTGCATGGACACCCGCATCGACGTGCTGGCCGTCCTCGGGCTGGTGCCCGGGGAGGCGGTGGTGATCCGCAATGCAGGCGCGCGTGTGACGGAGGACGTGTTGCGCAGTCTCGCCCTCGCGGTGCACGCGCTCGGCGTCGACGCCATGGCCGTGATGCAGCACACCAAGTGCGGGCTCACTGGCGTGACGGACGAAGGGCTGCGTGAGCACACCGGCGCGGACCTCGACTTCCTCGCCATCGAAGACCACGGCGATTCGCTCCGGTCCGACATCGAATTGCTGACCAACCTGGCCTACCTCGAACCGATCGTGTCGATGGCCGGGCTTCTCTACGACGTCGACACGGGACGGGTGAGCGACATCGTCCACTGGAACCGAGCCGCCCAGCGCTGACGAGACCGGCGTCACGTCCGTGGGACGAGCGCCCGCACCGGGTCGGGGGCAAGATGGTCGGATGAGCGACACGCGGGCGCGCGTGATCGACGCGATGAAACAGCACGGTCTCGGCGGCGCGGCCGTCGCCATCGTGAGGAGAGGCGAGCCGGCCGAGCTCGAGTACATCGGTGTGGCCGACCAACTCCAGCGGCGAGCCATCGACTCGAACACCGTGTTCAGGATCGCCTCGATCTCGAAGACGATGACGTCGATCGGGCTGATGCAGCTCCGTGACCAGGGACTGTTCGACCTCGACGACCCGGTGAACAAGCACCTCCGCACGTTCCGGATCGAGCCTCCAGCGGGCGGAGCGGACGTCACGTTCCGTCATCTGCTCACCCATACCGCGGGAATCGGGGAGCTGCCGCGGGTCTCGGACATCGGCCGCCGCAGCTCATGGGGATTGGGCAAGCCGCGCACCGAGCCTGCTGATCTCGCCGCGATCTACGGCGGCGTGTTGCGCCCGGATGTCGTTGCCGGCTCCAAGTGGGCCTACGCCAATCACGGTTTCGCGGTGATCGGACAACTCGTCGAGGACCTCAGCGGGCAGCCGTTCGGCGCCTACATGCACGAGCACGTGTTCGCGCCGCTCGGCATGGACAGCACCGAGTACACGCGCACCGATCGGACCGACGGACGCGTCGCGACTGGTTACCACTGGATGTTGGGTCGCTTCAGCTCGATCAAGGATTACGACCTGTCGATCCTCGCGCCCGGTTCGGTGCTCTCGTCACTTCCCGACATGGCGATCTACGCGGAGTGGCTGCTGCACGGCGGCGCCGGCCTGAAGACCGATGTCGACGTGCTTCGCGCCGACACGTTGGCCGAGATGATGTCGCCGCAGTTCAGCGTGCATCCCGGCTTCCCGGGCATGGGTCTCACGTTCTGGCTCGATCGAGTAGGTGCGGACGACGACGAGCATCGCGTCGCAGGGCACGGGGGCAACGTGCCGGGATTCGCGTCGAGTTTGGAGGTCGCGCCCGACGACGGCATCGGCGTCGTCGTGCTCGTCAACACGTCCTCGGCTGTGGGCGCACAGGTGATGGCGCGATCGGTGCTGCGCTCCTTGCTCGGCGTGGCCGATGCCGCCGCCGCGCCACCGCGAGACGTCGCCGACAACGTGCACATCTGGTCAGAGCTCGTCGGGCACTACGCCCCGGAGCCCGGGTTCCTCACCAACGCTCGCGTGTGGGAGATGTTCGGCGGTGAGGCGCAAGTGATAACCCGGAAGCGCAGGCTCGTGATCCGCTCGCTGTCCCTGCTGCCCGAGCTCCGGCGCGGACTCGAGTTGCGCGCCGTCGACGAGTCGGATCCCTTGCGGTTCGAGGCCAGGATCGCCGGGATGGTCGTGCCCATCGCGTTCGAGCGGGACACGGACGCGAGCGGGATGGTGGACCGAGTCGCGATCGGCCCACCGGGCAACGTGGTGCTCCACCGGCGATCGACGCTCCGAAGCCGGCGGGTCAGGGAGCGGATCGTGCTCGGTGCGGGTGCGGCTGTGCTGCTCGCTCGCCTGCGCCGCCGGCGACCGACGCGCCGCGACCCGAGCCGCGCCCGGCCGCAGCGGCCCCGCCGCCTGTGCGGGTCGCGCCGCCGCCTCCCCCGCCCACACCGGCTCCGGCCCCGACGCCACCGCCTCCCCCGGCCGCGGT
>DASXPN010000036.1:0-25085 GCA_036493595.1 Acidimicrobiales bacterium | reverse complement strand
CGCGACTGCTCCACGGGGCAAAGGACGGGGACCGGGAGAACGAGAAGGAACCTGCGGGCTGACCGTCAGTCGCGCCGGCGCGACTGCATCACCAGGCCCGCGATCGATCCGCCGATCACGATCGCGCCGGGGATGGCATAGCCCGGGCCGACCACGAGCCCGTTGAACGTGAGGAACGCGCCGAGCCCGATGCCGAACGGCCACAGGCTCGCATGCGGCAGGTACTGCTTCTCGATCTCGCCCGTCGAGGTGGCGGCCGCCGGCGATCGTGAGGAACGTGCTTGCCGCCACAGGTAGGTGGCGCTGAAGAACGACAGTCCGCTCGCCAGCAGCAACATGATCGAGCCGGCGTAGTCGTAGCTCGAGAACCAGTACACGACCGCGATCACTGCGATGAACACGCCGACGCCGAGGAACGTCCTCCACGGCACCGCCGCGTCCCGTGCCTGCTGCTCAGGGCTGAGGGACGCGCTCACGGCTCGTCCTCTTCGTCGTCCTCGCCGTGCACCGAATGTTGGTGCGCCGTGGTGCCTCGGGGGGCCACGGCGACCCGGGGTTCACCGGAGTCAGGGTGATGGAGGTCCCAAACGGGACGGTTGGAGCGGATGGGTGGGAGTGGCTTGTCGAAGTTCTCGGGTGGCGGCGGGGAGGACGTGGCCCACTCGAGCGTCTGGCCGGACTCCCACGAGTCGTCGCCCGCGGGCTCGCCGCGCCGGATGGATCGCCACACGTTCCACAGGAACGGCAAGGTCGACGCTCCGAGCAGGAACGCGCCGACCGACGAGATGCGATTGAGCGTCGTGAAGTTGTCGGCGGGCAGGTAGCTGGCGACGCGGCGCGGCATCCCTTCGAGGCCGAGCGCGAACTGCACGAGGAACGTGAGATGGAAGCCGACGAACGTCAACGCGAGGTGAACCAGTCCGAGCTTCTCGTCGAGAAATCGTCCGGTGAACTTCGGGAACCAGTAGTAGATGGCGGCGTAGAGCGCGAACACGGATCCTCCGAAGAGCACGTAATGCATGTGCGCGACGACGTAGTACGTGTCCTGTGCCTGGAAGTCGATCGGTGCCGAGGCGAGCGTCACGCCGGAGATGCCGCCGATGAGGAACGTCAACAAGAACGCGAGCGCGAACAACATCGGCACGCGGTACACGATTCGGCCGCCCCACATGGTCCCGATCCAGTTGAAGTACTTCACACCTGTCGGTATCGCGATGAGCATCGAGAGTCCCGCGAAGTACGACAGCTGGGCGGCGCCGGTGGTGAACATGTGGTGACCCCACACCCCGACGGACAGGCTGCCGATGGCGAGCGTGGCGAACACGATGCCTGCGTATCCGAACACGGGCCGCCACGAGAACACGGGGATGACTTCGGTGATCACCCCGAAGTAGGGCAAGGCGAGGATGTACACCTCGGGATGCCCGAAGAACCAGAACAGGTGCTGCCACAGAATCGGTGATCCTCCGCCGGCAGGGTCGAAGATGTGAGCACCGAGATGACGGTCGGCGAACAACATCGCGGCTGCCGCGGTGAGCACCGGGAAGGCGATGAGCACGAGCACGCTCGTCACCAGCATGTTCCAGGTGAACACCGGCATGCGGAACATCGTCATGCCGGGGGCGCGCATCGTGATGACCGTCGAGACGATGTTGACCGCGGTGAGGACGCCGGAGAGTCCGGTGAGGACGAGCGCCATGATCCACAAGTCACCGCCGAGCGTCGGCGAGTGGGTGATCTCGGACAGCGGTGCGTAGCCGGTCCAACCGAAGTCGGCGGCACCGTCGGCGCTGAAGAAGCTGCCGACCATCGTGATGCCGCCGAAGAGGTAGAACCAGTAGCTCATCGCGTTCAGCCGCGGGAAGGCCATGTCGCGGGCGCCGATGTGAAGCGGCACGAGATAGTTCGCGAGCCCGAACGCGAACGGCCCGAGGAAGAGGAACAACATGATGCTGCCGTGCATCGTGAAGAGCTGGTTGTAGGTGTTCTCGTCGACGACGTGGTTCTCGGGGCTGTAGAGCTGGACGCGGATGACCTCGGCGAGCGCGCCGCCGATGAGGAAGAACACGAACGCGGTCACCATGTACGCGACGCCGATGCGCTTGTGATCCGTCGTGGTGAGGAAGCCGAGCAGCCCGCGCGCGTTCGGGTGCTCGGGTTCGTCCGGCTCGTCGACGACGATCGGGCGTTCGTCGAGGGTCGTCATAGGGCGCGCTCTGTGGTGACGAGCGCTCGGGCGAGGAGCACGGTCACCGTCCCGACTGCGGTTGCGATCGGACCCACGCGTCGAAGTCGCCCTGTGTCACGACGCGGATGGTGAACTGCATTCGCCAGTGGTCGAGCCCGCAGAACTCCGCGCACTTGCCGCCGTACTCACCGACCTGGGTCGGTGTGATGTCGATGGAGTTGTCGATCCCCTGGATGAGGTCGCGCTTCTCGAGGAACTGCGGAACCCAGAACGCGTGGTTGACATCCTCGGTGCGCAACACGAAGTGCACCGTACGATCGACGGGCACATCGATCGCCGGTGTCGTGACCTCGCCCGCGCCCTCGACGGTCACGTGTTGCTCGGGCAACTCGAATCGCCATCCCCATTGGAACCCGGTCACGTTCACGACGAGCGCGGGCTGACCGGACGACGCCGGGTTCGTGACCTTCATCTGCGTCGCGACAGTGAACCCGAACAGGCCGGCCACGATCACGATCGGCATCACCGTGTAGAAGATCTCGATCGGAATGTTGTACGCGTTCTGACTCGGCACCTCGTCGTCGCGCCGCCGGTAGCGGATGGCCGCGTACAGGATCAGCCCGACGACGATTCCCCCCACCACGAAGCTGGCGACGATGAAGCCGCGCCAGAGGGAGTAGATGTCGTTGCCCTCTTTCGAAACGGGCGACGGCATGCCGAGCGAGGGGACTTCGCACCCCGCGAGCAGGATCGCGAACGCGAGCACCAGCGCCGGCCGTCGCACCGGCGAGGAACCTACTGGCGCCTGGCCGCAGGTGCCCGGCCACGGGCTCTTCGGCAGCGCGGCAGCCAAATCTCGACCTCTCCGATCAACTTTGTGGTTGACGGCCTTCCACTTTGTCCATCAAGATGGTGGACAAGAGCACAGTGCCCATACGAGGAGGACCGTTGCCCACCCCCCACCCATCGACGCCGATTCGCCGCGCGTTCATCGCGCTCGGCGTCGTGCTGCTGCTCGCCGCCGCGGCCTGCAGCAGTAGCGACAACAAGCCCAGCGCGGCGGGCTCCAGCGGATCAGGCGGGGGAGCGCCGGTCACGGTACGACTGGGCTACCTGCCGAACATCACGCACGCACCCGCGCTCGTCGGTGTGGAGAAGGGTTTCTTCCAGCAGAGCCTCGGCGCGAACACGCTCCAAACCGCGACCTTCAACGCGGGACCCGACGCGGTGGACGCATTGTTCGCCGACTCGATCGACGCTGCGTTCATCGGTCCGAACCCCGCGATCAACGCCTTCCAGAAGTCGAATGGCCAGGCGATTCGCATCGTCGCGGGCTCGACGTCCGGAGGCGCCGGACTCGTGGTGAAGCCCGGCATCAACTCGGCTGCGGACCTGAAGGGCAAGAAGATCGCGACCCCGCAGTTGGGCAACACCCAGGACGTTGCCTTGCGTGCGTACTTGAAGGCCAACGGCCTCGGTACGGACACGAGCGGCGGCGGCGATGTGTCGGTCATCCCGCAGGCCAACGCTGACACGCTGACCCAGTTCGCGTCTGGCGACATCGACGGGGCGTGGGTGCCCGAGCCGTTCTTCACCCGGCTGCAACAGGAGAGTGGTGGCAAGGTCCTCGTCAACGAGAAGTCGCTGTGGCCGAACGGGCAGTTCGTCACGACTCATCTCGTCGTGGCGACGAAGTTCCTGCAGGCTCATCCGGATGCCGTCTTGGACTTGATCGCGGGTGAGGACCAGGCGATCAAGTTCATCAACAGCTCTCCCGCCGACGCGCAGAAGGCCGCCAACGACGACATTGCGAAGATCACCGGCAAGCCCTTGAAGGACTCGGTGGTGTCGGCGGCGTTCGCCAACATGACCTTCACCCTCGATCCGATCGCATCCTCGCTGCAGAAGTCCGCGCAGGATGCGAAGGACGCGGGTTTGCTCGACAGCACGAACATCAGCGGGATCTACGACCTCACCCAGCTCAACCAGTTCCTCCAAAGTGAGGGCCAAGCGCCGGTGCCGGGGTTGTGAACCTTCGCAGCGACACGGGCCGCAATGACACGGGCCGCAGTGACACGGGCACGGCCGTCCCCCCGACCGTGCCCGTCGCGCCCCCCGAGCCGCTCGCCGCGGTTTCCGTACGCGATGCCTCGAAGGCATTCGGAACCGGCTCGAACGCCGTCCTCGCGCTCGATCGCCTTCGTCTCGACGTGCGTAGCGGCGAGTTCGTCTGCCTCGTCGGCGCGTCAGGCTGCGGCAAGACGACGCTGCTGAACCTGGTCGCCGGGCTCGATCAGCCGACGGCGGGAAGCGTGACGGTCGGTGGTCGCGCCGCGCTGATGTTCCAGGAGGCGGCGCTGTTCCCGTGGCTCACGGTCGCCGGCAACGTCGAGCTCGCGTTGCGTCTGCGTCCGGGGCCGCGGTTGTCGCGTCGAGACCGCCGGGCGCGCGCCGAGTCGCTGTTGCGTTCCGTGCATCTCGAAGGATTCGCCGACCGGCGTCCGCACGAGTTGTCGGGTGGCATGCGTCAACGCGTCGCGCTCGCTCGCGCGTTCGCGCAGGACGCCGACGTGTTGCTGATGGACGAGCCGTTCGGCGCACTCGATGCAATGACGCGCGACTTGCTGCACGACGAGCTCGAACGGCTGTGGGCCGACCGTTCGTTCACGGTCTTGTTCGTCACGCACAACGTGCGCGAGGCGGCGCGCCTCGCTGATCGAGTGGTGTTGCTGTCGTCGCGCCCGGGGCGCGTCGTCGACGAGTTCGTGGTCGACAACGACCGACCGCGGCGCATCGATTCACCCGAGGTCTCAGGGCTGGCGGCGCGCGTCACCGACCGGCTGCGCGAGGAGGTTCGGCGCCATGCTTGAGACGGCACCCCGCGAAGGGCTGACCGAGGAGCTGGCCGGACTCGATGCGCTCGAGCTCGCCGACCGCAATCGGGTCAGCCGCACGCATCGGATCTGGAGCGCGACCTGGCCGAAGGTCGCCGCGGTCGCCATCGCGCTCGGGCTGTGGCAGCTCGTCGTCTGGTCCGGCTGGAAGCCCGAGTACGTGCTGCCCGGCCCGGCCAAGGTCGCAGGCGAGTTGCGGGACGAGATTGCGGACGGTCGCTTGCAGCGTGCGTTGTGGCTGACCCTGGGACGGGCCGCCCGCGGCTACGCGATCGCCATTGTGATCGGCGTCGCCGTGGGATCGATCGTCGCCAGCAGCAAGATCGTGCGGTCCGCCTTCGGTTCGTTCATCACCGGCTTGCAGACCATGCCGTCCGTGGCGTGGTTCCCGCTCGCGCTGCTGCTGTTCAAGCGCTCCGAAGCGGCGATCCTGTTCGTGGTCGTCCTCGGTGCCGCGCCGTCCATCGCCAACGGACTACTGAGCGGCATCGACCAGATCCCGCCGCTGTACCTCCGCGCCGGCCGCGTGCTCGGTGCCCGCGGACTCACGCTCTACCGGCGTGTGATCCTGCCGGCCGCGCTGCCGGGATTCGTCGGCGGCATGAAGCAGGGGTGGGCCTTTGCCTGGCGCAGCTTGATGGCAGGCGAGCTCATCGTGATCATCGCCGGCCACCAATCCATCGGCGTGCTGATGCAGAACGCCCGGGACTTCAGCGACGCCCCTGCGTTGATGGCGTCAATGGTCGTGATCCTCACGGTCGGCATCGTGGTCGACGCGGTCTTCTTCGCCGGCCTCGAGCGGACCATCCGCCGCCGCCGCGGCCTCCTCGCTCGCTGACCTGACGCCGCGTGGCGCCTCCGGACGCGAACTCCGGGTCCATTGTGGGGCCATGGCCCCACAATGGAACCAACATTCGGTTGTTGTGTGGGGTCAGCCGAACTCGACGGAGGAGTAGCGGTTCAGCTTGACGAGCTGGTGGCGGGCGTTGACGAGACGCACGGTGCCGGACTTCGAGCGGGTCACGAGTGACTGGGTGGTCGCGCCCCGTGAGTCGTAGTGCACGCCCTTCAGCACCTCGCCGTCAGTGATGCCGGTGACGGCGAAGAAGCAGTTGTCGCCGGAGACGAGATCGTCGGTGGTGAGCACGCGATCGAGGTTGTAACCCGCTTTGATGGCGGCGTCGCGCTCGTCGTCGTTGCGGGGCCAGAGGCGTCCTTGGATCTCGCCGCCCATGCACTTCATCCCGGCCGCGGCGATGACGCCTTCCGGCGTGCCACCGATGCCGAACAGGATGTCCGCACCCGTGTCCGGCCATGCCGTCGACACCGCGCCGATCACGTCACCATCCTGGATGAGGCGGACGCGTGCACCGGCGGCACGCACCTCGGTGATGAGATCGGCGTGGCGCTCGCGATCGAGGATGACCGCGGTGACATCGCGTACGGACTCGCCCTTCGCCTTCGCCACCGCGTGCAGATTCTCCGTCGGTGTCGCGGTTATGTCGACGGCACCGATGCACTCGGGGCCGACTGCGACCTTCTCCATGTACACGCACGGCCCTGGGTCGAACATCGTGCCCCGCTCGCTCATGGCGATGACGGAGATGGCGTTGCCGCGGCCGAGCGAGGTGAGCGTCGTGCCCTCGACGGGATCGACGGCGATGTCGGTCTGCGGCGGGCTGCCGTCGCCGATGCGCTCGCCGTTGTAGAGCATCGGCGCTTCGTCCTTCTCACCCTCGCCGATCACGACGATGCCGTCCATCGGCACGGTCTGGAGCACGACCCGCATCGCCTCGACGGCGGCACCGTCGGCGCCGTTCTTGTCGCCGCGGCCCATCCAGCGCGATGCCGCGAGGGCAGCCGCCTCGGTGACCCGCACCAGCTCGAGCGCGAAGTTGCGGTCAGGTATCTGCCGGTCGGTCATGGCGGCGAGAGTACTTCGGGCGATACTGGAGCCATGACGGCGAGAGACGACTGGCGCACCGCATTCGATGCCGCGCCGCGACGTACCGACGAGTTCACGACCCTGTCAGGCGAGCCGGTCGACGCCGTCTACGGGCCCGATGACGGCGAGTTCCCGGGTGCGTACCCGTACACGCGTGGTCCGTACGCGTCGATGTACCGGTCGAAGTTGTGGACCATGCGGATGTTCGCCGGCTTCGGCACGCCGCACGACACGAACGGACGCTTCCACGAGATCCTGCGCGCGGGCGGCGACGGGTTGTCGACCGCGTTCGACCTTCCGACGTTGCTCGGGCGCGACTCCGACGATCCCGCAAGTGAAGGTGAGGTCGGCAAGTGCGGAGTCGCGGTCGACACGCTCGCCGACATGGAGGACCTCTTCGCCGGCATCGACCTGGGCTCGGTCACGACCTCGATGACGATCAACTCGCCCGCCGCGGTGATCTTCGCCATGTACGTCGCGGTCGCGGAGAAGAACGGCGTCGATCGGGCGCGGCTCGGCGGCACGTTGCAGAACGACATCCTCAAGGAGTTCCACGCGCAGAAGGAGTTCGTGTTCCCGCCGAAGCCGTCGATGCGACTGGTGCGCGACACGGTTGCGTTCTGCGCGACGGAGCTGCCGCGCTGGCATCCGATCTCGATCTCCGGCTACCACATCCGCGAAGCGGGTTCGACCGCCGCGCAAGAGCTGGCATTCACTCTGGCGGACGGGTTCGCGTACGTAGAGCTCGCACTCGAGGCCGGTCTCGACGTGGACGCATTCGCGCCGCGGCTGTCCTTCTTCTTCAACGCCCATCTGGATTTCTTCGAAGAGATCGCGAAGTACCGGGCCGCGCGGCGTATCTGGGCGCGATGGATGCGGGATCGCTATGGCGCAAGATCCGAGCGGTCGATGCAATTGCGGTTCCACACGCAGACCGCCGGCGTTTCGCTGACCGCGCAACAACCCGACGTCAACATTGCTCGAACCGCGATCGAAGCGTTGGCGGGCGTGCTCGGTGGGACGCAGTCGCTGCACACGAACTCGATGGACGAGGCGCTCGCACTACCCACCGAGAGAACGGCGCGGATCGCGTTGCGCACTCAACAGGTCATCGCGTACGAGACCGGCGTGGCCAACGTGGCCGACCCGCTGGGCGGCTCGTGGTACGTCGAGTCGCTGACGGACGAGATCGAACGGGCGGCGGAAGCGATGTTCTCTCACCTCGACGATCTCGGTCACGGATCGATGCTGCAAGGGGTTTACGAGGGCATCGACAACGGTTGGTTCCAGCGTTCGATCGCGGAAGCGGCGTACCAGTTCGAACGCAACGTCAACAATGGCGAGCGCATCGTGGTCGGCGTCAACCGCTTCACCGACGGCAACGACGTCGACAGGCTCGACATCCTCCAGATCACGCACGAGCAGGAACAGCAGCAGATCAAGCGAGTGCAGGCGGTGCGCGCGGATCGAGACAGTGATGCGGTGGCGCGTGAGCTCGATCGCGTGCGTGAGGAAGCGGCCGACGCCGAGGCCAATCTCATGCCGGTGCTGATCGATGCCGTTCGGGCGTACGCGACCGAGGGCGAGATCATGAACGCGCTGGCCGAGGTGTTCGGCCGCTACGTCGAGAAGCCGGTTCTTTGACAGGTTCGAAGGCCGCGCCGCGAGTCAGCGCGGCGATGTGCGCGCACGGTCGGGTTCTGGCCGAGCCGCGGCTGTCACCCGACGCGGAGTCGGTTGCGTTCGTGGCCAACGTGGCGGGCCGCGGCCAGCTCGTCATCGTCCCTGCCGGTGGCGGCGCCGAGCTCACCGTCACCAGCGACCCACCACCGCGCCCGGTCGCGTCGTATGGCGGTGGTGCGTTCGACTGGGCGCCGGACGGCGAGTCGCTCGTGTTCGCGGCGGTCGACGGCGGCTTGTGGTCGGTGCCCGCACGCGGAGGCGCACCTCGTCAGATCGTGACGAAGCAACCGGCGGGTGGTTGCGCGGCACCGGCGGTGAGCCCGGACGGCGCCAGCGTCGTGTTCGTCGTCAACCAGCAACATGTCGCAGTCGCGCCGATCGACGGCAGCGCGTGGCCGGTGTTGCTGTCGCACGAGGCCGACTTCTGCTTCGACCCCGCGTGGTCGCCGGACAGCACGCGCGTGGTGTGGCACGAGTGGGACATCCCTGCCATGCCATGGGACGAAGGTCGCATCGTGGTGCGGGTCGCGGACCCTGCGAGCAAGCCGGCGGTCGTCGCCGGCGGCAGCGGTATCAGCGTGCAGCAGCCGCGCTTCTCGCCTGACGGCGCCCGCCTCGCCTTCTTGTCCGACGAGACGGGCTGGCTCAACCTCTGGGTGGCCGCCGCGGACGGCAGCGACGCCAAGCCTCTGGTGGACGAACCGATCGAGCACGGCGACCCGTCGTGGGGGCTGGGTCAGCGGTCGTACGCATGGTCACCGGACGGCGCGGCGATCGTGTTCGTCCGCAACGATCTCGGGTTCGGCTCGCTTTGTCGCGTCGACGTCACGACCGGCAAGGTCACCGTGCTCGGCAAGGCGACGCACGGCGCGCTGTCGTGGCGCCGGGATCGCATCGTCGCCATCCGCTCGGGTGCGCGTACACCGACCCAGATCGTCGTCCTCGATGACGGCGCCTCGACGCGCACCACCCTGGCGCGTGGGCCGCTCGGCGGGTTCGAGTCGCTCGATCTTTCCGAGCCCGAAGCGGTGACGTGGACCGCGGACGACGGCGTCACGATCCACGGCCGCCTGTTCCGTCCCATGGGCGGGCCCGAGGCCGCGAAGCCGCCGCCCCTGATCGTGTGGATTCACGGCGGCCCGACGTCGCAGTCCCAAGTGACATGGAACAACCGCCTTCCGTTCTTCCTCGACCGCGGTTGGGGCGTGCTGTTGCCGGACCATCGCGGCTCCACCGGCCACGGACGCGCGTACACGCAAGCGATGACGGCGGGTTGGGGCGAGATCGACGTCGCGGACACCGCGGCGGGCATGCGTGAGGCTGCGGCGCGCGGCTGGGGTGACGCGACGCGCATGGTGCCGATGGGTGGTTCGGCGGGCGGGTTCACGGTCCTCAACCTGCTCGCGCACCACCCGGACCTGTGCGCCGCGGGCATCGACCTCTTCGGTGTCGCTGACTTGTTCGACCTGAACGAGACCACGCATCGCTTCGAGGCCCATTACCTGCAATCGATCGTGGGCGAGCTGCCCGCTGCTGCCGGCGCGTATCGCGACCGATCACCGGTGCACGTTGCCGAACGCATCACGGCGCCGTTGCTGATCCTGCAAGGCGACGCGGACGAGGTTGTACCTCCCGCACAGTCGCGCTCGATCGCGGAACGTCTCCAAGCGCTCGGCCGCACGGTCGAGCTGCACTTCTACGAGGGTGAGGGACACGGCTGGCTGCGGGCGGAGACGATGATCGACGAGCTCGAGCGCATCGAGTCCTTCCTCAGACGGAACGTGCTGCGTCACGGGCCGTGACGTGCAAGGGTGTCCGACCGTGAGCCGATGGTGCGTGCTGTGTGGGGCGGAGTACGTCGAAGGCGTGCTGGAGTGCGCGGACTGCATGGTCCCACTGACGGAGCGGCGCCCCCTCACTCTCGACGAGCTCGGCACGGCCGACGACGAGCAGGTCGCGTACGAGTTCGACGAGCTCGAGGCGATCCAGCGGTTGGCCATCGACGAGGCGTTCGCGCAGAACGGCATCCCGCACGCATGGGACGGCTCCTCGCTGGTCGTGAGAGAAGAGGACGAGGAGGACGCCGACCGCCTCATCGACGAGGCCGATCGCGATGCGTTCCTCGACAGCGGAGCCGAGCAGGTGTCGTACGACTTGGCCGACTGGGACGACGAGCGTCGTAGCGAGGTCGCCCAGGCACTCGACGGCGCGGGCATCGAGCATGCATGGGACGAGAACGGTGAGCTGGTCGTGCTCGACCATGACGAGGAGCGCGTCGACGCGATCATCGACGCCATCGAGTACCCGGACCAGGTTGCCGTCGACGACAACGCGGAGATCGAGGCCGAAAAGGCGCTCGCCGCCGACGGAATCGATCCGCAAGACGTGCTGTCGGAGCTCTTCGTCGCCGCCGACCGGCTCATGCACGATCCGCTCGATCACGAGGGCGTCCTGTCGCTGGTCGACGCGTCGCGGATGGCGACGACCCTCCCGTTGCCGTACGGCTTCGCGCCCGCGGTGTGGAACGACCTGCTCGGGCAAGTGAAGAAGCTGCAGTCGTCCCTCGAAGGCGAGGTCGACGACGACGCTGTCATCGAGCAGGCGACCGCGCTGCGATCAACGCTCAGAAACTTCGTCTAGTGCTGTGGTCATGGCACTAGAGCCCTCGCGCGGGACCCCGGTAACGTCAGCGCAGTGATCCTGGCGGAACTCGAGGTCTTCCACAGCCGCGTGTACTCGCCGACCCGTCGCATCGCGCTCGGGCATCGAGTGCTACCCGTCGATCCGCCGCCCGGGTTCGGGCCCCTGCTGCTCGGCGGCATCGTCGCGGTCGGCGCCGACGAGCTCGACGCCGACGACATCGATGCCCTGCTCGTGCTCATGGCCCAGCTCGAGCACGGCCAGCACATCGTGCAACCCCGCATCCGCAACCGGTTCCAGACCGACACGCACGGCTTGGGTCGAACGGTCGGCCGCCTGCTCGGCGGGGGCGAAAAACTCGAGTTCGACTTCGACGGCCACGGTTCGCCGTTGCAGATGACCCTCGCCGCGACCTATGCGGCTGGGCAGCTGCCGCTGTCGATGCGCCCGCGGGCAATCGACGTGTTGCGCAAGGGCTTGCGCTGGCGCGGCGAGATCGGGCCGTCGCTCATCACCCATCTGTCCGGACGTCACGGTTCCGCGGCGTGGTCCGCGGCGGCGTACCTCGATCCGACCGAATGGGCGCTCGACCTGCTCGGGCTGCCCGCCGGCGCCGACGCGCCAAAGAAGGAGATCCAGAAGCGGTTCCGTCGCCTGCTGCGCGACGCGCACCCGGACCACGGCGCCGACTCCGCGGTCGCCGCCGAGCGGATCGCGGAGCTCACCGAAGCGCGCCGGATCCTCATCGGATGACGGGCGCGTGAAGGTCGGCGCGCTCCTGCTCACTCCGGGCGCAGGGAGTGACAGCAATCACGCCGCGCTGCGAGCCATCGAGTCGGCGGTGGCGCCGATGCCCGTTGCTCGCGTCGACTTCCCCTATCGCAAGGAAGGACGGCGTGCCCCTGATCGCGCGCCGAAGCTCATTGCCTGCGTGCGCGAGGAAGCGGCCGTACTCGTCGCCAACACCCGCATCAGGCCGGGTGCACTCGCGCTCGGTGGTCGGTCGATGGGCGGACGCATGTGCTCGCTCGCGGTCGCCGAGGGACTGGCGGCGCGGGCACTCGTCCTCATCAGCTATCCGCTCCATCCACCGGGCAAGCACGACAACCTCCGCGTCGACCACTTCCCCGATCTCGAGGTGCCGTGCCTGTTCGTCAGCGGTACGAAGGACCCGTTCGGATCGCCCGAAGAGCTCGAGCATCACACCAAGCTGCTCCCGGGCCCGGTGACGCACGTGTGGATCGAGGGCGGCGGCCACGACTTCAAGCGCCACGACGACTTCGTCGCGGCGACGGTCAGGGACTGGCTGGCGACGCTGCGCTGACGGAGTCGTCGTCGCCGTCGCCGTCGTCGGGACCGTCGACGGCGTCCTCCGGGTTCAACTCTTCGAGTGAGCGTTGCGCGGTCTCGGGGAAGGCGACGAGCACGAGCACGGCAACCGCGAGTGCCGCGATGCCGGTGATCGCGATCGGTCCGGCGAAGCTGCCCCATCGATCGGCCACGTGCCCGACGAAGATCAGCCCGGCGGCGCTGCCGCAGACGCCGATCAGCTCGAGCAGGCCCGCGGCCTTGCCCCGCAATCGGGTCGGGAACAACTCGGGGCGGTAGACGCCGAGGGCGGGGACGGTGAGCCCTCCGACGATCCCACCGATGACCGACCACGCCCACATGGGCCATCCCGCAACAGCGAACATGAGGACGGTCGCGATGGTGCCGCCCGCCAAACCGATCGCACCGACGATGCGCCGGCCCCGCACGTCCGCCAAGCGACCCCCGGCCACGATGCCGATGGCGGCCGGTGTGCTCGTCAGCAACGTGAACAGGGTGATGCGCGCCGCGGAGAACCCGCGGTCCTCGCGCAGGAAGTCGTTCTGGAACTGGAACGCCGGCGCCGCGAAGACGGCGACGAGGAAGCCCGCGCTGGCGAGGAGCCACAGGCGTCGTTGATGTCCCGCCGTTCGCGTTTGCGGCGACGGCTCCGTGGCGGGAAGGCGCTCGAACCGTCTGCTCTCGGGAAGATGGCGGCCGACGATGGCCACGAGGGCGAGACCGAGGAGCGCGATCACGTAGATCCATCGCCAGCCGCGGGTTCCGGTGTCGGCCAGCGGCAACACCCAGACGCACATGCCGGCACCGAGCGCGGCCGACATGACGATCAAGCTGAATGCGTACGCGCGTGACCCGCGCGGCACTTCCTCGGCCGACACAACCGCGATGAGCACGCCGAGCGCGCTACCGGCTCCGATTGCCGCCAGTTGCGTAGCGGTGAGAACCGCGAGGTTCGGCGCGAGCGCACCGAGCGAAGCGAACACGCAGGCCGCCGCCCCGCACGCAATCATCGGCCAACGGCGCCCGTGGCGATCGGCGAGCACACCGGCCGCGAGCGCGATCAGCGCGCCGGCGCGCACGATGGCGAGCACGGTCCCTTGATCACCGCGCGACGCGCCGAATTCCGCGGCCACGTACGTGACCGTCTGCGTGAGCAGCGTGCCGACGTAACCGTCCACGAGCGAGAGCAGACACAACAGCCCGAGCACTGACGCGGCGCGCGCGTCGAGCGGATCCGGGGGCGCCCACCACGGACGATGTGCACGCCGGTCCACCGGACGCCGGAACGCGGCCCGGTACGGCCCTACGAAGAGGAACCACCAGAACGGGATCGACAGCCGGAACTGCGTCGTCTCCGTGACCGAGTCGTCGCCCACTTCGAGCCGGCGCTCGTACTGCTTGAACGGACCTCGGGCCGAGACGAAGTGGTCCCCGCCCGCCGCGCGCTCGATGACCACGTCGGTGCGGGGCGCGCGTAGCTCGTCCAGGGCATCGCGGGGGTGGACCGCGCTCACGAGCACGGCGCGATAGTGGTGCATGGAGCCGATCGTCGTGCGCCGGTCGGGACATCTGTCCGGCAGCGTCAAGATCGGCGGCGCCAAGAACTCGGTGCTCAAGCTGATGGCGGCGACCGCGCTGGCCGAGGGCCGGTTCGTGCTCCGCAACGTGCCGGCCATCGCCGACGTCGAGTGCATGAGCGATCTCCTGGCGTCGATGGGGATGACGGTTACCCGCACCGGCGCCCATGAGCTCACCATCGACCGGCCCGCCGAGATAGTCCCCGAGGCGCCCTACGAGCTCGTCGAACGGATGCGGGCGTCGATCGTCGTGCTCGGTCCTCTGCTCGCTCGGTTGGGGAGAGCGCGGGTTGCGATGCCCGGTGGCGACGACTTCGGTCCCCGCCCGATCGACATGCACCTGAAGGGCCTCGAGCAACTCGGGGCCAGCTTCGAGTTCGCCCACGGCTTCATCGAAGCGCGGGCCGACACGTTGACGGGCGCGCGGATCCTGCTCGAGTTCCCGAGCATGGGCGCCACGGAGAATGCACTGATGGCCGCGGTCCTTGCCAAGGGAACGACCGTCATCGACAATGCGGCACGCGAGCCCGAGATCGCGGATCTCGCGTCGTTCCTCAACCGCATGGGCGCGCACGTCCTCGGCGCCGGCTCGTCGACCATCGTGGTCGAGGGCGTCGAGACGCTGTCAGCCGTCGATCACACGGTGATCCCCGATCGCATCGAAGCGGCGACGTTTCTCGCCGCGCTCGGTGTGGCCGGAGGCGAGATCACGATCGAAGGCGCGCGTCCCGACCACATGGACATGCTCATCGACAAGCTCGGCGAGATGGGCATGCGGATCTCGCCGACGGCGGACGGGTTGTGGGCGATGGCACCCGGTCGCTTGCATTCGACCGACGTGGCGACGTTGCCGTATCCCGGCATCGCCACCGACTACAAGCCGCTCTTCGTCGTGCTGCTCGCGCTGGCGGACGGTGTCGGCATCGTGACCGAGAACATCTTCAGTGGCCGGTTCCGCTACGTCGACGAACTGGTGCGCATGGGTGCGGACATGCGGACGGACGCGCACCACGTCGTGGTGCGAGGAGTCGAGCAACTCTCGGGCGCACCGGTGCGGGCACCGGACATCCGCGCCGGCGCCGCGCTCGTGATCGCCGGCCTTCGCGCGGACGGTGAGACGGTCGTCCACGGAGCCGAGCACGTCGGGCGCGGTTACGAGGGCTTCGTCGAGAAGCTCGCCGCGCTCGGTGCCGACGTGCGGCGAGGCCTCCGCTAGTCGCGGTGCTGCCCAGTCAGGTCGGCACGGTCAGGATCAGGTCGGACGAGCGCACCATGTGCTTCACGGCTTCGATCCACTCGATCGGGATCAGAATGTGATTCCAACCGAGAGGGTCGTACTTGACAACGTCCCCGAACACCGCCTCGACGGCACTGAGGCGAACGTCGACGTAGTCGAAACGCTCCTTGAAGTCGTTGATCCGTCCCGCGTCGCGCAGGACCTCGAGGAAGATCACCGGTTGGCAGGACTTCGTGAGCTCCGTGGCGCCCGCAAGTACGGCTGCCTCGTGTCCCTCCACGTCGATCTTCACGATGCCGACGGGTGGCGATCCGAGACGGCGCCAGTAGACGTCGAGGGTCGTGGTCGTGACGTCCAATGACGCGGCGTGCCGTCTCTTGTACGACGGATCTTCGACTCCGTCGGTGAGGAAGGCAGGGTCCAGCGACGCGCTGGTTTCGATCGTGTTCGTCGTTGGCGGGGGAATGAAGAGCTGCGCACGGCCATCGCGATCGGATGCCGCGACTTCGACGACCGTGATTCGACCTTCCTGACGGTTCAGCCGGACGTTCGCCCGAAGAAGGGCCGCGATGTCGCGACTTGGCTCGAGTGCATGAACGGTGCGACCTGTCGCGGCAGCAACCAGTGCGTACACGCCCGTGTTCGCTCCGACGTCGAAGACCAACCCGGTGGAACGATCGACACAGCCGCGGAACATTGTCGGTACCGGGTGCTCGTACCCTCTCCAACCGCCGTCGTGGAATGCACGAGCGATCTGGTCGGTCCCGTGTTGACGGAACATCTTGATGCGTTTGCTGCGAACGTCGGATGGACGCAGTGGGAGCTGCACGGCAACGACGTCACCGTCATACACCATTCGATCGATCTGGTCAGACAGGGCTCGCGCGCCGACACGTTCTGCAAGAGGGCTGACGCGATCGTTCGATGCGAGGAGATCGAGCGCGCGCTCGCGGCGTGTCTGCCGTGTCACCGAGGTCTACGCAGGATCGTCGGTCGTGGAGTTCTTCGCGTCCTCTTCCGAGCGATCGGCTTCGAGTTGTGCCTGGGCCTTCTTGTTGGCGACGTAGAGGAGGAACGCGAACAGGCCGATGGGGAGCGCCACGAAGAGCATCTCGTCCCATCCGCCCTGGTGAGCGAAGACCATTGCCCTCAGGATCCCAGGAGTAGCCAGATCGCGCCAACCGATCCGACGATCAGGAGGGTGGCGATCGGATAGGTCGCTCGTACGGCGGCTCGGCCGCGGTAGTTCTCGAACGCGGCATCGTGGGCGATGACCGCAGCGCCGACGCAGCCGAGGCCGAGGAGGACCGACTGCAGGAGTCCCATCTGCGTGGTCGTCAGGACCTGTTGGTCGATGGCGTAGTCGATCGTGCCGAAGACGTTCCAGCCTCGCCCGAGCGGATCGGAGAGCAGCGCGTAGAAGTTCTGCACGTCGATCAGCACGGCAGGCAGGTAGTGCGCGACCGATAACGCGAGACCGATGGCGAGCATCACGCGGGCGAAGCGTCTCGCCGTCTCGGACGCCGGCGTGTGCGTGATGGTGGCGATGATGCGCGTCGCCGCGATGTATGCGACGCCGACGATCGCGATCGACCAGATGAAGCCGACGGTGTTGATCGCCCGCTCGTCCCAGCCGCGGGTGGAGCCGAGAATCTTGATCCACCACATGGTCTGGCTCATCCCGTCGAACAAGATCCCACCGAGGTACACGACGAGAAGCGGAGCGAGCTCGGGCCCGGACTCGCGGCGGCGTCCGAGTTGTGCGAGTCCGCCGAACAGGGCGCCGAAGCCTTCGCCCCTGCGGACCCACGAGCGTCCCCACACGCCGGCACACGCCACCACCGCGACCGTGTACACGGCGAGGAAAGTCGCGACCTCGTGCGGAGTGGGTGGATAGAACTCGGGATAGGCGAACACGAACCACACGAACGACGCGAGGAAGGCCGCTGCCGTCCACGAGGGCGCCTGGCGGTTGCGAGACCCGTCGTCGCGGAAGAACACCGCGGCGAGCGTGTCGAACGGATTGAACCACCAGAAGATGTCACCGAAGGCGAACGAGACCAGTTGCATCCCGAGAAAGAACAGGACGATGACAGTCACCGGGGCGATGTTGGCGCCGCTGTCGTTGGTGCCGATCGCGCCAGATATGAAGGTGGCGACGAGGAGGAACAAGCCGATACCGCGGGTCACGACGAACCATCTGGGCCAGATCCCGTTCTCCACCGGCGCCAGATCGTGACTCCTCGTGGTGGCGTTTGCGTCGTCGGCCGCCCGGCGCGGCGGGGGGCGAACGAAGCGCAGCACCACGAAGGCCAGCACGATCACGATGCCGAGGACGTACGCGAGCAGCCATCGGGGGACAGGGAGGCCGTTGCCGCCTCCGAAGCCGTGCGCGTAGACGCTCACCACCAGGGAACAAGTCGTAGCAGCCGGCGCGTTGGTTTCCGGTGTCAGCCGAATGTCGGTTCACCGTGGTCCCTGGAGGGCCCACGGCGACCCGGAGTTGGTGGCAGTTTCAGAGGCCGTAGGCCCCGATGCGAGGATGGCGCAGTGCGAGAGAAGGTCGAGCAGACGATTGAGGCGATCCGTCCGGCGATCCAGGCCGACGGGGGCGACATCCACCTGCGTGACGTGAACGAGTCGACCGGGGTCGTCACGGTCGAGTTGGTGGGCGCCTGCGTGAGCTGCCCGGCTTCCACCGTGACCCTGAAGGCGGGCATCGAGCGGATCCTGAAGGACCGGGTCGAAGGCGTGACCGAGGTCCTCAACCAGGGTGACGACCAGTTCGAGGGAACACCTCTCGCCCTGTAGGTTCGCAGCCCTCTGTCGCGCCCTGCCGATCCGCCGATCGCCGACCTCTTCGAGTCGGCCCGCTCCGGTTCGCGCGCCGCGCTGGCTCGACTGCTGTCGCTGATCGAGCGCGGTGGTGAGCCCGCTCGCGAAGTCGGACGGCTCACGTTCCCGCTCGGCGGTTCGGCGTACACGGTCGGGCTCACCGGCGCCCCGGGCGCGGGCAAGTCGACCCTGACCACCCGCGTCGTCTCGGCCCGGCGGGCGGGGGGCGACGACGTCGCGGTGCTCGCCGTCGATCCGACTTCGCCGTTCAGTGGCGGGGCGATCCTCGGCGATCGGGTGCGCATGCAGGATCACGCGCTCGACGCCGGCGTGTACATCCGGTCGATGGCGACGCGCGGACACCTGGGCGGGCTCGCGCTGGCGACACCCGAGGCGGTTCGAGTGCTCGACGCGGTCGGGTTCCGGTGGGTGCTCGTCGAGACCGTCGGCGTCGGCCAAGTCGAGGTCGAGGTGGCCGGCGCGGCGGACACCACGATCGTCGTGGTGAACCCGGGCTGGGGCGACGCGGTACAAGCGGCGAAAGCGGGCCTGCTGGAGATCGCCGACGTGTTCGTCGTCAACAAGGCCGATCGCCCGGGCGCGGACGAGGCCAGGCTCGACCTCGAGCACATGCTCGATCTCGCGTCGGTGGACGAGGACGGGTGGCGGCCGCCTGTCGTCCTCACGGTCGCGTCGGATGACGAGGGCATCGATGACCTCGTCGCGGCGATCGACGCGCATCGCGAGTGGTTGTGCCGCGACGGCCGCCTCGAACGCAAGCGAGCAGTGCGGGTGCGCGACGAGCTGCTGTCGATCGTGGGCGAGCGGGTCGTGCAGCAGGTGCGCACGTTGCGCGACGGTGCGGACTTCTCGCGGATGTGCGACGCCGTCGTCGCCCGCGACGTCGATCCGTGGACGGCGGCGGACGAGCTGCTGGCTATGGTCCCTTGATCATGAAGCGACGGTCGGCGTGAGCACGCTGGTGCAGATCGAGCGGCACGACAACGGTGTCGCGGTGCTTCGGCTCGACAACCCCAAGGTCAACGCGCTGTCGAGTGAGCTCCTCACCCAACTCGAGTCGGCGGCGATCTCGCTGACGGAACAACCGGCGGGCGCGGTTGTCGTCACCGGCGGCGAGAAGGTCTTCGCGGCCGGCGCGGACATCAGTGAGTTCGGTGGACCAGGCGAGGCCGAACGCATCGGCGGTCTGTTCGTGCGAGCGCTCAACGCGGTCGCCGCCATCCCGCGGGCCACGGTCGCGGCGGTCGGCGGCTACGCGCTCGGTGGTGGCTGCGAGCTCGCACTCGCATGTGACTTCCGCATCGCGTCGACTCGAGCGCGGTTCGGTCAGCCTGAGATCCTGCTCGGCATCATTCCCGGAGGCGGCGGAACGCAGCGGCTTCCCCGGCTCGTCGGTACCGCGCGCGCGAAGGACATGATCCTCACCGGCCGCCAGGTCACGGCCGACGAGGCGCTACGGATCGGCCTGGTCGACGAAGTCGTCGAGCCAGACGAGTTGTTCGAGCGAGCGATGGCGCGAGCGGCAGAGTTCGCGTCCGGTCCAGTCGTCGCGCACGGGATGGCGAAGCGAGCCATCGACCGAGGGCTCGATGGTTCGTTGGGCGACGGCGTCGACCTCGAGCACCGATTGTTCGTCGATGTGTTCGCGACCGACGACGCTCGGATCGGTGTGGCGTCATTCCTCGAACACGGTCCGGGCAAGGCGGCCTTCGAAGGTCGCTGACGGCGACGGCTGCTCGACTGTCTTGGTCGACGACGTACATGAGCGGCGCTGGCTACCGTGCGAGCGTGCTCGATCGGCTTGCCGCCGATGTCGTCGTCGCCGTCCACGTCGTGTACCTCGTGTTCATCCCGGTCGGTGGTTTTCTGGCGTGGCGATGGCCGCGGTTGCTGCCGGTGCACGTGGCCGCGGTCGTGGTCGGGCTCGTGAGCGTCACCGCCGGCTTCGACTGCCCGTTGACCTCGTGGGAGAACTGGCTACGCGGGCGAGCGGGCGAGTCGAAGTACCGCGAGGGGTTCGTCGACCACTACCTGACCGGCCGGGTCTACCCGCACGGTCACGACGCGGCCGTGCAACTCCTGATCGGCGCCGCGGTGGTGGTGTCCTACCTCGGGCTCTACCTGCGCCATCGAGCGCGGGAGCGCCTGGTCGTCACGTCGTCGCACTGACGCGAGAATCGGCAGATGACCGAGGCGAGCCTCGAGGAGTTGATCCGGGCGATCGTCGGCGGTGATGCGCCGCTGGTGTCGCGCTTGGTGGACTCCTCACCGGACTCGGTGCTCGCCCATGCGCAGCGCGGCGCGTCCGCGGGGGAAGCGAAGGACTTCTGGTTCGAAGCGATCATGCATTACCAGTACGCGGGGGACACCGCCTTGCACATGGCCGCGGCCTCGTTCCATCCCGACATGGTTCGTACCTTGCTCGTCGCCGGTGCCGATGTGGCGGCGCAGAATCGTCGCGGCGCGCAGCCGCTTCACTACGCCGTGGACGGCGTGCCCGGTTCGGCCACGTGGAACCCGCAGGCGCAGCGCGAGACCGTCGTGTGTCTGCTCGACGCGGGCGCAGATCCGAACGCGGTCGACAAGGGAGGTGTCACGCCGTTGCATCGGGCCGTGCGCAATCGTTGTGCGGATGCGGTGAGCGCGCTCCTCGACGGTGGTGCCGATCTCCGGCGCAAGAACAAGAAGGGCTCGACCCCGGCGCAGCTCGCCACCTGGACGACCGGCCGCGGTGGGAGCGGATCACTCGAGGCGAAGGCCGAACAAGACGAGATCGTGCGACTGCTTCGCGCTCGCGGCGCCTCCGTGTAGCCCCCAGCCCGCACCGCCCCCCAGCCTCGGTCGAGCCCCCAAACCGCCCCCGGTTCTGCACATTGTCGACTGAGCGACGGCTGGCGGTAGCCGAGTCGACACAGAAGCAAGCATGGCCGGATCTGGGTCGACGTAGCCACGTCGCCCGTGGCTCGGTCGACCCAGAACAACACGGCGCACCACGGCGGACACGGACACGCACACGACGCGAGCACGGTCCCGACCATGACGGCCGCTACGTTTCGCAGCCGTGGAGAAGCTCTGTTACGGGATCTGGCGGGCGGCCGACCAGGAGCTCGAGCCAGTCGAGCGCGCGTTGGTGGACGAGGTCGGTCCGGCGTTGCTCGACACACACGCGCACGGTGTGCGAGTGCTGGTGGAGGAGCCGAGGGGTGCGATCCTGCGAGTGGGCGCGCAACCCGGGTCCGGCAACTTGTTGTGCGGTTCTGTGTCCATCTGGCTCGACTCGCTCGACGAGCGGGCGGAGGCCGAGGCGATCATCTCGAACACGCCGGCGGTCGAGACCCATGGATGGCTCGTGACCGAGTCGATCCCGCTCGGGTACGGCGAGAACCGTACGTGGCCCGACGGCGAGCGCAGTCCGGGTATCAGCATCACCACGGTGTTCGACAAGAAGGACGGCTTGGCGGACGAGGACTTCTATCGCATCTGGCACGGCGAGCACACGCCGCTCAGCTTCGTGATCCATCCGCTCTGGCTGTACGTGCGCAACGCCGTCGTGCGCCCGGTGACCGAGTCGGCGATGGCGCCGGCCCCGCCGGCCATCAGGTCATACGTGTACGAGGCGACGCCGGCATTCGAAGACATGCTCGACTTTCATCGGTTCTTCGGCAGCGGCGGCGACAACGCCACGTTGAAGACGAACATCGACCGAGTCAACAACCACATGGCCACGTTCGCCGAGACCTCGACCCTGCAGTGCACGCCGATGGCGGAGTACGTGTTCCGGACGTTGTCGACCTCGACCTAGACCGAAGGCTCACGCGGCGAGAACTGCGAGATCACCTCGTCGGCGAAGCGACGGATTCCGTCGATGCGCTGTTGCTCGTCGGACTTGAAGCCCGTGTAGAAGATCCACGGCCACGTGAGCAGCACGTCGACGCCGGCAGCCTCGAGCCGCTTGTAGCCGTCGACGTCGGCGGCATCGTTCGCCGATCCGACGACGGTGAACGGCCGATCGGCCGTGCCCGCCTCCTCCCGATATCGCCGCAACGTGGCGCACCCCTGCGCCAACTCCTCCGTGGACTGGAGATCCGAGATCCAGCCGTCGTGCCGAGCAGCCCGTCGCAGCGCCGCCTCGGACAACCCGCCGACGAAGATCGGTACGGGCGCGGTCGGTGCGGGACTCATCTCGAGCCGGTCGAAGTCATAGAACTCGCCGTGGTGCTCGACCCATCCACCGGACCACAAGGTCTGCAACACCTCGAGCATCTCGTCGCCGCGTTTGCCGCGCCGACGGAACGGTTGCTCCATCAGGTCGAACTCTTCTTCCATCCACCCCATGCCGATGCCGAGCGACACGCGGTTGGCGGACATCACTGCGAGCGTGCCCCACGCCTTGGCGACCGCGAATGGCGAGCGCAACGGCAGCACGTACACGTTGGTGAAGAACTGGAGTCGCTCGGTCACGGCCGCCATCGATGCGATGGCCACGACCGGGTCGGGCCAAGGCGTGAACGGGTCCCACCGGCGCTCGCCGGTGTCCGTGTACGGATACTTCGAGCGGATGGTCTCCGGGTTGGCGATGTGTTCGGAACATGCGCACGCCCACCAGCCCGCCTCGTCGGCGGCGCGCGCCATCGGCAGGTATGAGGACGGGTCCATCCATGTGGCTGCATACGCGAACTTCACGACAGGGTCGCTCCGTCGACTCGCAGGTGCTCGCCGTTCACGTGCTCCGCGTCGTCGGATGCGAGGAACGCGATCGCCGACGCGACGGTCTCCGGTCCGCGAGGACGGTCGAGCGCCATCATGCGATGCACGAGCTTCGTGTTGACACCTTCAGGAAACACGAAGTCCTGCGTGATCGGGGTGTCGATCGAGCCCGGACATACCGCGTTGCAGCGCAACCCCTGCTGGCCGTACTCGACCGCGATCGTGCGGGTCAGCGCGAGCACGCCACCCTTCGACGCGGAGTACGCCGCCGCCCACGGCTGGCCCGCGAGGGCAGCGGTCGACGCGACGTTGACGATGTTTCCGCCACAGTCAAGAAGCGCCGGGATCGCGGCGCGGCAGCACACGAACGTGCCGGTGAGGTTGACGGCCAGCACCCGGTCCCAGTCATCGAGCGATGCTTCGTGGGTGATGCCCGTGCGCAGGATGCCCGCCACGTTGGCGAGCACGTCGAGCCGGCCGTGGCGAGCGACGATCTCGTCGAAGAGTGCGGGGGCGAAGTCGCGCTCGGTCACGTCGCCGATCGAGGTGCTGACGGCTCCTGTCTCGTCGGCTTCCGATGCGAGCTCGACCGTTGTGGCAAGACCGTCGACGTCGACGTCGACCGCGACGACGTTTGCGCCTTCGGCGGCCAGCCGCACCACCGTCGCCTGGCCGATGCCCGAGCCGCCGCCAGTCACCACGGCCACCCGACCCTCGAAGCGGTGCACGGCCGAGACACTAGAACGTGTTCTCGTTTTCGTGCGAACGGTTGGCGGGTACGGTCGGTGCGTGAGTTATCAACCACCGCCCCCGACCACCGGCGCGCCGTATCCAGCGACCGCCTATCAGTCGTACGGGTATGCGGCCTCGGGCTACGGCCCGAGTGCGGGCGAGCCGAAGTCGTTGAAGGGTCTCGCGACTGCGCTGACGGTGCTGTTCCCGCTGGCCGCGCTCGTCGCGCTCGTCGCCGCCATCGCCGCCTTCCACCGCGCGTCGGTGTACGACGACTTCGCGACGCGGATCTTCAGCGGCAACGACGTGACGTCCGCTGACGATCAGGTGCGTGCCGCGGTCACGACGTTCACCATCGCGATCATCGCGATCATGCCCGTCTTCATCGTCTGGCAGTTCCGTCATGCCAAGAACGCCGAGCTGCTCGCGGGATCGCTGCCGCTCGGGCCGGGCTGGGCGATCGGCGGTTGGTTCATTCCCCTCGGCAACTATGTGTTGCCCCAGTTGCAGCTCTACCGGGCGTCGGCGGCGTCCGATCCGGATGCTTCGACCGGACAACGGCGGGCGCCCGGCATCCTGATCGTCTGGTGGGTGCTCTTCGGCGTGGCCGGCATCGTCTACGGCGTCGGGCAGGCCCTGCATCCGTCGAACAACGACGTCACGTTCAGCAACTTCAACGACAAGCTCGACCAGTACGTCCGCGCCGATCGACTGACCGCCGTCGGGCTGCTGTTGATGATCGCGGCGGCGGCGGCCGCGCTGTTGATGGTGCGCAACGTCACCGCTCGACAGGAGCTCGCGTTGAGCCGCCGGAGCTCGTCGCCGGCCAATCCGCAGTGGCCGCAGGGGTACGCGCCGCAGACCGGGTATGGGCAGCCCGGATACCCGGAGCCGGCGTACCCGCAACCGCCGCAGCCGCAGCCTTACCAGCAACCGGCCCAGCCCCAGGCGTATCCGCAGCCGGCCCAGCCGCAGGCGTACCCGCAGCCGGCGCAACCACAACCGGAACCGGCCGAGCCGCAACCGGCGACGTGGCAGCCTCCGCCGTCACCAGCGCCGCCTCCGCCACAAGCTCCCCCGCCACCAGCGCCGCCGCCGTCCTGATCCGGCGCGGCGCACCGCTGGCTACAGCTCAGGCCCAGGCGACGCGGCCCAACTCGACCGGCGACGTCAGGCCCGGGTGCGAGGGCACCACCCGCACGGTGAAGCCGTACCGCCCGGCGCGCTGACAACTGAACTGACCTCGGTAGCGCCGGTTGCCGCCGGCCGAATCGACATCGGTGTCCGCGCCGGTCTC
>DASXPN010000035.1:0-22828 GCA_036493595.1 Acidimicrobiales bacterium | reverse complement strand
TTCGCGGCGATGGCGGCTACCGGAGAGGTCTTGGGCGCCGCGGGCGCCTGTGATGCGGCCGGCGCGCCAGCGGCCGCGCCCCCGGCCGGTGCCCCCGGCTTGGCGGCCGTGCCCCCGAGCGACACGCCGTTCGCGCCGGCTGCACCACCGAGGCTCGGTGCGGAGCCGAGGGCGAAGGTCCCGAGGTGGAACGGGTTGGCGGCGATGTCGGCGGACATGGCCTGCACGCCGCCGAGCGTGATGCCGAACGAGCCTGCGCCGGTGACCGAGCCGACGACGATGTCCTCGATGGTGATCGGCGTCGAGAAGCTGCAGTCCGCATTGAGCAGCGCGTCGAACGCGCCCTGACGTACCGGCTGCAGTCCGCCGAGCGCAGCGGAGGCAGCCGTGTCACGCGTGTGGCTCGGCACGACCTCGATGCCGAGCGGGTCGACGAACTCGACGCCACCGGTCTGGCGGATCGTCGGCGGGGCGAGCTGGATGCCGAGCTGCGACGTCGTCAGGAACTGGTTGATCTGGGTGATCGCCTGCATCGGATCATTCGTCGGGATCGGCTTGCCCGCGATGGTGGCGGAGCCGATGGTGAACGTACCGATCGACGGCGCGTCGCCCGCCGAGCTCCACAGCGCTTCCCAATGCAGGCCGTTCAGGACGACGACGTTGCCGAGATTGATGTCGGCGATGTCGGTCGTCGCGGTGGCCTGACGAGTGGCGCCGTTGTCGACGAGCCCGGACGTGGAGTGCGAGACGCCTTGGCCGACTTGCAGCACGCCCGGCACGCCGTAGGCGGCAGTGGTCGTGATGGCCTCGCCGAACGGTGTCGTGTTGGCCATTGCGTGCTTGTGGATGGGGACGGGCAGCGCCTTCTCGTCCTCGTCCTTGCCCTGCGCCGCTGACGGATCGCGTGAATCGACCTGGAGGGGCTGAGGCTGCTGATCGGCCGGCATCGTCGGCTTGCTGCCGTCGCATCCGGGCGACGAGAGGGTCGTGCCGATGACGCCCATGTCGATGGCGTTCGACGATGCCTGGGCCACCTGGTTCTGGTGCCCGGCGATCGAGATCCCGAAGGTGAAGCCGATCGACAGTCCGCCGGCGCGTGGGTCGAGACGCTCGGTCTGGGCAATCGCGAGGCCCTGACCCGGCGCCACGCCCGCGTCCGCGGGCGCGGCAGAACTCGTGCCGCCCGTCGCCACGAACGCGATCATCATCGCCCCGGCGGCTGCGATCGCCCCTAGACGAGTCCTTCGGTAACTGCCTTGCGCCCTCGGCGCAGCACTCATTCGGCCCCCATGGTCCGCATCATTTCCGTGCCACGAAGTTCGCCCTGCGGGGCCGAAAATCCTGCCCTACAAGGTGACCGCGGTCACCGCCCGGCACTGGTCAGGTACCCACTGAGTCCTCCGGAAATACCGATCTGGACTATTCACTCGCTCGGCTGCGGGCGTCGCTGCGCTCCTGCCTCCGCCGAGTGCGGCTCGTCGCTGGCGCTTCCCTCGCCGCGTCACTCGCTCGGCTGCGGGCGTCGCTGCGCTCCTGCCTCCGCCGGGGAGCTAACGCGGCGAAGGCCCCTGCGGAGCAGGGGCCTTCGGGGGAGCGGTAGACCGGGCTCGAACCGGCGACCTCGACCTTGGCAAGGTCGCGCTCTACCAACTGAGCTACTACCGCGAGGCCAGCGAGCATACCGCCTACGCTCCCGCGGTGACTGCGGGGGCATGGCTGCTGCTGGTGCTCGCAGCCGGTTTCGCGGCGGGCGACTGGGTCGCCGTGGTGCAGCGGAGCAAGCCGCTCGAGTACGTCTGCAAGCCACTGACCATCGTGTTGCTGATCGCGGTGGCGGCCAGCCTCGACGTCGCGCACGAGTCGGCTCGCACTTGGTTCATGGTGGCCTTGTTCTTCTCGCTCGCGGGCGATGTCTTCTTGATGTTGCCCCGCGACCTGTTCGTACCCGGGCTGGCGTCGTTTCTCGTTGCCCACCTCGCGTACGTCGCCGGGCTGTGGGCAGAAGGTGTCGACCCGCTGCAGTTCGTCATCGGCCTCGCGGTCGTCACGCTGGCCATCGTCGCCATCGGAGGCCGTGTCGTGCGAGGCATCCGCGCCGGCGACGAGCCGTCCATGGCCACGGCGGTGATGGCGTACATGGCGGTGATCTCGTTGATGCTGGCGAGCGCGATCGGCACCGGTGTGGCGCTCGCCGCGGCCGGCGCCGCGCTCTTCTACTGCTCGGACGCGCTCATCGCCTGGCAACGATTCGTGCGTCCACGCCCTTGGCACGGTCTCGCCATCATCGTCACGTACCACCTCGGGCAAGCCGGTCTCACGCTCTCGCTCGTGACATGAGGGCTACCGTTTCGCCATGAACGGCCCCATCGTGGTTGGCACCGACGGATCCGAGACCGCGGCCGTCGCCGTCGCCGAGGCGATCAAGATCGCGAAGGCTTTCGACCAACCACTTCACATCGTGTTCGCGTTCCATCCTCAGGGTGTCAACACGCGTGACCTGCCCCCGGAATTCGCAGACGCCGTCCAATCCGACAGCAACATCCAGGCGGTGCTCGACGACGTGGCGGCGCGCGCCCGCGCCTCGGGGGTCAAGACCGAGTCGCACGCGGTCACCGGTGACGCGGCCGACGCCATCCTCGGTGTCGCCGAGACGATCGACGCGGGGTTGATCGTCGTGGGCAACAAGGGCATCAACTCGGTCCGCCGGTACGTGCTCGGCAACATCCCGAGCAAGGTCGTGCACCACTCGCCGTGCTCGACCTACGTCGTCCACACGACCTGACCGATCGTCGCCGGCCGAAAACAACGAGAGCCCCGAGGCGTCGTTGGCTCGGGACTCTCGTCAATCAGCGCACCCACCCGAAGGTCAGTGACCTCTCTTCATCGGTCCGAACAGGACCGTGTTTGAGGTAGTGGCGCGTCAGCCGCGGCCCAACCATCCTGTTCGCGCGGTGAGCGGTCGGTTTGGCGGGATATGTCATGGCCGAATCGGCTCTTTGCGCCGACCGCGCATTTCGCGCAGACATACACAAACACTGACGTCTCATCCGTGAAAGCATTGGCTACAACCTGAACGAGGACAGGCTCCCGAGCGGAGTTCCGGTCGCTCGGGACGAACCCACGGTTGCCCCCGTGGGATTCGGAATGAAGGCCCCGCCCCAGACGGGGCCTTCATTCGTTTTCGAGCGTCGTAGTGTCGACCGAATGCTCTCGCTGCGAACTCGCGTCGCGGCCGGGCTCGGTCGTGTCGCCAGCGCGACGTCGCGAGCAACCGGACGCGGGGACGGTTCGGTCATCGGCGCGCGCGTGACGCTCGCGGTCGCACCGGCCGCGCTCGACGAGTTGGCCACTGGCTGGCGGGTCGCCACGGTGTCCGGCACGAACGGCAAGTCGACCACCACCGCGTTCGTCGCGGCCGCGTGCGCCGCGGCCGGGCACACGATCGCGTCGAACGTCGAGGGCTCGAACCTTCGCTCAGGAATTGTCGCCCTGCTGACGAGCGATCGCTCCCGGGGTGCCGACCTCGCCGTGCTCGAGATCGACGAGCTCGCGCTGCCCTCGTTGCTCCCGAGCTTCGAGCAACCGGTCGTGGTGCTGCTCAACCTGTCGCGCGATCAGCTCGACCGGTTCGGCGAGGTACGCACGGTCGCCGCGCAGTGGCGGCGGGTGCTGTCCTCGCAACCCGCGACCGTGGTCGCCAACGCCGACGATCCGCTCGTCGTGTGGGGGGCCGGCTCGGCCCGCGATGTCACCTTCGTGGGCGTCGGGGCGGGATGGCGGCTCGACGCGGTGTCGTGTCCCGAGTGCGGCGAACGGATCGAGTCGGGCGAGTCGGACTGGTGGTGTAGTGGCTGCTCGCTTCGACGTCCCCACGGTTACGAGCTCGTGGGCAACGCGCTTCGTGATCGCGACGGCGCCACGCTGGCGCAGCTGAAGCCGGGCGTTCCCGGACGGCACAACCTGGCCAACGCCGCGCTCGCGGTGGTGGCGGCGATGAAGCTCGGTGTCGCGCCCGAGATCGCCGCCGAGGCGACTGAGACCGTCACCTCCGTCGCCGGCCGGTACCAGACGGTCGCGGTCGACGGCACTCGAGCGCGCCTGCTGTTGGCGAAGAACCCCGCAGGATGGCGGGAGCTACTGACGATGGTGGACGGCGACACGCGGCCGGTGCTGCTCGCCATCAATGCCCGCATCGCCGACGGGCGCGATCCCTCTTGGTTGTGGGACGTCGAGTACGAACGTCTTCGCGGCCGGAAGGTCGTGGCCGCCGGGGAGCGTGCGGCCGATCTCGCGGTGCGGCTGCACTACGCCGAAGTCGAGTGCGAGGTCTGGGACGGCCCATTGCTCGACCGGTTGCGGATGTACACCGAGCCCGAAGTCGACGTCCTCGCCAACTACACCGCGTTCGCCGATCTCGTGCGGGCACTGAGGAGGATGGCGTGAATCGGGAGAGCACGGTGCGTGTCGCGCTGCTCTTCCCCGAGTTGCTCGGCACCTACGGCGACGGTGGCAATGCCTTGGTGCTCGCGCAACGCCTGCGGTGGCGCGGCGTCGATGCCGACATCGTGCCGGTGTCGGTGACCGACACAGTCCCGTCGTCGTGCGATGTCTACGCGCTCGGGGGTGGCGAGGATGCACCGCAAACGTTGGCGACCGAACGATTGGCCGAGCGCGGCCTTCGTGACGCAGTCGACGCAGGAGCGGTCGTGTTCGCGGTGTGTGCCGGCTTCCAGATCCTCGGCCGCACATTCACCGGTGCCGACGGCCAACCGCAACCCGGCCTCGGCGTGCTCGATTGCTCGACCCGACCGAAGGGATCGCGCCAGATCGGTGAGCTCGTGGTGCGACCGACCGCGCTCGACCTGCCGTTGCTCACCGGGTTCGAGAACCATGGCGGCATCACCGAGCTCGGGCCGGACGCGGTGCCGATCGGGTTGGTCCTCGCCGGTTCGGGGAACGGTGCCGGCGGCGTCGAAGGCGTGGTCACGGGCAAGGTGATGGGCACCTATCTGCACGGTCCCGCGCTCGCTCGCAACCCCGCCTTGGCTGACCTTTTGTTGTCGTGGGTCGTCGGACCACTCGAGCCGATCGATGACACCGTCGTCGAGGAGTTGCGCCGCCAGCGGCTGTCCGAAGCCCTTGGTCGACGCGTCGCGAGCTCGTGACCATGACGAAACGGCATTGGGCCGGTCTCGTCGTCATCTGCGGGGGCACCGCCTTCGACGGCATGGTGTCACCCGAGCGTGAGATCGCGACGCGCTTGGCCCGCACGACGCCGGTGCTGTACGTCGATCCACCCCTGTCCATCGTTCGCGTGCGCACTGTGGCGGGCCCCATCGCCCGCTTGCGGATCCTGGACGACAACCTCGCTCACTACGCGCCGCTCGTGCAGCCGGCCATGAACCGCCGCGGGCTCGTGCGGGTGACCGACCAACTCGTTCGGCTGCAGTTGCGGCACCTCGCGCGCAAGCTCGGCGGTGACGTGCAGGCCGTCGTCGTCGCCAACCAGCGCGACTTCCTCGGTGCATGTGGCGAGCGCGTGTCAGTCGTGTACGCCACGGACGACTTCCTTGCCGCCGCGGACCTGTTCGGCGCGAGACGGGACGTACTCGTGCAGCAAGTGACGCGGCAGGCACGGCGCGCCGACCTTGCGGCCTGCGTTTCGGATGAAGTCGCAACGGCATGGCATCGGCTCGGCGTCGACACGATGGTGCTGCGCAACGGGTGCGACATGGAGGCGGGCGCGAGCGTCGACACCGCCCCGCCGCCAGACGTGTCGCTGCGCCCGCCGGTCGCCGGCTTTCTCGGCAACGTCTCGGCCCGTATCGACATGCGATTGCTCCGCGCGATTGCGGATCGCGGCATCTCGTTGCTGATCGTCGGTCCGGTGCGCGACGAGGAGTCCCGCGTCGAGATCGAGGAGCTGACCGCCCGCCCCCATGTGCGATGGGTCGGCGAACAGCCGTCGGAGGCGATGCCCTCCTACCTTGCGATGATCGACGTGGGCCTGACGCCGTACGCCGACACTGCGTTCAACCGCGGCAGCTTCCCGTTGAAGACACTCGAATATCTCGCCGCCGGTCGCGCCGTCGTGTCGACGGGCTTGCCGGCCAGCCGGTGGCTGGACACCGACTTGATATCGATCGCCGACGGTCCCGCCGACTTCGCCGACGCCGTCGCTGCTGCTGCGTCGGTGCCCCGCACCCCCGAGTTGGTCGCGGCTCGACGCGCGTTCGCGGCGCACCACTCATGGGATGCCCGCGTCGCCGAGCTGGCCCCTCGCCTCGGCATCTCCGGCTCACGTCCCTAGATCGGCGACTGCTCCGCGGCCAACGGGGCATGTGCGTCGGATTCATCAATTTCCTCGTCGTCCGCGTTGGTCGCGTGGTCGGCGCGCGCCAGTCGGTAGATCGGGCGGGCCGCCACCAGCGCCCACGCCCCGAGCGCGGCGATCCCTCCGCACAGCAGGGACAGGAGATCACCGTGCACTGCCGCGGACGCGACGATCGCCGCCAGCACCGCGCACGCGGCACCCAACAAGGGCAACGGCGTCTGGCCGAACACCCCCCGCAGCGAGAAGCCGGCCCGCCGCAACGCGAGCAACAGTCCGGGGACGGGGATCACGAGGACGACGATCATCTGCGCGATGCCGACCCCTCGGATGCCATCGTGCGACGCGCCATACGTCAGCGCGGGGATCAGCGCGGCGAGCCAGAGCATCTGGATCACGAGCGTGGCGCGTCCGCGTGCAAGCGCATACAAGAGGTCGTAGCCGAGTTGTAGGCCCACCCGCGCCACTCCGAGCACGACGAGGAAGCGCAATGCCAGTGCGGCACCGGCCCACGGCGGCCCGTACACGAATCGGATGAGCGACAGCGCGAGCACGGCCATCACTCCGCACACGAGCGCGCTGAGGCCGAGCACGAGTGCGAGCGCGCGGCCGAACGCGGCCTGCAACGCCTCGCGGTTGTGCTGCAGGCGAGCGAAGCCGGGCACGGAGACTCGTGTCACGGAGAACGACAGCGTGCTGACCGGCCAGCTCGAGAGGTTGAAGGCCATGAGGTACAAGCCCAGCGCGGTCGACCCGAGGACGCGGCCGACGATCACGTAGTCCACGTTGTTCACCGCTTCGGCGAACAGGAACGTGGCCGCCAGGGGTACGCCGATGCTGAGCAGTGACCGCGCGATCACGCGGTCGTAACCGGGGCGGTAGCGGGCCCGGGCGAGGTAGAAGTGCAAGACCCCGTTGACGCTGTTGCCGATGACCCGACCCCACGCAAGGCTCCAGGGCCCGAGGCCGGCGGCGGCGAGCGCGATCGTCGCGACGATCGAGATGCCGAGCCCGGTGAGATCGGCGAGCGCGCGCCGCCGCTGTTGGAACTCTCGCGTCAGGAGCCCTGACTGCACGGCGAACGCGCCGTTGATCAGGATGCACACGGTCAGGAGGCGGATGACGCCTGTCGCGTCCGACGAGCCGAGTGCGCGCGCGAAATACGGCGCCGCCGCGAACGCGATGAGGAACTGCAGGACGCTCGACGCCGCGATGACCGTGACGGCGGTCGGGCCGATCTCGTCGACGTCGCCCGGGTAGCGGATGAGGGCGGTCTCGATGCCGAGGTCGTTCGTGTTCGTCAGGATGATCAGCGCGACGAACGCGACCGTGTAGACGCCGTACTCCTCCGGCGCCAGCAGTCGGGCCAGGACGATGCCCATGAAGAGGGTGCCCACCCGGGCGCTGAGGTTGCTGACCAGGCTCCATCGGAAGCCGTGAGCGACGAGTCGGCCCAGTTGCTCATCGCCGCCTGCCTGCGGCTGGACCTGCTGGTCCTGCTTCTCGTCGATGCTCGCCACGGCGAAAGTCGAGAGTACCGGTCCCTCCGGCTCGTACGGGGTGCACATCCGGGTCAAGTCAGGCGGCTCGCGGTCCGATTCCTTGCAGATCGTGCTGTCTATCGCCTCGTCCCGTCGCAGCTCACGGCATCCCGTGCGCTTCAGCGCGGTGTTCACGGTGGTCGTTGCCGTGCTGTTGTTGCCGCTCACGAGCTCGCAAGCGGCCACCACGGCTACGAGCTCGACACCCGACACGCTCGTGCTGTCGACCAGCACCGACCTGATCACCGTTGCCCCGGAATCCGTCGGTACAGTTCCGCAAGGTCCGCCGGGTGCAGTCGAGCTCTCGACGGGCGAATACTCCGTGAAGGCCAAGCAGATCACCAAGGCCGGCCTGGTCTTCGTCGCAACCGCGGTCTATGCGGGCGCCGGCTACACGCCGGCACCGCCTGTCACGCCTCCGACGGTGCCCGCCCCGCCCGTCGTGACGCTGGCGACGTGGCCGGATGCGTCGAACACGGGCGTGCCCGCGGGCACGACGCTGCACGCGTCGGGCGGGATGACCATCACGCAGCCGGGCACCGTGATCAACGGCCTCGACGTGAGCGGTTGCATACTCGTGCGGGCCAACAACGTCACGATCGAGAACACGCGAGTCCGCCAGAACGGTGACTGTTGGGGCGGTGCCATCGACACCGACTACGGCACTTACAGCAACATCCTCATCCAGGACGTCGAGGTCGACGGTCAGCACATGAACCCCGGCGCTCCGATGGTCGGCAGCGGCGGCTTCACCTGCGTGCGCTGCAACCTCCACGGCGGCGGGCAGGGCTTCCACCTGACGAACAACGTCACCGTGATCGACTCGTACGTGCACGACCTCTACGGATCGGGGTCGACGCACAACGACGCGGTCCTGTCGAACGGCGGCAGTCACTTCGTCGTGCGCCACAGCACGCTGATGTGCGACGTGGGGTTCCCGGGCAACGCCTCGCCCGGCGGTGGTTGCACCGGTGCGTTCAACTTGTTCGGCGACTTCGGACAGGTGGACGACGTCGTCGCCGACAACAACCTCTTCTACGGCGGTGCCTTCTGCGTGTTCGCCGGCAGCGGTTACAACAAGCCGTATCCGAACTCGACGAACATCCGGTTCACGAACAACAAGTTCGGTCGCACCTCGCCGACGTGGACCAACTGCGGGATCTACGGGCCCTACACCGGATGGGCGCAGAACGCCGGCAACGTGTGGAGCGGCAACAGCTGGCTCGACACCGGCGCACCGATCCCGTAGCGCGGCCGCACACCGAGCCGGGGTCAGCCCTCGCACACCTCGAGCAATTCGGCGGCCCGCCGGTCCCATGACGCGTCGACCACTGCCGCCCGTCGTTGCTCGGGCGTGGCCAAGCCACCGTCGGCCAGGGTCAACCGGATGAGATCGACGAACGAGTCCCGGTCGGTGGCGATGCGGATGACGCCGTCGTAGCGGTGTACCTCGGGGAAGTCGGTGCTCACGACCGCGAGCTCGAGCGCGAGGTATTCCTTCATCTTGATCGGGTTGGCGTGGCGGATCCATTCATTGTCCAGCCAGGGCATGATCGCCACGTCGAAGCACGAACCGTACGCAGGGATGTCGTTGTAGTCCCTCGGCCCGAGCCAGCGGACGTTCGGCAGATCCTCGGTCCAGCGCATCGAGCAGTTGGCGTCCCCGATGAGCAGGATGGTGGCGTCGGGGAAGCTGCGAGCCACGTGGGCGATGAGATCGAGGTCGACCACGTAGTCGTCGAATCCACCGAAGAACCCGATGACGGGATGCCGAAGGTCACGCACATCGGCGGGCACGTCCTCTGGCGGGTGACGCCGGAAGTGATCGGCGTCGACCCCGTGGTCGAGGAACAAGGCGCGGTTGCCGACCATCGCCGCTTCGTCGCGCATGAGGACGTCGCTCACGTAGAGGACGTGATCCGCACCCCGTAGCAACTCGGTCTCCATGGCGCGAATCGTGCCCTGGTGCGCCTCTTCGAACGCGGAGTGGCGGTCCGACCGGTTGAAGACGACTGGCCCGTGCTCGAGATGGGCGAGCACGTCCCACGCCGTGGGGATCGTCACGAGGCACGTGGGTCGGGACATGCCGAGGCGGCGCAGCGCCAGACGCACTTGCAGACCGATCGACCACGCGTTGAATCTGCGCAGCCACGACACCCCGTAGAACGGGATGATGATGGGGGACAGGACGGCGAAGCCGGGGACGTCTGGCACCGGGCGGCGCAGCAACTTCGTCATGCTCTGCGCCTTGCGCCAGATCCGCATCCAGAAGCGGCTCGACTTGCCCGGCAGCGGCATGCGCATGGTGATGCTGTTGACGAACAGGACGGGGCGGTCGCGGGCGACCCGCAGCATCAGTTGGAAGTCGGAGTGGGCGCGGCTGAAGTACCACCAGTCCTGGCCCGAGAAACAGATGTAGGAAGGCCGCCCGTCGACGGTGACGTCGCGCTTCACGACATGACCTGACCCGCCTGCGATCGAAGGGTGCGGCTCCAGACTTCGAGACTCAACAGCGTCCAGATGCGGATCTCCTCGTTGCGCCGCCCGCGTTCGTGACTGTCCAGAAGATCGGCAACAGTGCGGCGATCCATGAGGTGTGAGACGAACGAGCTCGGATCGAGGAGGGTGTCGCGTGCGAACTCCCTGAGGCCGGTGCGGAACCACGACGCCAAGGGCACGCGGAAGCCGACCTTGCGACGATCGACGATCGACGGCGGCAGGTGCCGGCGAGCCAGCTCCTTCACCACCCACTTGCCGACCGGGCGGCCCGACTTCATGCGGATCTTCACCGACGTCGGCAGTCTGAAGGCAAGTTCGACGACGTCGACGTCGAGGAAGGGCGGTCGTAGCTCCAGCGACGCCGCCATCGACATGCGGTCACCGCGCTCGAGCAGGTTGTCGGACAGCCAGCCGTGGCAGTCCACGTACAACATGCGGCGCACGAGATCGCCGTGCGCTCGGTCGACCACGTCTCGCTGCCGGTAGCCCTCGATGCCGGGCAACAGCCGTTCGCGCTCGTAGGCAGTGAACGGTGAGAACCACGCCTCGATCACGTCGTCGCGATCGCGTGCGCTGAGCGCGCGGATCATCGTGCGCACTCGGTCCGTGCCGGTCGGCAGCGTTCGTTGAAGTGCATCGAGCGCGGGTGCGCGCACCGCGGCCGGCACTGCGGTGATCGGCCGCGCCAGGGGCGCGTAGCGGTACTTGGGATAGCCCGCGAACAGTTCGTCGCTGCCCTCGCCCGACAGGACCACCTTCACCGACTGGCGGGCCGTTTCGGCGAGACGAAACACGGCGACGTCCGCCGGCTCGGAGATCGGACCGTCGCGATGCCATGTCAAGCGTTGCCACAACGAGGCGAAGTCATCAGCCGTGACGAGTACCTCGTGATGGTCGGTACCGAGCGCACGGCTGACCTCGCGCGCATACGGCAACTCGTCGAGACGCTCGTCACCGAACCCGGCCGAGAAGGTCTCGACACCGGTGCCCTCTCGAAGCTCGCTGGCGAGGGCGACGATGAGACTGCTGTCGACACCGCCGCTCAAGTACGAGCCCACCGGCACATCCGCGACGAGGTTCCGCGCCACCGACTGTCGAAGGCGTTCGTCGAGCTGCTCGACGGCTTCTTGCGCGTCGCCGTGGTTGCGCCGTCCGGTCGACTCCGGCTCCGGGATGTCCCAGTAGCGGTGCTCGGCCACGCGCCCGTCGGCGGCGATGACGAGTTGGTGTCCGGGACGCAACTTGCGGACGCCGGTGAAGAGTGTGTGCGGTGCGGGAACAGCGCGGCGGGCGAGATAGTCAGCCACGCTGCGCTCGTCGATCTCCAAGGCGTTCGGCAACGCCGGTACGAGTGCTTTGACCTCCGATGCGAACGCGAGCATCGAGTCGTCGCGGTACCAGTAGAGCGGGAGGATCCCCGTGTGGTCGCGGGTCAGCACGACCTCGCCGGTGTCGCGGTCGTGCACGGCGAACGCGAATTGCCCGCGCAACCGGGTGACCATGCCCCGCCCATGGGCCGCGTGCAGCGCCAGCAGGACCTCGGTGTCGCCGTTGGTGCGGAAGGGGTAGTCGAGCTCGCGTCGAAGCTCGCGGTAGTTGAGGATCTCGCCGTTGAACACGACGTGGAACCGCTCGTCGGTGGACGCCATCGGCTGCGGCGATCCTTCGACGTCGATGATCGACAGGCGGGTGTGCCCGAACCCGACCGGTCCCGATGTCCAGGTGCCGTGACCGTCAGGACCCCGGTGACCGAGCAGCGCGGCCATGGCCGCGACGGTGCGTCCGGACGCGGGCGCGCCGTCGAACTGCACGATGCCCGCAATGCCACACATCAGACTTCGAACAGCAAGGTCCGGAGTGCGGCGCGATGGGTCGGACCGCGCGGCGCTCGCAATGATTCGTTGACGATCAACGCGCCACGGAAGGCGGCGGAGGCGGCTCGCCCGTGTGTCCGGCGGTACAGCGCCAGCCGGTTGGCGGCGAGCAATCGGTACAGAGCGGGTGACGTGGTCGATTCGCCGCCGAGATGCACGACGGACGCATCGGGCGTGTAGCGCAGCTTGAATCCCGCGTCGGCGGCCCGCAGCGCGAACTCCGTCTCCTCGCTGTAGAGGAAGAACGACTCGTCCCATGGCCCGACCGCGTCGAGGCACGCGCGCGACAGCAGCATCGCGGCGCCGGTCGCCCAGTCCGCCACCGCGGGATGCTCGTACGTTCCGGGCTCGGCCACGAGCTCGCCGAGTGCGGGAACCCGCCCGGCGCGGTTGCCGCCGAGCAACGCCTCGCCCATTGCCCGCAGCACGGTGGGACGGCGGCGCAGGCTCCACTGCACGTGACCGTCCGTGTCCAGCATGCGGGGCACGGCGATACCGATTCCCGGGAGATCGAGGACGGCGTGCAGCGCCGCGACCGCACCGGGCCGGAGCCGCACGTCCGGGTTCAGCACCAACACGGTGTCCGTGCGGGGCAGGCACGCGAGGCCGGCGTTGATGCCGCCCGCATATCCCGCATTTCGCCCTGTTTCGTGCACGAGGACGTCGGCCATCGCCGACCGTGCCGCGGCCACGGTTCCGTCCGTCGACGCGTTGTCCACCACCACCACGACCGTGCCGGCGGGCGTGTCCTGACTGACCGAGGCGAGGCAGGCGCCGATGACCGACGCGCTCTGGTGAGCGACCACCACCACGCCGAGCTGCGTCATCTCGCGGCCAGTGTCGCACACCCCTCGCGCTCGTCCGACCGCACTGGCGACGTACCATCTTGTCCACGTGGACTTCATGACGGTAGTGCGGCTCGCCCGCAAATGGTGGTACCTCGTCCTCCCGATGTTCTTTGTGACCATCGGTCTCGCGCTCCTTGTCGCGCAGTCGGTCCCGGTCACCTACGAGGCCACCGGCACGGTGCTGTTCGAGCCTCCCGCCACCGCGGAGACCGCGAACGGCGCGAATGGCTCGACCGCGACGACCTTCGTCCAGCGGTTCCCCGATGCCGGATCCGAGGAGGTCTTCGCGTCGAGGGTCATCGAGACCGTGATGAACGACAGCACCACGAAGGAAGCGCTGCACAGCCAGGGCGCCGGCGATTACACCGTCAAGCAGCAGACCGCGGAGAACCAGGAGGCCCTGCCGCTTCTCCAGATCACCGCCGACTCCAGCACGGCTGACGGTGCGCTCAAGACGCTGAAGCTGGTGGGGGACACGATGGTGGCCTCCCTGCAACAGCAGCAAGTGGCGTCGAAGGTCGATGCGACCCAGCTGATCACCGTGCGGCCGCTCCTGGCCGACACCCGCGCGGCAACGCTGTACGGCGGTCGGTACCGTGCCGGCATCGCGGTCGCCGCGCTTGGTCTCGCAGCGACGTTCAGCATGCCCTTCCTCATGGAGAGCATGAGCCGTGGTCGTCGCCGGCCGTCTCGTGAGTGGACAGGCGAGGTCAATCGTGAGCCGCCGCGCGTGCGTCCGCGAACCGAGGTGCGCGAGACCGTCCGCGCCGGAGACTGATGTCGCGGCGCGCGCCCGTGCGGCCCGCGTCGTCCGCCAGCGAACGCATCGTCCTGGCGTGCGGCCTCGGCATCACCGCCGTCTTCATCGTCTCGCTGTTCGGCAAGCCCGTCTACGGCGTCCCGGTACTGCTTGCGCCGGTGGCCTGGGCGATGGCGCGCAACCTCAACCGCGACGCGACCGCGGTGCTCTCGCTGTACGTCGTACTCCTCATACTCGTGCCGTCAGTGCTGATCTTCGATCCGCTCGGTGCCAGCGGGACGCCGGCGAACGTGCTCGGCATTCTGATGCTCTGGTGGTGGTGGCACAGCCGCTCGGTGCCGGGACTCGGCGTCGCCCGCGGTCCGAGCCCCGTTCGCTATGCCATGTACGGACTCATGGCCGCGATCGTCGCCAGCTACGCGTTGCTGGCGTTTCGACCTGTCCTGTCGGAGGAGGTCAGCGCGGCCGATCGCGGCATCCTGTTCCTCCTGGGCTGCGCCGGGATCACGCTGCTGGCGTGTGATGGCATCGACAGTCGTGAGCGGCTGAACGCGCTGCTGTCCCGGCTCGTCGGCGCGGTCACCGTGCTCGCCAGCATCGGCATCCTTCAGTGGATCACCGGGTTCGACGTCAACGACTACCTGAAGATCCCTGGGCTCAAGCAGAACCAACAGCTGCAGGACCTCGTCCAGCGATCGAGCTTCAACCGCGTCGCCGGCACTGCCGCGCATCCGATCGAGTTCGGGGTCGTGCTCGCGATGGTGCTGCCCATTGCTGTGCACTTCGCCCTCCACTCGAGCGGCTGGGCCCGACGCCGTTGGTGGGTCGCAGTGACGCTCATCTGCATCGGGATCCCGATGTCGTTGTCGCGCTCGGCACTCGTGGCCGTGGTGGTGGCGAGCCTGGTCATCATGCCGACCTGGCCGCGCCGCTGGATCCTGCGCGCCCTCGGTCTGTTGGCCGCGTTCATGCTCGCGATCCAGATCGCGATCCCAGGACTCCTCGACGCGCTCTACACCCTGTTCTCGAAGTTCGGTGAGGATCCGTCGACGACATCGCGGACACAGGACTACTCGGTGTTCCTGCGTCTGTTCTCCGAACGCCCGCTGCTCGGTCGCGGTTTCTTCACGTTCCTGCCCGACATCTACACGACGTTCGACAACGAGTACCTCGTCATCCTCGTCGAGGTCGGCGTCGTCGGGCTGCTCGCGCTCCTGGTCTTGTTCGTCAGCGGCATGGGCGCGGGACGAAAGGCTCGCCACGCCTCCCACGACCCTGTGACCCGCCACCTCGGCCAGACGCTCGCAGGCTCGATCGCCGCCGGCGCGATCGCGTTCGGCACGTTCGACGCGTTCAGCTTCCCGATGGCGGCGGGGACGACGTTCCTCATCATCGGCTGCGCGGGTGCGTTGCGCCGCCTCACGCTCGAAGCCAATCCGGTCGTGCGGGCCGAAGTCGACGACGATCCGCCGGTGGAGCCCGACGGCGACCGTGACCGTGACCGGGACCGTGACCGCGACCGCGGGAAGCGGAGGTGGCGACATCGTCGCGCCAAGGTCGCCCTCGACGTGCCGGCCGACGTGCCGGCCTATTGGAGCAAGCGGCCGTAGGCGGCGACGTAGTTGGCCGCTGACACCGGCCAACCGAGTGACTCTTCGATGCGCGCTCGCCCGATGGCGCCCATCTTCGCCCGTCGTTGGGGATCGTCGATCAACTCGACGAGCGCGATCGCAAGCCGGCGAGCGCCGTCGGACTTGTCGCTCGAGGGGGCGACATAGGTTGCCGCGGGCCCTGCGGACACGACCGTCTCCGTCAGCTCGAATGCGACGACCGGCAACCCGAATGCGAGGTACTCGAGTGTCTTGTTCATCGTGGAGAGATCGTTGAACAACGTGTACGGGTCGGGTCCGATGCCGACGTCGGCGGTCGACAGCCAGTCGGTGATCGTGGGTAGCTCTGCCCGCCCGGTGAACGTGACGTGATCGTCGAGTGCGAGCTCGGTCGTCAGCTGCCGCAGTTCGTCGAGGCAGTCGCCGTAGCCCAGCACGCCGAACTGGATGTCGTCGCGACCCATCTCGTGCACGACCACATCAGCGACCCGCACCACGAGATCGACCCCGTCCTGTGGGTTCATCAAGCCGAGGTAGCACGCGAGGTGAGCGCGCCCACGCCGGAGCTCGGGCCGCGGCTCGCCGGCGCGCATCGAGTCGGGATCCGGCCCGCTGCGAATGACGATCGCCTCCGACGCGGGATGACCCGTGCGCGCGCACGCCACTGATCGATACGACTCGTTGGTCGTGAGCAACAGGTCCGCGGTGTCATAGGTCTTGCGTTCGAGCCAGCGCAATGTCCGAGCGATCACCGGCCGGTGTGGGCCTGGCTTCGATTCGTAGAGCTCGGGACAAAGGTCGTGATGGTCGAAGACGAACTTCGTGCCGAATCGCTTGAAGATCCGACCGAGCGCCCAGTACGTGTCCGGCGGGTTGCACGCCTGGATGGCGTCGATCGGGTTGCGGCGGTGGATGCGCCAGGTCAGCAGCAGCGCGCGGATCCAGCAGTAGAGGAACTCGGTGCCGTACGCGAGGACACCGCGGGCGGCCGAGACGGCCCGGTACTTGTGGAGCTGCACGCCGTCCCGTGCTTCGTAGGAAGGCTCGCCCGGTCCCTTCGGGCAGATGACCGAGACGTCATAGCCGGCGGCGACGAGGCTCTGGCACTCCAACCACACTCGCCGGTCCAAGGGGACCGGCATGTTCTGGACGACGATCAGGACATGTTTGCGGCGGGGCATCTCATGACAGTGCGTCGGCGGGCTCGGCGTCGAGCACCGGCGCTTCAGCCGGCAGCCCGACGGTAGCGGGCCGGCGACGCATCCGGCTGACCACCGCGCGGAGGGCCCGATCGCCCACAGTCGGGATGGTGTCGATGATGATCGCGAGGTCGAGAGTCAGCGACCAGTTCTCGACGTAGAAGAGATCGAGCCGGCGGTACGAGTCGAACGACGGCTTCTCGCGCGCCTCGACCTGCCACAACCCGGTGACCCCGGGACGGACCCGCAGGCGGCCCATGAGCGCATCGTCGAACTCCGCAACCTCTTCGGGCAGAGCAGGACGCGGCCCGACGAGACTCATGCCGCCCCGCAGCACGTCGAAGAGCTGCGGGAGCTCATCGATGCTCGTGGTGCGCAGGAAGGCACCGACGCGGGTGACCCGAGGATCGCTCTCGGTCTTGAACAGAGGGCCAACCCGCTCGTTGAGGTGCATCACCTCGCCGAGTCGCCCTTCGGCGTCGACGCTCATCGTCCGCAGCTTGTGCACGCGGATCGGCCGGCCGTTCCGGCCGACACGGGTCTGTCGGAAGAAGACCGGACCGCCGTCGTGCAGCTTGATGGCAATCGCGGCGATGAGCAGCACCGGGGCCGTGAGGACGAGGGTGGCCGTGGCCACGATCACGTCGACGACGCGCTTCGCCGCGAGCTGCCACGTCGACAGGGTCGCGGGCTCGACATACAGGAAAGGCTCGTGGCCGAGGGGGACCGCCCGCAGCCGGCGATAGTTCACACCGACGAGCCCGCTGGACAGGTGGACGTGCACGCCCGACGCGTTCAGCTCGCGGGTGAGGTCGTTCACCTCTTGGGTCGGAAGCCCGTTGGTGAGCACGATGGCGCCGGACGCATTCGTCGACGCCGCCGCGAGGCGCGCCTTGCGGGTGGGCCCGAGCCAGGGCACATCGAGATCGACGTCGGGCTCCGGACCGACGATGCCGGTCACGCGATAGCCGAGCTCGGGGTTCGCTTCGAGGAAGTCGTGGAAGTCGCGGCCCTCGTCCGCGCTCGCGACGAGCACGACGCGGCGGAGGTAACGATGCCCGGCCCGCGCCTTTGCGAGCCAGAAGTCGAACCCGTAGCGGCCGATCGCGGTGAACCCGAACGCGAGGATGGCACCGAGCAACGGGCGGCTGATCGCAGGATGGTCGTCGATCCGAGCGGCGATCGCGAATGCGACGAATGCGGACACCGCGGCGGCTGACATGAGCCGGCTGTACGCGACGACTCGCATCGTGTTGATGCGAGTCGTGTAGAGGCCATGTGCGGACGCGAAAACCATGCTGCTGACCACAATGACGAGTAGCTCGAGCAACAGCGTCGGCATCGGTGTCGAATGCGCATGCCCGCCACCGGCGAGCCACGCAATCGACCATCCGGCAGCAATTCCAGCAAGGTCCAGGCCCTGGAGGACGCGTCGAAGCGGTCGAGGACTGCCCTCTGGCCCGTCTGCGACACCCGCACTCACTTCACGAAGCGTGGGAACCGTCGCTGCTGCCGGTCCTACCTCCTCGGCCTGCACCGCCATTTCCAACCCCGATCGCGCCATCGTTGGTCGCCGCCGAACTACCACGAACTACCACCGTGCGTGCCCACACCTGCCGCTCCGGTGACGAAACTCTACAGCGCATGGACGCTGCGTGACGGCGCGCTACTTCTTTTCTACCCCGATCCGAAGCGGCTCAGCCAGCAATTCGGCATAATTCACCCACCGATTGTGCTTACGCTGGGTGGCGGCAATCGCTCTTTCGGGCGCCCCGCCGCTGCCCGGTCGAGTCAGTGACTTGCCGGAGGAACGATCGACTTCAGCTCGACGTAGTGGTCGAGACCCTCGCGACCGAACTCACGACCGACGCCGGAGCCCTTGAACCCACCGAACGGTGCGATGAAGTCCATCGTGTACTGGTTGATGCCGTATGTGCCGGTACGAACGCGCCGGGCGATGTCGAGCCCTTGATCGATGTCGCCCGTCCAGACCGAGCCGGCAAGGCCGTAGTCGGAGTCGTTGGCGATACGGACAGCGTCGTCGACGTCGTCGAACGGGATCACGGCGAGCACGGGGCCGAATATCTCCTCGCGGGCGATCCGCATGTCGTTGTCCACGCCGGCGAAGACCGTGGGCTGCACGTACCAACCCTTCTCGAGCCCTGCCGGGCGGCCGTTGCCGCCGACGACAACTCGCGCACCTTCTTCTTGGCCCAACGCGATGTACTTCTCCACGCGTTCCTGCTGGCGCTCCGCCACCAGGGGCCCGACGTCGGTGGCCGCGTCGGCCGGATCGCCGACGGTCAATCCGCCGACCATCGTGCCCAGCGCGTCCACGACCTCGTCGTAGCGTCCACGGCTGGCGAGGATGCGCGTCTGCGCGACGCATGCTTGCCCGCTGTTCATCAGCGACGCGAACTTGAGGCCTTCGATCGTGGCGCCGAGATCGGCGTCGTCGAGGATGATCGCCGCCGACTTGCCACCGAGCTCGAGGCTGTAACGCTTCAGCTGCTCGCCGCAGATGCTCGCGATGCGACGACCGGCGGCCGTCGATCCGGTGAAGGCGATCTTGTCGACACCGGCGTGGCGAACGAGATGCTCGCCGACCTCACGCCCGGCCGGCACGACGCTCACGACACCCTTCGGCACTCCCGCTTCCTCGAGGAGCTCGGCCATGAAGAACCCGTCGAGCGGCGTCTCGGGCGACGGCTTGATGACGATCGTGCAGCCCGCGAGCAGCGCCGGCGCCAGCTTCGACATCGTGACGAACTGCGGCACGTTCCAGGGCACGATCGCACCGACGACGCCGACACCTTCGCGGCGGACGATCACGTCACTGCCGAGTACGCCTGCGCGCCGTTCCTCCCATGGGTACTCGGCACCGATCTGGAGGAAGGTGTTGAGCATCATCCACGGCGCAGGCGACTGCGCCAGTTGCGAGAACGAGATCGGCGAGCCCATCTCCTCGGTGATGATCGCCGCCATGTCCATCATGCGGGCGGCGTAGATGTTGCTGAAGTTCTGCACGATCTCGGCCCGCTCGGACGGCGCCATGCGGGGCCAATCGCCGTTGTCGAACGCGTCGCGCGCCGCCGTGACGGCACGATCGATGTCGCCCTCGGTGCCTTCAGGGACTCGGCCGACGAGCTCCTCGCTGTGCGGCGAGATCACGTCGATCGTGCCGCGACCCGCGGGCTCGACCCACTCGCCACCGATGAACAACTTCTCGTACGTGCGCATCCGCCGACGTTAACCCCGCCGAATGTTGGTTCCGTTGTGGGGCTATCGCCCCACAACGGACCCGGAGTTGGCGTCGCGGTGCGGGCTAACGTCGTCCCTTCCGGCGGCGTGGCCGAGTGGCTTAGGCAAGGGCCTGCAAAGCCCTGTACACCGGTTCGATTCCGGTCGCCGCCTCGATCAAGTTCTCCCTGGTCACGTGCGGTGCACCGGGCTTTGTCTCGCTTCGCTCGCGTAACCGCCATCCCGCGCCCATCCCGCGGCGTCTCCGAGATCGTGACGGCGCACGCGTCGCGCCTTGCCGAGCTGCCGCAGTTCACCGACGGACTTGCGAACCGCATCGCCATTACCGGCGTGCTTGTGGGGCTTACACAGGCGGCAGCCCTTCCCGCGACGTGACGAGGTGCGAGCCATCGCACGACCTCCGCAGTTACCTCGCCGTCATCACGACGAAGATCGCAGCATCGCAGCCGTGTCAAGAGACCGGGCGATCCTCCACTGGATCAGCGGTGCGCGTCGGCGTACACCTGCACGGCCTGGAGCGGCAGGTAGACCATGCCATCGTCACCCTTGACCCGTGGCAGTTCGCCGCTGTCCATGAGCAGCAGCACGTCGTAGGTCTCGAGCTCGAGCAGGCGGCCGGCCTGCGGCGGTGTCAGCAGCTGCTCGGTCGTGGTCACCTCCACAACGCTACCGGTCTTCCTCGTCGGGCCAGATGCGATCCCGCAGCAGCTCGAGCGACTCCCGGAGCCGATCCCACGACACCTGGAAGGACGGACTCGACCGATCCATGAGCTCGATCGCGTCCATGAGGGCCGCCATCAGTCGGAATGCCTCCGACTTCGACAGTCGGGCTTGTTCGCCGCCTTCGAACAAGCCCGCCACAGCTCATCGACCGCCGATCGCTTCGTCGAGGTACGCCGCGATCTCGCGGTCGCGTTCTTTGGTGGCGTGTTGGTAGATGAGGGCGGCTCTTGGCGACGCGTGGCCGATGCGGGCCATCAGCTCCTTGGTCGTGATGCCAGGCATGCGGGCCGTCAACGTGGCCGCGTGGTGGCGGAGGTCGTGGATGCGGAGTCCTTCGGGGGCGTCCGCTGCCGTCCGGGCGGCTTGCCACTCGTTCGAGAGCAGGGCCCGGGTGATCGGCTCGCCTCGCGGACCGGTGAACAGCTCGCCGGCTTCACCTGGTTGGCCGTAGCTGGCGAGGTGCTTCTCGAGGGCTTCGACGACGACTTTCGGAAGGCTCACCGTGCGCTGGCCGGCTTCGGACTTCGGTCCGGTCACGATGCGGCCCTGGCCGACGACCTGCTGCGCCTGGACGAGGACCGTGACTTGCGCGTTCTCGATGTCGACGTCGCAGCGACGGAGCCCGAGCAGCTCGCCGGTGCGTAGACCGACGAAGCCGGCGACGATGACCAGGGCTCGGAGGCGCGCGCTGATCGAGTCAGCGAGCTTGAAGACGAGCGTTGAGTCGATCATCGGCCGCTCGTCAGCGCGCTCAGCGCCACCGCCGCGGATGCGACACGGGTTGCACACGATCAGTTCGTCGTCGACGGCCATGTTGAGGATCGCTCGCAGCAGCCGGTAGCTCTTTGCCGCCTGATCTCGCCCGGCGTCCACGGCGACCTTCGAGTACGAGTCGCGCACGACCGACGGCGTGATGCGCCTCAGCTCGTAGCGGCTGATCGTCGACTCGATGTTGCGAGCGAGCAGCTTTGACTTAGGGCTGCTCCTGCCAATCGGCGAGGCTCGGGATGTAGGTGAGTGCCGGGAGAGCGGCCATCCCGTCCATCGACTCGAGGTGAGCCAGCGCGCGAACGGCGCTCGGGTCGTCGAGCCGGCCGGACGCCTGCAACCGCGCCACTCGTTCTCGCACCTGTTCGCGCCCCGCGAGTTCGAGCGCGATCGCGAGCACGTTGTGCATGACGGTCTCGTCGGGAACATCGACCAAGGTGAGGATCTCGTCGAGGTCGACGTCATCGGTCAGCTCGCCGAGCGCGATCGACGCGCGCGCCGCGGTGGCGTCGGGTGCGGTGCGAGCCACCTCGACAAGCCGGCTGCCGGCTTGCTTGCGAACGTCGTCCGCAAGCTGGTCGCGCTCCGCCAGCCGCTGCACGCCGATGATCGACGCCAGCAGCGTGTAGTCGCCGAGGTCGGATGAGAGCCCTCGAAAGAGCGCCTGATCGCGATCGGGTGCGGGGATCACCTCCGGATACATCAACAGGTTGGCGACCGCCTGCCGGTCCTGCCATTCAGCGACAATCTCGTGGAGCTGAGCCGACTCCAACTTCGAGATGCGGGAGATGCGCCCGCGGGCGTCGCTGACCACGTCGAGATCGGTGGCGCGCACGAAGAGATCGAGGGCTTCATCCATCGATCACTCCCAGGTGATCGTCTCGTCGGAGAATCGGTCGTTGGGCTGCTTGCGAATGCGCTTTTGTGCCGCCCCGAACTTCGTCTCGATCGCCTGGCGGACCTCGTCGTGCGAGACCCGGACCCAGCCGCCGCCATCGGGGCGCTCCATGTTGTTGCCCACCGTCCGCCACCCGAGGCCAGGTGGCGGGCCGACCAGGTAAGCGCCCACTGCGGGACCGTGGATCCGCTGCAGCGATTCGAACACGACCTTGGCATCCTCGAACTCGGGCTTCTCCGTCTCGGAGAGGCTGTCGAGCCACTCCTGGCCGGTGTTCAGGACGGCGGGCGTCGCTCCGGCGGCCGGCGTCCTGTCGGGCACGCCGAAGCCCGTGACCTTGAAGTCGAGAGTCATCCCGCCCTGCTGGAGCTCCGCGAGGAAGTGCTTGAAATGCGCCGCCGTCGGTTGGTAGTGGCCGCTCTTGTTGGTCATGGTCTCGACGCGGCCCGCGGCGACCTTCATCTCGCCGCCCATGGCGACGTTGGCGCCCGCCAGAAGGCTCGAATGGTGGAACTG
>DASXPN010000034.1:0-10317 GCA_036493595.1 Acidimicrobiales bacterium | reverse complement strand
GCCGTCGCGGCGTACCGCCTGGGCGCGGACGCCGAACGGCCGGTTGGTCCACTCGACGTCGTCGTGACGGAGCTCGGGGACGTAGCGGTTCAGCTCGGCCAGCGCGGCGCGACGGCGATGGGAGAGATGGAACTCGTGCGCGGCCACACGCGCTTCGCGGCGCGCCAACCGCCAGAGCCCACCGAATCGCACCGCATCGCGAACGAGTGAGCGATCCGCCAACGAGAGCACCGCGTTCGGCCCGGCCCACACGGAACCGTCGATGCGCTTGGTGAGGTGCACACCGAGGAAGGGCAACTCGGGATCGGGAACCGGATAGATGTTGCCGCGCACCAAGGCCGCACCGGAAGGCCGCAGCGCGACCCAGCTGCCGCGGAACGGCACGATCTGGATGTCGGCCGAGAACCCCGCGCCGCGCGCCAACCGCGAGGACCACAGCCCCGCGCACACGATCGCGGCGTTCGCCTCGAGGTCGCCGTCGGTCGTCGTCACGCGAACTGCGCTCGAGTTCTCCGCGAGCTCGACGACCTCGACGTTCGTGCGCACGTCGACCTCTTGCGCGAGCGCGTCGCACACCGCACCGAAGTCGACGACCGCGGTCGACGGTGAGTGCAACGCGCGGATGCCGGCGACGTTCGGCTCGACCTCGTGCAACTCGTCGGCATCGAGCTCCCGCAAGCCGGGCACACCGTTGGCGGTGGCCCGCTCGGTCAGCGCGGCCAGACCGAGTAGCTCGCGCTCGTCCACCGCGACGACGAGCTTGCCGTTGCGGTCGACCGCGATCCCGTGCTCGGCCGCAAAACGCTCCATCGCCTCTTTACCGCGGCGGCACAGCTCCGCCTTGCGAGAGCCCGGTGCGTAATAGATGCCGGCGTGCAGCACGCCCGAGTTGTGCGAGCTCTGATGGCGCCCTACGCGTGTCTCCTTCTCGAGCACCGTCACCGCGAGGTCGGGCCGTTGCTGGCGGATGCGGTACGCGGTCGCCAGCCCGACAATGCCGCCACCGACGAGAACGACGTCGCTGCGCTCGCTCATCGCTCGCCCCGGGCCCACGCCGAGCGGTACCAGTCGATCGTTCGCTCGAGCCCTTCGCGCCGCTCGAACAGCGGGTTCCAACCGAGGCGTTGCCGCGCCTTCGTCGCCGCGAGCGCCTGGTCGCGGATCTCGTGCGTCGCCTCGTCGCGGATATCCACCTCGAGCGACGAACCCATCGACTCGAGGATCTCCTCGACCACTTGCAGCACCGATACCGGCATCTCGTTCGAGAAGTTGAACACCTCACCCCGCAGGTCCGGGTCGGCGGCAACGGATTCGGCCAGCAGTAAGAGCGCGGCGGCCGCGTCCTCGACGTAGAAGTAGTCGCGCAGCGACTTGCCGTTCGAGCGCAACAACGGGCGTTCGTCTTCCAGCACGGACCGGATGGTCGAGGGCACGATCCGACTCCAGTTGAGGTCGCCGCCGCCGTAGAGATTGGGAGTGCGGCTGATGACGACGCCGAGGTCGTACGTGGCAGCGAACCCGCGGCCCACCAGGTCCGCGCACGCCTTGCTGATCTCGTAGGGATGCCGAGCCAGAATCGGAGACTCCTCGGTGCACGGAAGCACGACTTGTTCGCCGTAGGCCCGGTCGGATGACGCGATCACGATCTGCTCCACGGACCCGACCGTGCGACAGGCCTCGAGAACGCTCCACGTTCCGGCGACATTGGCCTCGAGCGTCCCCACGGGATCGCGGTTGGCCAGTGGCACGATGGCCTGCGCCGCCAGGTGCACGACCGTGCTGACGCCGCGGTCAGCCAACACTTCTCGCATGCGCGCTTGGTCGCGGACGTCAGCGTGCAGGTACGTCGTACGGCTCAAGTCATCGGCGAACGGGCTGCCGTCGAATCCGTGACGCGATACGCACACGGGCCGCGCACCGCGAGCGAGTAGCGCGCGCACCGTCCAGCCGCCGACCAATCCGGATGCACCCGTCACCAGCACGGAACGTCCGGACCAGAACGCGTCACTCATGCGTCGACGGTTTACTCGGCACCGCGACGTGGACGGCAGGACGGCGGTGGTCGGTACGATGGCCCGATCGACGTGACGTCATGGCGGCGTTGGCACTCGTCCGATCTGGGTAGAGGTATCTCGTGAAACGCGGTCGACCATGAAGATCCTCGTCACTGGAAGCGATGGTTACATCGGCTCCGTGCTGGCGCCGCTGCTGATCGAGCGGGGCCACGATGTCGCCGGAGTCGACGCTGGCTACTACCGCGCCGCGTGGCTCTACCCCGGCCCTGAGCGCATCCCGGCGACGCTGCGACGCGACATCCGCGACCTCGAGCCCGCCGACTTCGCCGGCTTCGACGCCGTCGTGCACATGGCCGAGCTCTCCAACGATCCGCTCGGCCAGCTGGCGCCCGACATCACGTACAGCATCAACCACAAGGGTTCCTTGCACATCGCCGAGCTGGCCAAGGCCGCCGGTGTGTCGCGCTTCGTGTACACGTCGTCGTGCAGCGTGTACGGGATCGCCACCGACGACGACGTCGACGAGGAGTCGCCGACCAACCCGCAGACCGCGTACGCGACGTGCAAGACGTTCGTCGAGCGAGACGTGCTCGCCATGGCGAGCGACGACTTCTCGCCGACCTTCCTGCGCAACGCCACCGTGTACGGCGCGTCGCCCCGGATGCGGTTCGACCTCGTGCTGAACAACCTCGCCGGCCTGGCCCGCACCACCGGCCTCGTCGCGATGACGAGCGACGGCACGCCGTGGCGCCCGCTCGTCCACGTGCTCGACGTGTGCAAGGCGATCGCGGTCTCGCTCGAGGCCGACCGCAACGTGGTTCACAACGAGGTCTTCAACGTCGGCGACACCGCGCAGAACTATCGCATCCGTGAGATCGCAGAGACCATCGGATCCGTGTTCTCGGACTGCGAGGTCACGTTCGGGCCCCCGTCGGGCGACACGCGCAGCTACCGGGTGTCGTTCGCGAAGATCCACAAGTCGTTGCCCGACTTCTCCTGTGAATGGGATGCCGAACGCGGCGCGAGACAGCTCTTCGATCTGTTCGAGCGAATCGGTCTCACTGCCGACGATTTCGATCACCGTTCGTACACGCGGCTGAAGCAGCTCGATCACCTGCTCACGACCAACCAGCTCGACGACACATTCCGCTGGAGGTCGTGACTCACCGGTCGAGCAGCGGCCACTCCGTGTCCTTCTTCGCGATCGACGAGACGGGCAACGGCCACTCGAGCCCGAGGGCGGGATCGTCGTACCGCACGCCGCGTTCGGCGCCGGGGACGTACCGCTCACCCATCTGGTAGAAGACCTCGCTGTCGTCCTCGAGCGTCTGGAAGCCGTGGGCGAGCAGACCTTTCGGGATGTAGAGCGCGACCCGGTTGTCCGCGCTGAGCACAGCACTCACGTGTTCGCGGAACGACGGCGAGTCCGGACGCAGGTCGACGACCACGTCGTGCAGCGCTCCCCGCGTGCAACGGACGAGCTTGGTCTCGGTGACCGGTGGCGCCTGGTGATGCATGCCTCGCAGAGTGCCGGCGCGACGGTTGAACGAGATGTTGCACTGCACCACCGTCGGGTCGAGCCCGTGCTCGACGAACTCGTCCGCGCAGTAGCTGCGGGCGAAGAGGCCACGCTCGTCCTCGAGCGGCTCGATCTCCACGACGAAGACGCCGGCCAGCGGCGTCTCGGTGAACTGCATCAACTCGCGCTGGTCGCACCGAGTAGGACGTCCTGCCGCCGGCGCAGCTCGACGATCGGACCGTTCTCGTCGATCTCGACCGCGTCGAGCGCGATCGGCTCGTCACGCGGTATGTCGCGCGTGAGCCGCGCGTGATGCGAGAGTGCGATCGGCAGCAGATCACGACTCGCTTCGACGCTGTCGATCTGGCCGTAGCAACTGTGGCCGCCGATGCCGTCGAGCCGCTCGCCCGCCTGCAACGAATGCTTGGCGACGGCAATGACATCCGCCACTGGTGGCGCGGCGGGCTGCCACAGCGGTCGGCGGTCGAGCACGACCTCGGCGAGGGACAACGGCATCTCGAAGTGCACCATCGTGTACGGGCGGAAGAACAGGTAGTCGGGTCCGTCGCCCATCTTGAAGAAGCGAAGGGCGCGTTGCACCGACGCGACTTCGGGTGGGCAGGCGATCACGAACACTCCCGCGGCGAAGTCGCCGCCGAGCGTGTACTCCACCACGCCGGTGCGCGACACGGTGGCGAGCACGTCCTGTACCGCGTGCTCGAGGGTGGTGGGCACGCCATTCATGCCGCGGCAGTCCGGGGGCATGCCGGCCAGGTTGGCCACCACCGCGTTCTCGATGTTCATCTTCGTGCCGTCGCCGGCCGCCGTCGTCACCAGCGGGCTGGTGCCATCTCGCGCCGCGTACGGCGCGCTCGACTCGGGTGTCTGGCGGATGTCGAGATGGCGCTTGCAGTTGGCGGCGACCAGGGGCGCGAAGCCCATGTGGCGGACGTGATCGAGCGTCCGCATGAGGACACCCGGCTGGTCGCCGTCACAGATCGTGTACACGCCCCCGTGCTCGACCGCCGTCGTGTGCAAGAGCCATCCGATGGTGGCGTCGACCTCCGCGTTGATCGACACGACCGCGCGACCAGCCGTCAGCGCGCTGAGCATGACGGCGGCGCCGTAGTCGAGGGCGCCCGTGGCCTCGACGAGCACATCCAGTCCATCGGCGGCGATGACGAGATCGGGATCTGCCGTGACGGCAGGGCGACCCGCTTCGATCGCCACCTCCAACTCGGATTGCGTGCACGCGACGACGACTTCGGCCGCGGAGTTTCCCGACGCGACATATGCGCCGACGGCGCGATCGACGGTGCGGTTCACGACGACTGCGGGGCGGAACCCTTCGAGTTGGTCGAGCAAGTGCACCAGCCCTGCGCCGACGTAACCGGCACCGATGATGCCGACCTTGATCGGTCCTTGGCGCGCGACGAAGTCTTGATGGCGCGACCAGACGGTCATGCGCTCAATGCACCACAGGTTCGGGCACGGGCACGATGAATCGTCCGCCCTTGCGCGCGTACTCGGCCTGCTGCTCCATGATCTCCTCGGCGAAGTTCCACGCCAGCAGCAACAAGTAGTCCGGCATCGACTCGAGCAACCGCTCCGGACTCACGATCTCGAGATGGACGCCGGGCATGTAGCGACCCTGCTTCACGGGGCTGCGGTCGACGACGAAGTCGAACACCTCGGCGGGTAGCTTCAATGTGTTGAGCATCGTCGCGCCCTTCGCCGCCGCGCCGTAGCAGGCAACGCGCTTGCCGTCGGCGTGCAGGTCCTGCACAAGCGCTCGCAGCGACTCACACAGGCGGTCGACCCGCGCCGCGAAGTCCTGGTAGTAGGGCGCGGCCGTCAACCCGATGGCCGCCTCGTCGGCGAGCAGCTGCGTCACCGCGGCTGACGGTTGCGCACGACCGGCGAGCCCGGCGGTGACACGGAGCGATCCGCCGTGGATCGGGATGTGGCTCACCTCGACCAACTCGAGGCCATTGCGCTCGAACAGGTGCTGTAGCGAGGTGAGCGAGTAATAGAAGAGATGCTCATGGTAAATGGTGTCGAACTCGACATCTTCCACGAGGTCGCGCACATAGGGCGTCTCGATGATGGCGACGCCGTTGTCGGCAAGCACGAGCTCGATCCCGCGCACGACACCATTCGGGTCGGGCACGTGGGCGAGCACGTTGTTGGCGTGGATGACGTCAGCGCGGCGACCTTCGGCCCGCAGTCGCGTGGCGACTGCGTCGCCGAAGAAGTCGCACACCGTCGGCACGCCGTTCTGCTCCGCGACTTCCGCGATGTTTGCCGCGGGATCGATCCCGAGGACTGGCACGCCGGCGTCGACGTAGTGGCGCAGCAGGTAACCGTCGTTGCTCGCGATCTCCATCACGAGGTTGTCCGGCCCGAGCTGCCTCTCCTCGAGCACCTGCTTGGCGAGCTCCTCCGCGTTGGCGACGACGCCTGGCACGTACGACGAGAAGTACGCGTAGTCGGCGAACAGCCGCTCCGGCGGCACCGACGTGGTGATCTGCACGAGCGAGCACGCGGGGCAGATGGCGAGATCGAGCGGGAAGCGTGCCTCGGGAGCGTCGAGCGCGTCGTTGGTCAGCAGCGCGTTGGCGAGCGGCGTCTCGCCGAGGTCGAGCACACGGACGAGGTCGTGACCGCCGCAACCGCGACAGGCCGCGCTCGCCGGGACACCGCTCGTCGGGACAGCCGTCGTCGAGCCGCCCGTCATCGCGTCGCCCGTCATCGGGTCGCCCGTCATCGGGTCGTCCCTGCGCCTGCGGGCTCGAGCAGATCGTGCTCGCGCAACGCGTCAGCCGCCCACCGCACGAGCGCGAAGTCGAGGCCGGAGCGCTCGGCGATGTCGAGCAGCGAATGGTTGCCGTCGGATTGGTTGAGCACCCACAGCAACGCGAGCTCGTTGGTCTTGGCATCGGCCTCGCCGCCGATGGCGCGGTACAGCCCGCGCTTGCCCAGCATGGGTTCTCCCTTGGGGTTGGTGTTCAGGTAGCGAGCGTCGTGCTCGATCACATCGATGATCTGGAGGCAGGCATCGAGCGAACCGGCGAGCGCGTCGGGCCGCACGAAGTCGAGGTCGTCCCCCGACGTGTGGTACTCGGGGAAGCGGCCGTGCTGCGATCGCATCAGGCAACCGACGGCCAGGTCGAAACCGGGCGAGCAGTACTGCCGCTCGTCGTAGCCGTACGGGTAGAAGTCGATGACCTCGCTCGCTTCGTCGCGATGATCGAGCACGTGCGCGGCAGCGCGATCGACGATCGTGTCGCCGCGGCGGCTGCGCTTGTACGTGAACGGTCCCGGATCGCCAACGCAGGTGAGCACGAGTCCACACGCGTTGCGGGCGACCGCGTCGGGGTTGCGAGCCAACCAGGTGATGGAGCCGATCGTGCCCGGCAGGAACACGAAGCGGTAGGTGAACTTCAACGGCAGCTCACGCAGCCGGCGGGCGAGATACGCCGCGACGGCGATGCCGGCCAGGTTGTCGTTGCACAGCGACGGGTGACACGTGTGGCACGAGATGAGGACCTCGTCGTCGGTCGCACCCCGCACGACGTGTTCGGCGTACGTGAGGCTTCCGTCCGTGTGGGCCGCGTCGATGCAGACCTCGTACTCGTCGTCGGTCAGCAGCTTGCGCTGGTTCTCGCTGACGCAGAAGCCCCAGTTCTCCGTGTAGTACGAGGTGCGGTACGGGATCGCATCGGGCTGATCGGGCAGCGAGTGCAGATGCGTGTCGAGCTCGTCGCGGCGCACGGTCGCGTGCACCGGGACGCTGTAACCGACGACGTGCAGGTTGCTCTCGCGGAAGTCGACGACACGATTGCCGGACCCGTCCTTGATCCATGCGTCGCGGATGTTCCACTCGCGCGGTACGTTCCAGTCGAACACCTCGGTGCCCGTCGGCACTTCGGTGACATCGAGCGCGACGTGGCGACCCAGGATCTCGAAGGTCGCCCGCACGCCGTCGCCCGTGATGCTGCGACAGATCGGGTAGAGGTCGCGAATGAGATCGTGCATCGCACGACCCACCACCTCGGGATCACCCACGCGCCAGTTGTCGGGCATGCCGCTGCTCAGTCGCTCCAGACCTTCCACGGCGGATCGCCGCCGTCCCACAGGCTGTTCAGATACGTGAGCTCGCGGTACGTGTCCATGCCCATCCAGAAGTCCTCGTGGAGGAACACGCTCAACTGCCCGTCGCGCGCCAGGCCCTGCAACGGTTGACGCTCGATCAAGAGGTCGGGATCGTCGTCGAGGTAGTCGAGGAACTCACGCTGGAACACGAAGAAGCCGCCGCTGACCAAACCCTCGGCCGTCGTGGGCTTCTCGGCGAACTCCGTCACCTGTCCACCGTCGACCCGCATCTCGCCGTAGCGCGACGTCGGGTGCACTCCCGTGACTGTCCCGAGCCGGCCCTCTGACCAGTGGAAGTCCAGCAGCCCGTCGATGTCGACGTTGCCGATGCCGTCGCCGTAGGTGAAGAAGAACGTCGGTGTGTCGATGTAGTCGCGCACGAGTCGCAAGCGAGCACCGGTGCCGGAAAGGAGGCCGGTCTCCGCGCAGGTGACCTCCCAGTCCTCGTCGCCCTTCTTGTTCAGATACAACGGTTCGTGGTTCTCGCTCAGCCGGATGGTGAAGTCGCTCTGATGCGAGCGGTAGCTGAGGAAGTACTCCTTGATGAGCCAGCCCTTGTACCCGAGGCACAGGATGAAGCGACGGAAGCCGTGGTGGCTATAGGTCTTCATGATGTGCCAGAGAATCGGGTACGACCCGATCTCGACCAGCGGTTTGGGGACGCGGTCGGTCTCCTCTCGGAGCCTGGTGCCCATCCCGCCGCACAGGATGACAACCGGTATCTCGGATCTCTCCAAGGGTTCGCCGTTCATGAATCCTCCGCCGCTCCCACAGGTCGTCCCCGGTGACGACGTCTTGCGATCGGCTCATCGGTACCCAATCGCTTTGAACGCTACTCAAAGCGGTCCATTTCCGCCTCCGGGCGTTACCAAGTGCCGAGCAACTGTGAGGGCACTGCGCTGTGGATGCAACACGGGCGAGGATCTCAGCGGTCTGCGGCTCGTCGATCGAGCCGTTTGACCGACTCCCGGACCGACGGGTGCGTCGTAAGAGCGCTTTTCAATACGTCACGCAAGAATGCAGCGCGATTGAACGTCGGGATCACCAGTCGTCACGACGCGCCGATTGGGGAGGAGCCGGGAGCCGCGCGGCGTTCAGACCTCGAGCTTCGCGGCCCACGCCTCCGTGTCGCGAGCGACCGCTTCCCAATCCGTGCCCTCGGCGAGCATCGGCGGCAGCATGAGGTGGGTCGCCTGCTCGGGTAACGGCATGTAGAGAACGCGGGGCCGCAATCGATATCCGAGGGACAACACGTTCAGCAGCGCTCGCGCGCCCACGCGCTTCACGGAGTGCTTGACCGTTCCGGACAAGGGCTGCGGTTGCACTTCAGCACGGAAACGCTGCGACCACGTGTACGGCAACTCACCCCGACTCGTGAGGTTCAGGGTGCGATCCCAGGCACCTCCAGCCCACGGACCGAGCCAATGCATGAACCGGTCCGAGCTCCAGATCCTCCGCTCCGCAGCCATGGTCGAGGTGCAACTGTCCGCCACGACCCAGACCTGCTGGTCGACGAGGAACAACCGAGCACCGCTCGCCCGTTCCTCCGGAGTGCCATAGCTGGAAAGGTATGCCGGCCCCTGCAACTCGGCATGTGCGGCCATGATCTGCTTGAAGGCCTCGGGACGCCACAAGTAGTCGTCCTCGACGACATAGACAAGATCGTCGGGAGCCCAGGACTTCGTGCCCGCAAGCCTGACGGCTCGCCGGTACGATCCGGCCAAGCCGAGGCTGTCGCATGCGACGACATGCCCGTATCTCCGCATCGGTTCGAGCAGGTCATCGCGAATCACGCCATCGTTGAGAAAGATGACTTCCCAGCAAGCGTTGCTCTGTTCCAACGAACGCAGACACGAGAGCAGGGCAATCCGTTTGCTGTAGTAGGTCGGCCGCGGCCTGTTGTTCTCTTTCGAGCACGACCGGTACACCACATGGAGCGTTGGGTGACCCTTCGCGTCCGATTGCCCCACAGACACACCGTCGTCAGGGGTTGGATCGGAGCTGTCAACGCGCCCTCCGCTCCCGGAGGTCACGAGCAGGAAGAGGATCCCGGCGAGCGTGCACCTGACGACGAAGCGGCGAAAAACCTTGATCACATGGACGCTACGCGCAAGGGGACTTGCCGGCAAGTGACCTTGCCCAACAAGAACTCAACGTCGGCGGGCGACGGCTACGGTGCGATCCGTGGCGCAACGCGGCGACGAGGATGCGGTTCTGAGCGCCATCGATCGCCTCATCGACGCCTTTCGCGAGGTACAGCGAGCGCAGGAAGTGGTCATCAAGCGGGCTGACCACATTCGCCAACAGCGCGCCGCACGACAGCCCTACAAGGACATCGTTCTAGGTGAGCAGCGTCCTCTGATCGTCGAGCTCGCTTCTGAGAGCGTGCACTACTTGATCGATGCGGGTGCTCGGCTGCGCCGGCTGGAATCGCAGGTGCTCTACCGCGAAGGACTCACGATGGAACAGATCGGCGCGCTCTTCGGTGTCAGTCGCCAACGCATCGCTGAGCTGCTGCAAGACGACTCGGTCGCACCCCACCTGTAGCACGCCCGGCGAATCCGGGCCGCCGGTCGCCACGTTGGACCCTTTACAGTCCGCCGAGCAGCCGCGCCGCGTTCGCCTCGT
>DASXPN010000033.1:0-8345 GCA_036493595.1 Acidimicrobiales bacterium | reverse complement strand
GGCACCCAGCGCACCGAGTCGTCGGTGACCACGTACACGCCCATCGGCCACGACACCGTCCCGAATCCTCCGCCCATGCCTTGGCCTTGGGAGGACGTCGCGGCCGACGCGGAAGCCTGCGTGGCGGACGCGGGTTCGCCGGCGCCTCCTCCGCCACCGCCGGCGACGAACGCGACCGGGATGATCAGCTTGTCGCCGCGCTCATAGGCCGATCCGAACGCTCGTCCTACATTCATCGTGTCGGTTGCTTTGCTGAGCAGCGCGTGAAGATCCATGTCCACGCGTTACCACTCAACGCCGAGATCGTGCAGAGAGTGCAAGCGGTTCCCACGCGCAGGCCGCGCCGCGGCAAGACCGTGCTGCGGGCCAAGACCGTTCCGCGGGAGTTACTCCGTGATTGCCTTGATGCGTTCGGCGACCTGCTGTGCGGTGGGATCGGGTGCGCCCGACTGCATCGCCATGAGCTTGGTCATGTCGCCTTGCACCTTGATCTTGCCGGCCATGAACGCCTGCATCCCGGCCTGTGGGTTCTGGTCGACAAGGATCGCCTTGGCCGTCTCGTAGTCGAGCGTGACCGTGAGGTCGGGGTTGTCGAGGTGCCCGAGGTCGAGGTCGACCTCACCGCCCGACGTATCCATGTGGGCGTTGATGGTGCCGTCGCCGAAGGGCACGTCGGTGATGACTTGGTTCATGCGGACCACGTGGGCCGGCGGTGTTCCCTGTCCTGCGAACTCCTCGCGGACCTTCTTCGCTTCAGCCATCCACTCGTCGGTCAGGAACTTGTAGGGCACGGGAACTCCTTGAAGTCGATGATGGGTGGTGGTGCTTCGGAAGCTAGCCGCTGCGCCGATTTCGGTCGGCAGCCCGGGCGATCTCGTCATCGGCGGCGAGGGTGCGTACGACGAAGCGTCCGACGAACGACGCCAGCTCGCCGATGGGCACGTCGGTACGTCCGGTGCGATGGAAGTGGCTGTACATGCCGACGACGCCGACGACGCCACGCGCGAGCAGCACGGGATCTTCGTCGCGGATGAGTCCGGCATCGATGCCTTCTCTGATGATCGCCGCGACGTCAGCTACGTGGACGTCGGTGCCCGCACGCAACACGTCGACGAACTGACGGTCGATGTTCTCGACTTCGAGCAGTGCGAAGAACGGCGCGTTGATGGCCATGAAGCGAACCGACGCCTCGGCCCCCTGGCGGATGCGGGTCAGCGGGTCAGCCTGAGGGTCGAGCGCCTCGCCCTGCGACCGGCGCAGCCGCAGGCGGATCTCCTCGGCGAGCTCGCGGAACAGCTGTTGCTTGTTCTCGAAGTACCAGTAGAAGAGGCCCTTGGCCACGCCCGCCTCGCGGACGATGTCGATGACCCGGGTATCCGCATAACCGCGCTCGGCGAACAGTCGTGCCGCACAGTCGAGGAGCTGCTGCTTTCGTTCCTGACCCTGGGGTGTCAGCCGCCGCTCTTCGACCATGGCGCACTAGTCCAGCCGGAACTTGACCGCACGGTCAATGTGGCCGGCGATCCTGCCAGTAGGGTGGTCGATCCATGGCAGCGGGATCCCGACCCGAGCGGCTCGAGAGCAGGGATCGCAACCCGAAGTGGCAGAACCCGCCACTCAAGATCGACATGTCGATCTGCATCAACTGCGACACCTGCATCCGCCACTGCCCGCCCCAGTTCGGCGCCATCTTCAATCACGGGATCGACGTGATCATCATCCCTGAGCTGTGCTCCGGGTGCGGCAAGTGCCTTCCGCCCGTGTGCCCGGTCGACTGCATCGTCGACGATCCCGACTGGACCCCCGCCCCCGGCGAGTGGTGGGACGAGCCCGCCACCGACGACCCGTACCGCTGACCCCGCCCGCTGACACCGACCGCTGACTACCAGCTGAATGTTGGTTCCATCGTGGGGTCATGGCCCCGGAATGGACCCGGAGAACGGAGCACGACCGACGATGACCCCAGCCGCACCGATCATTGAGGGCGCCGAGCCCGAGTCGATCGACGGAGGACCGAACGGCGCACTCGTGCTGCACGGCTTCACCGGCAATCCCAACTCGATGCGCGGGATCGCGCATGCGCTCGGCGCCGCCGGCTTCACCGTCGAGTTGCCGTTGCTCCCGGGCCACGGCACGACGGTGGAGGACATGAACGACACGTCGTGGCCGGACTGGTCGGGCGCGGCCGAAGCGGCGCTCGAGCGGCTTCAGAGTCGGGTGGACGGCAAGGTCGTCGTGGTCGGGCTCTCGATGGGCGGGTCGCTCACCGCATGGCTGGGCGCGCGCCACTCCGACCTCGCGGGACTCGTCTTCATCAATGCCGCGATCACCATGCCGGCGGAGATGCTCGAGGGCGTGCAGGCGATGATCGACAGCGGCGAGGAGTATCTCGACGGGATCGGATCCGACATCGCCGATCCCGACAGCCACGAGTCGGCATATGCCAAGACACCCCTGAAGCCGTTGCTCTCGATGCTCGAGGCGGAGAAGTCGACGATGCCCGACCTCGGCAAGATCGCGTGTCCGTCGCTGATCATCACGAGCAAGCAGGATCACGTAGTGCCGCCTGACAACAGCGACACGCTTGCGAGCGCGGTCAGCGGTCCGGTCGAGCGGATCTGGCTCGAGCGGAGCTACCACGTCGCCACTCTCGACTACGACAAGGACGACATCGAGAAGGCGGTCGTCGCGTTCGCCGAGAGGGTGTCGGCGTAGGCGATGCCGAAGATCACTCGCGACGACATCCTTCACGTCGCCATGCTGGCCCGGCTCGAGCTCACCGAGGACGAGCTCGAGCTCTTCACTCCCCAGCTCGCCGCGGTGATCGACCACGCCGCTGACGTCGAAGCGCTCGAGCTCGACGACGTTCCGCCCACCTCACATCCCTATCCGTTGCGCAACGTGTTTCGGGTCGACGAGGTCCGGCCCAGCGTCGACCGCGACGAGGTGCTGGCGCAGGCACCGGAGGTGGAGGACAACCAGTTCAAGGTGCCGGCCATCCTCGGCGACGAGCCATGAGCGGCGCGACGGATACCGCCCTGTCGATCGCGGCGTCGGTAAGGAGCGGCGAGCGTTCCGCTCGTGACGTCGTCGACGAGCACCTTCGGCGCATCGACGAGCGCGACGGCGAGTTGCACGCGTTCAACCTCGTGCTGAGCGACGCGGCGCACGCAGACGCAGCGCGCATCGACGAACGGGTTGCCCGCGGCGACGACCCTGGTCCGCTGGCGGGAGTGCCCGTTGCGCTGAAGGACAACTTCTGCACGCGCGGCGTGCCGACGACCTGCTCTTCGAAGATCCTCGAAGGCTGGTGCCCGCCGTACGACGCGACCGCGGTCGAGCGCCTGCGCGCCGCCGGAGCCATCGTCATCGGCAAGACGAACCTCGACGAGTTCGCCATGGGCTCCTCCACCGAGAACTCCGCCTTCGGACCGACTCGCAACCCGCACGACCCGTCGCGGGTGCCGGGCGGTTCGAGTGGTGGCAGCGCAGCCGCGGTCGCGGCCGGTTTCGCGCCGCTCGCGTTCGGGTCCGACACCGGCGGCTCGATCCGGCAGCCCGCGGCGCTGTGCGGCGTCGTCGGGGTCAAGCCCACCTACGGGCTGGTATCGCGCTACGGCCTCGTGGCGTTCGCGTCGAGTCTCGACCAGATCGGTCCGTTCAGCGCGACCGTCGCTGATGCCGCCCTCGCGCTGGAACTGATCGGCGGGCACGATCCGTGCGACACGACATCGATCCCCGAGCCACCGCCGGTCATCCGAGCGAGCCTCGACGGCGGCGTCGACGGCCTGCGCGTCGGTGTCATCTCCGAGTTCCTCGAAGCTGAAGGGCTGGCGCCTGACGTCGCGGCGCGCACGCGCCAGGCCGCCGATGCGCTCGACCGTGCCGGTGCGAAGGTCGAAGACGTGTCGATCCCGTCGACCATGTACGGCCTGTCCGCCTACTACCTCATCGCGCCGGCCGAAGCCTCGAGCAACCTCGCTCGCTACGACGGCGTGCGTTACGGCCTGCGGGTCGACGCGCCGACGACCGCGGAGATGAACGCGGTCACCCGCACCGCGGGTTTCGGTGCCGAGGTGAAGCGGCGAATCATGCTCGGCACGTACGCGTTGTCGGCCGGTTACTACGACGCGTACTACGGCAAGGCGCTGCGCGTGCGGACGCTCATCCTGCGCGACTTCGAGCGCGCCTACGAATCGTTCGATCTACTGCTCGGACCCACCGCGCCCGCGACCGCATTCGCGTTCGGTGCGAAGGCGGATCCGCTGGCGATGTATCTCAACGACGTGTTCACCATCCCGTCGAACCTCGCCGGCCATCCCGCGGTGTCGGTGCCATTCGGTCGCGGTGACGACGGCTTGCCGATCGGTGTGCAGGTTCTCGCGCCGGCGATGGCGGAAGCAACGATGTTCCGCGCCGCGGCGGCGCTCGAAGCCGTCGCGCCCGAATAGTCACATGACGAGCGACTGGCAGCTCCGCCCTGTCGACGGCGCGCTCTCGAGCGAGTGGATCCGCAACGGTTGGTGGACGGACGACACGCTCGGCTCGCTGCTCTACGAAGGGCTCGGCGCGCACCGCGACGAGCCGTTCTCGGTGCGATCGGCAGTGCGACCGACGACCTCGTCGCTCGGGCAGGTACGCGACGACGCGCTCGCGCTCGCTGCCGGTCTGCGCGAGCGAGGCGTCGGGGTCGGCGACGTGGTCGGCTTCCAACTGCCCAACTGGGTGGAAGCGGCACACGTCTTCTACGCCGCTTCGTTTCTCGGCGCCGTTGTCATGCCGATCGTGCACTTCTACGGCACCAAGGAAGTCGGCTACATCCTGCGCCGCACCCCACCAAAGGCGTTCGTGACCTACGACGCGTTCGGTCCACTCAGTGGAACGGCGACGCTCCTCGCCTCGGGCGCGCCGATGCCCGAGCTGGTCGCCGTCGTCGGCGACGATCCATCAGGGTTCGAGTCGATCGACGCGTGGTACGGCCCTCCATTGGAAGGTCCTGCGCTCGCCGACCCGTCCTCGCCCGCGCTGGTCGCGTACACGTCGGGCACCACCGCGGACCCGAAGGGCGTGATTCACACCCACCGCACGATCGGGTTCGAGGTGCGCCAGCTCGCGTCGATGCAACCGCCGAAGGCGCCGCCCACCATCGTCGGCGCGCCGGTCGGCCATGGCATCGGCATGCTCGGCGCGCTGCTCATCCCCGCGGTGCAGGGCCGCCCGATCCACCTGGTCGACGTGTGGGATCCCGGTGCGGTGCTGCGACAGATGGCGGAGGATGAGCTGATGTCGGGCGCAGGCGCGACGTTCTTCCTCACGTCGTTGCTCGACCATCCGGACTTCGATCCCGACGTGCACCTCCCGTTGATGCGTTTCGTCGGGTTGGGTGGCGCGACCGTGCCGGACGCAATCGCCGAGCGCACGCACGACATCGGCATCTCGATCGTGCGCATGTACGGATCGACCGAGCACCCGTCGACGACGGGATCGTCGCACGACGACCCGTTCGACAAGAAGGCCCGTACCGATGGCCACCCGTTGCTCGGTTGCGAGCTGCGGCTCGCCGACGACGGCGAGATCTTCAGCCGGGGCCCTGACTGTTGCGCCGGGTACACCGACCCCGCGCTGACCGGCGCCGCGTTCGACGCGGACGGTTGGTATCGCACGGAGGACATCGGCGTGCTCGACGCCGACGGCTTCCTCACCATCACCGACCGCAAGAAGGACGTGATCATCCGAGGGGGCGAGAACATCAGCGCCGTCGAGGTCGAAGATGTGCTGCTGCGCATCGACGGTGTGCTCGAGTGCGCGGTCGTCGCCGCACCGGACGATCGCCTCGGTGAGCACGCGTGCGCCTTCGTGCGGGGACGGGTGCCGGCGCTGACCGACGTGCAGGCGGCGATGGCCGACGCCGGGCTGGCGAAGCAGAAGTGGCCCGAGGAGGTGCGCGAAGTCGAGGCGTTCCCTCGCACGCCGTCAGGCAAGATCCAGAAGTTCGTGTTGCGCGAACAGTTGCGAGAGGAGGCGCTGTGAGTCCCGAGAGCCGCGAGTCGCTCGACGGCTGGGAGATCGTGATCGGTCTCGAGGTCCACTGCGAGCTGGCGACCAAGACGAAGCTGTTCTGCGGCTGCGCCAACATGTTCGGCGACGAGCCCAACACCAACGTGTGCCCAGTGTGCCTCGGTCTGCCGGGGTCGCTGCCGGTGCTCAACGAGAAGGCGGTCGAGCTCGCCCTGCGTCTCGGGCAAGCGCTGCACTGCACGGCGAAGCCGGGCGTGTTCGCCCGCAAGAACTACTTCTATCCCGACATGCCGAAGGACTATCAGGTCTCGCAGTACGACATGCCGACGAACGTCGATGGATTTCTGGACCTGCCTTCCGGCACTCGCGTCGGCATCGAGCGCGCGCACATCGAGGAGGACACCGGTAAGAACAAGCACGTCGGTGGCGACGGTCGCATTCATGGCGCCGAGTACTCACTCATCGACTACAACCGCGCCGGTGTGCCGCTCGTCGAGATCGTGAGCCGTCCGGACCTGCGTGGCTCCGAACAAGCACGTGAATACGTGAGCGAGCTGCGCGACATCCTGCTCGCGACCGAAGTGTCGGACGCGCGCATGGAGGAGGGTTCGATGCGCGTCGACGCCAACGTCTCCATGCGCCGCGATGGCGACACCGAATTCGGTACGCGCTGCGAGATCAAGAACCTCAACTCGTTGCGTTCACTCGGTCGCGCCATCGAGTACGAGGCGCGCCGGCAGGTCGACCTGATCGAGTTGGGTGAGCGCGTCCGCCAGGAGACGCGCCACTGGGACGAAGGCGCGGGTCGCACGCGCGCCGGTCGCAGCAAGGAGGAAGCGGAGGACTACCGCTACTTCCCCGAGCCCGATCTGGTGCCGCTCGTGCCCGAGGATGACTTCGTCGCTGCCATCTCTGCGTCGATGCCGCGCCTGCCCTCGGATCGTCGCGAACGTCTCGCGAGCGTGGCGAACATCGCGCCCGGCGATCTCCGTGTCGTCATCGCGGTCGCCCGTGGGCTCGACGACCTCGCGCTCGCTGCGGTGGACGCGGGTGGCGACGCGAGCCGCGTGCTCAACCACGTCGAGCACAATCTGGCCGTCGACGGCGCCTCGTCGATCGATCCCGCGGCGCTGGCGACGTTGACGCGCATGGAGGTCGACGGCGCGCTCACGGCCACACAAGCGAAGACCGTGCTCGCCGAGCTCGTGAACGGCGCGACCGATCCCGTCGCGGTCGCAGCGAGCAAGGGTTTCGAAGCGATGGACGAGTCCGCGCTCGAAGCCGTCGTCGACGGAGTGATCGCCGCAAACCCCGACACGTGGGCCAAGTTCGCGGGCGGCGAGGGCAAGGCGGGCGGCTTCCTCACGGGCCAGGTCATGAAGGTGACCGGCGGCCAGGCCGACGGCAAGGCGGTCAATGCGATATTGCAGCGGCGCAAGGGGTCGTCCGCGCGGTAGACCGCTGCCGTGGCTCTCGAGATCCGTTCCATAGGCGCAGACGATTTGGCCGATCTGTTCCGGGTGGTCAACACCGCATTCGGCGAGCACCCGACCGACCAGAAGCTCGAGGACGAGCGGCTCGTCATCGAGTACGACCGCATGATCGGCGTGGCCGAAGGCGGCCAGTTCGTCGCCGGCGCAGGTGCGTACAGCTTCGAGCACACGCTGCCCGGCACTACTCACATCCCCGTCGCCGGCGTGACGTGGGTCGGCTGCCTGCCGTCACACCGGCGGCGCGGTGTGCTCAGGTCGATGATGCGGTTCCAACTCGACGACGTCGTCGCACGCGGTGAATCGGTGGCGATCCTCACCGCGTCGGAAGCCGTGATCTACGGGCGCTTCGGCTACGGCCTGTCGTCGCAAGTCGCGTGGGCGAAGATCCCCGTGCGCCGCGCCGCGTTCGCCATTGAGCCCTCGGCCGGTGGCCGGTTCCGTTACGTCTGGGGCGAGGAGCGGGCCAAGGTCCTCCCTTCGATCTTCGATCAGTGGCGGCGCCAACGTCCCGGCGCGGTCGATCGCAACGAGGGCAAGTGGAAGTTCTTCTTCTTCGATCGCGAGTGGCACCGGCACGGCGCGTCCGAAGCGTTCACCGTCGTGCACGAAGACGACCACGGCAACGCAGACGGGTACGCGTGGTACCGCACCCGTGAAGGCAAGGTCGACGGCGACAGCACCACGCTCGTCCGCGAGGTGATCGCGATCGACCCGGAGGTCGAGGCCGCGCTGTGGCGGTTCGTGCTCGATCTCGACCTTGTGACCACGTGCGAACCCCAAGTCCAGCCGGTCGACAGCCAGTTGCCGTGGCGGCTCGCCGACCACCGCGCCTAC
>DASXPN010000032.1:0-10041 GCA_036493595.1 Acidimicrobiales bacterium | reverse complement strand
GTCGTGAGACAGTTCGGTCCCTATCCGCTGCAGCCGGAGGAAACTTGAGGAAGGCTATCCCTAGTACGAGAGGACCGGGATGGACGCAGCTCTCGTGTGTCAGTTGTCCTGCCAAGGGCACTGCTGATTAGCGACCTGCGGAAGGGATAAGCGCTGAAAGCATCTAAGTGCGAAGCCCGTTCCAAGATGAGGTTTCCCACTGGGTCAACCAGGTAAGGCCCGTGACAGACCATCACGTTGATAGGCCGGAGGTGTACGCACGGCAACGTGTTCAGCCGACCGGTACTAATCGGCCGAGGGCTTGGATCGACAACGAAACTCGTGCTCGCTATGGAGTTCTCGGGGGCGACCCGGCATTTGGCCGGTCGCGCGCCTGACAACCAAGTCTCGGTGGCCATGGCGGTGGGGCAACACCCGTTCCCATTCCGAACACGGCAGTTAAGCCCACCAGCGCCGATGGTACTTGGGGAGAGATCCCCTGGGAGAGTAGGACGCCGCCGGTTTCGCTCGAAAGGGCCCCTCTTCGGAGGGGCCCTTTTGCGTTCCGAGAGCGAACGCGGGCGGCCGGTACGCTGCGGGCATGGCTGCCCCCCGTCAACCTCGCGGGCGGCGCGGCGCGCCCTCGTCCCCGTCCGGCAACTCCCCGAGCGCGGGCCGATCCAACGCAGCCAAGCGGACAAGCGGGTCGACGGCGGGTCGCAAACCGGCGGCGCCGGGTCGTAAGCCCGCAGCGGCAGGCCGGAAACAGGCGGCGCCGGGCCACAAGCGAGCGGCGGCCGGTGGAAAAGCACCGTCGGGCCCTCGGCGTGGTCGTGATCGCCAGGACGGACGCCGTGACGAGCGACCTGACGACAAGGCGGGCCCGAAGAAGTGGGGCAGCGTCGCTCGCCGCGGGGCCGGACGATTGCACGACGACCGACCGTCGGCGGGGTCCGACGCGTTTCGACGAGCGGCCGGACTCGAGGCGCCTGACCGCGGGCCCGAGAGGTGGGTTCGCGTCGATGGCATGCGCGCCGAGGCGGCCGGTGCGATCCGGCGCGGGAAGCGAACGTCAGCGCCGAGCGACGTGGACTCGACCGCGACGGCATCGGACTTCGACGCGGTCGCCGGCACGGCCCACCTACCGAAGCTCGGCGAGCGTCTGCGCAACGCGTCGCGTGCTTTCGAGCGCGAGCGGTTCATCGACGCGTCCAAGATCCTCAAGCCACTCGCAGAGCGCGCGCCCGGCTCCGCGCCGGTGCGGGAGTTGTACGGGCTCACGCTGTACCGGCTGGGGCGATGGAAGCTGGCAGTGCGCGAGCTCGAGGCGTTCCGCACGCTGACTGGATCGACGGAGCAGAATCCGGTGCTCGCCGACTGCTACCGCGCGCTGCGGCGCTACCGCGAGGTCGACGAGCTGTGGCAGGAGGTCGCGGCGGCGTCGCCGAGCGCGGAGATCGTGACCGAGGGACGGATCGTCGCGGCCGGCGCCCTCGCCGACCGCGGTGAGGTGGAGCGAGCGATCCGTCTGTTGGAAGCGGGGCAGAAGTCGTCCAAGCGGCTGCAGCCACATCACGTACGTCTCCTGTACGCACTGGCGGACCTCGTCGAGCGCGCCGGCGACGTGCCGCGGGCCCGCCAGCTGTTCGGGAGGGTGGCCGCCGCCGACCCGGACTTCGCCGACGTCGTCCACCGACTCCGCTCGCTGGCCTAGCAACCTTCCGACGCAGGACCCACTGTCACACCCCCTGCGTAAGGTCGTAGCCGAGCTTCCCCCTCACACACGCTCCGTCCAATGGAGTCAGAGATGAACATCGTCGTGTTGCAGGGAAAGTTGTCGCGTGCGCCTGAGGTCCGTTCCACCGCCAACGGTGACGTGATCTCCTACGAGGTCACCTCGCAGCCGGACGAGGGTCGGGCGATGACCGCTCCCGTCGCGTGGCTCTCACCGCCGAAGGCGGCCTACGCCCTCGAGGCGGGTGACTCGGTGACCGTCGTCGGTCAGGTGCGACGGCGGTTCTTCCGTAGTGGCGGCTCGACCCAGAGTCGTACCGAGGTGGTGGCCGACCTCGTCGTGTCGAGCCGACGCAAGGCGCAGATCTCGTCCGAGCTCGAGCGCGTCCTCGGCGAGTTGGACGCCGTCGTGGCTGGCTGAGCCGCCAGGCACGCCCATTAGGCTTGTCACATGGATATCCAAGGCCTGTTGGGCGATGCTGCGGAGGACCTGCTCACCCACGAGTCGAAGGGCATCCCGAAGGATGACCTGCACCTTCCGGGCCCCGACTTCATCGAGCGGGTCTTCGCTCAGACCGATCGCACACCCCAAGTGCTGCGCAACCTCCAGTCGCTGTACGACCACGGCCGCCTCGGCGGGACGGGCTACGTCTCGATCCTTCCGGTCGACCAAGGGATCGAGCACTCGGCCGCGGCGTCGTTCTCGCCGAACCCGAAGTACTTCGATCCACAGAACATCGTCGAGCTGGCCCTCGAAGGCGGCTGCAACGCAGTCGCGTCGACGTTCGGCGTGCTGGCCGCGACGTCACGTCGCTACGCGCACCGGATCCCGTTCATCGTCAAGCTCAACCACAACGAGCTGCTGACCTTGCCGAACAAGTTCGACCAAGTGATGTTCGGCAACGTCGAGCAGGCCTACGACCTCGGCGCCGCCGGTGTCGGGGCAACCATCTACTTCGGTTCGGAAGAGTCGACGCGCCAACTGCAAGAAGTGAGCGAGGCGTTCTCGCAGGCTCACCAGCTCGGCTTGTTCACGGTGTTGTGGTGCTACCTGCGCAACCCGGAGTTCAAGCAGGGCGACACCGACTATCACCTGGCCGCCGATCTCACCGCGCAGGCGAACCATCTCGGCGTCACCATCGAAGCCGACATCATCAAGCAGAAGCTGCCGACGACCAACGGTGGCTACAACGCATTCAAGGGCTACGGCAAGACCAGCAAGCTCGTCTACGAAGAGCTCACGACCGACCATCCGATCGACCTCTGCCGCTGGCAGGTCGTGAACTGCTACCTCGGTCGGGCCGGTCTGATCAACAGCGGCGGCGAGTCGAAGGGTGCGAGCGATCTCGCGGACGCGGTGTACACCGCGGTCGTCAACAAGCGCGCCGGCGGCATGGGCCTGATCTCCGGCCGAAAGGCGTTCCAGCGTCCGATGTCCGAGGGCATCGAGCTCCTCAACGCGGTCCAGGACGTCTACCGAGACGAGTCGATCACCGTCGCCTGATCAGGAGCGTCTGAGCGGCGACACCACCGCCGCGGCGCGGAACCCCAGCTGACTCAACAGGCCTTCGAGCTGGTGCCTCCAACCGTCGCTGCGATCCATTGTCACGGTCGCGAAGTCGCCGAGCTCGGGACCGCGCGCCATGTCGGGCGCACAGATCGCGATCACGTCGTCCGAGCCCAACGCGCCTGCGGCGTACCCGAGCGCGATCAACGACGACGAGCTCGCCCGTACCCCGCCCTCGTCGGGAGGCTCGAGCACGACGACCGCGATCGCGTCGGCGGGCAGCGTCCGCTCGGCGGCACGCACCAAAGAGCGCCGCTCGCCGGGCTGATCCTCGACGACGATCGGCAACACGCCTGTGGCGCGAGCGACGGCACCGACCACCGTGGCCGCGACCGACGACGCCGTCGTGGCCAGCACGGCCACCGATCGTTGCGACGCCCGTCCCGCTCGTGGCTCCTCGAGGGATGAGTCGGGTTGCTCACGTTCGGGGATGGTGAGCCGGAGCCGCTCCAACCACTCGACCTGGTGGCGCAGCTGCCGGTGCACGAGGTCGACCTGCGCGTCGACTTGGGCCGCGTTGGTCGGCACGACGAACGGTTCGGCCACCTGCCCGTACATCTCCGCCACCCGCCTGTCCGCGAAGCGCTTCGACAGGAGCTCGCGGTTGTGTGTGCTCCACTCCGCCAGCTCGATCACGAGCCGGGACACGGCGGCCCGGTCGTGGATGGGCCGGCGGAGCAAGTTGTGGCCTCTGGCGATCCGCGCGGCCACATCGTGATCGGTCACGAGGTGCGAGGCTGTGAGCGCAGACGGCGGGATGTCGTCGAAGCCGAAGCCAGACGAATCGGTCATTGTGTATCACCTCAGAATTGAGGACTGGTTCGATGTGACCGGTATGTCAACCCTATGGTCGCATGAATGGTCGGTTGAAGGAAACGATCCTTGCCATGAGTTCCCGAGGAGCGGGCGGGGCAGTCTTCGGGGTCCCGGAACGAGGTCCACCCGGCGGTAAGGTGAACCGACGCGACAACGGAGTCGCGCAAGGGGGACAACGGTGTCCGACACAGCCGAGCGCACGCGACAGGTCGTCGACCTGGACCGCGTGATCATCCGCTTCGCGGGCGACTCGGGCGATGGCATGCAGTTGACCGGTGACCGCTTCACGTCCGTGAGCGCCATGTTCGGCAACGACCTCGCCACCCTGCCCGAGTTCCCGGCCGAGATCCGCGCACCAGCCGGCACGTTGGCCGGCGTCTCGGCCTTCCAGATCCACATCTCGGACCACGAGATCACCACACCGGGCGATGCACCCAACGTGCTCGTGGCGATGAACCCGGCTGCGCTGCGTAGCGAACTGCACCGGCTCGAGCCCGGCGGCACGGTCATCGTCAACTCCGACACGTTCGAGGAGCGCAGCCTCACCAAAGCCGGCTACACGGCGAGCCCGCTCGAAGACGGAAGCCTCAAGGGCTACACGGTCTACGAGATCCCGATGACGTCGATGACCAAGGAAGCGGCGGCACCGCTGGGAGTGAAGCCGCGCGACGCCGATCGCTCGAAGAACTTCTTCGCGCTGGGTCTCGTGTCGTGGATGTACACCCGCCCGACCGAGCCGACGTTGCGCTGGATCACCGAGCGCTTCTCGAAGAGCCCTCAGGTCGCGGACGCCAACACCGCGGCGTTCAAGGCCGGCTATGCATTCGGCGAGACCGCCGAACTCTTCGATCACCCGTACAACGTGAAGCCGGCCGTGCTCGAGCCCGGCGTCTACACGAACATCACCGGCAACACCGCGCTCGCCTGGGGCATCGTCGCCGCCGGGCAGCTGGCGAAGCTCCCGGTGTTCCTCGGGAGCTACCCGATCACGCCGGCGTCCGACATCCTGCACGAGCTGTCCAAGCACAAGAACTTCGGCATCCGCACGCTGCAAGCGGAGGACGAGATCGCCGGCATCGGCGCGGCACTCGGCGCCGCGTTCGGAGGCCACCTCGGCTATACGACGACGAGCGGCCCGGGGATGGCGCTCAAGTCCGAAACCATGGGCCTCGCGCTCAACCTCGAACTGCCGCTCGTGATCATCGACATCCAACGGGGTGGGCCGTCGACGGGTTTGCCGACGAAGACCGAAGCGGCCGACCTGCTCATGGCCATGTATGGCCGCCATTCCGAGTCACCGCTGCCGATCGTGGCGGCGAAGAGTCCGTCCGACTGCTTCTTCGCTGCAATCGAGGCCACTCGCATCGCGCTGAAGTACCGCACGCCGGTGATCCTGCTGTCCGACGGCTACCTCGCCAACGGATCCGAGCCGTGGCGGTTGCCCGACATCGCGACGCTGCCCGACATCGCCGTCGAGTTCGCGACCGAGCCGAATCACGTCGACGCCGAGGGCAACCCCGTGTTCTGGCCGTACCTACGTGATCCCGAGACGCTTGCTCGGCCGTGGGCGGTTCCGGGCACGACGGGTCTCACCCACCGCATCGGCGGCATCGAGAAAGAGGACGGGTCCGGCAACATCAGCTACGACCCGGAGAACCACGAGTTCATGGTGAAGCTGCGCGCCGCGAAGGTGGCGGGTATCGCCGATGACATCCCGGAGCTCGAGCTCGAAGGCGATGCCGAGGGCGCCGAACTGTTGCTCGTCGGTTGGGGCTCGACATGGGGCGCCATCGACGGCGGCATGAACCGAGTCCGGGCGCGCGGCCACAAGATCGCCCATGCCCACCTTCGCCACCTCCACCCGTTCCCTCGCAATCTCGAGGAAGTCCTCAAACGCCATCCGAAGGTGCTCGTGCCCGAGATGAACCTCGGCCAGCTGTCGCGGTTGCTGCGCGCCGAGTTCCTCGTCGACGCTCGCTCGGTCACCAAGGTGCAGGGCGCGCCCTTCACGGCGGGCGAGCTCGAACACGCCATCCTCGACGTGGTGGGAGGTGCGGACCGATGAGCACCACGGACGTTCCCACCACCAGCCGCAAGGACTGGATGAGCGACCAAGAGGTGCGGTGGTGCCCCGGTTGCGGTGACTACTCGATCCTTGCCGCGCTTCAGTTGCTCATGCCCGAGCTCGGCGTGCGGCGCGAGGACACCGTGTTCGTGTCAGGTATCGGGTGCGCGGCGCGCTTTCCGTACTACATGAACACCTACGGCATGCACGGCATCCATGGCCGTGCGCCCGCCATCGCAACCGGTCTCGCGATGGCGCGACCCGACCTCGACGTGTGGGTGATCTGTGGTGACGGCGACGCGTTGTCGATCGGCGGCAACCATCTCATCCACTCGCTGCGCCGCAACGTCAACCTGAACATCCTGTTGTTCAACAACCAGATCTATGGGTTGACGAAGGGGCAGTACTCACCGACTTCGGAGGTCGGCAAGGTCACGAAGTCGACGCCGTTCGGTTCGCTCGACCAACCGTTCAATCCGCTGTCGCTCGCGCTCGGCGCCGAAGCATCGTTCGTGGCCCGCACCCACGACATGGATCGTCACCACATGATCGAGACGTTCCGCCGCGCTCACGAGCACAAGGGCGCCTCCTTCGTCGAGATCTACCAGAACTGCAACGTCTTCAACGACGGCGCCTTCACGCAGATCACGAGCAAGGAACATCGCTCCGACATGTTGATCCCACTCGAGCACGGTCAGCCGATCAGGTTCGGTGCGGACGGCGAGAAGTGCGTCGCCATCGACAACCAGGGCAACCCCCGCATCGCGCTCGTGTCCGACGTCGGCGAATCAGCCGTGCTCGTACACGACGAGGTCCGCGAGGATCCGAGCCTCGCGTTCATGCTGTCGCGGCTGGCGCGTGGTCCGCACGAGCCCACGCCCATCGGTGTGTTCCGCGCCGTCAACCGCACCGAGTACGCGGAGGCAACATCGCAACAGCTCGCGGCCGCCGTTGAACAGAAGGGCCCTGGCGAGCTCGGCGCGCTGTTGCAGTCCGGCGCCACCTGGACGATCTGACCTGCCGCCAGGAAAGTCTCGAGCGGCAGCTCAAACGAGCGAGCGAAAAACCGTCCCCGTTCGCGGCTTCGGCCAGAAGAAGGTCGACTTCGGCGGCATCTTGTCGCGTGCGTGCGCCGTCGCCGCGATCTGTTCGACCGTCGGGGGCCGCAACAGCACGCCGGCGTCCGCATCCCCACGCTCGACCGCGCCACGCACGTTGCCGACGCCGTGTTGGAACGTGACCGTATGCGGCGGCAGTGACGCCAGCGCGATGTCGAGCCGATCGGAGTCGAGGTCACGCGCGCCCGCCAACGCTTCGGGCTTCGGGTGCAGCAGCCGTACCCCATGTGGATGCACGAGCACGAGTCCGTCGTGTTCGGCCAGGCGGGCCGTGATGTCGTCGTCGTCGTCGAGCGGCCCGATGTCCACGACGTCGAAGTAGGGATCGAACGCGGCGAGGAAGTCGAAGTCGTCGGGCAGACCGCTCAGCAACCGGTGGATCGGTTGCACCGTGAGCTGTTCCTCGACCAGCTCGACGACGAAGCACAACGTCGCGTCCGCGCCGGCAAGATCCGGCCGCTCCGCGGCGAACGTCAGGCACGTCTCGTACCGGTGGTGACCGTCGGCGATCACGACTGGCGCCGACGACACCGACTCGACCACCGCGTCGACCGCGCCGGTATCGGTGAGTTGCCACAGCTCATGACCGACGCCGTCGTCGTCCTGCCACGAACCGAGCGGGCGCGCGCTCGACGGGTCGAGGTGCTTGGACAGTCCGGTTGCCAGCGAGAGGCCCCACACGGGCGACAGATTCATGCTCGTGGCTCGCAGCAGATCGAGCCGGTCACTCTTCGCCTTCGGTGTCGTGTGCTCGTGCGGCAGCACATCGCCGTCGCCCGCGGGCTCGAGCCCGAGCGCGCCGATGACGCCAAGGGTTTGATGCTCATGGCCCGCCTCGTCGGCGAACGTCATGCGATACAGGTACAGCGACGGGTCGTCAGCCGCGAGCACGCCGTCGTCGAGCCAGCTCTGCAAGGTGATCGCGGCATCCCCATAGGGGTCGTCACCACCGGCGGGAAGGTCGACGCGCACGGCGTTGTACTGATGGCGTTCGACGAGGCGGGCGCGCTCCGCGGCGTCGATCACGTCGTAGGGCGGGGCGGTCACGAGCGAGAGGCTGTCTCGTACGTACCGGATGCCCGGGAACGGGGAGAATCGGGGCACCCGCCGATACTGGCATGACAGGCTCGTGCGCCTTGAACTGGGTACTCGATCTCGACGGTGTGGTGTGGCTGGCTGACGATCCGATCCCTGGCGCGTCGGCGGCGGTGGCCGAGTTGCAGGCACGAGATGGCGTGGTCGTGTTCGTGACGAACAACTCGTTCCTGCCCTTGGCCGAGGTCGAAGCGAAACTCGCCCGCCATGGGATCGAAGCAACCGGCTCGGTGGTCTCGTCGGCGATGGCCGCGGCGGCGCTCGTCGAGGCCGGAGAACGAGTGCTCGTGTGTGGGGGACCGGGCGTGGTCGAAGCCGTCGAGGAGCGGGGGGCGATCGCAGTTGCGAACGATGCTGAGCTCGACGACCCCGTCGACACCGTCATGGTGGGGTTCCATCGTGACTTCGACTACGAGCGGATGCGACGAGCCTCGGTGGCGGTGCGTGGCGGTGCGCGTTTGGTGGCGACGAACGACGACGCGACGTACCCGACGCCGCTCGGTCCGATCCCGGGCGCGGGCGCGATCCTCGCCGGCATCCAGCGCGCGTCCGGCACGGATGCAGTGGTCGCCGGCAAGCCGTACCGACCGATGGCCGACCTCCTGCGCCGCCGACTCGGATCGACCGGCACCGTCGTCGGCGACCGGCTCGATACCGACGGCCGGCTGGCGAGAGCCCTCGGCTACCGCTTCGCGCTCGTGCTCACGGGGGTCACGACCCCGGACGCGGCGAAGGCCGCGCAGCCGTCGCCAGATGACGTCGCGCCCGACCTCGCCACACTCGTCGCCCTCGGTGCCAACTCTGGTTGACCACATTGCGAACTATTGCAAGCAATCCCGGCCCGGCGAGTATGCTCGCCCGAATGGCGCAGAATGACCTCCTCAGGAGATATCTCGACGCCGGCATCCAGTTCACGCAAATGACGCAGCAGCGGGCGGAAGCGATCGTCCGCGATCTCGTCAAGGCCGGCGAAGTGCAAGCGGAGCAGACGCAGGCGATCGTGAGCGATCTGCTCGACCGCAGCCGCAAGAACACGGAACGGTTCGTCGAGCAGATTCGCACGGAGGTGCGTAGTCAGCTCGAGGTTGCCGAAGTCGTCACCAAGGACGCCGTGGCAAGGATGCAGTCGCAGATCGACGAGCTGCGCAACCAGATGCCCGGTGGTCGCCCGGCCAAGAAGAAGGCTCCGGCGAAGAAGGCAGCGTCGAAGAAGTCGCCCGCCAAGAAGAAGGCTCCGGCGAAGAAGGCAGCGGCGAAGAAGTCGCCCGCCAAGAAGACGGCTCCCGCGAAGAAGACGGCCGCAACGAAGACCGCGTCCAGGCCGGCCTCGACCACGACCGGGCAGTCCTCCGAAGCGAGCTGACACGGCGACTCGTCGACGGCTCGACACCGAGCTCGTTCGCCGAGGGCTGGTGACGAGCCGAGCGCAGGCCGCAGACGCGGTTGTCGCGGGACGAGTGACGGTCGGCGGTGCCCCGACGACCAAACCGGCTCGTCTCGTTGCACCCGGGGAGCCGATCGAGCTCGCCGGTCCGCCTCCGCGGTTCGTGAGCCGCGGTGGCGACAAGCTCTCGGCCGCACTCGACGAGTTCGACATCGACGTCACCGGGCGGCGAGCACTCGACGCCGGCGCGTCGACGGGCGGCTTCACCGACTGCTTGCTCCAA
>DASXPN010000031.1:0-2589 GCA_036493595.1 Acidimicrobiales bacterium | reverse complement strand
GACCGGCTGGGGGCAGGCGTCGCCGACGTTCATGAGCACGAACGATCCGGTGCCGTACGTGTTCTTCGTCATGCCCGGCTCGAAGCACGCTTGACCGAACAACGCCGCTTGCTGGTCGCCGGCCACTCCGCTCACCGGAAGGCCGTCGAGCCCATCGAGGCCGCAGTCGACGACGCCGTAGCGCCCCGAAGACGGTCGGACCTCCGGCAACGCGCTCATCGGCACGTGCAGCAGGTCGCACAGCTCGCTCGACCACGTCAGGTCGCGGATGTCGAACAGCATCGTGCGCGACGCATTCGACACCTCCGTCGCGTGCAGCGCGCCGCCGGTCAGCTTCCACAACAGCCACGAGTCGATGGTCCCGACCGCGAGGTCGTCGCCGGCGTCGACCCCGCCCTCGCGCAGGAGCCACTCGATCTTCGAACCCGAGAAGTACGGATCGAGTACGAGGCCGGTGGTCTCACGCACGAGTGGTAGATGGCCGGACTCGCGCAGCTCGTCGCAGCGGGCCGCCGTCCGCCGGTCCTGCCACACGATGGCGCGATGCAACGGCTGGCTCGTCGCCCGCGACCATGCGACGACGGTCTCGCGCTGGTCGGTGATGCCTATGGCGGCGATCGGTTGATCGAGCGTGCCGCGCAGCTCGACGAGGCAGTCGCACACCGCGGACCAGATCTCGTTGGCGTCGTGTTCGACCCATCCCGGTCGCGGGAAGTACTGCGGGAACTCGCGGTACGACCGTCCGGCGGGCGCGCCGCGCTCGTCGACGGCGAACGCCCGCACGCCGGTCGTTCCCGCGTCGATGGCGACGACCACGCTCATGTCGTTGCGGGGCTCATGGCGCCGCAGGCTACGCGTAGGGTGCTGAGCAGCGCGGCGTTGCGCGCCGGCTGTCGATGGAGGTTGGCCATGGGAGATCGGCCATGAAGGTCGGGATGCTGACCGGTGGAGGCGACTGTCCGGGCCTCAATGCCGTACTGCGGGCGGCCGTGCGCAAGGGCGAAGCCAATTACGGGGACGATCTGATCGGTTTCCGCGACGGTTGGCGCGGTGTCGTCGAGGGACGTGCCGACGAGCTCGACATCGAGCGGATGCGGGGCACGTTGCCCCGCGGCGGCACGATCCTCGGGTCGTCACGCACCAACCCGTACAAGATCGACGGCGGCGTCGACCACGTGCGCGAGACGCTGGCGAAGCTCGAGGTCGACGCGCTCATCGCGATCGGCGGTGAGGACACGCTCGGAGTGGCGAGCAAGTTGTTCGACGAAGGCGTGCCCGTCGTCGGTGTGCCGAAGACGATCGACAACGATCTGTCCGCCACCGAGATGACGTTCGGGTTCAACACCGCGGTGCAGATCTGCGTCGACGCCATCGATCGATTGCACACCACCGCGGAATCGCACGATCGCGTGATGGTGGTCGAGGTCATGGGACGCCACGCCGGGCACATCGCGCTGTGGGCCGGCATCGGTGGGGGAGCGACGATGGTGCTGATCCCCGAGGTCCCGTTCGACATCGAGAAGGTGTGCGCGGCGATCCAGCATCGCCACGAGACCAAGGGACGCTACGCGTCGATCGTCGTCGTCGCCGAAGGCGCGCTGCCGGAGGAAGGCACGCTCAACGTGCACAACAGCGGCGCCGTCGACGCGTTCGGCCACGCCCGCCTGGGGGGCATCGGCGACGCGCTGGCGAGGGAGATCGAGACACGCACCGGCTATGAGACGCGCGCCATCGTGCTCGGTCACGTCCAGCGGGGCGGGACGCCGACGGCATTCGACCGCGTGCTGTCGAGCCGCTTCGGTATCGCTGCGATCGACGCGGTGCACGACGGCGCGTTCGGCCAGATGGTCGCGCTGCGATGTGGCAGCGTCGTACGCGTACCGCTCCGCGAGGCGACCGGCGAGTTGAAGCTCGTCGACGACGAGCTCTACGAGGTGGCGAGGGTGTTCTTCGGTTGAGCGGATCCGACGGCGGTGGCACGAGCGACGTGCCGCCGCCCATCCCCGCCGCGACCGTCGTGCTCGTGCGCGACCACGCCGGCGGCATCGAGACGTTGATGCTGCGCCGCAACGTCGAGGTCTCCTTCGGCGGCATGTGGGTGTTTCCCGGTGGCCGCGTCGAAGCCGAAGACGGCGAAGGTGAGATCGGCGCCCGCCGCGCCGCGGTGCGCGAGGCGGCCGAGGAAGCGGGGCTGGCGGTCGACGGCGAGTTGCTCGTCCCGTTCGCACACTGGACCCCACCCCCCGTCGCGCCCAAGCGCTTCGCGACATGGTTCTTCCTCGCGCCCGCGCCCGAAGGAATCGTCTCCATCGACGGTGGCGAGATCCACGACCACGTGTGGGTGACGGCGGCGGCGGCGCTCGAACGTCACGCCGCGGGCGAGATCCAGCTCGCGCCGCCGACGTGGATCACCCTGCACTGGCTTCAGGAGTCGGCCACTGTCGAGGAGGCGTTGCAACGGGCGGCCTCGAGCATCGTCGAGAGCTTCACGACTCGCATCATGACGAACGAGAGCGGCGAGCTCGTTGCGGTGTGGCATGGCGACATCGCGTACGAGGGCGACGATCTGGCCGCCGCGGGCGGTCGTCA
>DASXPN010000030.1:0-21427 GCA_036493595.1 Acidimicrobiales bacterium | reverse complement strand
CAGGACGAAGGTCGCCAGCGGGTCGGCATGCTCACCGAACAGGAATTCCTCGTTGCGGGCGTCGCGCTGTACGCCGCGGAAGGATCGAAGCGAGACGGAGCGGTGAGCTTCGCGAACGCGGACCCGAGGATGATCGCATTCTTCGTGGCATGGTTGCGCCGGTTCTTCTCGGTCAACGAGCCGCGTCTGAGGCTCCGCTTGTATCTGCACGAGGGCCTCGACCTCGACATCGCGAACGAGTTCTGGTGCGAGCTGACCGGCATCCCCCTCGAACAGTTCGGCAAGCCGTACCGCGCGCTTGCGAACCCGAGCATCCGTACGACGAAGCACAGATTCGGATGCCCGGCCGTCGTCTACAACTGCGCCTCGACCCACCGGGCCGTGATGGGCCTCGTGGGCGCGCTGCTATCGTGCGACGTCTCCTTCCGGGGTGGTGAAATCGGCATCACAGCGGACTGTTAATTCGTTTTTCTGGGTTCGAGTCCCAGCCCCGGAGCTCCGGGCTACGTTGCCCAAACGGGGCTCGTAGCTCAGTGGTCAGAGCGGGGGACTCATAATCCTTTGGTCGCAGGTTCGATCCCTGCCGAGCCCACCGACTCCGAACCCAAACAAGCCCACCGACTCCGATGCAACGTCCGGAGATCATGAGTGCGGCGGACTCGTGGCCGAGAGCGCCGCTCGCAGCCGAGTGCGCAGCCGAACCACGCCGCGCCCCCGCCGAGACAGTGCAACCACGCGCTCCAGCGGGGTCTGGCGCACCGGCGCCCACGACTGGCCCTGCCAGTCGTCCATCCCCACGAGCGGTGCATCGCCGATCCGCTCGAAGACGGCGCAGTTGTCGACTTCCGTGACCCGGCGCCACCGGGCGCCTTCGGCGTCGAGGAAGTCCCGCAGGAGGCGTGGCGACGGGACCTGCGTGTCGTCGACGAGGAGAAGCCCACCCGGCCGGAGCGCGCCTCCGGCGTAGAACCAGTCGATGAAGGGGATCGGGAACGCGTGGGCCCCGTCGATCAGCACGAGGTCGAGCGTTCCGAGCTCCCGACCGGGCAGCGCCGTCTCCGACGTGGCCTCTTCCCAGTGGAGGTTCTCGGTCGGGATGCCCGCGTCGCGGCACCACGCCACGATGGCCTCGTGCTCGTACGGGCTGGGTGCCACTGTGATCAGCTCGGCACCGGCGGCCGCGAGCACCACCGTGGTGTAGCCGCACCCTGTCTCCAGCACGCGCCAACCGGGCCGAACCCGGTCGACCAGAATCTCGAGGGGGCCGGCTCCCAGACTCCAATCCTGAGTCTGGTCGTAGTGGAAGGTCGGGCGCTCGGCCAGCAGGCGATCGAGGACAGCCCGACCGCTCGTGGTCCCCACGATGACACCCTACGGCGTCCGCGTCGCGCCCGGCGGTGCGTTCCTACGCGTCGTCCCCGTTCGCAACGTTCCGGACCAGTCCGTGCTCGCCGGTGTCGATCGCGGCCCGGCGTACAGGATCTTGGTCCTGCTTGATGACCCTTTCGGGGGCGTCTTCGAGACCAACGGTTCGCGACAGAAGTGCTTCGTCGTCGCGGATCTCGAGCCGTTGACGAGTCGGAGTTCTTCGCTCTGCGCGTCGAGCTTGGCCTGGATCGCCCGCCCGTCGCGGTTCTGCGTGTTCTGGATGATGAACACCGTCCAGAAGGTCACGATCGTCCGGTGTTGATGAGCAACTGGTAGGTGTTGTTCGCGAAGTGGTCCTGCACGAACAAGGCACCGACGAACCAGGACCCGACCAGGATGAAGGCGTTCGCGAGACACCCACAGGTTCGTCCGGCGATGAGTTCGGGCTCGGCGAGGCGTCTCACTGGTATGGAAACCGAGCGCGTCACCGCGTCCACGACGATCGAGGCCGCCCCGGAGGCGGTGTTCGCGGTGTTGGCCGACCCGTCGGCCCACGCCGACATCGACGGCACCGGGTGGGTGCGCGGGTCCCTCGACGGCGATCGCATCACCGCGGCCGGCCAGGTGTTCCGGATGGCGATGTACCACGAAGGCCACCCGGACAAGGACTACAAGATCGCCAATCGGGTCGAGGTCTTCGACGAGCCGCGGGCCATTGCGTGGCAGCCCGGGACGGAGTCGTCCGAGACCGGGGAGCTCAGTTTCGGGGGATGGATCTGGCGCTACGACCTCGAGGCGACCGGCCCGTCGCGGACGAAAGTGACGCTGACGTACGACTGGTCAGCGGTCCTGCCCCATATCCGCGAGTACCTGCAATTCCCACCGTTCGGGCAGGACCACCTCGACAACTCGTTGCAGCACCTGTCCGACTCCGTCGCCTAGCACGACGTCGAGACCATTCCGGGCGGCCACGGCGAACACAACGGCGACGACGCCGACGAGGCCGACGAAGGCGTCACGGCGCTAGACAGGGCCACGATGCTCAGCTACGACGACGCCATCGTTCGGGTCACTGCACCCGGGGAGCGGTTCGAGACGACCGAGGTCGAGATCCGCGGCGTCACCTACACGATCTTCCGCAACGCGCCGGCGTCATTGCGCGACATCGTGGCGACGACTCGTGACCGCGGCGACGCAGTGTTCCTCGTCTACGAGAACGAGCGTTGGACTTTCTCCGAGTTCGCGGACAAGGTCGCCGGGCTCGCCACTGCGCTCGTCGAGCGTTACGGAATCAAGAAGGGCGACCGCGTCGCCATCGGCATGCGCAACTATCCGGAGTGGGTGGTGGCATTCAGCGCGATCACGGCGATCGGCGCGATCTCTGTCTCGTTGAACGCGTGGTGGACGTCCGAAGAGCTCGACTACGCGCTCTCCGACTGCGGCGCGGGCGTGCTCATCGCCGATCACGAACGGATCGAGCGCGGGCACGAGACCTGCGAGCGACTTGGCATCCGCGTGGTGGCGGTGCGCGCGCCGGACGCGCCCGCGCATCACGCGGACCAGTGGGACGACCTCGTCGTCAGCGGGGCCACGATGCCCGAGGTCGCCGTCGATCCGGACGACGACGCCACCATCCTCTACACGTCCGGTACGACCGGGCATCCGAAGGGCGCGGTGTCGACGCATCGCGCGGTTGTACAGGCGTTGATGGGTTTCGGATGCCGCACCGCCGCCGACCGGTTGCGCAACCCCGATGCGCCGCGTGGCACGGACCCGCTCGCCTTCATCTTGGTGGTGCCGTTGTTCCACGTCACCGGTTGCGTACCGGTGATGCTCTCGTGTCTCTCGAGTGGCTTGCGCCTCGTGATCATGTACAAGTGGGATCCCGACCGCGCCCTGGTGCTGATCGAGCGCGAGCGCGTCACCAACTTCGTCGGCGTGCCGACCCAGAGCTGGGATCTCCTCGCGTCACCGCACTTCGCCGAACACGACACGTCGAGCTTGCGCAGCGTCGGCGGTGGCGGAGCGCCGGCCCCTCCCGAGCTCGTTCGCCGCGTCGCGTCGAGCTTCGCGAAGGCAAGCCCTGGCATCGGCTACGGCATGACCGAGACGAACGCCTACGGACCACAGAACGGGGGCGCCGACTACCTGTCCCATCCGACGAGCACCGGGCGGGCCACGCCGATCCTCGAGGTCGAGGTGCGCGACGAGGAAGGCAAGGCTGTCCCTGCGGGTGAGATCGGCGAGATCTGGTTCAAGGGTCCGAACCTGATCCGCGGTTACTGGGGCAACGACGATGCGACCGCGGAGGTGATCGTCGACGGCTGGCTGCGCAGCGGCGACCTCGGACGCATCGATGACGAAGGATTCGTGTACGTGGAGGATCGCGCCAAGGACATGGTGCTGCGCGCCGGCGAGAATGTGTACAGCGCCGAGGTCGAGGCCGTGCTGTACGAACATCCCGCGGTGCACGAGGCTGCGGTCTTCGGTCTGCCGCACGATCGACTCGGCGAAGAGGTCGCGGCCGTCGTGCTGCCGCGCACGGGCGCGCAGGTGACCGTCGCGGAGCTACAGCATCACGTGCGTGAGCACCTCGCGCCGTTCAAGGTTCCGACGCGCATGACGATCGTGGACATCGCACTGCCGCGCAACGCCGCAGGAAAGATCCTGAAGCGCGAGCTGCGCGACGACCTCATCCGATCTGGCGAGTCGAGCTCTCCCAGTACGGCGCCCGGATCTCGCGCTTGAGCATCTTGCCCGATGGGTTGCGCGGGAGCTCGCCGGCGAAGTCGACGGACTTCGGCAGCTTGTAGCCGGCGAGGTACTCGCGGGCGAATGTGATGAGGTCCTTTGCGGAGACGTCGGTGGCTGCCCTCCGTACGACGACCGCCTTCACCGCCTCACCCCACTTCTCGTCGGGCACGCCGATGACGGCGACGTCCGCCACGTCCGGATGCTTGGCGAGCACGTTCTCGACTTCCGCGGGATAGATGTTCTCGCCGCCGGACACGATCATGTCCTTCACCCGGTCGTGAAGGAACAAGAAGCCCTCGTCGTCGCGGTAGCCGGCGTCGCCGGTCTTGAACCAACCGTCGTCGGTCACCGCGGCGCGCGTCGCGTCCTCGTTTGCCCAGTAACCCTTCATGTTCTGAGGCGAGCGCGTCCACAGCTCACCCACTACGCCGGGAGGTACGTCCCCGCCGGTCTCCGGATCGACGACGCGCATCTCGACCCACGGGTATGGCTTTCCACACGACCGCAATAGCTGCGGACGTCCGACCGGATCGTGGAACTCCGGATCGAGCTGGGTGATCGCGCCGGTCGTCTCCGTCAGGCCGTAGACCTGAATGAAATCACAGTCGAACGCCTCCATCCCCTTGACCAACACCGAATCGGTGATCGGCGACGCGCCGTACAGGATGGCGCGCAGCGTCGTGAAGTCCGTCGACTCGACGCCAGGCGTCAGCAACAGGAACTGGATCACCGCGGGGACGAAGAAGGCGTTGGTCACGCCGAACTCGGCGATGAGCTGGAGGATGCGGGCCGGATCGACGTCACGCAGGAGGATCGTGTGGCAGCCGTGGAACAGGCCGACCATCGAGTAACCGGACCCTGCGATGTGAAACATCGGCATCACGGCGATGTTCACGGAATCGGGGGTGAACCGCCACGACTCGGTCACGTTCATGACGCCCTTGAAAAAGTTGTCGTTCGTCAGCATCACGCCCTTGGGCAGGCCCGTGGTGCCTGACGTGTAGAGCTGGAAGGCGACGTCGGGTCCGTCGCCCTCGGCCCCCGGATCAGTCGCGTCATGCGCGCCGAGGAACGTCTTGTAGTTGTCCCAACGGGCGTGATCGCCGATGGCAACGATCTTCGATACCGTCGGGATGTCGCCCTCGATCTTCTCGATGTGCGGGAAGAACTCCGCGCCGACGATCAATATCTTGGCCGTCGCGTCGTTGACGATCTGGAGGATCTCCATCGGCGCCAGTCGCCAGTTGACGGCGACGTTCACCGCGTTGAGCTTCGCCAGCGCGAATGTGACCTCGAAGTACTCGGGACTGTTCTTCTCGAGGAACGCAACGCGATCACCGGCGCCGATGCCAGCCGCAGCCAGCGCGTTCGCGACGCGGTTCGACCGGGTGTCGAGCTCGCCGAAGGTCAGCGTCGCGCCCTCGTACGTGATCGCCGGCGAGTCGGGCCGCTCCCTGCCGTGCGTCCGAATGATGCCGGCGATGGAGTTGATCGCCATCGTGCCCCCTCAGGTGTCGAGGTTCGACATAGTGCCGCGTCGGTCACGACGCGGCCAGCCTCGCCGATCTGGTTGGCCCCGCCGATGGCGACGAGCGGTAGCCACGCGCGCCATCGCTCGTGTTGGCTAGACCGGTTGACAGGTGCTGTACGAGGGAGTCGGCGGACTCAAGCGGCGGGCGGACCTAGCTCCTTGGTCCAGCATTGAACGGGGGCCTCCAGGTGGGATGGGGGCCTCTCGTTCTTTTTCCGGGCTCCTAGGATCGGGGCGTGGGAGATCTCAGGGTCGATGTCGTCGACCACGTCGCCACCGTCACGCTCGACCGGCCGCCGGTCAACGCCGTCGACACGGGAACCTTCGCCGAGATCGTCGACACGTTCGCCGCGTTCAACGACGACCGTGACGTACGAGTCGCGATCTTCACGGCGACCGGTGACCGCGCGTTCATGGCAGGTGTCGATCTCACGTCGATCGGTCCTCGCGACCGTCACGGCGACACGCCGGCCTCTCTGATCACCGACCCTGCGCGCTTGGCCCGCGACGCGATGTGGTCGATCACCGATTGCGCGGTGCCGGTCATCGGCGCCATCAACGGACCGGCGCTCGGCGCGGGCCTCGCGTTTGCCGCGTGCTGCGACGTGCTGTTCGCGGCCGAGAACGCGCGCTTCGGCACCACCGAGATCAACGTCGGCCTGCTCGGTGCCAGCGCCCATCTGTCGTTGCTCGTCGGGCGGCACAAGGCGCGCGAGATGTTCTTCACCGGCGAGCAAGTGCCGGCGTCCGAATTGCATCGCCTCGGCGCAGTGCGCGCGGTCGTGCCGTTGGGCGAGCTGCTCGACACCACACGCGAGTTCGCGCTCGGGCTCGCGGCCAAGAGCCCGATCGCGCTGCGACTGGCGAAGGAGTCGATGAACCGCGTCGAGCACCTCCCACTGAAGGAGGCGTACCGGACGGAGCAGGACTACACGGCCCGCCTGCTCGGTTATGAGGACGCGACCGAAGCTCGCAACGCGTTCATGGACAAGCGCGAGCCCGACTGGAAGTGGCGATAGCGATGAGGGAACTGCTCAACGACCTCGATCGGTGGAAGACCAAAGGCAAGCGCGTCGCGCTGGCCCGTGTCGTGGACGTCGAAGGCTCGGGCCCCCGTCAGCCCGGAGCGGCGATGGCCGTCAACGAGGACGGCGAGGTCATCGGGTCGGTATCCGGTGGCTGCGTCGAAGGTGCAGTCGTCACCGAGGCGCTCGAGGTGTTGGCGACGGGCGATCGGCGCATGGTCACCTTCGGTTACAGCGACGACGATGCCTTCGCCGTCGGCCTGACGTGCGGCGGCACCATCCATCTGTTCATCGAGCCCCTCGACTGGTAGCGACCACCGTCGGACCGGGTCAGAGGCCGAGTGAGCGGCCGATGATCTCCTTCATGATCTCCGTGGTGCCCCCGTAGATCGTCGTGATGCGAGCGTCGGCATACGCGCGAGCGATCGGGTACTCGAGCATGTAGCCGTAGCCACCAAACAGCTGCAGGCAACGATCGACCACCCGTTTCTGCAATTCGGTGCACCACCACTTGGCCATGGCCGCCTCTTGCGCCGTGAGCTCCTCCACGTTCAGCGCCACGACGCAACGATCGACGAATGTCTGCGCGATCTCGACCTCGGTGGCGATCTCCGCCAGCACGAACTTGGTGTTCTGGAACGAACCGATCGTCTGGCCGAACGCCTTGCGTTCCTTGACGTACTCGAGCGTCCAGCCGAGTGCGGCCTGCGCGGCCGCGACACCCGCGGCCGCGATCGACAGACGCTCCTGGGGAAGGTTGGCGACGAGTTGCAAGAAGCCTTGCCCCTGATCACCCAACCGGTTGGCGACGGGGACCTGCACGTCGGTGAAGAACAGCTCGGCGGTGTCCTGCGCGTGCTGGCCGATCTTGTCGAGGTTGCGACCCCGTTCGAACCCCGCCATGTCTCGTTCGAGAACGAGCAGTGACATCCCGCGGTGGCGCTCGGTCGGATCGGTCTTCACCGCCGTGATGACAAGGTCCGCGTTGATGCCGTTGGTGATGAACGTCTTCGAACCGTTGACGACGTAGTGATCGCCGTCCTGCAGGGCCGTCGTCGCCATCGACGCGAGATCGCTGCCCATGCTCGGCTCCGTCATCGCGATCGCAGTGATCAACGATCCCGCGGCCATTCCCGGTAGCCAACGGGCGCGCTGTTCCGCCGAGCAGTACCGCAGGAAGTACGGGAGGCAGATGTCGTTGTGCAGCGTCAGACCCAGACCGGCGCCGCCCACGCCCGCGGCCTGCACTTCTTCGTTCAACACGAGGTTGTAGCGGAAGTCGTCGACCCCGCCGCCGCCGTACTCCCCGGGGATCGCCATGCCGAGGAACCCGAGGTCACCGGCATCGGTGAACAACGACCGAGGCACGATGCCGGCCTCGTCCCACTCGAGGTGGTGCGGCACGACCTCCTTGTCGAGCCAGCGCCGCACGCTCGTGCGGAACTGTTCGTGCTCGTCGTCGAAGAGGTCGCGGTTCATCGCAGCACGCTCATTGCAGGAACCTCGTCAGATCGTCACCACCACTTTGCCCTTGGCTTTGCGATCGGCGAGCTCGCGTATCGCCTCGCCGGCCCGCTCGAGCGGGTACGTCGACGACACGTACGGATGGAGCTTGCCTTCCTGCCACCAACGCATGAGCTCGGCCACGTTGTCCTTGTGACGCTTTGGCTCGCGACCGACGAACGCGCCCCAGAACACACCCACCACCGAGCAGCTCTTGAGCAGGGTGAGGTTGAGCGGGATCTTGGGGATCTCGCCGGCGGCGAAGCCGATCACGAGAAAGCGTCCCTCCCAGGCCGTCGCGCGTAGCGCGGGCTCGCTGTACTTGCCGCCGACCGGGTCGTACACCACGTCGGCCCCGACGCCGCCTGTCAGTTCCCGCACCCGCGCCTTCAGGTCCTCGGTCGAGTAGTTGATGGTCATGGCCGCGCCGTGCTCGCGGCAGATCTCGAGCTTCTCGTCCGTCGATGCCGCCGCGATGACCGTCGCCCCCATCGCGGCGCCCAACTCGACGGCGGCGAGACCGACCCCGCCGGCGGCGCCGAGCACGAGCAAGGTCTCGCCCGGTTGCAGGTTGGCGCGATCCTTCAGTGCGTAGTGCGACGTGCCGTACGCGTACAGGAACGACGACGCGTGCACGGAGTCGATGCTGTCGGGCACGGGGATGAGCGATCGAGCCGGGATCGCGACCTTCTCGGCGAGACCCCCGAAGCCTGGCGACGCCAGCACCCGGTCGCCGACCTGTACGCCCTCGACGCCTTCTCCGATCGCGCTCACCACGCCGGCGACTTCGGCGCCGGGAGAGAAGGGCAGCGGCGGCTTGAACTGGTACATGTCCTGGATCATCAAGACGTCGGGGAAGTTGACCGCGCACGCCTCGATGTCCAGCACGATCTGCCCGGTGCCGGGTTTGGGGTCCTCGACCTCCTCGAGCACCAACGACTCGGGCGGACCGAACGCTTTGCACATGACGGCTCTCACGGGCAGTTGACCGTACTCGACCCCGACGCAATCCGAGCGGGCCTCACGTTCGTACAGTCGAATGACCGTCAACCGGAGGCATGTATGCGTCGCGCACTGTTCATGTTCATCATCGCCGGCGGGCTGTTGACCGTCGGTTGCTCGTCGAGCTCGAAGTCTGCGTCCTCGTCGAGCAGCTCGAGCGCCTCACAGGCGGCCTCTTCGGCCTCCTCGTCATCCAGCTCGAGCGCGTCGAGCGCGGGCACGAACGCGAACGTCAACGTCGCCGCCGATGCCAAGCTCGGACAGATCCTCGTCGGGCCGGACGGCAAGACGTTGTACCTGTTCGCGACCGAGACGGGTACGACGAGCAAGTGCACCGGCGGGTGCGCGGCCACCTGGCCGGCACTGACGGCGGCGGGGACGCCACAGGGCGGCCCGGGCGTCACCGCGAGCATGCTCGGCACGGCCAATGGCCAAGTGGCCGGACAGGTCACCTACGGTGGACATCTGCTCTACTCGTTTGCCGGTGACACGAAGCCGGGAGACGTCAATGGCACGAGCATTCCGAACTGGTTCGCGGTCTCCCCGACGGGCAACAAGGCCGGTTCCGGCTGATCGTCGATGCTGAGCGCGTCGTCGCTCGTCGCGTTCGCCGCCACCACTGACCTCAACCGGGCGCGCGCCTTCTACGAGGACGTGCTCGGCTTGGAGCTCGCCGAACAGGACGACTTCGCCTGTGTCTTCGACGCGAACGGCACCGAGCTGCGGGTCACGCTCGTACCCGAGAAGGCGGACGCGGGCTACACCGTGCTCGGTTGGGCCGTCGACGACATCGACAACGAGGTACGCCTGCTGGGAGAGCAAGGGGTCGAGTTCCTTCGCTTCGAGGGCATGGAGCAAGACGGTTTCGGCATCTGGCGCGCGCCCAACGGCACGCGGGTGGCGTGGTTCCGCGACCCGGATGGCAACACGTTGTCGCTGTCCCAGTAAAACCTGCGCATGGCAGATCCGGCTGTGCTCGTGGAGCGCGACGGTCACGTCGCGACCATCACCCTGAACCGTCCCGAGAAACGCAACGCGTTCGACGCGGAGATGCTGTGCCGGTTGTGCGACGCGTGGGACATGATCGACGACGATCCCGACATCCGCGTCGCCATCGTCACCGGCGCCGGAGGCAACTTCTCGGCGGGAGCGGACCTGGATCGTCTGGTCGGCGCCATGCTCGCCGGCAAGCCGGCGGAGAACGAGTTCGAGGAACGCATCCGCGCCGACTTCACGCTCATCTACAAGGGCTTCCTCAAGACGCATCGCACCGCAACGCCACTCGTCGCCGCCGTCGAGGGCTATTGCTACGCGGGCGGGATGGAGATCCTCCAAGCTCTCGACATCCGGGTGGCGGGGGTGGGCGCGCAGCTCGCGGTGTCCGAGGTGCAGCGCGGGCTGTTTCCGATGTCAGGTTCGACCGTGCGGCTCCCGCGCCAGATCCCCTGGACCATCGCGATGGACATGCTGCTGCTCGGCGATCCCATCTCCGGTCAGCGTGCCCACGAGATCGGTCTCGTGGGCCACGTCGCGCCCGACGGCCAGACGATGACGCGGGCGCGGGAACTGGCGGATCGCATCGCCGCCAACGGGCCGTTGGCGGTGCGCAACATCAAGGCGTCGGTACTCGCGGCCGAGACGGTCCCAGAGCACGACGCCTACAAGCGCGAGGAAGAGCTCGGTATGGCGGTCATGAGCTCGAACGACGCGAGGGAAGGTCCCAAGGCGTTCCTCGAAAAGCGCGCTCCTGACTTCACGGGAACCTGACGTCATGACCGACGCCGATCTCTACGACCCGGACGGTTACGTCGACGGCCCGCCGCACGAGGTGTTCGCGCGGCTGCGGCGCGAGCAGCCCGTCTACCGCCAAACGATGCCTGATGGCACCGAGTACTGGGCCGTCCTCCGCCATGCGGACGTCGTCCACGTGGCGCGCCAGCCGGTGGTGTTCTCCGCGTCACTCGGTGGTGTGGTGCTCGAGGACCTGTCCGAGGAACAGCTGGCGATGATGCGCGACATGGTCCTCGCCATGGATCCACCGCGCCACATCGACTATCGACGCAACCTCGCGCCGCACTTCAAGTCGAACGTGATCGGCTCGCTGGAGCCGCGCATCCGCGCCATCTGCCGTGCCATCTTCGACGACGTCGCCGACGGTGACGAGGTCGATTTCGTCCACGACGTGTCGGCCAAGCTGCCGTCCCAAGTGGTCGGGGAGCTCGTGGGAATCCCTCGCGAGGACTGGCCGAAGATCCACGCGTGGAGCGAGCAGAACTCCGGCGGCCAGGATCCCGACATCGCGTCGTCGCCCGACGGCGACGAGCCGCACTCGACGGAAGCAGCGAGCGATAGCGAGCGCCTGGAGTCGAGCATCAAACGCGGCGAGGGAAGCGCCAGCGACGAGCCGCACTCGACGGAAGCAGCGAGCGATAGCGAGCGCCTGCAGTCGAGCATCAAAATGGCGATGTACGCGATCGGGTTGGCCGAGCAGCGGCGGGCCGAGCCACAGGAGGACCTTGCCACCCTGATCCTCGCGGCGGACATCGGTGGACGGCCGATGACCGAGATCGAGTTCGGAAGCTTCTTCGTGCAACTCGTCACCGCAGGGAACGACACGACCCGCACGATGCTGTCATCAGGATTGCTCGCCCTGCTGCAACACCCGGACCAACTCGACGCGCTGCGGGCGGAGCCTTCTCGCATCCCCGGTGCGGTCGAAGAGATCCTGCGCTGGGCCAACCCACTGCACTACTTCCGCCGCACCGCGTCGCAGGACACGGCGATCGGCGACCAGCCCATCAAGCACGGCGAGAAGGTGGCGATGATGTACACGTCCGCCAATCGCGACGACGACGTGTTCGAGGACCCGGATCGGTTCGACATCAGCCGTGACCCGAATCCGCATCTTTCGTTCGGCATCGGCGAGCACTTCTGTCTCGGCGTGCATCTCGCTCGACTCGAGGGCCGCGTCTTCTTCGAGGAGCTGCTCGCCACGTTCGGTGGCATCGAGTTGGTCGGCGAGCCGAGGCGCCAGCGGTCGAATCTGAACAACGCGCTGAAGGCACTGCCCGTCCGCCTCGTACGCACCACCTCGCCGTAGCCTCAGCGCGTGGAGACCGGGTCGGCCCCGCTCGCGGCCATCGACATCGGGACCAACTCGTTCCATCTCGTCATCGCCCGTCCCACCGGCAACAACCGCTTCGAAGTCATCGACCGCGAGAAGGAAGTCGTCCGTCTCGGCTCCGGCTCGGGTGACATGAAGCGGCTCGCGCCCGACGCCATCGATCGCGGCATCGACGTGCTCGGCCGCTTCCGTCGCCTCGTGGACAGCCACGGTGCAGAGCTGCATGCAGTGGCCACGAGCGCGGTGCGGGAGGCTGAGAATCGCGAGGAATTCGTGCGGCGCGCGTTCGACGAAGCCGGCATCCACGTGTCGGTGATCTCCGGCGCCGAAGAGGCGCGACTGATCAGGCTCGGCGTGCTGCAAGCGGTGCCCGCGTTCGAGCAACGCCATCTGCTCGTGGACATCGGCGGCGGCAGTACGGAGTTCATCATCGGTGAGGGCAATGAAGTGCTCGGCGCCCGCAGCCTGAAGCTGGGCGCCATCCGCTTGACCGAACGGTTCGGGCTCGACGGCCCGGTGCGCAGCCGCACACTCGACGACTGCCGCAACTTCATCCGCTCGTATCTCACCCAGATCCTGCACATGGTGCAACCCCTCGGGTTCGACGTTGCCATCGGCAGCTCGGGCACGATCGTGAACGTCGCCGAGATGGTGCGCGCCGCCCGTGGTGAGCCGCCCATGTTGCAAGTGAGTGGCGCGGTGATCGACACCGCCGGCCTGCATGGGGTCATCGATGCGCTGGTCGACGCAGGCACGATCGAGAGGCGGCTCGACGTACCCGGTCTCGACGCGAAACGAGCCGACATCGTGTTGGGTGGCGCGCTGGTGCTCGAGCAGACCTTTGACGAGCTCGACATCGACGAGATGGTCGTCTCCGAGTTCGCGTTGCGTGAGGGCGTACTGCTCGACGCGCTCCGTCGTCGCGACCGCACCTCGCTCGGTCACCTGCGCGACCTGCGGTACGAGAGTGTCACGCACCTCGCCGCGATCACGCCCACCGAACTCGATCACGCGGAGCATGCGACCGAGCTTGCACTGGAGTTGTTCGAGCAGACGAAGGATCTGCACGGGCTCGATCCCTCGTACGAGGAGCTGCTCGAGGCAGCTGGCCTGCTGGCGAACGTCGGGCTGTTCGTCTCACACGATCGCCACCATCTGCACAGCTACTACGTCATCCGCAACTCCGATGTGTTGACCGGGTTCACCGACGACGAGATCGAGGTCATCGCGCAGGTGGCCCGCTATCACCGCAAGAGCGCCCCCAAGTCGAGCCACGCGGAGTTCGCCGCACTGCCCGACGAAACACAGCGCGCCGTGCGGGTCCTGGCCGGAATTCTTCGCATCGGCGTGGCGCTCGACCGCACCCGCACCGGCGCCGTGAGCGAGCTGCACGCCACCGAACGAAAGGGAGTCCTGACGATCGCCCTGTGTCACGACGGCACCGATGCGAGCCTCGAGGCGTACACCGCTGAGGCGCGCAAGGGCCTCCTCGAGGACGCGCTGGATGTCAAGGTGGTGATCGACGCCGACGGCCACACCGGCAACCCGGCGCGCTGAGGTTGTCGCCGACCCCGTCGTCGACGGAACGCCACGAGGTCGGCCCCTCGTGCCATGACCGCGGCACGCGACGTCCGGTGGCTTCCGTAGCCTCCTAGGGATCGTGACCAGTATCGAGAGCCCGGACATCGTCATCGAGGCGGACGACCTGTCGAAGTCGTTCGGTGGCGTCCAGGCGGTCAAGAACCTCAGCTTCAAGGTCCAGCGCGGCGAGGTGTGCGGCCTGCTCGGACCGAACGGCGCGGGCAAGACCACCAGCGTCCGGATGCTCGTCGGTCTGATCCGGCCTGACACGGGGAGCGCGTCGCTGCTGGGGGAGCGGATGCGGCCGGGCCATCCGGTGTTGCGCCACGTCGGTCTGCTCGTCGAACGACCCGCGTTCGTTCCATACCTCTCCGGTATGCGAAACCTGCGATTGCACTGGGGCGCCGGCGGGGACAAATGGCCGCCGCCCGCGCTCGACGAAGCGCTCGACCTTGCCGACCTCGGCGACGCGATCCACCGGAAGGTGAAGGGCTACTCGCAGGGCATGCGTCAACGGCTCGGCCTCGCCCAAGCGATGATGAACGCGCCCGCCCTCCTCGTACTCGACGAGCCGACCAACGGTCTCGACCCGGCTGAGACGCGTCGCATCCGGGTCGCCATGGGCGACATCTCGGCGCGCGGCACGACGGTCCTGTTGTCGAGCCACCTCCTCGCCGAGGTCGAGCAGATGTGCAGCGACGCGCTCGTCATCGACCATGGCACGCTCGTCGCGGCGGGCACCGTTGCGGATCTCGTTGGTTCGTCCAAAGCGGTCGAGCTCGAGGTGGACGACGCCGCCAAGGCGCGCACGGTGCTCGAGCGGATCGACGGCGTGCTCGGCATCGACGCCGGCGAACCGGTCGACCATCGACTGGTGGTGCAGCTGAACGGCATCGCTCGTTCCGAGATCGTGCGGGCCCTCGTGCTCGCGGACGTCCGGGTCGAGACCGCGATGCCGAGGCGGCGGCTCGAAGACGCCTACCTGTCGCTCGTGGAGCACGACGGATGATCCGCGTCGAATGGGTACGTCAGGTTCGCCGCATACGGACATGGGCGTGCCTCGCGATGCTCGCCACGGTGCCCGTGATCATCACCGTCGCGAGCTACCTCGATCCGCCGCGCCGGCGGCGCTTCGACCTGAACCTGTTCACGATCCTGACCAGCAGCGGCATCAACGTCGGCCTCATCGCGCTGGTCGTGATGAGCCAGTTCTTCCTCGTCGTTGTCGTGGCCGCGTTCGCGGGAGAGAGCGTGTCGGGCGAAGCGACGTGGGGCACCCTGCGCTACCTCTTGGTGCGGCCGGTGAGTCGCGCCAAGTTGATCCTCGCCAAGCTGACCGTGGCCTACGTCCTCACGTTGATCGCGATCGTCTTCATCGTGGGCGCCGGCCTGATCTCGGGCACCATCGCCTTCGGCTGGCACGATGCCACCGCCATCCAGCAGACACGGCTCTTCCCGCTCCCCGTGTCGGTACCGATTGGCGAAGCGCTCGGACGGCTGGGGCTGGCGTCGGCCTACGTCGCGCTCACGATGCTGGCGGTCGTCGCCATCGGCATCTTCCTGTCGACCCTGACGGACTCGACCGCGGCCGCCGTGGTGAGCACGGTCGTGGTGGTCGTGGCCTCGCAAGTCCTCACGGCGGTGCCGAGCCTGAGCTCGATCAAGCCGTTGCTGCCGACCCGCTACTGGGACGAGTGGCGCAACCTGTTCCTCGGCGGCACCACGCACGACATGTGGAAGGGCGTCGCGTCCGCGATCGCGTTCACCGTCATCTTCTGCGTCGCCGCGCTCGTGCGCTTCCGCCGCAAGGACATCCTCTCCTGACTGACGGCGACGACAGGCACGGGCTGCGCGAGCTGGCCGACGCACTCGCGACGGTCGGCAGGCAGGTCCGCGACGCGGTCGGCGCCGGCCCCCACCCCGGCGACGAGCGCGTTGTGGCCCAGCGCGGCGGCGATGAGATCTTCGGCGTCGACGAGCGGGCCGAGACCGCCCTGCTCGACGCGATGCAACGCGAGGTCGGGACGCAATGGCCTGGCTCGATGGTGCTCGAAGGCTTCGACGAGCCCGTGGCAGTGGGCGCCGCGGGGGGAGTGTGGCGCTACCTCGTGGACCCCGTCGACGGCAGCCGGCCGTGGGTGGCCGGCAAGCGCAGCGCGTGGGTCCTTCTCGGCGCGGGGCGCGACGCGAGGACGCTCGCGGATCTCGAGGTCAGCGTGTGCGTCGAGTTGCCGACCGCTCGCGCTGCGATGGGGATGGTGGCGTGCGCGGTGCGCGGCGACGGACCGCCGGTGGTCGTCGACGATGTCCTCGTCGGCGACGAGCCGCCTCGGCCTGTGTCGTTGACGCCTTCCACCCGCACCGATCTCGCCCGCGGCTTCGTCACGGTGGCCCGGTTCGCACCCGGCGGCAAGGCCGCGCTCGGCGCGTGGGAGGACGAGTTGCTGGCCGGCCTCGAGACCTACGAGGACCCGTATCTCTGCAGCGGCGGGCAGTTGATCGAGCTGGCTGCCGGCCGCGAGCTCGCCGTGCTCGACCCGAGACCGCTCGTCGCCGGCGAATTCGGCGCGCACCCTTACGACCTTGCGGGGTGGCTCGTCGCGGAAGCGGCTGGCGTGATCGTGGAGGCATTGCCGTCCGGGCCGCTCGACTACCCGCTCGACACGACCACGCCGTGCGCGTGGGCGGCGTACGCCAACGAGACGATCGCGACGGAGCTCAGACTCAGACTTCGTCGAGCCACGCTGGCGCGTGGCGGACGAGGAAGTCGCTGACCGCGAGGCAGCGGTCGAGCACGTCACACAACTGCTCTTCGTTCTTGTAGATCGCCGCCAGTGACACCTCGATGCGGGCCACGACGCTCAGGCTGCGCTCCGGCGCGTCGGTCACCGCCGCGAACGAATCGATCGCCGAGACCTCGAGCGGCAACTCGGTCTCGCCGATGCCCGCGAGGTCGGTGGCGAGCACGAGGAGATCGGGGCCCTTCGGCAACGGCGGCAGCGTCCACGTGAAGAGCAGCGGGAAGTGGAAGTGGTCGACGGGATCGTCGCCGTCGGTGAGCGAGAGCACGGCGTCCTCGAACGAGAGGAGCTGGCGCGGGTCGACCTCCAACGACAAGTGCAGGTCGAGCGGGCCGTTGCACGCCTCTTCGGGGTGGAGGTCCACCTCCCACGCCTGACGCAGCGAATACGTCTCGACGAAGTGGCGCTCGTCGTGGACGTGGAAGCCGTGATCCGACGCGTGATCCTTGAGGTCGGCGACGAAGCCGGCCACATCGATGACGGCCATATCCCCCACAGCCTGCCACGGCTCGGGCCGAATTCCTGCGGGGACGTCACTGTCCTGCCACCATCGCCGGATGGATCTGCACGCCGCGCTGGCGGAGACGGCCGCCGCCATCCGGGCCGCGCTCGACGGACTCGACGACTGGGGCCTCGCGGGCACGAAGCCAGGCCAGTACTTGAGCGATCTCGCGGCCGACAGCGCGGCGGTCGCCGTGCTCGACGGCCGGGGGCTCGGCGTGCTGTCCGAGGAGTCGGGTCGCCATCATCCCGAACGGCCGGTGACGGTCGTGGTCGATCCCGTCGACGGGTCGACGAACGCGTCGCGCGGCATCCCGTGGTTCGCGACGAGCTTGTGCGCGGTCGACGCCGAAGGGCCGCTCGCCGCGCTCGTGATCAACCTCGCGAGCGGTTCGACGTTCGCGGCGGAGCGAGGCGCGGGCGCGACGGTCGACGGCATCGCTCCGACGCCGTCGACGCGGACCCGGCTGCGCGAATCAATGGTGGCGCTGTCGGGGTATCCGCCCGAATATCTCGGTTGGTATCAGTACCGCGCGCTCGGCGCAGCCGCGCTCGACCTGTGCGCGGTCGCGGCGGGTGTCGTCGACGCGTACATCGATTGCAGTCACGACGCGCACGGTCCGTGGGACTACCTCGGCGGGATGCTGGTGTGCACGGAGGCCGGCGCGGTCGTGGCCGATGCCGATGATCGTGATCTGGTCGTGCTCGAACACGAGGCACGACGGACGCCGCTGGCGGCCGCCAACGCGGACCTCCTCACCGAGGTCACCGCGGCCAGGCGCGCCGCCGCGAGGCGCGCCACCACGAGGCGCGCCACGACGAGATGAGGCGCTTAGCCTGACCTGGTGACCGAGTGGGTCCATCTCCAGTTGTTGCGGCTGTATCGCCGATTGCCGCGACGGGCGCGGCGCGGTGTCGTGCGCCGTGTGGCTCCGACGTTCACGGTCGGCGCCACTTGCCTCATCGAGCGCGCTGACGGCCGGGTGCTGCTGATTCGCCAGTCCTACCGGAACCACTGGGGACTGCCGGGGGGACTGTTGCAACGGCGCGAGCATCCTGCGGCCGCCGCCCGCCGCGAGATCCGCGAAGAGGTCGGTCTCGACATCACGTTGGTGTCCGAACCCGCGGTCGTCATCGACGCGGTGCCGAGGCGCATCGACATCGTGTACCGCGCCCGGCCCACGCGTGACTCGGACGCGGACACAGCGCGTCCGACGTCGGTCGAGATCGTGGAAGCGGGATGGTTCTCGCCGACGGAGTTGCCCGACGTGCAACGCGAGACCAGCCAGGCGCTGCAAGCTCTGGCTCGAGCGAGCCTCTCCCCGCCGGCCCGTCCCTTGCCCGCTTGACCCTCACACGCCCGAATGTTGGTTCCATTGTGGGGCCATGGCCCCACAATGGACCCGGAGTTCAGCCGGCGAGTGTGACCATCGTGCGCAGATGGCCGGGTAGGCACGGGTGACGCAGCTTCGTCAGTGCCTTGGCCTCGATCTGGCGTATCCGCTCCCGAGTGAGATCGAACCGGCGGCCGACCTCTTCGAGCGTCAACGGCTGGTCGGCGCTCAACCCGAACCGCAGGCACAACACTTCGCGCTCGCGGTCGTCGAGCCGTCGCAGCGACTCGCGCAACGCCGCGGACTCGAGCGACTGCGTCGCCATCTCGTCCGGCGCGCTCGCCGAGAGATCCGGTAGGAGGTCGGACAGCTCCGCGTCACCGTCGGATCCGACGATGGCCGAGAGCGAAACGAGATCGGGCTCGATGCGCAGCGCGTCCTCGACCTTGTCGACGGGGAAGCCACTCTCCTGCGCGAGCTCGGCCATCGTCGGCTCGCGACCCAGCGTCTTCAGCAGCTGCGCGGAAGTGCGGGCCAGCACGGACAGCGCCTCACCGAGGTGGGCGGGAACTCGGATCGTGCGGCTCTTGTCGGCGATGGCGCGCGTGATGCCTTGACGGATCCACCACGTGGCGTACGTCGAGAACTTGAAGCCCTTCCGCCAGTCGAACTTCTCGACCGCACGCATCAACCCGAGGTTGCCCTCTTGGATGAGGTCGAGCATCGGTAGCCCGGACGACTGGTAGCGCTTCGCCACCGACACGACGAGACGGAGGTTCGCTTGGATGAAGCGCTGGCGCGCCGCCATGGAGTCCGAGCGCTGCTCGGGCGTCGCGTCCGGTGCTCGACCGAGCTCGATCGTCTGCGCGAGCGCGATCTCGTCCGCCGCGTTGAGCAACGGCTCCTTGCGCAACTCGACGAGGTATTGCTGCACGAGGTCACGATCACCCGAGCGATCGGATCGTTGCGTCGCTGTCGTACTCCGGCCAGCCATCCGCGCCCCTTGTCCGCGCCCCTTGCGGGTAGGTTCGGTTCGTGGCCGACGGTAGTGCTGGCGCACGCGCTGACCGGGGATCCCAACCGGTGTTGCTCGTGTCGTCATGCTTGCTCGGTGTTCGCTGCAACCATCTCGGCGAAGCCAACACCGATGACGCGGTGATCGCGTTGCGCGCGTCGCATCGCATCGTCGCGGTGTGTCCCGAGACTGCGGGCGGACTACCGACTCCACGACGGCGTGCAGAACGCGCGCCCGACGGCAGCGTGCGCGACGAAGACGGCAACGACGTCACGGAGTGGTTCCAGCGCGGTGCGGAACATGCGGTGCAGGTTGCGACCGCAGTCGGCGCGCGGCGAGCAGTGTTGAAGGCACGGTCGCCTTCGTGTGGCTGCGGTGAGATCTACGACGGTTCGTTCACCCGCACACGCGTGGCCGGTGAAGGAGTGACGGCAGAGGCGTTGCGACTCGCCGGCGTCGAGGTGGTGTCCGAAGAGGCGGTCAGTCGTTCGGATGGCTGATCGTCCGGCGCGCCCGCCACATCGTCCCGCAGCTGCCGCAGCTGAGGTGCACCGTGTTCCCCACGAGGTCGACCATGTCGACCCGGCCGGGTCGCAAGCAGTTCGGACAGTTGGGGCTCTGCTCGTCGGTGACGATCTCGTTGTTCGGCGCCGAAACCTGCTCGGTCGGTTGTGCGACAGGATGCAGACCGGCCGACGCCACCTCGATGTGGATGCCGTCGTCCGCGGGTGCATCGGTCCTCGCGTCGTCGGTCACGTCGATGTCCGGATCCGGCTTGAGGGCAGCCTCGCTATGTAGCAGCCCTGCGGCGAGCAACCGCTCGCGCTTGGCTCGCTCCAACCGGTCCGACAGTGTCACGCCGTAGCCTCCAAACCACCTGCTTGACCCTCGCATGCTAGTGGCGCGCGACCGGATCGCGGCGATCGCGCCATCCCGTGCCCTCTACGCTCGTACCTCCCGGGCGCGTAGCTCAGCTGGTTAGAGCACCTCCCTTACAAGGAGGGGGTCGGGAGTTCGAGTCTCTCCGCGCCCACCCGGAAAGACGCTGGTCACCGGTACTCGACCGTTTCGGATGCTTTAATCGAGTCAACTGTCGTGCCCTCTGCGTGCCCTTTTGTGGCGGTCGTTTGCGTTCACGCGCGGTCAGGGCGCGCTCTCGAGCGCAGACCCAAGCCCATCGAGGTAATGAGCGATTGCCGCGTCCTGACCATCGAGCACATGTGGATAGCGAATAGCAGCGGCCGCGCTGCTGTGCCCGAGCCGGCTCATCAACGCTCGTAGTGGCGCACCACCCGCGGCGGCGGGCGTCGCGCCGGTGTGACGAAGATCGTGGAAGCGCAAGCCTTCGAGCTCGACGGCGACGGTTGCGGGGATCCAGACCCGCCGCCGGAGGTTGCTTCGTCGTAGGACGCCGCTCCGCGGACGGGAAGATTGAATCGGACTGGGTCTCACGTGTGCTCGTTGGGTTGGTTTCTCATGCCGCGGTGGGCTGAGAGTGGTGACGGTAGTAGGCCGCCTCGACCTCGGCTGGGGTGAGGTCGTCGAGTTCGCCATGGAAGCGCTCATCGTTGAACCAGCCGACCCACCTGCACGTCGCGATCTCGAGGTCATCGAGGCCGCGCCAGTGGCCGCCGTTGGCGGCGAGCGCGGCGGGGTTGCGGTGGAGCTCGGTTTTGAACAGCCCGATCGCCGATTCGGCCATCGCGTTGTCGTAGCTGTCGCCGACGGTGCCGATCGAGGGCGCCGCGCCGAAGTCGTCGAGACGGTCCGTGTAGGCAATGGACGTGTATTGCCTCATCCTGATCCTCGGGAGTCTCAACGCAAGGATGATGGAGGATGCACACGTATCCGGGTGCGCTGCTGACCAGAAAACGCATCACACGGCGAG
>DASXPN010000029.1:0-1753 GCA_036493595.1 Acidimicrobiales bacterium | reverse complement strand
CTTGCAGGCCCGTACGCGGCCATCCGGCCGACTCGCCACCACCTTCATTGTTACCTACGGCCGGCGATGGATGCTCGTCCGCGGCCGAGTTGGCTTGCGGCCTCCGGTTGGCTCCCTTGTCACCCATTGGCGCTCGGGGCTGCCCGGGACCGGAGGCCGGCGTTCCCCCTAGCAGGGTGCTGAAGAACGGCTCTGCCGGGCTCGACGCGGTCGGTGTTGTTTGACGGGGTGGGTCTCTCCGCCGGTCGCGGCGGTGATTTCGGTGTGGTTCGCGGGTGCGTGACCCGCGCGCGGGGTGATCAGGCCGTTGCGGTGTCGAGGGCGGCGATTCTGATGATGTTGTAGACGGCGCCGGCCATGAGGAACCAGGCCCGGTTTCGTTGCCGGCCGATGTACCGGAGCTTGCGACCGCCGGCAATGGTTTTCATCCAACCGAACGGTTCTTCGATCCGTTTCCGGATCCGTTGACTCACGACGTGTCCGGGATGTCGGGTGGTCCGCCCATCGATCGTGGAACGGCTACGGGTGGTGTTCGGTGCGACGTGTGGCGTGAACCCGAGCTCACGGACATCGGCAACGAAATCTTTGGTGTCGTAGCCCTTATCGCCCGCGACGGTTCGTCGTCGTGTCATGGGTGGGAGCCGTTCGAGCATCTCAAGCGCGGCCGCACGTTCCGCGTAACCAGTCGCTTCGGTGAGTTCGGCATCAACGATCAGCGCGTTGCGATGCTCCATCAACAAATGTCCCGTGTAGCAAAGCTTCGCCGCGGTCGCGTTGGACTTGCGGGCCATCCGCGCCTCGGGATCGGTCGTCGATTGGTGCGTCTCATTCGAGCGGCGCTCACCGTGAAAGCTGACCTCTGCGTTCCGACCTGCCTTCGGCGGCTTCCGGCCCGGCTTGTCTTTGGGTTGGAAACTCTTGTGCGACGCCCACGCCTCCAACAGCGTCCCGTCGACCGAGAAATGCTCGCTGGAGAGATACCGACGGAGCTTCGCCTGGCCGACCACCGCCGCGAAGAACTGGTCCGCGATCTCATGGTCCAACAGCCGGTCGCGGTTCTTCGTGAACGTGGTCGCATCAAACGCTCTCGCGTCGATCGGAAGGTCCAAGAACCACTTGAACAACAAGTCATAGTTGAGCCGTTCGCAGAACGCCCGCTCGCTACGCATCGAATACAGGGCCATCAACACCGTCGCCTTCAACAGCGTCTCCGGCGGCACGCTCGGCCGACCCGACCCCGCGTACATCGCGTCGAACTCGCCATCGAGCTCGGCGAGGACCGCTTCCACGACCTTGCGGATCCGTCGGATCGGATGATCGGCCGGGATCAGATCCTCCGGACTCAACGAACTCAACATCGCCAACTGCCGCTCAGAAGTTCCGCGCATGCAACGAGCATGCCGAACCCCAACCCCGATCGCGAGCACCTACCCAGACTTTTTCAGCACCCTGCTAGCCCCTCTCCCGACACGCCATAACTGCCGATAGGTGCTCGACGCGACTGAGCCGGATCGGGCATTGTGGCTGTGTGGACGAGGCCATTCCGATTCTGCGGGTCGCCAACGCTGAGCGTGCCGTCGCCTGGTACGAGCGCCTTGGTTACGAGCAAGAGTGGGAGCACCGATTCGCGCCGAACTTCCCGGCCTTCGTGTCCATTGCACGAAACGGCACATCGCGGCTTTTCCTGTCGGAACATAGTGGAGATGCCCAGCCGGACACACTCGTGTACATCCGAGTGAGTGACATCGACGCG
>DASXPN010000028.1:0-58160 GCA_036493595.1 Acidimicrobiales bacterium | reverse complement strand
GGCGCTTCGAGGTGGAGGAAGTGTCCGGTCGCGGGGACGATCACCGCGCGCGAACCCGGCGCCGGCATGAACGCCTCCGCAGTGCGGACGAGCTCGCTGCCCATGCAACCGTCGTCGATGCCGTGCAGGTAGAGGTGCGGCTGCGTCGGCGTCTGCGAGATCGCGTCCTCCTGCGTCTGGAACTCGGGCACCAAACCCACTCCGCCGATGGTGGCGCGGTAGTACGCGAGCGCGGCGGACAACCGCTCGGGATCCCGCAGCGCGTCCTTCACGTGTCCGAGATCTTCGCTCGCGGCATAGCCCGGCGACCAGGCCGCCCACAGGCGATCGATGAACTCCATGTCGTTCATCGCGACGACCGCGTCCGACAGCGGATGCTGGAAGAAGAACATGTACCAACTGCGGTGCAATTGATCGAAGCTGAAGAACGCTTGCGCGACCGCGCCCGCGGGCGGCACCGCCGCGGTGACGAGCTTCGACCAACGATCGGGAGCGAAGCACGCCGCGCCGGTCGCGATGCGCGCGCCCCAGTCGTGGCCGATGATCACGGCCGACTCGTCACCACCGAGGGCCTCGTGCAACGCGACGACGTCGGCCACTTCGGCGCCGTTCTGATAGCGACTTTGCGGGTCGACATCCGTCGGCGCGTAGCCGCGCAGCCATGGCGCAACGGCGCGGTAGCCGGCGTCCGCGAGCGCGGGCAGCAGATGACGCCACGACCACGCCGAATCCGGGAAGCCGTGGAGGCACAGCGCGAGCGGACCATCGGGCCCGCCGCACGCGAGGTACGAGTGCTCGATGCCGTTGGCGGCAACGCGATGTTCAGTGAGGTCCACGAACGGGGACAGTAAGCGCAAGGAGTCGCGAGAGCCACGAGGCGAACCGACCGTGATGGGTCCCAGTGACATGAGTCACCCGGGGCGAACCACCGAGGGTGCCGAAGTATTCTTGCCAGCGCTGCTCCGGGGGAGCCGGAGGAGCTGCATCGAGTCCGAGGGGGAAGTCACGCTCACCGTCACGTTCTACGGGGTACGAGGCTCGACGCCGTGCCCCTGCGAGACGAATCTCCGCTACGGCGGCAACACGGCATGTGTTGCGCTCGAAGCTCCCGGCTGTGAGCCGATCGTCCTCGATCTCGGCACCGGCCTGCGCTATTGGGGCGACACGCTCCCGCAGGACGGCAGCTTCCGCGGCGCCGCGCTCATCACCCACCTGCACTGGGATCACGTGCAAGGGCTTCCGTTCTTCGTGCCCGTCGATCGACCGGGTGCGCAGTTCGACATCTACGGCCCGCCGCAGGACGGCCTCACGCTCGAGCAGGCGTTCGAGGACTTCATGCGACCGCCGTACTTCCCCGTTCGCTTCCGGGATCTCCGCGGCGACATCCGCTTCCACGACGTCACCGACACCGACATCGCGATCGGCGACGCAAAGGTGAAGGTCCGCAGCGTTCCCCACGTCGGGCTCACGAACGGCTACCGCATCGAGATGGGCGGCGCTGTCGTCGCGTACATCAGCGACCATCAGCAACCGCAGGACGGCAGCCTGACCGTGGCCGACCACGTCGTCGAGTTGTGCGAAGGAGCGGACGTCCTCATCCACGACGCGCAGTACACGCCTGCCGAGTTCGCCGAGAAGCGGCACTGGGGACACTGCACCGTCGAGTACGCGGTCGAAGTCGCGAGCGTGTCGAAGGTGAAGACGCTGTGCTTGTTCCACCATGATCCGTCCCACGGCGACGACGCCGTCGACGCCATGCTCGATCGAGCCCTCGCCTCCCGCAACGGCACCAAGTCACCGACCGAGATCCTCGCCGCCGCCGAAGGTCTCACCATCTCGATCGACCACTAGATCGGCGCGGCGACCGCACCGCAACCGACGCCGCGAGACCGGTCACGGCTTCGGTTGGGCGCCGCCGGGTCACCTGGCTACCCTCCGAGCGAGTGACGAACGCGACGCCCGCGGACCTGCCGCATCACATCTCGCCCTTCGACGAGGCGAAGTTCCGTCAAGTGCTCGGTCACTTCGCGACCGGTGTCGCCGTCATCACCGCGGTGGACGAGGACGAGCCCGTCGGTCTCGCCATCGGTTCGTTCACATCGGTGTCGCTCGATCCACCACTCGTCGGCTTCTTCCCCTCGATGCTCTCGTCGAGTTGGCCCCGCATCCACAATGCCGGGTTCTTCTGCGTCAACATCCTGAGCGAGCGCCAAGAGGACATCTGCCGCGTGTTCGCCAGCCGCGGCGCCGACAAGTTCTCCTCGATCGGTTGGAAGCACGGCCGCACCGGCGCGCCGATCATCAACGACGTGCTCGCTTGGGCCGAGTGCACGATCGAACGGGTCGACGAGGTGGGGGACCACTGGTTCGTGCTCGGACGGGTGGTCGATCTCGACGTCGTCCACGAGGGTGGCCCCCTCATCTTCTTCCGTGGCGGCTACGGCCGTTACGAGATCTAGAACCGCCGACCCCCGGAACGCGGACCCCCAACCGAAGACCCCGGAGCGCAGAACCCCGGGATCCGCAGCAGGCGTCGGGCCGCAGGACGAAGAAGACGTCCGCACGATGAGTGGTAGGGCAAGGACTGACGCTTGCCAGCGTGGGGTACCGTGTCACCACGTTCCGTGGTTGCCGGCAAGCGATGGCCGGGGGGAATTGGAGGCAGTTGTGGACGATCTGGGTGGTCTCCATGGAAGCGAGATCCTGCCGGGGGCGCAGATCGATGTCGCCACGTCGAGAGAGTTCGCGCGGCTGCGACGCATCCGGCGCCTGGCGATCGTCCTTTGGTTGATCGTCGGTTGGATGGTCTGGCGCCTGGCGTGGGGCGAATCGGTGCTGCCCCACTTGCAGGTCCGTGAGGATCTCGTCCCCAGCCTCATCATCGTCGGGCTGCTGGCGATGGTGCTCGTGGTGCCCATGTGGGCCGCGGGCCGCTCGCCGCACGTGCTGTACCGCCCGTCGGACATCGACGTCGGCCTCGACGACGTGGTCGGTTGCGACATCGTGCGCGAAGAGGTCGTGCGCACCCTGAACCTGTTCCTCGCGCACAAGACCATTCGCGACCGGATGGGCGCCACTCCGCGTCACGGCATCTTGTTCGAGGGTCCGCCGGGTACCGGCAAGACCCACATGGCGAAGGCGATGGCGCGAGAGGCGGACGTGCCGTTCCTCTTCGTCTCGTCGTCGTCGTTCCAGTCGATGTACTACGGCCAGACCAACCGCAAGATCCGCGCCTATTTCCGCGCGTTGCGAACGGCGGCACGTCGTGAGGGCGGCGCGATCGGCTTCATCGAGGAGATCGACGCGATCGGCGCCGCTCGCACGGGCATGGGCGCTTCCAGCGCGCGCGAGGGCGTGTCGGGCGTCGTCAACGAGCTGCTGATCCAGCTCCAGTCCTTCGACGAGCCCACGACCACGGTCCGGATCCGGGGCTGGTTCATCGAAGTGCTCAACGCGTTGCTGCCATCGAGCCTGGCCGTGCGCAAACCCCGTGCCGCGCCGGCGAACCTGCTCGTGGTGGCGGCCACCAACCGCGCTGCCGACCTCGATCCCGCGCTGCTTCGTCCGGGGCGGTTCGATCGCACGATCCAGTTCGATCTCCCCGGGCGCGACGAGCGCCGGGAGCTGATCGACTACTTCCTCGCGACCAAAGCGCACGCCGAGCTGCTCGATACCGATCGTGCGCGTGACGATCTCGCCGCCGCGACCACCGGCTACTCGCCGGTGATGATCGAGCATCTCTTCGACGAGGCGTTGGTGTGGGCTCTGCGACGCGGAGCGGTCGCGCTCGATCTGCACGACGTGCAGCAGGCGAAGCTGACCGAAGAGCTCGGCCTGCGCCACCCGATCCTGTACACGCCGCAGGAGCGGCTCACGATCGCCACCCACGAAGCGGGCCACGCCACGATTGCCTACCTGTGCGGTCGCGAGGACGGGCACCTCGAGCCGATCCGCAAGCTCGAGGTGTTGTCGATCATCAAGCGGCGGGGCGCGCTCGGTGTGCTCGGTCACGCAGACGACGACGAGCGGTTCACGAAGACCCGCAGCGAGCTGCTGTCGCTCGTGCGCATCGCGTTCGGCGGGATGGCCGCTGAAGAGATGGCCTTCGGAGAGAGCGGCACCGGCCCGTCCGCCGACCTCGCCGACGCCACGAGGCTCGCCGCGCAGATGGTGGGTGCGCTCGGCATGGGTGGATCGCTGCTGTCGCTCGATGCCGCGCACAGCGCGACGGGCGGCGACCTCGTATCGAAGGTTCTCGACGACGATCGCAGCCGCGCCGCGGCGGAGAAGATCCTCGACGACGCGAAGGCCGATGCCGAAGTCCTGTTGCGTCGCCACCGTCCCATCCACACGGCGCTACGCGACGCGCTACTCGAACGGGGAGAGCTCGTCGGTGACGAGATCCTCGATGTCATCAGCGCCGCCATCATCCGCGACGAGTTGACCGAGATCGACCTCCGCCCGGAGCACGTCGAATAGGCGGCGTCAGTACACGGGTTCGGCTGCTGCGCCGAGCACGTCGATCATGAAGGCCATGATGAACGCCTGGTCGCGCCAGAGGTCGTAACGGCCCGACGGGCCACCGTGCCCGGCGCCCATCTCCGTCTTCAACAGCAACGGTTGCTCGTTCGTCTTGGTGGCACGCAGCTTCGCTACCCACTTGGCCGGCTCGTGGTAGTTCACGCGGGGGTCGTTGAGCCCCGACGTCACGAGGATCGGGGGGTACGCGCGTGCCGTCACGTTCTCGTAGGGCGAGTACGACTTCATGTACTCGTACACGTCCGCCGACTCGATCGGGTTGCCCCACTCCTCCCACTCGATGACTGTGAGCGGCAAGGTCGGATCGAGGATCGTGTTGAGCGCGTCGACGAACGGCACTTCCGCAATCACGCATGCGAACTGCTCGGGCGCGATGTTGCTCACTGCGCCCACCAACAGCCCGCCGGCGGATCCGCCTCGCATCGCCAACCGCGACGGCGACGTGTACTGCTCCGCGCACAGGCGCTGTGCGCACGCGACGAAGTCGGTGAACGTGTTGCGCTTGTGAAGCAGCTTGCCGTCCTCGTACCACTGCCGCCCGCCCTCACCGCCGCCGCGGATGTGGGCGATGGCGAACACGAAGCCGCGCTCGAGCAGCGGGAGCCGCATGATCGAGAACCACGGATCAGTGCTGATCTCGTAGGAGCCGTAGCCGTACAGCAGGCAAGGCGCGCTCCCGTCGCGAGGCACGCCGGCTCGATGCACGATCGAGATCGGGATACGGGTGCCGTCCTCCGCGATCGCCCACGAGCGCGCCGACTCGTAGTCCGCCGGGTCGTACCCGCCCAGCACGGGCTGTTGCTTGCGCAACACGAGTGTGTGCGTCGAGAGCTCGTAGTCGTAGACGGTCGGCGGAGTGACGAGTGACTCGTAGCTGAGGCGGTAGGTGCCGGCGTCGTACTCGGGGTTGTCGCCGGACTCGACGGTGTAGACGGACTCAGGGAAGTCGATGTCCCACGGGTCGCCGTCGTCGGGGATCATCCTCAAGCTCGTGAGCGCGTTGCGCCGCAGGTGCACGACGAGGTGGTCGTCGAACGCGTCGACGTCCATCAGCCGGATGCCCGCTGCGTGCGCGATCACCGGGCGCCAGTTGGCTCGACCCGGTGAGCCGACCGGTGCTTCGGCCAGTTCGAAGTCGAGCGCGCCGTCGTTGTGCAGGATCACGAAGCGATCACCTTGATGATCGAGCGAGTACTCCACGCCCTGACGCCTCGGCTCGATCACGCGGAACTCGCCCAGTGGCGCGCTCGCGTCGAGCACGCGTACCTCGCTCGTGATCTTGCTGTTGCACGACAACACGATGAAGCGTTCGCTGCGACACAGGCCGATCGAGACGAAGAAGCGTTCGTCGGTCTCCTCGTAGACGATGACGTCTTCGCTGCTCGCCGTGCCGAGCCGGTGGCGCCAGACGCGGTACGGACGGTGGGCGGCGTCGATGGTCGTGTAGAAGAACGTCGCGTTGTCGGTCGCCCACGCCGAGCCGTAGTACGTGCCTTCGACGACGTCGGGCAGCAGCGCGCCGGTGTCGAGGTCCTTGAAGCGCAACCCGTAGGACTCGTCGCCGTCGTAGTCGGTCGAGTACGCGACAAGACGATGATGCGGGCTCACGTCGACGACGCCGAACGCGAAGTACGGCGAGTCGCCGGCGAGCTCGTTGCCGTCGAGCAGCAGTTGCTCAGAGCCCTCGTCGTCCGGAGCTGGGCGCCGGCACAGCTTCGGATACTGCTGGCCCTCTTCGGTGCGCGACACATACCACCACGGCCCGTGCTTCACCGGGACGGACAGGTCCGTCTCCTGCACCCGTGCCTTGATCTCCTCGAACAGCTGGTCGCGCCGCGGCGCGAGATGGGCGGTGGTTGCCTCTGTGTACGCGTTCTCGGCCTCGAGGTACGCGACCGTGTCGGGATCGTCGCGGTCGAGCAACCAGTACCAGTCGTCTGCGGTCTCGTCGCCGTGAACGCGGCGGATGTGTTCGACGCGTTTGGCGACCGGTGGTTCGAGCACGGCCGCAAGCTACAGAGCGGCGGGCGGGTTACGCCTCGACCGGTTCGAGCAGCCTGATGAGCCCGGCCGATGCCCGCCGCCGTGCCCACGCCCCGACGAACGGATCGTCGGTCAGGTAGACGAGCTGTGTCTTCTCACCGAGGCGGCGCAACATGTCCAACAGCTCCCACTTGCGCTCGGCCGCGATGCGAAGGAACGGCTCGTCGAGCAGCACCGGCACCGACTCGTCGGACGGACCCGCGTGCGCAGCCTTCGTGAGGTGCGCGAGCAGGTACTGCTGCACATCCGCGAGCTGCGAGATCGTCGTCTGCTCGTGCGTCGGATCGTGTTGCGCTTCGAGCGCGGCGACCCGTCGCTCCATGGCACTGTGCCGATCGGCGAGCCGCTCGAGGTCGTCGCCGAGCTTCACGCCGTCGAGCGTTCGATCGAGCTCGGCCTTGCGGGAGACGAGCTCGTCGAGGTCGGGCCCGTCGGCCTCGGACGGCTGCACCGACGCCCACTCCGGCCGCCGGAGCCGGCGAGCCTCGTTCTGCAACTGGACGAGGTCGTCCTCGATCTGCTGGCGCGAACGCGCCCGGGTCCGTGCCGCCTCTCGCTCGGTGGCGCGGTCCACGGCCCATTCGAGCGCGCCGACGCGCGCGTCGAGCGTCCCGTCGCGGAAGCCGAGCTGGTGGAGCAGGTCGTCGATGCGGTTGGCGAGCTTCTGCTCCACCGCCTCGGCGTCCTCGAGCTCTTCTTGCTCCCTGGCCTGTTCGCCGAGCGCGACTTGTTGCGCGATCAGTTGCTCGATCGTTCGGGGGTCGGCCGTCTCGATCGTCACGTCGTCGAGCCCGTAGGTGGCGCACGCCTCGACCAGCGAGGCGCGTGCCTGCATGACGGCCGGCTCCGCCCTTTCGGTGAGCTCCTGGCGGAGCTTGTCGACCTCGCTCGCGGAGCTGCCGAGCTTCGCCAGCTCCCGTGCGTACGCCCGTACCTCGTCCTCGAGGCGTAGCGCCTGCTCGACCGACACGCCGTGGGCGAGCTCGTCCCACCGCGCGCGCGCGACGCGGTATGCCTCAGTCGATGCCTCGAGCCGGCCGTGCGCGCCGGGCATCATCGAGGCCTCGACGCGGCGGATGTGGAACGCGAGGTACGTGGGGGCTCCGACCGCGCCGAGCGCGACGGCTTCGTCGCGACGGGCGGCGGACAGCTGGCGCATCGGCCGGCCGAGGCCGGCGATCACGCCGGCCACCGCCCCGGCGAGAAGCACGACGCTGGCGATCGGGACCAGCGGCCCGATCAGGATGCTGGCGACGGCGCCGACCGCGGCGGATGCGACCACCGGCACGCGGCGACGGTCCACGAGGGCTTCGACGTCCTCGACCACCGAGTGGGTGGATTCGATCCGGTCGATGACGTCGTTGACACCGTCGTCCGCGCCGGCGCCACCCATCGCGACTCGCTCGCGCTGCAAACCCTCGCCGGATTCGTGCACCGTCCTGCACGTACGCCACAGCTCGTCCTGGTCCGTTGTCGCCAACGTGACGACGAGAGGATCCGACGGTTCGGGCAGCCGCGACGTCGCGAGATCGCGCAGACGCGCGTCGAGCCGCGTTCGGTTCTTGCGGGCCGCGTTCAAGTCCTCCAGCAGCATGGAGAGCTCGGTCGGCGCCACTTCGGGGAACCACCGCGCGGCACCCACGGTCGTCGGATCGAGCCGCTCGGCCACGAATCGACTCGAGAGTGCGGCCAGTGCCTCGGTCGCCTCGGTCCAGCGCGCCGCGAGCACGCGTGCTTCGCCGACGGACTCCAGCAAGTGGCGGTCGGTCTCCGCGCCCGAGCTGCCGCTCTGCAGCGCGGCAGCCTCGGCCCGCACGCGTTCGAGCTCCGCGAGGATCTGCGCGTACTCCCGCCGAGCGGTCCCGTCCTCCGCTTGGCGGATCTGGGATCTCACGCGGGACAGCTCGTCACGCAACCGCTCGTGCTGCTGCCGGTTGGCCAGCGTGGCCTGCAGCTCGTCGGTGAGCGCGTTGAGCGTGGCCCGCGCTTCGGCCAGCTCGGGATGCTCGTCGGCCCGCTCCCGCGTCGGGGTGAGCCCGAGGTCACCCGCCTGGAGCAGGACGAGCCCGCGCAACGCATCGGCGGTTGGTGCGATCGTGCCCACGAGGGGGAGTGCCGGAGAGCCGTCGTCGAGGTAGCGGCAGGCCGCGGTGCCACCGGCGGACAGGATCTCGACCGGACGACCGGCGCGGTCGACATAGGTGAGCATCGTGTTCTCGGCGTTGCCGGTGAGCGCGCCGAGGAGGCTGTCGGCCAGCGCTTGACGTTCCAGCATCCCGATTCCACTCAGCACGGTGAGCTGTTCATGGAACCGGACGCGGAATTCATCGCCCGGCGTGCGCAAGACCAGCTCTTCGAGGCGCATCGGCGATGCTTCTCCTTCGGACAAAATCGCGACGGCCGGCGCCGTATGCGACCCTGCGGATCATCGGCGTGGAATGCTGTCCGCTGTAGCCCTATCCGGGGCACAGGGGCCCGAACGCGTCAATGTGCTGACCACTCATGGGGATGTCGAGAACTCCGGGCGGATCAGTGCCGCACCGACCGTCCAGCAACGGCTCCGTGCCGCCGCCTTGCCGTCGCGCCTCGTGCTGGCCGTGCTGCTGGTCGCTGCGTCACCGCTGGCCTATGGGGTCACGACCGAAGAGCAGGTTCGGTTCGGGCTCATCGTCGCCTTCGGGTGGATCCCCGTCGCGTCACTGTGGGCCGCCGTCGCCGGCCGCCACCCCTCGATCTATGCGGACGCCGTCTCGCTCGCCATCGACCTGTCGCTACTGGTCATCGTGCAGCTGTCCCTGGCGCAGAGCCCGGCGGTCGTCATCGTGGCCCACCTGCTCATCGTGGCCTTCTACACGTACCTCGACGGTCGCTGGATGGGTGTGATCGCCGGCCTCGCCGGGGTCGTCGTCATCGCCGCGGCCGTGCGCACGGCCAACACCCGCAGCCTCGCCGGCTTCGTACTGGTCACCTATCCGGTCATGGTCGCGTGCCTCGCGTGGCTGCTCGACGCCGCCGCGACGGAAGGGTCCAGCGCCACCAGCCGCGTGCTGCGCCTCCACGAGAAATCCGACGCCATCCTCACCGGGGCAGCCGAGGCGCTCATGGTCACCACCAACCGCGGTCGCATCTCGGAGTGGAACCGGGCCGCCGAAGAGACGTTCGCATGCCCGCGCTCGAAGGCGATCGGTCGATCGTGCTCGGACGTCATCGGATTGCACGTCGACGTCCGGGCGCTCGACTGCTCCTCGGGGTGCGCAGTGCTCGAGTTGCAGAGCGGGCACACCTCCGGTGCGCCGGAAGACGTCGAGCTGTGGAGGACGTCGCCGACGGGTCAGCGTCAGCCGTTGCTCGCGACCGCCCTTTCGGTCGTGGGTGACGACGGCGAGGCCGTCGAGATCATCCATTCGTTCCGTGACGTGACCAAGCTCAAGCACGCCGACGAGGCGAAGACACTCTTCCTCGCCACTGCCTCACACGAGTTGAAGACCCCGCTCACCGTCATTCGCGGTTTCAGCCAGATGTTGCTCGCGCCCGACACCAAGATGAGCCCCGACGAGCGCCAGATCGCGTTGCATGCGATCGACGCACGCGCGACCCAACTCACCACGATCGTCGACCGGCTGCTGTTGTCGAGCCGCATCGAGGCCGGACAAATCGACCTCGTACCCGAGGACGTCAACATCCGGCCGATCGTCGGCGATTTGGCTACGGGTGTCCGTGCGGCGATGGCGCGCGACATCACGGTCGAGCTCGACGACGACGTGCCCGCGTTGTGGGTCGACCCGGCCGCGTTCGCGACGGTCGTCGATCACCTGCTCGACAATGCGGTCAAGTACTCGCCCGGCGGCGGCGACATCACCGTCGTCGTCGATGTGGTGGACGACGACGAAGTCGAAGTGCTCGTCACCGACCACGGAGTCGGGATGACCGAGGAGCAGACGAGGCTGTGCTTCGAACGGTTCTGGCAAGCCGAGCTCAGCGACATCCGGCGCTTCGGCGGGACGGGCATCGGCTTGTACATCGTGCGCTCGCTGGTCGAGGCGATGCGCGGGCGCATCTCTGTCGAGAGCGCGCCGGGTGTCGGGTCGACGTTCCGTGTCGTGTTGCCGCGTGCGGATCGGGTGGTGGCCGACCTGACCGGCGAACCCGCGGACGAACACGGTCGCGGCGATCGTTCGATCATCCGCGAGTACATGCGACAGTTGGGCGTCCGTCTGGACAGTCCGGGATGACGCAGGGATCCCCATGTTCATCGGGATGACGTCGGTCTCGTTCCTGGTGGCGCTGTTCAACACCGCCCTCGGGGTCGTGTACTGCTGCTACGGCCTCATCACGATCCTCGACATGAAGCGCGGGTGGAGGACACACGGTTTCTCGCACTTCGGCGCGGCGTGGATTGCGATGGCCTTCACCTGCGGACCACATCACCTCGACCATGGCCTGCACGGCTTCGTGTCGGGACGCGACGGCGGCCTGCTCGATCTCGTCACGATCCTGATCGGCTTCGTGCCCGGTGTGATCTGGTTCCTGTTACGGGTCGAAGCGTTGTGGGGTGGTCGTGGCGACCGTTTCATCTCCGGCACGCCCGCGTGGCTCGAAGCGCTGCCGACGTTCTTCGCCAGCTATACCGCGGGCCTGATCGCGTGGTCGATCTGGACGGTCGACCCCAGCGACGTCTTCACGCCGCGCATCATCCCCAACCTCTGCCTCGTCGGCCTGTACGCGGCGATCGGCTCTGTGTTGTTGCGCACGCAGGTGCGCAACCATCCGATGATCGGTGGCTGGTCCGTCTCGGGCATCTCGCTTGCCGCAGTCATGTACACATGCGCGCTGATGCACGGTGTCTTCGCGCTGTACGCCAACTCGGGTCGCTACTACCTCGACTGGCACAGCGCGGTGATCGACGTCGTCGCCGTTCCCGCCGCCTGCTACTTCCTGTGGGTCACGTATTCGCTGTACCGCGGATCGATCCGCGACTGGAATGCCTCTCCGTCGTCGACGGTCGCGAGAACCACCTCGGAAGCGCGAACGGACGCCGACCTCACCCGTGTGACCTGAATCAGCTTCGTGATCCGGCGAGCGCGCCGGTAGATTCTTGACCCGTGGGTCAAGAGGACGGGCGAGCAGTCCCGACGGCGCCGAAATCGGATACTCGAGCGGGCTGGCGGCTGATGGCCGACGTGCTGCGGCCGCAATGGGGTCCCGTGCTGATCGGGGTCATCGTCGGCTTGGTGTGGACGGCGGCGAAGGTGTCCATCCCGTTGCTGGTCAAGAGCGCGATCGACCACGGCATCGTGACCGACGACAGCGCCGCGCTGCGCCGGTGGGCCATCATCATCGGCGCCGTCGGCATCGTGCAGGGCGCGTTCACCGGGCTACGTCGGTGGTGGGCATTCCGGGTCGCCCGTTGGTCGGAGACCACACTGCGCGATCGCCTCTTCGCACACCTGCAGCGGCTGCACTTCGCCTACCACGACCGGGCCCAGACCGGAAACCTGATGAGCCGGGCCAACACCGACCTGAACCAGGTCCAGCAGTTCCTGGTGATGATCCCGCTCACGCTCTCGAACGCGGTCACGGTCCTCGCGGTCACGGTGATCCTGTTGACGATCGACCCGGTGTTGACGCTGCTGGCGCTCGGCAGCCTGCCGCTGTTGAACGTCTTCGCCAAGCGGTTCGGCGTGCGCCTCCATCCGACGGTGATGGGGATCCAGAAAGAGTCGGGTGACCTCGCGGCAGTCGTCGAAGAGACCGTCTCCGGCGTCCGGGTCGTCAAGGGCTTCGGAGCCGAGCGGGTGCAGCAGGCGAGCTTCCGCAAGGAGGTCGACGAGCTCTACGACGTCTCTATCGAAGCGACCCGCGTGCGGTCTGTGTACCTGCCGGCTCTGGACATGTTGCCGAACATCGGTCTCATTCTCGTGCTCGCCTACGGCGGGCATCAGGTGATCAACGGCAGCCTCTCGCTCGGCTCGCTGGTCGCGTTCAACGTCTACGTGGTCATGCTCATCTGGCCGCTGCGCATGCTCGGCATGATCCTCGCCCAGGCGCAGCGTGCGGTGGCATCGAGCCAGCGGGTGCACGAGGTGCTCGTCGCCGAGCCCCAAGTGGTCGACGCCGCGCAGCCGAAGAAGCTTCCTCCTCCGGCCGAGAACCGGCCCGCGGGCGAGCTGCACTTCGAGGGAGTTCGGTTCCGCTACCCCGCGGGGGCAGAGCGTCCTGTGCTCGACGAACTCGACCTCACCGTGCGCGCCGGCGAGTCCGTTGCGCTGGTCGGACCAACCGGTAGCGGCAAGACGACGATCGCCCGGCTGATTCCCCGCTTCTACGACATCGATGCCGGTCGAATCGTGCTCGACGGTGTCGACGTGCGCGACGTGTCGCTGCACGATCTGCGCCACGCCATCGGCATCGTGTTCGAGGACACCTTCCTGTTCAACGACTCGGTCGCCGCCAACATCGCGTTCGCGGAACCCGACGCGCCACGCGATCGCATCGAGCGCGCGTCCCGCCTCGCCGGGGCTCACGACTTCATCCTCGGACTGCCCGACGGCTACGGCACCGAGATCGGCGAACGCGGCTTCTCGTTGTCGGGCGGACAGCGCCAACGCATCGCCATCGCGCGAGCGATCCTCGCCGACCCACGCGTGCTGATCCTCGACGACGCGACATCGTCGGTCGATCCGACGAAGGAGCACGAGATCCGCGACGCGCTCACCGAAGTCATGAACGGGCGCACGACGATCGTGATCGCACACCGACCCGCGACCATCGCACTGGCCGACCGCGTCGTGCTGCTCGACGAGGGACGCATCGTCGATCAGGGAACGCACGCCGATCTCCTTTTGACGAGCGAGCGCTACCGGGCCGTGCTCGCCGCCGCCGAAGCAGCCGAAGCCGAGCTCGACGAAGGAGTGGTGGCCTAGTCATGTGGGGCATGGCCGGAGTCGACGAGGCCGACAAGCTCGATCGCAAGAAGGCGGCGAAGGTGCTGCGGCGATCGATGTCGTTGCTCGGTCCCTACAAGCGCCAGACGGTGGTGGCGTCGCTGCTGATCACGCTGTGGACGTTCACCGTCCTCGCCGGACCGTTCCTCGTGAAGTACGGCATCGACCAAGGCATCGTCAAGCACGACGGCGGCGTACTCGATCGCGCGGTAGTCGCCTACGTCTTCGTCGCCATCGCCGCATACATCGTGTACCGCTTGCAGATCATGCTCGTCGGGCGCATCGGCGAGGGCTTCCTCCGCGACATCCGAGTCCGCGTGTTCGACCATCTGCAGCACCTGTCGATGCCGTTCTACGACCGCGAGAAGGCGGGCGTGATCGTGAGCCGCATGACGTCAGACGTCGATGCGCTGGCCGAGCTCGTCCAGACCGGGCTGTTGATGTTCATGGCCAACGGGCTGCTGTTGGTGTTCTCCTTCATCGTTCTCGCGCTCGTGTCGTGGAAGCTGCTGCTCGTCTGCCTCGTGACGTTGCCGTTCGTGATCCTCAGCAGCGTGAAGTTCCAGCGCGACTCGAACAAGGCGTACCTGTTGGTCCGCGATCGCATCGGCACGACCTTGTCGTCGTTGCAGGAAGGCCTTTCCGGCGTGCGCGTCATCCAGGCGTACAGGCGCGAGGACGAGCAGGTCCGCCGCTTCACCTCGACCAGTCGTGACCTCTACAACGCACACATGGACTCGGTCCGCATCTCGGCCTGGTACTTGCCGGTCATCGAGTTCTCGGGTGTGTTCACCACCGCGATCGCCGTCGGCGTCGGCGGCTGGATGGTGCACGCCAACGCGATCACGATCGGAACCGTCACCTTCTTCCTGCTGACGTTGTCCAACCTGTTCGAGCCCGTCCAGCAGCTCTCGCAGCTGTTCAACACCGTGCAGTCGGCAGGCGCCGGTCTCAACAAGCTCTACGAACTGCTCGACACGCCGGCCGACGTGCCCGAGCGCCTCGGCGCCAGCGAGTTGCCGGCCGACGGCGCCATCGACGTCGACCACGTCTCGTTCCGTTACGCGAGCGAGGGGGCGTGGGTGCTGCACGACGTCTCGCTGCACATCGCCCAAGGCGAGCGCCTCGCGCTCGTCGGCCCCACCGGAGCCGGTAAGTCGACGCTGGCGAAGCTGATCGCCCGGCTCTACGACCCCGTGCAGGGCCAGGTCGAGTTCGCCGGTGTGGACGTTCGCGACGCCACGCTGGCGTCGCTGCGCCGCCGCATCTGCGTCGTGCCGCAGGAGGGCTTCCTCTTCAACGGCACCATCCGCGACAACGTCCGCATCGCGAAGCAGGGCGCGAGCGACGACGAGGTCGACGACGCGCTGCGAGCGATCGGCGTGTACGACCGGTTCTCGGCCCTGCCCGAGGGCCTGTCCACTGAAGTGCGAGAGAGAGGGTCACGGTTGAGCGCGGGCGAGAAGCAGCTCGTGTCGCTGGCCCGAGCCGCGCTCGCGGACCCGTCTGTGCTGGTGCTCGACGAGGCGACCTCGTCGCTCGACCCCGGCACCGAGCTCCTCGTCGAGGACGCCCTCGAGCGGCTCATGCAGGGACGCACCGTGGTCGTGATCGCTCACCGCCTGTCGACCGCCGAGCGAGCGGACCGGATCGGTGTCGTCGACGCCGGTGGCCTCCTCGAGCTCGGCACCCACGACGAGCTCGTCACCGCGGGTGGCCGCTACGCCGCGCTCTACGCGACGTGGGCCGGCCGCATGGCCACCACCTGAGTGCCCCCCGTTCGAAGGTTGGGTCCATTCCGGGGCCATGGCCCCGGAATGGACCCGGAGAACAGCGGACGAAAGCAGGGGTGGAGAGGTTGTCACTACGCGCGTAGGGGAAATAGCCTGACTGCATGACGTCCACCGACATCGGCCTTGACCTGTCCCGGTACAAGCTGGGGTGGGCCGACGAGGAGAATTACGTCTTCAAGCCCAAGAAGGGCCTCTCCGCGGACATCGTGAAGGAGATGTCCTGGATGAAGGGCGAGCCGGACTGGATGCGGGAGTACCGCCTCAAGTCCCTCAAGCACTTCGAGAAGCGGCCCATGCCCAACTGGGGCGGGGACACGTCCGGCATCTACCTCGACGACATCTACTACTACATCAAGCCGACCGAGAAGCAGGTCGACGCGTGGGACGAGCTGCCCGAGTCGGTCAAGAAGACCTACGAGAAGCTCGGCATCCCCGAGGCGGAGCGCAAGTACCTCGCCGGGGTCACCGCGCAGTACGAGTCCGAGGTCGTCTACCACCGCAACCGCGAGGACCTCGAGCGCCAGGGCGTGATCTTCTGCGACATGGACACGGCGTTGCGTGAGCATCCCGAGATGGTGAAGCAGTACTTCGGCACGATCATCCCGAAGAACGACAACAAGTTCGCGGCGCTCAACTCGTCGGTGTGGAGCGGAGGCTCCTTCATCTACGTGCCGCCCGGCGTCAACGTCGAGATGCCGCTCCAGGCCTACTTCCGCATCAACGCGGAGAACATGGGCCAGTTCGAGCGGACGCTGATCATCGCCGACGAGGGCAGCCAGGTGCACTACATCGAAGGCTGCTCCGCACCCGTCTACACGACCGACTCGTTGCACTCGGCCGTGGTCGAGATCGTGGTGAAGCCTTCGGCCCGCGTGACGTACACGACGATCCAGAACTGGTCGAACAATGTCTTCAACCTCGTCACCAAGCGCGCTCGCGTCGAGGCCGAAGGCCACATGGAATGGATCGACGGCAACATCGGCAGCCGCCTCACCATGAAGTACCCGGCCGTCTACATGGTCGGTCCGAAGGCGAGCGGTGAGGTCCTGTCGGTCGCCTACGCGGGCCCGGGTCAGCACCAGGACGCCGGCGCCAAGATGATCCACGCCGCGCCCGAGACCACGAGCAAGATCGTGAGCAAGTCGATCTCGAAGGACGGCGGTCGCACCAGCTACCGCGGTCTCGTGCATGTCGACGACGACGCCTACGGCTGCAGGAGCCACGTGCAGTGCGACGCCCTCATCCTCGACGAAGAGTCGGTGAGTGACACCTTCCCGTACATGGAGGTCGGCGCGCGTGACGCCGTCATCGGTCACGAAGCCACGGTGTCGAAGGTGGCGGACGAACAGCTCTTCTACCTGATGAGCCGTGGACTGTCGGCCGAGCAGGCAATGGGCATGATCGTGAACGGCTTCATCGAGCCGGTGACGCGCACCCTCCCGATGGAGTACGCGGTCGAGTGGTCGCGGCTCATCGAGCTTCAAATGGAAGGCTCGGTCGGCTGACCCTCCAATTTCGCTGCTGTCGGGCAGACTGATGACGTGCCCATGCGGCAGGACTGCAAGCAATTCGAGAGTCGCACCTATCCGAACGGTGAGACCGTGCGGAAATGCAATCTCGATCTCGCGCCCGAGGCGCCGTGGCGCTGCCCCGACGATTGCCCGAAGTACGAGCGTCGCCTGGTCGACGTCAATTGGAGCCACGGCACGCTCGTCACGCCCAAGACCCCCGACGAGCCGGTCGACCTCGACGTGCACGGCGACCACGTGGCGGCGTTGCTCGACGAAGCCGAGGATGTCATCAACTCCGCCGGGCCCGGCATCCTCGCCGAGGTGCAGGCCGAGCAGGGCCGCCGCGGCTGGCGCAAGCTCTTTCGCCGCCGACGCTGATCGAGCCGAAAGGGTCGACCGAACAAGTCGGGTCGACCAGCGGTGAGCGCGTTCGGGGGCATCACGCTGCCGACCACCGACGAGGAAGTCTGGCGCTACAGCCGCATTGCTGAGCTCGATCTCGACGCGTACCACCCCGCGTCGACGTCCGGTGACGCACCGACCGACGTGCCGGCACCCATCGAGGCCGCGCTCGCCACCGTCGCCGTGCGGGGCGCGACCGTCGTCGTCGTGAACGGTCGCATCTCGCTGGTCGAGGTCAACGTGCCCGGCATCGACGTGACGAGCGATCACGGGCTTGTCGGTTCCGTGATGAGTGAACCGACAGACGTGTTCGCGGCGATGAACGGCGACTTCGCCACTGACGTCGTGACCCTTCGCATCGCGCCGCACGCCAATGTCGAAGCGCCGATCGTCATCGCGCACTGGAGCGACGAGAAGGACATCGCGACCTTCCCGCGGCTGGTGGTCGAGGCGGCGGACGACAGCAACGCGCGCGTCATCGAGTACCACGCGTCGGCGGCCGGCGTGCCCATGCTCACGGTGCCCGTCACCGAGCTCGGGCTCGGACGGGCGGCGCGTCTCGGTTATCTCAACGCGCAGAACCTCGGGCTCGCCACGTGGCAGATCGCGTCACAGGTCTCGAGTGTCGACGTCGATGCGACGCTCACGTCGATCGGGGCGGCGTTCGGCGGCGACTATGCCCGCCAGCGCACCGACTGCCGGTTGATCGGTCGCGGTGCCACCGGTCGTCTGCGGGCCGTGTACTTCGGTGAGGAAGAGCAGATGCTCGACTTCCGGACCTTCCAGGATCACGCCGCTCCCGACACCATGAGCAACCTCCTGTTCAAGGGCGCGGTCGGAGGCCACAGCCGCAGCGTCTACACCGGTCTCATCCGTGTGCGGAAGAACGCGCGCGGCACCAACGCCTTCCAGACGAATCGCAACATCAAGTTGTCCGACGGTGCGTGGGCGGAGTCGGTTCCCAACCTCGAGATCGAGAACAATGACGTGCGTTGCAGCCACGCGTCGGCCGTCGGTCCGATCGACGAGGATCAGCGCTTCTATCTCGAGAGCCGGGGCGTGCCCACTCCGATCGCCGAGCGGCTGGTTGTCACGGGTTTCTTCGACGAGGTGCTGTCACGGCTGCCGGTACCTGCCGCCGCGGCCGCGCTGCGCAACCTGGTCGCCGGCAAGCTCGACCGCCAAGTGCCCGCGAGAGGCGCGTTCTCGTGAGCGAGCACGTGGTCTGCACACTCGCGGAACTACCCGCCGGCACGGCGAAGCGCGTCGACGTCGACGGGCACCGCATCGCGCTCGTGCGCTGCGACGACGACGTCTACGCCATCGGCGACCGGTGCACTCACGCGGACGTCTCGTTGTCCGAGGGTGAAGTCACGTGCGACGAGCGCGAGGTCGAGTGTTGGAAGCATGGCAGCACCTTCTCGCTCGTGACCGGCGAGCCGCAGTCGCTCCCCGCGACCAAGCCCGTGCCCGTCTACGACGCTCGCGTCGAGGGCGACAAGATCGTGGTGATCCTGCCGTGACCAGCGAGCTCGTCATCGAAGACCTGCATGCGGGTGTGGCGGGACGCGAAATCCTCCGCGGTCTCGATCTCGTCGTCCGATCGGGCGAAGTGCATGCCGTCATGGGCCCGAACGGATCGGGCAAATCCACGTTGTCCCACGTGCTCATGGGCAAGCCCGGCTACGAAGTGACGGGCGGGCGGGTCACGCTCGACGGTGTCGATCTCCTCGACCTCCCGACATGGAAGCGAGCGCAGGCCGGCCTCTTCCTGGCGATGCAGTACCCGATCGAAGTACCCGGCGTCTCGCTGACCTCAGTGCTCGAGGAGTCGATGGTCGCCGCCGGGAAGCCGACGGCAGGACTCCGCCGTGCGCTCATCGTCGAGGCCGAGCGCATCGGCTTCGACGAACGCTTCCTCGAGCGTCCACTGAACGTGGATCTGTCCGGGGGCGAGAAGAAGCGCAACGAGACGCTCCAACTCGGTGTGCTCGAACCGAAGATCGCGGTGCTCGACGAGATCGACTCGGGCCTCGACGTCGACGCGCTGCGGGCCGTGAGCCGGCGCATCGAGGCGTCGACCAACGAGCGCGGCCTCGGCGTACTCGCGATCACGCACTACAACCGGTTGCTCCACGAGCTCCAGCCCGACCACGTGCACGTATTCGTGCACGGCCGCATCCACGCATCGGGTGGCCCCGAGTTGGCGGCAGAGCTCGAACGCACCGGCTACGCCGCGTTCGCCGACGGCGAGGATCTCGACGCCGAGGGCGCGGAGGGCGCGGATGGGGCCGGCGGTGCCAGCGGTGCAACCGGCGAAGACCCATTCGCCGATCCGTTCTGACGGCGCCGGCGGCCCTCCGGACGCTCCTCGTCGCGCCGAGGGCGACTGCCATCGGCTACGTACCGTGGCCTAGGTTGTCCGGCGGTGCGCCCCCGCGTTGCTGTTGCTGGTGTCCTCGCGACGCTCCTCCTCGCCACTGGCCTCTGGATGTGGCCTCGGGGCAGCACTGCCCGCGCCGCCGCGCCGGTGTCGACGACGACCACGTCGACGACCCTTGCCCCGACGACGACATCGACGACGCAACCTGCACCCCCGTTCGAGGCGGCCGATGCTGCAGTCGGCGAGGTCGCGCTCTACGACTCGCCGGATGCGGCCGCGCCGAGCGGCTCGCTGTCGAACCCGACCTCCGAGCATGTGCCTCTGGTGTTCTCGGTCAAGGCACAGGGCCCGCCAGGGTGGCTCCAGGTGCAGATCCCGCGCCGTCCGAACGAGTCGACGGCCTGGGTGCACTCGTCGGATGTGACGGTGCGCGGCCTCGACAATCGCATCGTCGTCGAGCGCGAGGCGCGGCGGCTGACCGTCTACAAGGGCACGACCGATGAAGTGTTGTTCCAGACCACGGTCGCCGTCGGTGCACCGGCGACGCCGACGCCGCTCGGCGACTTCTACATCGACGTCGTCGTCGAACTCACCCACCCGAGTGGCGTGTACGGCCCCTTCCAGCTGAGCGTGGCCGGCTTCTCCGACGTGCTGCAGACCTTCGGCGGCGGCCCCGGCCAGATCGCCATCCACGGGACCAACCATCCCGAGCTGATCGGCGAGTTCGTCAGCAACGGATGCGTCCGTCTGAACAACGACGACATCACGGCTCTCGAGCCGCTCGTGCCGGCGGGGACGCCGGTGCAGATCGTTGCCTGACGTCGACCCCGCGGGATCCCTCGCCCCATGGGGACACGAAGTTTGTGTCAATTGGCTGCTGATGGGGTATTAGGCGGCGATCATGGGCCAACCGGCGTCTCTCCTCGTCGCGCGCCCGCGCCCGGCTGAACCAGATGCGGCAGCCCCGCCGCGGTCCAGCCGAGGCCGCGTCGCGCGACCCCTCGGGCTGTACCTCCTCTCACGATTCGTAGTGGTGGCCGCCGGACTACCGGCCGTCTTTCGTGGAGACCCGGGCGTCGGACCATGGCCCGAACTGGTGGGCGGTACCGCCTTCACGCACCTCTTCGCGCAATGGGACGGCGCGTGGTACCTGTGGGTCGCGGATCGCGGCTACCCGACAGCCGCGGAGTACCAGCATCACCTGTCCGACTTCGCGTTCTTCCCCGTGTTCCCCGCGCTCGTGCGCGGTGTGTCCGCGTGCACCGGCCTGTCCACGCTGAACGCGGCGATCCTGTTGTCGTTCGTGTTCGGTGCGATCGCGACAGTCCTCGTATGGAAGGTGTGCATCAGGCTGATCGGCCCCGCCAGGGCCAATCGCGCGGTCGCGTTGTTCGTGTTCTTCCCGGGCGCATTCGTGTTGTCGATGGCGTACGCGGAAACGGTGATGATCGCCGCGGCCGCGGCGTGCCTGCTGCTCCTGCTCGATCGGCGTTGGGTGCTCGCAGGTCTCGCCGGCGCGGTGGCAACCGCGACCCGTCCCAACGGCATCATCGTGTTGATCGCATGTGTCGCGGTCGCCGTCGTCGCGATCGAGCGGAGGCGTGAATGGCGCGCCCTGAGCGCACCCGCGCTGGCGGCGTGCGGGGTCGGATCCTTCTTCGGGTACCTCTGGATCAGGACCGGTCATCTGATGGCCTGGTTCGAGTCCGAGCGCGTCATGTGGCACGACCACTTCAGCATTGGCGCGCCGATCCTGCGTCGCTTCCAGCACCTCATCTCCGCGCCGCCGACATCGCTCGATTCCGGACAGTTGAACGACCTCATCGCATGCATCGGCATCGTGTTCGTCGCGGTCGCACTCGTGTTGGTGCTGCGCTCCGGTTGGCCTCTGAGCGTGCGGGCGTACACGGTGGCCGCGCTCGTGATTCCGGCGATGTCGAATGCGGTTGGCCCCCGACCTCGCATGCTCCTCGCCGCCTTCCCGCTCGCCGCGCTCGCGGCTGAACGCTTGTCGACGCGCGCCTACTACGTGGTGCTCTCCACGTCGGTCGTGCTCCTCGTCGCCCTGACCTACGTGACGACCACGTCGCTCGCGGCGGTGCCGTGACCCTTCTCGCCGAGGAGCGACCGGGCGATCGCACCGCGATCGACGTCGAACCCGAAAGCGCTCGACCTGTTTCGAGACTGCGTCCGCCGTCAGCGCGCGCGGTCCTCGGTGTGCTCGCCGCATTGTTCATCGGGATGTACGTGATCGTGGCGCTGCTACGGCTGCGTTACCCGTACGAGCTCGAGTGGATCGAAGGCGGCATCGTCAATCACGTCGAGCAATTGCGCGCCGGACGGCCGCTCTACACGCAACCCTCGCTCGCATTCACGCCTGACATCTACACGCCGCTGTATTTCGTCGTCGCCGCGGGCGTGAGTCTCGTGATGGGCACCGGCTTTGCGGCTTTGCGCTTGGTCTCGTTCGTCGCGTCGCTCGCGCTGCTCGCGGCGCTGGCGAAGCTCGCGCACCGCGAGACGAACGATCGCGTCGCCGGTGTCATTGCCGCCGGCTTGTTCGCCGCGTGCTACCGCATCGGTGGCGCATGGCTCGACCTCGCCCGTGAGGACACGTTGTGTCTCGCGCTGCTGTTCTGGGGTCTGGTCGTGGCGCGTGACGCGCGCTCGGGGCGCCGGGGTGTCGCGGTAGGCGTGCTGGTGTCGCTCTCGTTCCTCACGAAGCAGGTGACGTTGCTGCCGGCCCTCGGTGTCGCGGCATGGTTCGTGATCGACAAGCGTGGACGGTCGACTGTCGTCGCGTACGTCACCACGATCGTGGCCGGCATCGTCGGAAGCTCCCTCGTCCTCGAATGGATCACCCACGGCTGGTACGGGTTCTACGTCTGGACGCTGCCGGCGCGCCACGAGATCGCCAAGGGTGAGTACCTCGGCTTCTTCACGAGGGATCTGCTGTCCCCGCTGGCGATCGCCGTGGTGATCGGTGTGATCGGCCTGCTCGGCCTACGAGCGCGCCACTCCTCCGGGTTCACCTTCCACGCGGTCGTCGGTGGGTCGCTGATCGCGGCTGCCTACACCGCTCGACTCCACACGGGCGGTTACGACAACGTGCTGCTGCCCGCGTACGCGGAGATCGCGATCGTGTTCGCCATCGGCGTGCACCGCGTGCTGCAGGCGCCGCGCCGGACATGGATCGGCGTGCTCGCGGGAGTGGCGTGCGTCGTGCAGTTCGGCCGGCTCGTGTACGACCCCGTCGCACAAGTACCGAGCCCGGCGGACGAAGAAGTCGGCGACGCCACGCTCGCCGCCGTACGAGCGCTGCCCCAACCCGTCTACATGCCGGGCCATCCGTGGTACTTGGCCGAGGCCGGGCAGCCGGCCTCCGCGCAGTCCGCCGCCATCGGCGATGTGTTGCGCGCCGGCGGGCCCGAAGGCCGGCGTTTGGCGGCAGACCTCTGGGGGATGATCGCCGACCGCCACTTCGCCTCGATCGTCGTCGAGTCCGACGTCGGGTACACGTACCTGCCGGACAACCTCTGCCGCTACTACGCGCCGGCGCGTCCGTTGCTCGACAGCGGTGAGGTCGCGTACCCGGTGACAGGCACATTCACCGGGCCCGCCGAGGTGTGGCTGCCGCGCGCGGTGCCCGACAACCGGGACTGCAATGCCGCCGGAAACTGGACCATCGGGATCGACGGCGGTTCGTAAACCGGCTCCGAATAGGATCGCCCCGATGCCTGATTCTGCCTCTGAAGGATGGGACGTCGTCGACGGCAAGCTGCATCGCGAGCTCCAGTTCGACAACTTCGTCGAAGCGTTCGGGTTCATGTCGATGGTCGCGTTGCTCGCCGAGAAGGCGAACCATCATCCCGACTGGTCGAACTCCTACAACAAGGTCGTCATCGACCTCATGTCCCACGACAAGGACGCGATCACCGACCGCGACACCGACCTCGCCAACGCCATCAACAAAGCCCTCGGCGAAGCCTGACCCGACCGCCACTGTGCTCGCCGTCGGAGCGCGAGATCAGAGGTCGGGAAAGCCGAGCTCGAGGTTGGGTTCTTCGAGGCCGCCGTCCACTTCGATCACCTTGCCGGTGACGAACGACGCCGCCGGTGACGCGAGGTACACGACGGCGAGCGCGATGTCGTCCGCCTCGCCGAGCCGCTTCATCGGCGTGCGGCGGATCATCTCGTCACGGGTGGCGTCGTCGTCGAGGACGATTTGCAGCGCCGATGTCGCGACCGATCCGACTGCGATCGCATTCACCCGAACCTTGGGGGACAGGTCCGCAGCCATCAGGCGGGTCATGTGCGCGAGCCCGGCTTTGGCCGTGCCGTAGGCGAGCATCCCGCGGTCGCGCAGCCGCCCCATCGTGGACGAGATGTTGACGATCGCACCCTCGCCGTTTTCGAGCATGTGCGGCACTGCGGCCTTCGAGAGCACGAACGCCGACGTGACGTTGAAGTGGAACGCCCGGTCGAGGTAGCCGGCGCTCGTGTCGAGGAGCGGCCGTGGCATGGTGCCGCCCGCGTTGTTCACCACGATGTCGACTCGACCGAACGTCTCCGCGCAGCGGTCGACCAGCCCCGCGACTGCGTCGTTGTCGTTGACGTCGACCGGAGCGACGATCGCTCGCCGGCCGAGCGCCTCGATCTCTTTCGCGACCGACTGCAATTGCTCTTCGGTACGCGACGCGAGCACCACGTCCGCACCTGCCTCGGCGAGTCCTCTGGCCGTCGCGGCGCCGATACCGCGGCCTGCACCAGTGACGATCGCGGCCCGCCCGTCGATTCGGAACCGCTCGAGCATCAGCCGGCGGATACCTCGTCGAGGCCCTGCGTCAACGTGTTCCACGACAAGGTCGCGCACTTGATGCGCACCGGGAACTTCACCACGCCTTGCAACGCCTCGAGATCACCGAGCTTGACGTCCGGATCGGGGGCAACCGCGACGCCGCTGCCGTCGTCGCCACTGCCGTCGCCGTCGAGCGCCGCCTCGTGGATCGACATCAATGCCTTGAACGCACGAGTCATGGCGCGGGCTTCGTCCACCGTCTTGCCTTTGATCGCCGCCGACATCATCGATGCGGACGACTGGCTGATCGAGCAGCCCTGACCGTTGATGCGGATGTCCGCGACCTTGTCACCGTCGACGTCGAGGTAGATCACGATCTCGTCGCCGCACAGCGGGTTGAAGCCCTCGACTCGGTGCGCGGGCGGCACCGGCAACTCGCCACGGTTCCGCGGGTTGCGGTAGTGGTCGAGGATGATCTCTCGGTAGAGGTCTTCGAGTCCGGCCATGATCGGGCGACGCTATCCGAAGAACTTCGCGGTCTCTTCCAAGCCGTCCGCCAGCGCATCGACGTCCGACTCGTCGTTGTACAGGTACAGCGACGCTCTCGCGGTGGCACCGACGCCCAGCCGGCGCATCAGCGGCTTGGCGCAATGGTGAGCGGCGCGCACGCACACCGCCCGGGTATCGAGGATCTGCGAGATGTCGTGCGGATGGACGTCGCGGAACGCGATCGACAGCACGCCGCCGCGGTCATGGGGGTCGGCGGGACCGTGGATGGTGATGTCGTCACCGAAGCGCTCGCTCAATGTGCGCAGCGCGTAGCCGGTGAGATCGATCTCATGGCGGCGGACGGCTTCCATGCCGATGCCGTTCAAGTAGTCGACCGCGGCACCGAGCCCGATCACCTCGACGATCGGCGGCGTGCCCGCCTCGAACTTCCAGGGGATCTCCTTCGGCGTCCAACCGTCGAGCCGGACGTCGAGGATCATCTCGCCACCACCGAGGAACGGTGGCATCTGTTCGAGCAACTCTTCTCGGGCCCAGAGCGCACCGATGCCTGTGGGGCCGCACATCTTGTGACCGGTGAAGCCGAAGAAGTCGCAACCGAGCGCTTCGACATCGGTCGGCACGTGAGGGGCGAGTTGCGCGCCGTCCACGAGACACAAGGCGCCTGCCGCGTGTGCGGCATCGGCCAGCTGACGCACCGGTGTGAGCGTGCCCAGCACGTTCGACATGGCCGTGAACGACAGCAGCTTCGCGCCGTCGAGCAGCGCGTCGAGGTTGGACAGGTCGAGCGCGTACTCGTCGGTGATGCCGAGGTAGCGCAGCTCGATGCCGCGCTCTTCCTTCAGCATCAGCCACGGGACGAGGTTGGCGTGGTGCTCCATCTCGGTGAGCACGACCGCGTCGCCTTCGTGCAGGTTGGCGCGACCCCATGAGTACGCGACGAGGTTGATGGCCTCGGTGACGTTCTTCGTGAACACGAGTCCCCGCGTGGACGGTGCACCGATGAAGCCGGCGATCTTGCCGCGCGCTTCCTCGTAACGCTCCGTGGACTCCGCCGCGATCTTGTAGACGCTGCGATGCACGTTCGCGTAGTACGTGTTGTAGACGTCGTCCATCGCATCGAGCACTGCTTGCGGCTTCTCGGACGACGCGGCCGAATCGAGGTACACGATCCGCCTGCCGTCGATCTGCGTCTGCAGCAGCGGGAAGTCCTTCTTGATGCGGGCGACGTCGAGCGGCGCGGTCACTGCTCATCCCCCTCGCTGGCGCTGATGTCGCGCCATGCGTCGTAGCCCTCGGACTCGAGGCGCTCCGCCAACTCCGGTCCGCCCGAGCCCACGATGCGACCGTCGATGAGGATGTGCACGACATCGGGTTGCAGGTGCTCGAGCAGCCGCTGGTAATGCGTGATGCACAGCACGCCGAGCTCGGGACGGTCGGCCCGCACCTCCTGGACGCCCTTGGCGACGACCTTCAACGCGTCGATGTCGAGCCCGGAGTCGGTCTCGTCGAGGACGGCGATCTCGGGCTCGAGGATCGCCATCTGCAGGATCTCGTTGCGCTTCTTCTCGCCCCCCGAGAAGCCCTCGTTGAGGTAGCGGTCGAGGAAGGACGGGTCCATGTCGAGCCGCGCCATCCATTCCATGATGGACAAGCGCAACTCGAGCACGGACAAGTCGATGCCCTTGCGGGCCGAAAGGGCTTGGCGGAGGAAGTTCAACACCGAGACGCCGGCGATCGTCTGCGGGTACTGGAAGGCGAGGAAGATGCCCGACTTGCCGCGCACGTCGGTCGGCCATGTCGTGATGTCGTCACCCCGGAACCGAATGCTGCCGCCGGTCACCTCGTACTCGGGACTACCGAGGAGGGTCGACGCGAGCGTCGACTTGCCGGAGCCATTGGGGCCCATCAGGGCATGGATCTCACCGGCACGTACGGTGAGATCGACCCCATTGAGAATCGGGAGCCCGGCCGCGGGCCGGACCCTGAGGTCGTCGATCTGGAAGAGGGGCGGCGTCGAATCAGCCACGCCTCAAGCCTAGAGAACCGGTGGCCCTATTCGCACTATCGCCGTAGTGGAAATGCCAGGGCGGGTGGCTCAGGCCTCGTCGGTCTTGGCTGCCTCGGTGGTCGCGGCGTCCTTCTTGGCGGGCTCGTTGGCGCCTTCTTGGAACTCCTTCTTCGCCTGGCCCAGGCTGCGAGCCAGCTGCGGCAGCTTGGTGCCGCCGAAGAGGAGCAGGATCACTGCGAGGATGATGAGCAGCTCGGTGGGACCGAGATCCATGTTGCGGTCCTTTCCCAAAGGGTCAACGAATCCTACGTCGCCGACCTGCCCACTGGATCATCGACGTATGAGGGATTCGTTGCTACCAGCCCCGATCGATCCACTCCTGCAAGTGCGGAGCCTCGTGGCCGACGGTCGTCTGGTCACCGTGGCCGGGAAGCACGATCGTGTCCGCCGGCACCTTGGAGAAGATGCGATCCTCGATGGATCGCACGATCGTCGGGAAATCGCCGCCCTCGAACGACGTGTTGCCCGGGCCGCCGGGGAAGAGCGTGTCGCCGCTGAACAAGATCGGCGAGCCATCGACGAGGAAGCACATCGAGCCCGGTGTGTGTCCCGGAGTGAGCATCGTCCTCAGCCGCAGACGCCCGACTTCGATGACCGACTCGTCCTCGAGCAGCTGGTCGTAGGACGGGAGCATGCCCGCGTCCTGCGCGGTCACGTGCACCGAGTAGCCGGCGTCGCGCATCTCGGGGACGGCTTGGATGTGATCCCAGTGGCCGTGGGTCTCGAGCACCTCGCGCACGTTGAGCGCCTTCGACAGGTCGAGCAACCGATCGTGCTCGTTCGCCGCGTCGAGCAGCACCGCGTCGCCGGTCTGCTTGCACCGCAGCACGTAGACGTTGTTGTCCATCGGGCCGACGACGACCTTGTGGATCTCGGCCTGCTCGTCCTGCCAATGCAGGGTGTTCCCGGTCTTGGCCATGGATCGCAGGCTATGCCGGGATCCCTGTCGATCGGCGCGGGTCGCCGGACACCCGTCCTTCCTCCAACGTGACCACCCGCGTGGCGCGGGCGAGGACGGCCGGCCGATGTGAGACCACGAGAAGCGCAGCCGGTGGCGCGCCGCGGACCGAACGCGCGGCCAAGCCCTCCCACAACGCTTGCTCGGTCTCGACGTCGAGCGCGGACGACAGGTCGTCGACCACGAGGAGCTCGGGCCGGCGAACGAGTGCACGGGCCGCGAGCGCCCGTTGCAGCTGCCCGCCCGACAAGCGCATGCCGCGCGGACCGACGATCGTGTCGAGCCCCTCGGTCATGCCGGCGACGTCGTCGTCGAGCCGCGCCAGCTGCAGCGCGTGCATCACGTCGACGTCGGTGGCGTTCCAGCCGAGCAACAGGTTCTCGTGGAGCGACGCACTCCACAGGCGAGGTACTTGCGCGGCATAGGCCGTGCGAGGGGGCACGAGGAAATGGCCGGGATCGTCGACGGCGCGGCCGTTCCAGCGGATGGTGCCGCCCTCGCGGGGGACGAGTCCGAGCAGCGCTCGGATCAGGGTCGTCTTGCCCGAGCCGATCGCGCCGGTGACGACGACGAGCTCGCCGCGGTCCACCACGAGATCGATGTGCTCGATGCCGCGGCCCGACGAAGGATGGTGCGCGGTCAGGTCTTCGACTTCCAGTCGCGTGAACGGCTCGTCGAGCGGCGGTGGTGGCGTGGCCGACGGTGCCGCCCCGCGGAAGTACACGGGCCGGTGCTCGACGAGCGTGCGGTCGTCTTCTTGTGCGGTCAGCAACCGCAGGAGCCGCGTGCCGGCCACCGACGCCTGCCGCTGTCGGTAGAGCATCCGCCCGACGCGACGGGGAAGGCCGGCGAGCCATCCGACGTAGGCGGTGAACAGGGCGAGGTCCCCGACCGTGAACTCGCCCGACTTCATCTTCGGCGCGACCAGCAAGAGAACGAGACCCGTGCTCAGTTCGACGCTCGACGCGGTGAGTGTGTCGAGGAGGTCGGTCAGCAGCCGGGCGCGGATCTCCAGCACCCGCCGGATCGCGTTGTGCTCGCGGAGACGGGCGATGGCGGCGTCCTCCGCGCCGGCCGCCTTGAGGGTGAGGACACCACTGAACAGACCGCCGATCTGCTCGGACACGTCAGCCGCGGCCGCTCGTGCCGCGGAGTGCGCAGCCTTGATCCGGTCGGAGAGCACGCGGGTACCGGCGATGATCGCGAGCAACGGCAGGACGATCACGAGCGTGACGCGCGCGTCGATGCTGAACATGATCGTGAGGGCGAACGCCGCGAAGACGGCGTCGCCGGTGACGTCGATCCAGATGTCGGTGAGGAGGAGGATGTCCTCGACGTCGTCGCGGAAGCGGTTGAGCGCTTCCGCCGACGAGGCCGGCAACCGTCCCGCCGCCGGGCCCGGCGCGCACAGGATCGACCGGAGCACGTTGGCGCGCATCAGCGTCTGCACGGCGTTCCACCAGTACGGCCACGTCGCGATGGCGAGCCACATGAATGCCTGACGGATCACGTCGAGCACGACGAACAGCACGAGGAGCCACGCGATCTGCGACACGTCGGCAGCCGCGCCCTCGCTGAACCGATCGAACAGTGCCTTCAGCACGAGGCCGGTGAGCACGGGGAAGGCGATGACGACGACCCACAACGCGCCGCCGAAGTAGTACTGCACGCGGAGGTAGCGCGACAGGCGCCACGCCAGCCGCCAACCGGAGACGGGTCGGTCCTCGTCGTCGTCTCGAGTGTGCTCGTGCTCGTCGTGCCCGCCGCGGTCGATCACGCTCATGGCCCCGCCGCCTCGAGCAGATGCGCGAACCGGCTCGTGTGATCCGCGACGAGTCCGGCGCGATCGCCGTGCTCGACGATGCGGCCGTCCTCCACGACCGCGATCTCGTCGACCGAACGCAGTGACGACAGTCGATGCGCGACGAGCACCGCGGTGCGATCGGCAATCAGACGACGCACCGCCGCCTCGACGAGCACCTCGGTGTCGGGGTCGAGCCGGCTCGATGGTTCGTCGAGGATCACGAGTCCGGGGTCGGCGAGGAAGACGCGACCGAGCGCGAGCAGCTGCGCCTCGCCGGCGGACAGCCCGCTGCCGTCTGGACCCAACTCGGTGTCGAGAGCGAGCGGGCGCGCCGCCAGCCAGCGTCCGAGCCCGAGCTCGGTGATCAGCTCGACGATGGCGTCGTCGGAGGACGGGTGCGCGCCGAACAGGGTGATGTTGTCGCGCAACGAGGCGCGGAAGAGCTGCACCTCCTGTGTCACGACGGCGACGCGCTGTCGAAGGTCGCCCAGGCGAACCGTCCGCAGGTCGACGTCGCCCACCTGCACCGAGCCCGCCACGGGGTCGTACAGGCGGAGCAGCAGCCGAGTGATCGTGCTCTTGCCGCTGCCCGTGCGGCCGACGAGTCCGAGCGAACGGCCGGCGTCGAGGCGCAGATCGACGGCGTGCAGCACCGTCTCGTCGCCGTACGAGAACGACACGTTGCGGAGCTCGAACGACAGTGGTCCGGACGCCAGCGACTGCGCGTCGTCGTCGTGCCGCCATGTCAACGAGCTCTGCTCGGCGAACAGCTCCTCGGCGCGCGCGACACCGGCCTGCGCGGCTTGGAGTTGCTTGAGCTGGTCGATGATTCGCTCGAGCGGCTGGCGTATGAGCTGCGCGTACTGGAACAACACCAGCAGCGTGCCGACGGTGATCGCGCCGTTGCGCTGCAGCGCGACACCGATGGCGAGCAGCAATGCCGTGCCGACAGTGAACGTGAGGTTGGTGAGCCGGACGAGGAGTCCGCCGATGATCGAGGCGGAACGATCGGCGCGGTACGCGTCGCCGCTGACGTCGTGGAAGCGACGCATGATGTGTTCGCCCGCGCCGTTGGCCCGAAGGTCTTCCGCGGCAGCGAGATGCTCCTCGAGGTCGGCGAACAGCCGCGCGTCGACGGCGCGCGAATACGCGGCCGACGGGACCGCACGCCGTTGCACGCGCGTCAAGAAGAACGACGACACGACGATGAAGATCGCCAGCGCGACGCCGAGATAGATGTTTGCGATGGTGAGGACGACGAGCGTTCCGATCAGTAGCAGCGCGCTGCCGAGGATGTCGACGAGGAACGTGACGAGGAACTCCGCGATCGCGTGCACGTCGCCGTCGACTCGTTCGATCATCTCGCCCGGCGGATGCTCACCGTGGAACTTGATGTCGAGGGACAGCGCGTGGCCGGCCATCTCCTCGCGCAACTGGTTCGTCGCCGTCCACGCCTGACGGCTCGCTACCCATGTGCGCACGACGGTCGCGCCCTGCGCGCCCGCGGCGACGACGAGGTACAGCGCGGCGATCGTGAGTAGCTCGCTCGTGCTCGCGCCCGCGCTGGCCTGGTCGACGAAACGACCGATGATGATCGGACCGAGCAGAGGGAGCACCGTGCCGAGCGCGAGCGCGCAGATGAGCCCGACGAGCGCTGATCGTCGGGGCCACATGTGGGCGCGCAGGAGTTGCCCTGGATCGACAGGAACGGTGTTCAAAGCGTGTCGACGCTATGACCGCGTCCTGCCGTGACGCCCGTGGATTTCGTTCCCGCGGTCAGGTGCTGGCGACGTCGAAGCCGAGCGCGAGTGCGACCGGGATCTGTCCGGGGTCGAACGTGCAGAACGTCACCGGACGCGGCAGACGGTCGGCGGCCGCGAGGTGCAGCGCGTCGACGGTCCGCACCGGGTGCGTGCGCCCGAGCTCGGCGGCGCGATCGAGGCAGGCCTGGTCGACGGGCACGACGTGGATGCGCTCCCAGTCGTCGCGCACGGCGCGCCGTAACGCGTTGCGTTCGCCCTCGAAGCTGCCGACGCGCTCGACGAGCACGAGCACTTCGGTCAATGCCAGCGCGCACGCGCACCAGTCATCGTCCGCCGTCATCGCACCGACGACGATGGCGCGTGTCGGTCCACCGAGATACCGGGCCAGCAACGCGGACGAGTCGAGTGCAAGCACCTCACGAACCTCTCAACGAATCTCGGACAGGAGCCGGTCGAGCCTCGTGCCGACCGGCACGGCGACGAGCGTGTCGGGCGATGGGCGGTCGGACCTCCGTGCTTTGACCACGAGTCCGCGCGCCGCGAGATCGTCGATCGTCGGTTGGCGCTCGTCACCGATCGGCTCGAGCGGGCTCAGTTGCGCGACCGCCCGGCCTCCGACGGTGATCACGATCCGTTGCCCCGCCTCCGCCCGCCGTACCGCGGCCGCGAGGTTGGCCCGAAGCTCCCGTACATTCACGTACACATGTGTACACATGTTGGGTTGTGCGCGCAACGATCGCCGCGGCAGCATCCGCCCATGAACTTCGCCTTCTCCGAGGAGCAGGAAGAGCTCCGCCGCATCGTCCGCCAGTTCATGGACTCGAAGTCGTCCGAGGCCGAGGTCCGCAGGCTCATGGAGACCACCGAGGGTTATGACCCGGCAACGTGGTCGCAGCTCGCCGACCAGCTCGGTCTGCAGTCGCTGATCATCCCGGAGGACTTCGGCGGTCAGGGCTACGGCTACGTCGAGCTCACCGTCGTGCTCGAGGAGATGGGTCGCGCCCTGCTGTGCGCCCCGTACTTCTCGACGGTCGTGCTCGCCGCCAACACGCTCCTGCACTCCGGTGACGATGCCGCGAAGAAGGAGTTGCTGCCCGGCATCGCGTCGGGCGAGATCATCGCCACCGTCGCCTTCACCGAAGAGAGCGGGCGCTGGGACGAGGCCGGCATCACGATCGAGGCCAAGAAGAGAGGCGACGGCTACGCGCTCAACGGCACGAAGATGTTCGTGCTCGACGGCCACACCGCGAACGTGATTCTCGTCGCAGCAAAGACCGATGCCGGTGTCTCGCTGTTCCGGGTGGACGGCGACGCGTCGGGCCTCACGCGCACGCCATTGTCGACGATGGACCAGACCCGCAAGCAGGCTCGCCTCGAGTTCGACAACACGCCCGCGCAGCTCATCGGCACCGATGGCGCCGGCTGGTCCGTGCTCGAGCAGGTGCTCGATCTCGCTGCCGTCGCGCTGGCGGCCGAGCAGGTCGGTGGTGCGCAGAAGGTGCTCGAGATGGCAGTCGAGTACGCCAAGGTCCGTGTGCAGTTCGGCCGGCCCATCGGTTCGTTCCAAGCCATCAAGCACAAGTGCGCCGACATGCTGCTCGAGGTCGAGTCCGCCAAGTCCGCCGCGTACTACGCCGGATGGTGCGCATCAGAGCTGAACGACGAACTGCCATCCGTGGCCTCGCTCGCCAAGGCGTACTGCTCGGAGGCGTACTTCCACGCCGCCGCGGAGAACATCCAGATCCACGGTGGCATCGGCTTCACCTGGGAGCACCCCGCCCACCTCTACTTCAAGCGGGCCAAGTCGTCCGAGCTCCTCTTCGGCGATCCGACCTACCACCGCGAGCTCCTCGCCCAGCGCATCGGCATCTGAACCCCGGTCGCGAACCCGGAGTTCGGCGCGCGCGCGGCGCGCTTGGGTGGCATTCCAGACATGGAAGACTGCCCAGCTCATGACATTCAGGCTTTGGGTGGTGGTTGCGCTGGCCACCGTCGCCGGTGCCGCCGCGGGCGCGCATCCCGCCGGCTTGCGTCCTGCCGACATCGTGCTGACAGGCGGCCTGGCAGGCCTGGTGACGTTCGCCGGTTCGCGCAGCGCGAGATGGACGTGGATCGTCATCGCCGGGGTCGCGGCCGTCGCCCCTTCAACCGCGTTGCCGACCGCGTGCGCGGTCGCGGCGGTGATCATCGCGGTCGCGTCGGTGGTGGTCGACAACCGTTCGCCGCTGATCGGCGCGGTCGTCGCCGGGTTGTCGGTGCAGGCGCTGCTGCGGATGCGTCCGTTCGCATTTCATGGCGCACCGAGCCTCGTGGCCGCGGTCGCGATGTCGATCGTGTTGGTGTCCGCCTATCTCGCCTCGCCGGAACGGCCTCGGCGGATCGTCCGGCGCGTCGCGCTCGGCCTCGGTGTCCTCGTCGTCGTGGCCCTCGCCCTCGGGGTGGTGGCCGGCTTGCAAGCGCGCAGCCGCATCCAGAAGGCGGTGAGCCAGGCGCGCAGCGGCCTCGATGCCACGCAGAACGGCGACCAGGCCGGCGCGATGGCGCAGCTCGACGCGGCCGACTCGAACTTCGGCAAGGTCGCCGACACGGTCGGCGCGTGGTGGGCGCAACCCGCGCGCCTGGTTCCGATCGCCGGCCAGCAGTTGGCGGCGGTCAAGACCATGGCCGACGAGGGCCACGCGCTCGCGCACACGGCCGCGACAGGTGTCGCGACGATCGACTACAACCAGCTCGCCGTCCATGGCGGCACCATCGACCTCGCCCGGCTGCGAGCGGCGGAGGAGCCGCTTCGCAGCGCCGTCGACGCCATCGGGCATGCGGAGCACAGCCTCGACGCGATCGAAACGGACTGGCTCGTGCCGCCGTTGCGCGACCGCTACAGCCAGTTCGAGAACGATCTCACGACGACACTGCCGGTCGCGGAGAACGCGCGTGATGCCGTCGCGATCGGGCCGGAGCTGCTCGGCGGTGACGGGCCGAAGCACTACATCGTGCTGCTCGGCACTCCGTCGGAGAGTCGTCCGCTCGGCGGCTTCGTCGGGAACTTCGCAGAGGTCACCGCCGACCAGGGCAAGCTCACGCTGACTCGCGCCGGCCGCCACACCGACATCGACGACCCGCAGAACCAGCGCGGGTACACGCTGACGCCGGGTTCGTATCTCACGCGCTTCACGCCCTATCAGGTCACCAGGTTCTTCGGGAACGTCGGTGCATCACCGGACTTCAAGGAGGTCGCCAACGTCACCGGGCAGCTGTACCCGCAAGCGTTCGGTGATCCCGTCGACGGCGTGTTCTACATGGATCCGTACTCGCTCGCCGCGCTGCTCGACCTCACGGGATCGGTGACGCTGCCGGGGACCGGTGTCACGCTGAACTCGAAGAACGCGGCCCACGAATTGCTCATCGACCAGTACCAGACGTTCGACACTCGACCCGCTCGAGTCGACTTCCTCGACGCCGCAACCCGGCTGACCTTCGAGAAGTTCACCTCGGGTGACCTGCCGAAGCCGGCGCGGGTGGCCAACGTGATGACGCCAATGATCGAGCAGGGGCACGTGCTGGCGTTCAGCCCGAACCCCGACGCCGAGGCGCTCTACCAGCGGCTGGGCCTTGACGGCTCGTTCCCTCCGGCCACCAACGCGGACGCACTGTCGGTGACCGAGAGCAACGCAGGTGCGAACAAGCTCGACGCCTACATGCAACGGTCGATGAAGTACGCGGCGACGTTCAGGCCTGACACCGGCGAGGTCCAGTCGACGTTGACCGTGACCCTCACCAACTCCGCCCCCGCCGACGGCCTGCCCGACATCGTGCTGGCGAACATCCACGATCGCCCGAAGGGCACCAACGAGATGCTGCTCACCGTCTACACGCCGCTGCAGGTCACCGGGGCGACCACCGGAGACGGGACGGCGGCGAAAGTGGGGGGCTCGGACGACTTCGGACTCAACTCCTACACCATCCCGGTCGACGTGCCGCCGGGTGGCGCCGTGACCCTCCAGGTCGCGATGGATGGGTTCATCTCGCCGTCGCCGGATTACAACCTGACGCTCATCCGTCCGCCACTCGTGAACCCGGATGACATCGCCGTCTCTGTCACCGGTACCGGTGGATGGAAGGTGGTCGGCGCCGACAACATGAAGGTCGACGGGGAGGTGGCGAGTGCGGCAGCGGACGACGTTCGATCTCAGACCCTTACCGCCCACCTCGCGCACTAGCGCCAGCAGAAGGACCCTTTCGTGTACTGGACAGCTTGCGCGTACTGGGCCAAACTGCGGCGAGAAGCGTGCCGCCACTCTTTGTGTCGGCACAAGACTTTGGGGAAGACGATGAAGTTGCGACGTGTGGTCATCGCGGTTGCCGGCGTCCTTTTCGGGCTCGCATTGGCCGCCGGTCCTGCGGCGGCCCAAACGGGGTCGAGCTCGAGCTCCAGCTCCGACTACACCCTCGACTGCCCCGCTCTCACTGGCAACAGCCTGGGCGTCGCCAACGCTGCGGTCGGTCATCTCTCGGCCCGGACCGTGGCCCAGGAAGACCCGGACTGCCCGTCGACCGCGGTGAAGGGCGCGACGGTCACCGCGACGAAGGTGGAGGCGGGTGCCGTCCAGAGCACGCCGCTGGCCCGGACCGGTTCGAGCGACACGATCCCGCTCACCCGAATCGGCCTCGGTCTCCTCGCCGCCGGCGGTCTCGTGGTGCTCGTCGCACGGCGCCGGCGCACGACATCTGCCGCCGCCTGACGATTCCCTGCGGAGACGCCACGTACCCTGCGTGAGTGTCTTCACCCGCTGAGCGCCCGCGCGTGGTTGCTGTTTTCGGCACGCGGCCCGAGGCCATCAAGCTCGCCCCGGTCGTGAGGCAGCTGCGCGGGGACGCGTCGTTCGACGTGACGACGGTGGCGACGGCTCAACATCGCGACCTCCTTGATCAAACCCTTGCGATGTTCGACGTCCAACCTGACGTCGACCTCGATCTGATGCGGGACGACCAAGCCCTCAGTGCGTTCGTGGCGCGCGCGCTCAGCGCGCTCAGTGACGTCTTTCGCACCATGCGGCCCGATGTCGTCCTGGTGCAGGGCGACACAGGTACGGCGATGGCTGCCGCGCTCGCCGCGTTCTACGAGGGCATCGAAGTCGGTCACGTCGAGGCGGGGCTGCGCTCGCACAACCGGCAACACCCGTTCCCCGAAGAGGTCAACCGGCGCATCATCAGCGCGGTCGTCGACTTGCACTTCGCACCGACTGAAGGGGCGCGCGCCAACCTGCTCGCAGAGGGTGTCGATGGCGACGCCGTGACGGTCACCGGTAACACGATCGTCGACGCGTTGCAGGCACTCGACCTCGATGGTGAGTACGACAACCGCGAGCTCGAGGAGCTCGCGCCGCTCTTGGGCGACGGCGCGCCGTTCGTCCTACTGACCGCCCACCGTAGGGAGAACTTCGGCGCGCCACTGCGCAGGATCTGCGCGGCGGTGCGCCGCATCGTCGAGGAGCACAAGGCGGTCGTCGTGTACCCGGTGCATCCCAATCCCAACGTGCGCACGGTCGTCGACCAGGAGCTCGGGGGACGGCCCGGCATCCATCTCGTGGCGCCCGTCGGCTACGCGGACATGCTGCGCTTGATCGACCGCAGTGACGTCGCGCTCACCGATTCGGGCGGGATCCAAGAAGAAGCGCCGTCGTTCGATACGCCGGTCCTCGTGCTGCGCGAAGTCACGGAACGGCCTGAGGTCGTGACGAGCGGCGCCGGCCGGTTGGTGGGCACCGACGAAGACGTGATCGTGGCCGAGGTCGCCCACCTGCTCGACGATCCCGGGCATCATCGAGCGATGGCCAGTGCGCCGAACCCGTTCGGTGACGGACACGCATCCGAGCGCATCGTCGACGTCCTACGAGCGCGGCTCGTCGCGGCGGGGTGAGATCGATCTCACCAGTGCGATGACCGAACAACCACTCGTCTCGATCTGCATCACGAGCCACAACTACGCGCGGTTCTTGCCGGCCGCGCTCGAGTCCGCGCTCGGGCAGTCATACCCGAACGTCGAGATCGTCGTGGTCGACGACGGTTCGATCGACGGCTCACACGAGTTGCTCGAGCGCTATGCCGATTCCCTTCGTCTCGAGCTGCAGCCGATCCGCGGACAAGCAGCCGCGTGCAACCGGTGCTACGAGCTCTCACGCGGTGACATCGTGCTCTTCCATGATTCGGACGACGTGCTCGAGGGGGACGCGGCCGAACGGATCGTCGCCGCGTTCGAGGATCCGCGCGTCGTTCTCGTGCTCGGTCGGCTGCGCGACATCGACGAGCGCGGCGAGCCGTTACCCGGCGTGCGCCCGCCTGAAGGCTGCACGATGACGCAGGGTGATCTTCGGCGCATGGTGGCCAAGCACGCGACGTTCACCTGGCCGGAGACGACGGGGCAGTCCTTTCGTCGCACGGTGCTCGACAAGGTGATGCCGATACCGGACGGGTTCGCTCCCGACCTCTACCTCTCCAATCTCGTCGCCCTCGACGGGTACGTGGCGACCATCGAGCGGCCGGTCGGGCGCTACCGCGTGCACGGCGGCAACAAGCACATGGTCCCCGGTCGCGCCGGTGTCGACTGGCTCGACATGAAACTCCGCGAACGACGATTGATCGATCGTGAGGTGCACGAGAAGGCATCCGATCTGGGCCTGACCCAATCGAGCGGCTCGTCCGACAAGGCCGATCCGTCCGGCGAACCTCACGACTACATCCGCGCCGGACTCGAGCTCGCGCGCCGTCGCGTGACGGGCGAGCGGGGCGGAACGGCCTGGGCGCTGGAGGGCATCCGAGCCATCGTCTCGCACCCGCAGTTCAGGGTCCGGGCCCGCGCGAGGCATGTTGCGTGGTTCGCGGCCGCGGCTGCGGCGCCGCCGCGGTTGGCCCGGCGGGTCGTCGAGGCGCGCTACCCGTTCGTCAAGGCGCCCGCGTGACGACAGCAGTACGCGAGCGCACCCGCAACCGGATGTCGCAGGTCGCGTTGTGCCTCGCGGGCGCGGTGGTCGTCATCACGATCGTGGCGGCATGGCGGACGGGCGCCCATCGACTCCCGTACAGCGACGACTGGGCGTACCTGCGCATGCAGGACACGCTCGACCGGACCGGGCACATCGTCGGCGTCGGCTGGAACGACGTGAGCCTGGTGGGCCAGTTGCAACTGGCGCGAGTGGTCGATCTCTTCCTCGACGACTCGGTTCTGGCCAGCCGGCTGGTCGTGATCGCGGCCGGGCTCGCGTGCTCGGCGCTGATCTGGTGGTTGGTCAGCCGGTCACGCCGGCCCGATCTGCGGGGTCTGGCCGTGTTGTCGTTCGTCGTCTTCCCGAGCATGGTCGATGTGCTCGTCACGTCGATGACGGACCTGCCCGCCACTGCGCTGATGCTCGGGTGCCTGGCTGCGGGTCTCGCGGCGTGCGACGGAGAGGGCGCTGACCGTCGCATCCGCACCGGCCCTTTGATCGCCGCGGTCGCGCTCGGGGTCGCCGCGATAACGGTGCGCCAAACGGCGACGGCCGCACCGCTCGCGGTCGTCGGTGTCCTTCTCGCGATGCCACAGCGGCCGGCCTCGAGGCGCCGGGTGCTCATCGTGGGGGCGGCCGGCGCAGCTCTCGCCCTCGCCTTCTTGGCATGGCGCAGCGGCATCGATCGATCCGCACCGATCGAGTCGCTACAGGTGGTGCGCTCGACCGCGGTCATCGTCCGTGCGTGGTCGTTACTGGCGCTGGGACTGCTCCCGCTCGTGCTGGCGAGCGGCGCGCTCGGCCGCTGGTTCCGCACGCGATCGGATCCAGCGCTGCCGAGCACGGTCCGTGGGCTGCTCACCCTCGCACCCGCAGCCTGGCTCCTCGTCGGACTGGCAGTCGGATGGAACCAACCGGTCGTCCCACCCGTGCTCGTGCGGGAGGGACCAGTCGGCGCCTCGTCGCTGGCGACGCTGTCGAGCGCGCAGTCGGGGCTCATCTGGCATCTCGTGTCGGTGTCCGTGGCCCTCTGCGGTGCGGCGCTCGTCGCCGTGGTGTTGCGGGCGGTGGTCGTCGCGGTTCACCGCGACGGCGTGCGCGGCTCGGTGCAACGGACCCTGGACGAGCCGTGGGTGGCGATGCCGTCCGCATTCGTGATCGTTTCGTTCGCCGTCATCGCCGCGAGCTCGTATCTCCAGCACGTGATCCAGGACCGCTACCTGCTGCCGATGCTCGGCGCCGGGATGATCCTGCTGTGTGTGACACCTCGGCCCGAGACCGCGGCTGCTCACGGGCAGCGACGCCTGGAAGTCGCGGGGATGGCGGTGGCCTGCGTCCTGGCCATTGCCGCGATCTGGTCGGTCATGGACTGGGATGCGTACCAGGCGGCCCGGTTCCGAGGCGCCGGTGTGGCGATGGCCCACGGCGTCCCTATTGGCAACATCGACGCCGGGTTCGAATACATCGGCATCCACGGCGCTCGGGCCGCGCCGAGGAGCCTCGAGGCCGACGAGAGCTACCTCGATGCCTTTCCGGATTTCCGCCAGTGCGCGCTGGTGACGGCGGACGCCACGGCTCCTCCGGGTATGACCGAGATCGGGACCGTGCCCTACAAGGCCGGTTTCGGACTCTTGACGAGGATGGTGCACGTTTACGCACGAGACGGATGCTGAGGTTGGCGGACCGTTTGGCGGACCGTGATGTACAAATGGAGGTCGTGCACGGGCAAACGCCGGCGGGCGAGGGCGTGGTGCCGCTCCCGTCTGATCAGGATGCAAGCGGACGGACATTTGGCGACGAGGAACTCGTCGCGCTCCGAGACGTGATCGAGTCGGGAACGCTCACGTCCACCAAGGGAGACCAGGTGGCGCGGTTCGAGGCGGCCTTCGCCGATCTCCTCGGGGCGCCGGATGCGGTGGCGTGTGCGACCGGGAGTGCGGCGGTCCAGGTTGCGGTCGCCGCTCTCGACCCGGAGCCCGGCGAGGAGATCGTGACCACGCCCATCACTGACATGGGGGCGTTGAGCGCGATCCTCTACCAGGGTGCAATCCCCGCGTTCGCCGACGTCGACCCGCTGACCGGCAACGTCACCGCGGCCACCATCGAGGCGTCGCTGTCCGAGCGAACACGCGCCATCGTGGTGACCCACCTGTTCGGCAACCCGTGCGAGATGGCGGCCATCGAAGCCCTTGCCGCCGACCGGGGTCTGCCGATCATCGAGGACGCCGCGCAGGCCTTGCTCGCCACTGAGGCCGGCCGCAACGTCGGCACAATCGGCACCTTGGGCTCATTCAGCCTTCAACAGGGCAAACATGTCACCACCGGGGAGGGAGGCGTGGTGGTCACGTCCGACGGACAACTGGCGCGTCGAGCCCGAGTGTTCGTCAACAAGGCGTGGCCGTACGGGGAAGCCAATCCCGACCACGAGTTCCTCGCGCCGAACTTCCGATGGACCGAGCTCCAGGGCGCGGTCGCCAACGCACAGCTCCCGAAGCTGCCCGGATCGGTGCGGGCGCGCCAGCAGATGGCCGCGCTGATGACCGACCGGCTCACCGAGGCCATGCTCGAAGGGATCGTGCTGCCGGTGATCCATGACGGCGCACACCACTCGTACTGGAAGTACTGCGTGCTCGTCGATCCCGATGCGGTGCCCGGTGGCACGGTGGCGATGGGGGCGCGGTTGCGCGACCGCGGCATCGCGTGCGCGCCGAGGTACATCTCCAAGCCGGCGTTCGCGTGCCAGGTGTTCCGCGAGCAGCGCACGTTCGGGTCGTCGCGCTGGCCCTTCACGCTCGCCCGGCCCGAAGCCGTCGATTACAACCCCGAACGCTTCACCGGTGTCACCCGTTTTCTCGACACGATCCTGGTGCTCCCGTGGAATGAGCGGTACGAGCAACGCCATGTGCACTACATCGCGGACGCGCTGATCGAGGCGCACGCCGCGTTGCAGTCCGAGCGAGCCGAGCAGGCATGAACGAGACACCGTTCCGGGTCGCGCTCGTGGGCGCGGGCACCATCGCCGCCACCCATCTCACGGCCATCGATCTCGTCGACGGGATCGAGCTCGTCGCCATCGTCGACGCCAACCCTGACGCGGCGGCGAAGCTGGCCGCCGGTCGTGATGTCGCCGTCCTCACCGATCACACGGCGCTCGACGACACGGTCGGCTTCGACGCCGCCATCGTGTGCACACCGCCAGCGACGCATTTCGAGATCGCCGGCGGCCTGCTCGATCGCGGCCATCACGTGCTGTGCGAGAAGCCGCTGACGGTCGGCCTCGAAGCCGCGAGCCGGCTCGTCGAAGCCGGGCATCGCGCCGGCCGGCTGCTCATGATGGCGTCGAAGTTCCGCTACGTCGCCGATGTGGCCCGCGCTCGCGCCATGATCGCCGATGGCGTCATCGGCGCACCGGTGATGTTCGAGAACGCGTTCACCGATCGGCTGTCGATGGCCGATCGCTGGCATGCCAATCCGAGCATCTCGGGTGGCGGCGTGATAATCGACAACGGCACTCACTCCGTCGACGTGACCCGCTACCTGTTCGGCCCGATCGTCGACCTGCTCGCGGTCGAGGGCGTCCGTCTGCAAGGGCTTGCCGTCGAGGACACCGCCACGTTGACAGTGCGCTGCGCGACGGGGGTGACCGGCGCGATCGATCTGTCGTGGACCGTGGACAAGCGACTCGACCACTACGCCCGTGTGCACGGCTCGGACGGCACGCTCGAGCTCGGTTGGCGCAGCGCCATCCGTCTCGACGCGAAAGGCGAAGTGGCGGAGTCGTTCGGTGACGGCTACAGCAAGCTCGAGTGCTTCCGTGCCCAACTGGTCGACTTCGTGGGCGCCGCGCGCGGCGAGCACGCGCCGCTGCTCGGCGACGACGACGCGCTCGCCAGCGTCGCGGTGATCGATGCGGCATACCGATCGATGGCCGCCACTCGTTGGGAGCGCGTCCACGTCCCGGTGAGTGCGTGATGGGTGCCCGGATCCATCCCACCGCGATCGTCGAAGACGGCGTCGAGATCGGCGACGGCACCGCGGTCTGGGACAACGTGCACATGCGCACGGGTGCTCGCGTCGGTCGCGATTGCATCGTCGGTGAGAAGACCTACATCGCGGGCGAGGCCACGATCGGCGATCGCTGCAAGTTGAACGCGATGGTGTACGTCTGCGCGGGAGTGACCATCGAGCAAGGCGTGATGGTCGCGGCCAACGTCACGTTCACCAACGATCGCTTTCCGCGGGCGACCACACCTGAGCTCGACGCGTTGCGGCCGAGCGATCTCGAAGAAGAGACGTTGCCGACGCTCGTGCGTGAAGGGGCAACCATCGGTGCCGGGGCAACGATCGGCAGCGATCTGTCCATCGGCCGGTTCGCCATGGTCGGCATGGGCAGTGTCGTCACCCGCTCGGTTCCCGCCTTCGCGCTCGTCGCCGGCAACCCGGCGCGCTCGCTCGGCTATGTCTGCCGCTGCGGCACACCCGTGCATCGGGGTGGACGCGGTACCGCGCTGCCGGACGAGTGCACGTGTCCCTCGTGCGGACGCCGCTACGAACGCGATGACGCGGGCGGATTGCGCGAGCAACTCGCCTCATGACGGCGCCGTCCGCGGCGCCACGAATCGCCGTCGTCGGCGGCGGGCTGCTCGGCATGACGCTCGCCCACCGATTGCGGGGCGAGCAGCCGAACGCCTCCATCACGGTCTTCGAGTCGGCGCCGCGAGCCGGCGGCCTCGCCAGCGCCTGGACGGTCGGGACGGTGACATGGGATCGCTTCTACCACGTGACTCTTGCGTCGGACTCGGCCACGCGCCGTCTGCTGCGCGAGCTCGATCTCGAAGACGAGGTGAGCTGGGAGACGACCCGTACCGGTTGCTGGGCGGACGGTCGCATCACGCCGCTCGGCACGCCAGTGGAGTTCCTGCGTTCGCCCGTGCTCGGACCGCTGGGTAAGGCGCGGCTGGCGATGACGATCGGGCGCGGATCGACCACGCGCCGCTGGCAGCGGCTCGAGGACACGCCCGTCGCCGACTGGCTCACGCGCTGGTCCGGCCGCGCCACGTTCCGGCGCTTCTGGCTGCCGTTGCTGCGATCGAAGCTCGGTGATGGCTGGTCACGGTCGAATGCTGCATTCATCTGGGCCACGATCCAGCGGTTGTCGGCGGCCCGGCGGGCCGGGCTCGGCGACGAGCGCTTCGGCTACGTCCGCGGCAAGGACGGTCAGCCCGGTGGCTATGCCCGCACCCTCGAGGCGCTCGGCGGTCTACTCGCACGCGAGGACATCGATCTTCGTTGCAATGCGAAGGTCGAGTCGGTCGAACGCGATGGTTCGAGCACCGCCGGCGCGTTGACGGTCCGCACCGCGGATGGTGTCGAGACCTTCGATGACGTCGTCGTGACGGTGGCCCCGCCGGTCGCGGCGAAGCTGTGCCCCGCGCTGAACGACACCGAGCGCGATGCGCTCGCCGCCATTCCGTATCAAGGAGTGGTGTGCACGTCGTTGGTGTTGCGGCGTCCGCTCGCCGGTTACTACCTCACCTATCTCGTGGACGACGTTCCGATCACGACGGTCATCGAGATGTCGTCGCTGGTGGATCCGGTCGAGTATGCAGGGCACACGTTGGTGTACATCCCCCAGTACGTGAGCAGCGACGCGCCGATTCTCGACTCGACCGACGAGGAGATCGCGGAAGCGGCTCGACGCGGTCTGCAAGCCGTGCACCCCGGTGTCACCAACGACGACATCGTCGCCACGCGCACTGCGCGTGCGCGTTATGTCTTCCCCCTCCCGGTGCTCGGCTACAGCCGCACCGTTCCTTCGATCGAGACGTCGGTGCCGGGTCTGCATCTCGTGTGCTCGGCGCAGATCGTGAACGGCACGCTCAATGCCAACGAGACCATCACGCTCGCCGACACCGCGGCGCCCAAGGTCGCAGGGGCCCTTCACTCCTCCGGCGTGCGGGTCCGATGACGCGACCTGTCGCGAGCCTCTCGTTCGACCTCGACAACCTGTGGGCGTATCGCATGACGCACGGCGAGCGCGACTGGCAGGCGGCGCCGACGTACCTGCCGGTCGTGAGCGATCGCATCCTCGAGTTGCTCGACGACCTGCGGCTGCACATCACCTTCTTCGTCGTCGGCCGTGACGCGGCGGACGATCGCAATGGCGATGCACTCAGCGCGCTGGCGCAGGCGGGGCACGAGATCGGCAACCACAGCTTCGACCACCGTCCGTGGATGCACCGCTGGACGCGCGACGAGATCGACGACGACATCGGCCGCGCGGAGGAAGCGATCACCGCGGTGACGGGCACGCGGCCGCAGGCGTTTCGTGGCCCGGGCTACAGCCTGTCCGAGCGCACCATCGACGTCCTCGTGAAGCGCGGGTACCGCTACGACTGCTCGACCCTCCCCACCTACATCGGGCCGCTGGCGCGCTGGTTCTACTTCCGGGGCGCCGACCTCGATCCGTCGCAACGCGAGGAACGGCGTGAGCTGTTCGGCTCGTGGCGCGACGGCTTGCGGCCGATCAAGCCGTACAAGTGGCAACACGACGGTCATGTCCTCACCGAGCTGCCGCTGACGACGGTGCCGCTGGCGCGAGTCCCATGCCACGTCAGCTACCTGCTGACCCTCGCGGGGTACTCCGAGCGTGCGGCGGATCTCTACTGGCGCACCGCGCTGGCGGCCATGCGCCGTAGCGGCGTGAGCCCGTCGGTGTTGTTGCACCCGCTGGACCTCGTCGACGCCGCGGACGCACCGGGCCTCTCGTTCTTCCCCGGGATGGGCATGCCCGCCGAACGCAAGCGTGAGTTGGTCAGGCGGTTCCTGCGGACTTTGAGCGAACGCTTCGACGTCGTGCCGTGCGGCGGTCACGTCGATCGGGTCACACGACCGGGCACCGCGCTACCGGCCGTCTCGTCGTCGGCATCGGCGCCGACTGCGCCGGTTCGCCCTTTGTTGGCCGCTCGACGCGTCAGAATGAAGGCGTGACGCAGACCGTGCTGGCCGACGTCGCTGATGTCGAGAGACTGCCATCCGTCTCGGTCGTCGTGCCCGCCTACAACGAGGCGCCGATCCTCATGTGGTCGTTGACGACGCTGCACGAGCACTTGCACACGCTCGACGAGCGCTACGACTGGGAGCTCGTGCTCGTCGACGACGGCAGCACCGACGAGACGCCCGAGATCGCGGACGCGTTTGCCAGCCGTCACGACCGCATGCGGGTGCTGCACCACCCGCGCAACTTCAACCTCGGTCAAGCGCTTCGCTACGGGTTCACCAGTTGCACAGGCGACTACATCGTCACGATGGACTGCGACCTCAGTTACTCGCCCGATCACATCGAGCGGATGCTCGACCACCTGCGCGCCACCAAGGCGAAGATCGTGATCGCGTCGCCGTACCTGGAGGGCGGCACCACGGAGAACGTCCCCGCGTTCCGCCGGTACGTGAGCCGCACGGCCAATCGATTCCTGTCGTTCTCCGTGAAGGGCGATCTCTCGACGCTGACGTCGATGGTGCGCGCGTACGACCGCAAGTTCGTCGCGTCGCTCAATCTCAAAGCGATGGACATCGAGGTCAACACCGAGATCCTCTACAAGGCTCGCATCCTGCGGGCTGCGGTCGAAGAGATCCCGGGCCACCTCCGATGGGAGGGGCATCCTGGCCTCGGCGATCGTCAGCGCGAGTCGAGCATCCACGTGGGCCGCAGCACGGCGGCATACATCTTCAACGGGTTCCTGTTCCGCCCGGTGCTGCTGTTCGTGTTGCCTGGCGTGCTGCTGTTCGTCGCATTCGTCGGCTTGCTGATCGCCGGCATCGTCGCGGGCAGCGGCGGGATGCTCGTCGGCGCCGCCGTGTGCATCGTCCTGTCGACGCAGCTCGTCAGTCTCGGCATTCTCTGCCTCCAGGCCAAGCGCTACTTCGAGGAGCTCTTCCACCTGGGCACGAACGTGCTGCGCGGCACGCGCTCGGACTGGCAATGACCTCCTAGGAGGAGCGCTGGTAGAGCTTGGCGTGACCGCGGGACGACGTCGCCACCAGTCGATATCCGCTGGCGAGCTGCGAGCGCACGTCGTCGTACAGCGGTGACGAGCGGGTCGCATCCGTCGCTTGGTCCTCGCCCCAGGTGACGATGTAGTCGATCTTGCCCTTGCCGCCGGTCTTGGCCTCGTAATCGAGGATGTTGACGTGCGGCGGTGAATCGGCCAGCCAGTTGCGATCGAAGCCGATGAAGTGGAACGGGTTCACGTCGTCTCGGAACTGCGTGATGAAGTAGCTGAGACCACCGTCGAAGTGCGACAGGTCGACGACGTTGCGGTCGGCGACGACGTAACCCAGATCCTGGATGACGGGCCGAGTCCATTTGGAGGAGGTCAGTCCGGATGTGGAGTCCTGCGCTTGGACGAAGTTGAGGGCGAGCACGGTCGATCCGTTCGGCATTTGATCGGTGACCGACGTGAACTCGCCGATGTCACGGTTGAACCCGACGTACTTCGGCACGTGCAGGACGGTGAGGCCGGCGGTGGCGACGAGCGACAGCGCGACGATCACTGCGAGGACCCGGCGCCCGTAGTCGAACCATGCGAACCACATCACGGCCGCCATGACGACGAACAGGATGAGCCGGGCGCTGATCTGGCCCCCGTCGCCGATGCTGTCCGGTGCGATGAAGTAGACGGCGACGGCGGCGAGCGTCGCGACGAGCCACGCATGTGAGGGATCGCGGAGCAGCCGGGGCGCGTAGCACCACAGCGTGAACGCCGCGAGTCCGATCACGGTGAGGCCGATCAACAGGGACGGGCCCACCTCCAAGCGGGCCATGCTCGCGAGCGCGGGTCGCAACGTGACGAGATCCTGCGCGAGCTCTTTGAGCCCGAGCCGGCTCGTACCGCTCACGGAGGTCCGCCGTGTCGCGTAGATCGCGACGAGCACGATGGCCGGAACCGTCCCGACGGCGAGCATGACGAGGCGCCGCGGGCCCCGACGGCGATCCGAGTTGGTGAACATCTCCCACGCCGTCACGACGGCGAGCAGGCCGACGGTCATCGCCAGCGCCACGAGGTGGGCGAGATACGTCAGCACGAGCAGCACGATGAGCACGACGTAAGGCCGGACTCCTCCGTCATCTCGATGCCGGAGCCACCATCCGACCGTCACCAAGAACAGCACGAGTCCGACACAGAAGCTGTCGTAGCCCGCGTGCTGGAAGTATCCGATCGACAGGGGCAACAACAAGAAGGCAACCGGCCCGCCGTCCGGCCTGACGGCGCGGGCCGCGTACCAGCCGGCGAGCGGGAGGGCGATGACGAGCGCCACGACCATGATGCGCTCGGCCACGAGCGCGGGCATCAGGCGCACCATCAACGACAAGAGCAGCTGCCACAACATGTCGAACTTCGGGAAGAAGTCGAGCTCGAGGTACTGGCGGTACGGGCCAGGGTACGACGTGATGATGTGTGCCGACGCGATGTTGGTCGGCCCGTCCTCGGTCGCCAGGTAGTGGAACGGGACGAGAACTGCGGCCTGCGCGATCGCGACCGCCGTCAACATCCGGAAGCTGGCCCACCACGGCGCCCCGCCCCCGCCTTCACTCACTCGAGCCCATCCTCCAGATATCGCCGGGCACACTCACGGACCGGCTCCGCCATTCGCCTGAGTCATCAGGATGTCGGAAATGCCGGCGCCGCGCACGGCACCCTCACGTTTCTCGATGCCCGGGCCGATCCCGCGGCGCCACCAGGACGCAGTGCGTACCCCGGTAGATGGTCGGCATGCACTTGTTGCAATGAATGCACAGCCCCTCGTGGGTGTCGCCCTTCTGCCACCGGGCGACGAGGTCGGGCTCGCGCAGCAGGGCGCGCCCGATCTGCACGAAGTCGAAGCCTTCCTCGAGCGCGGCCTCGACTGTCTCGCGCCGGTTGATGCCACCGAGCAGGACGAGCGGCATGTGGAGCGCGTCGCGGAACTGCCGGGCGTACGGCAAGAAGTACGCCTCCTCGAATGGGTACGTGATGAGGAACCGGTGGGCCGCGAGCTTGAAGCCGAGGCGCAACCGAGGTGGGAAGGTCGCCGCCATCTCCGCGATCGGTGCCTCACCGCGGAACAGATACATGGGATTCTGGAACGAGCTGCCTCCGGTCAACACGAGCGCGTCGAGGGTGCCGTCCGCCTCGAGCAGGCGCGCCACCTCGATGCTCTCGTCGAGCCACAACCCGCCGGTCACTCCGTCAGCCATGTTGAGCTTGGCGATGACCGCGATGCGGTCGCCCACCGCGGTCTTGACCGCGTCCGCGATCCGGCGGGCCAGGCGAGCGCGGTTCTCGATCGAGCCACCCCATTCGTCCGTGCGCTTGTTGAGCTTCGGACTGAGGAACGCGCTGATCAGGTAGCCGTGACCGAAGTGCAACTCGACGGCATCGAATCCGGCCGCGACCGCGTGACGGGCAGCGGCCGCGAAGTCGCGGGTGATGCGCGCGAGATCGTCCGTGGTCGCGGCACGCGTGAACCGCATGGCCTGGGGCGCGAACACGCGTGACGGAGCGAGGCCGCGACGCCCGGTGCCGGCCGCGACCGGTCCGGCATGACCGAGTTGCATGCTCGCCGCCGTGCCGAGGTCGTGCATCGCCTCGGCGAAGCGGGCGAGACCGGGCACCGCTTCCTCTCGCACGAGGACCTCGCCGGGCGCGCCTTGACCTTCCTCGGACACCGCGCAGTACGCCAGCGTTGTCATCCCGACCCCGCCCGCGGCGACGGCTCGGTGGTAGTCGATCAACCGATCGGTCACGACGTGGTTGCGTGACATGCCCTCGAATGTCGCCGCCTTCGCGATGCGGTTGCGCAACGTGACGGGGCCGAGTGACGCGGGCGCGAAGAGGTCGACGGTCACGGGTGGCGACCCTAGTGGCGAGTGTGTGCCAACCGGCCCGTGTGTCGGTCACGCACAGTCGATCGGGTGGGATCCGAGAGTGACGCGTCGAGCGAGTTGAATGGGCGGCCATGAGCCACTCGGACCAGTTCGATCTCAGCGGGAAGGTCGCCGTCGTGACCGGCGGGAGCCGGGGTCTCGGTCGGTCGATGGTGCAGGCGTTCGCCGAGGCTGGTGCGGACGTCGTGATCGCCAGCCGCAAGCTCGACAACTGCGAGCAGGCCGCCTCGGAGGTTGCCGCATCGACCGGGCGCACCGCGGTCGCCGTTGGTTGCCACGTCGGCAAATGGGACGACTGCGATCGTCTCGTCGACGCCGTCTACGACCGGTTCGGGCGCGTCGACGTGTTCGTCAACAACGCCGGCATGTCACCTCTCTACGAGAACCTCGAGTCCATCACCGAGGAGCTGTACGACAAGACCGTCTCGGTGAACCTGAAGGGACCGTTCCGGCTCGCCACCCTCGTCGGTACCCGCATGATGCGCGACGGCGGCGGGTCCATCATCAACGTCTCGACGGTCGGATCGATCATGGCGAGCGTCAACGAGCTTCCCTACGCGTGCGCGAAGGCGGGGCTCAACCTGCTCACCGTCGGCCTGGCGGAAGCGTTCGCGCCGAGCGTGCGGGTGAACTGCATCCTCCCCGGCGCGTTTCGCACCGACATCACCAAGGCGTGGACGCCGGAGGCACGCAAGGGAGGCATGGTGCCGATGAAGCGGCTGGGTGAGCCGGACGAGATCGTCGGTGCCGCGTTGTATCTCGCCAGTGATGCGTCGAGTTACACGACCGGTTCGTTGCTCAAGGTCGACGGCGGGATCACCCGCCACCCGTGACGAACTCGTCGATGAGCCGCGCCAGCACGACCGGCTGATCGCCTTGCACGCTGTGGCCCGCGTCCTCGACGCGCTCGATGCGCGCTTCGGGTTGGCGGCGTAGCAACTCGGCTTCGTCCTCGTCGTCGACGACGGACTGCGGCAACATCCCGCGCACCAGCATCAGGGGCACCGAGATCGTGCTGACGGCATCCCACAGCGATCCGAAATCGGGACGCGGTGCCGCGTCGCCCGAGCTGTCAGGCTCGAAGGCCCGGAACCGTTGGTAGCGCCACACCCAACTGCCGTCATCGCGCTGCACTGCGTTGTGCAGGATCCCGCGGCGCAGCGACGCCTCCGAGCGGGTCGGGTTGAATTCGACGGTACGGGCGAGAATCTGGTCGAAGTCGGGGAAGCTCTCCGGACCGTTGATGAACGCGGTGATCGTCGACGCCTTCTCGCGATTGACACCCGGTGTGATGTCGACGAGGACGACAGAGCGAACGAGTTCGGGATGCGCCGCGGTCAGCGCAATGGTCGTGACACCACCGAGCGACATGCCGATGACCGCTTTGGCGCCTGGCGCGAGCTCTCGGATCGCGGCGGCAACATCCTCGGCGTTGTCCTGCACGGCCACCGAGCCGTTGCGCCCCCCGTCGGAGTGTCCATGACCGGGCAGGTCGATGGCGACCAGAGGCCGGCCGACGGCCAGCGCGACCGTGTCCCATGTGTGCGCGTTCTGTGCGCCGCCGTGCAGGAACACGAGCTCCGGCTGGTCGGTGCCCCACAAGAGCGCGCTCAATGACCGACCGTCCTCGACCTCGACCGAGATACGGCGCACATCGGGAGGTCTGTCGAAGCGAAGGCCGAATTCTTCGGCGTTCTCGTGGAACATCGAGAACTCGTCGTACGGGACGCGTTCGACCTCGGCCATGCTCCGCACCCTACTTTTCGTCAGATGGGTGACGACAAGACAGACCGCAACCGGCTACGTGCAGTCGCGTCGACCGGGACCGCCTTCGGAACATGGTGCACATTGCCGTGCGCGCCGATCACCGAACAGCTCGCGCTGACCGGTCCGGACTACCTCACCATCGACTGCCAGCACGGGCTCATCGACTACCCCGACATGGTGGCGATGTTGCAGGCGATGGCGCGCACGGGAGTGACCGCGCTCGTGCGGGTTCCGGGTCACGATGTCGGGACGATCGGCAAGGCACTGGACGCGGGAGCCGAAGGCGTGATCGTGCCGATGGTGAACGACGGGGTGCAGGCCGCGCACGTCGCGTCCGCGTGCCGCTACGCGCCAACGGGCGTGCGTAGCTATGGACCCGTGCGCGCTGACGCGACCGTTGGGTCCACCGATACGAGCGTCCTCGATGCGCACGTGCTGTGTCTCGTGATGATCGAGACCGAGCGAGGCGTGGAGCACGCTGATGAGATCTGCGCGACACCGGGTGTGGACGGCGTCTACATCGGGCCCGCGGACTTGGCGATCAGCCTCGGCGAACGTCCCGGCGGACTGATTCCCGGCCGGCACACCGAGGCCGTCGAGCACGTGCTCGACCGCTGCCGTGCGCACGCGATCATCCCCGGCATCCATGCTTACGACGGCGCGACCGCGCGCCGCTACGCGGAGATGGGCTTCCGCATGGTCACGACGGGGGTGGACCTTCGCCTGTTGCGCGCGACGGTCGCCGACCAGCTGCGTGACGCGCGGGCGACGTCGACCTCTCCGTAGACGCGACAGAAGCGCGGCATCTGCCGCGCTTCTGTCGCCTGGAACAGGAGGGGGCTACTTGGAGGATTCCGCAGCTCGCTGCTCGATCTCCTTCTCCTTGGCCTTGGCCTCGTGCCCCTTCGCCTTCGCTCGGGCCTCGGTGGCCTCTCGCTCGGCTTCGCCCTTCTGCTTCTGGGCCTGACCTTCAGCCTGCAGATCCGGATTGTCGGTCACGTCACCGACGGCTTCCTTCACCTTGCCCTTGGCTTCTTCGAATACTCCCATTGCTGTCCTCCTGCTCCTGGTCGACTGGTCCGGCGCCATGCCGAACCGTGGGTCCGCCACCGATCTTCAGCGCATCAAGCGGACTTGGCCCGCTGCGCCGTCTTCTCGCGCTGCTGGTTCACCTCGGCGACAGCCTCCTTGCGCTGTGCCTCGATCTCCTTGCGCAGAGCCTTCAGCTCCTCCGTGGCACGTTCTTGCTGTGCCTCGCCCTCTTGCTGGAGCTTGTCGTTGCCAACGAGCACGCCGACGAACTCCTTCGTCAGCCCGAGTGCCTTGTCAGCCACGCCTCGCAGCTTGTTGAGGTCAACGCGACCAACCTGCATGTCTGTTCTCCTCCAAGTTGTGGGACGTAGGAGGAGTACCCGTGGACAGCCGGGTCGCAAACTACGGTGAGCGAACTGGGAGCGAATGCAAGCGGAAGTTCAGTTGACGCGATCCGTTGACGCGATCGGTAGACGCGATCGGTTGACGTGCAGGATCAGTGCGCAGGAACGCGATCCGCGACCACGTGCGTGATCGGCAGGGTGTACTCGTGTCGCATCCGTGTCGGCACGTCTTTCTTCAACCAGTGCGACCGGCCGGGCGGCAACGTCGACACGATGATCTCGTCGAAGCTTTCGCCGCGGATGAACAGCAAGTCGACCGCGTGCAGGGGATTCGCCTCACCCACTTCACCGGTGAAGGCGGTGCCACCGGTCGGGTCGAGCTCGCGAAATGACTGCAGCCCTTCTTCGAGCACCTTCTCCGCGGCGCGCTCCACCTCACCGTCAGTCCACGCGTGATCGTTCGGATGCTGCTCCGGCACGAGCAGGTGGAAGCTGCACTCACCTTCCTCGAGTCGCCGCTTCACCTCCTCGCGAAGGTGCTCACCCGCAAGAGTCTTGTGAGCAACGATGAGAATGCGACGCATGGCGTCCCCCTTCTCCGGCGCGGCCGTTGACCGAAAGCGTACTGCGGTGAGTCGCGATGGGCTCCGCTCCTCGTGTCAGCGCTTGCGTGCCCGCCAGACCTCTTCGCACGGCCATTGCCTCGACCATTCGACGGTGACGAACGGATAGCTCGTCGTGGCGCCGGTGGGTGGGCGCAGCTCGATCAAGTCCTCGACCACGAACCCGTTCGCACGCAGGACTCGGATCCAGTCGCCGTGACTGATGTGGAACTCGACACCGGGATCGTCCGGCCACTCGACGCGATGCATGCCGAACTGCGGACGCAACAAGCGATCGCCCGCGGGCACTTCGTCGTTGTCGGGCACGCACAGCATCAGGATGAAGCTGTTGCACAGAAGGATCAGCTCGCCGCCGGGGCGCAGCAGGCGCGCCGCTTCGGGGATCCACCGATACGGATCCGCCCAGATGGCGGCGCCGTACTCGCTGATGGCGAGGTCGAACGTCGCGGCGCGCAACGGCACCTGTTCGCCGGCCGCCTGCACGAGCGGGAACCGCAGCCCGTGCTCGGCCTGCATCTGCTGCGCGATCCGCAGCTGACCGGGCGTGGGATCGATCCCCGTCGGACGAGCGCCTCGGCGCGCGAGCCAAGCGGACACGTAACCGGTTCCGCAACCGAGCTCGACCGTGTCGCGTCCCTCGAGCGGCATGTCGAGGATGCCCACGTCGGATTCGGCGATGCCGAAGATCCCCCATGTCGGTTCGCGCGCCCAGTTGCGTCTCGCCGCCGCGAGCTGTTCGACACTCTGTGCTTCCCACCACGCCTGGTTCGCGGCGAGGTAGTCGATGTGCGCTTCGCTCACCGGCTCATTGTCGTTGTTCGCGCCGGTTCACGCCGTGGTCATCCGCCGGCGCGCGACTCCCGGCCCTACCGGCTACGTCCGGCGGCCGGTGTAGGCGAGAAGCTTCTCCTGTGCGGACGCACCGTCGCCGAGATCGACCGGCGGTTTGAAAGCGTCGCCGCGCCGCTCGGCGGTCAGTTGTCCGTCGATCATGGCGAAGGCGGAGGTCGCGAGGTCGTCCGGCATCTCGGCGTCCTGACCGGTGGCGGTCGCGAGATCCCAGCCGTGGACCATCTGGTCGACGAACGCAATTCCCAACCCCATACCCGACTTCTCGAGCACGCCCGGCTGGCGATACGCACTCAACGTCTCCTGCCGCGTCTCCTCGTAGGTCGCGGCGGGGTCGTCACCGATGAGCGAAGGTGGCGACGGGTTGGGCATCGCCGCCTCCTCGCCTCGGGCGGTCGTCGTGAAGTACCGCTGCGTCTCGATCATGTGGTTGAGCAGATCTCGAACCGTCCACTGTTCGCACGGTGTTCGCTGATCGAGCTGGTCCTTCGCCGCGGGCAGCTTCGACGCCGTCCATTCCGTGCCTCTATCGAATTGGTCCAGTAGATCCATGCCAACTCCCTCGGTGTCGCGTTTGTCGTACCCAGGGCGCGCGGTTCGTACTCGATGTGAGATCTCGCGGGTGAATCCCTCACACTGCGACCACGTCCGCCGATGTCCTTGCGGTGAACTCCGAGCGGGTTCGCCACGCCCTGGATCCGGAGTCGTCGTGAACCTGCAGTGCCCGCTTTGCGGCTATCAGCCCGCGGAGGCCGACGACTACCGCCGCCATCTCGCCGACGAGCACGGGTTGGTGGATGACGAGGGCGCACAGGAGTCGAGGCACGGGCTCGAGGCACCGGCACCCCCGTCGTTCGCGCCGCGTGAGCCGATGAGCGGCCCGCCGCTACTGCCTCCACCTCCGCCGGTTCAGTCAGCTCCGCTGCTGCTGCCGCTGTTGCCGCCACCTCCGCCCCTGCTGGCACCTTCGCCGTCTGCCGCGCCGGTGTCCCGGGAGCGCAGCATCCCGAAGGGGGTGGTTGTCGCCATGGTGGCCGCCATCCTCGCCCTGACGGTGGCGGCGATGGTGTTCGTGGGCCGGTCGGGGTCGTCGCCGACCAGAGCCGAGACGTCACCGGGTGCAGGCCACAGCGACGTGTTCGGGGCGGGCGCGCCTGACCCGTCGACCACGACCACGAGCGTGCCGACCGTCGTGGCCTCGACGACGAGCACGACCGACAGTGTCGATCCGCACGAGGCACACATCGTCGCGGGAGCGTTGTGGTCCGGACTGTCGCGAGCCGAGAGCGGTCGTGACATCGACGCGCTGCGAGCGTACGAGGACGGCCCGCTGCTCGCCTCCGACATCGGCGAGATCTGCCAGGTCGGTTGTCCGCCGCCGGAGTTCTCGGCCGAAGAGACGATCACCGTGAACGTCCCGCATCAAACCGGGTGGCCGGCGACCTTCTTCGCCTCGGTGAGCTATACGGGCTGCGTGGCCACCCAGACTCCGTGCATCGACGAGTTCGTCGCGCGTCAGGACGAGAAGGGCGGACCGTGGAAAGCGATCCTGCTGATCCACAACGGCGGCCACACCATCTCTGAGCAGCCGCAGCTGCTCCCGGACGGTTACGCGGTGCCCGGCCCCGACGCGGGATCGACCGTCCCTCCCTTGCTCGCCGACTATGCCAACTACCTGACGGCGTTGAAGACCACCGGCGCAAAGCCTGCGTCCACGGCTCTCGCGGATGGCCCGTTCACGAGTGACACGGCGAGCGCGCTGTTCGATCCACCGGAGGCGCAGCGCGACCGAGGGCTCAGCATCGTGACCGAGTATCACGTCGACCCGACGGATCCGGTGGCCACGTTCGTCGACGGCTTGGGCGCCACGACGGCGTGCGGCGTCGTCAGGTCTTCGAGCGTGGTGCAGTCAGCGTCGGGCGACTCGCTTCCGGCGGGAGTGTCCGTGCAGGAGTTCCGCATGCGGATGGCCGACGGGCGCTACTCGTCGATCACGGCGGCCCGTGTGCACATGGTCTGCTTCTCACAGTTGGCCGGTGATCCCGTAGTGGTGGTGATCGCAGGCTCGGGTCAGATCGTTGCCGTGACCGGCGTTCCCGCGTGAGCTGATCGACCGACCTCGGCTCAATCGAACGCCTCAGGGTGGCGGTGGCCACGACGGCGGTGGAGGTGGCTCGACCGTCCATTCCTGTCCGTTCCAGTACCGGAACTCGTCGCTGTCGTGGTCCTCGACGTGCATCGTGAGTGGGTGTGCGAACGCCTCCGTGATCGCGGCGACGAGCGTCTCGAAGGCGCGCTCGCGCCGGCCGGAATCGCCGATGGCCGATCGGTACGGCGACTTCCCCGAGAACGTGAGTACCGCGCCCTGCGGAGTGGGTTCGACCGTTGCGTTTTGCAGCTGCGTCCACGACGAGCCCGTCGCGTCGACCACCCATTCGACGCGGTGCGCGCGCTCGTACCAGGTTGCTTGCTGCGTGACAAGCGGAAGCGCCGCGGTCAGCGCGTGCCAGAGCGCATCCGGCGTGACCGCGAACGTGTGGCTGAGCGGGCGGTGACCGAACACGGGCCGACGATACGTGGCCGGATCACAATGAGCAGGGTCACGTACGCTCCGAGTCATGAGCTCGTCGGTGTCGCGCTACGACGAGATCGCCGAGTGGTACTGCGACTTCACCGGCGACTGGCCACATGAGCCGATCGCGCTGCCGCCAGCGGACGTTCGTGGCCGGCGCGTGCTCGACATGGCATGCGGATACGGACCCGCCAGCCGGTACCTCGCCGCTCGTGGTGCGACGGTGACCGGCGTCGATCTCTCGTCGAGGCTGCTGGCGCGAGCGGCGGCGATGGAGGCGTCGGAGCCGTTGGGCATCACGTACGTGCAGGGCGACGTGAGCGCGACCGAGTGGTGGGACGGCGAGTCCTTCGATGGCGTCCTGTGCAACATGGCGCTCATGGACATCGACGATCTGGACGGCGCGCTCGCGACCGCGGCTCGCGTCGTCGAGACGCGCGGCTGGTTCAGCATGTCGGTGCTGCATCCGTGCTTCCCCGGCGGCCCTGATGCGCAGCCGAGTTGGCCTCCGGATCGCGGCTACTCGTGGGAAGGCCTGTGGAACACGAACGGTGTGGGTGTGCGCGGCCATGCGAGCGTGAACCACCGGACACTGTCGACGTACCTGAACGCGATGGTGCGTGCGGGGTTCGAGCTCGAAGAATTCGCGGAGCCCCGGTCGCCGGTACCGCGCTACCTGACCGTGTGCGGCCGCCGGCGGTGACGGGTCATCCGCGATGAGTCCGGGGCCGCGGAATCGTCAGTAGATGGTGGAAGCGACGAACCTTGCTGATCTCTACGGGACGCCGTTGCTCGACTGGGCCGGCATCAGTGCGCGTCTCGACCGGGGAGTGACCCAAGCGCCGGGCACTGGTGGACCCAACCGGCACACGTGCTGGCTGGCCACTCTCAACACCGACGGGAGTCCGCATGTCACGGGCGTCGGGGCCCTGTGGGTCGACGGCGCGTTCTGGTTCGAGACGGGAATGCACACTCGCAAGGGCAAGAACCTCGATCGAGATCCTCGCTGCACGATCAGCGTCGCAACGCTCGACTTCGACCTCGTCGTCGAGGGTGAGGCGCGCCTCGTGACCGATCCTGCGACGGTTGCCGCGATGGCAGCGCGTTGGGCGGAGGCAGGTTGGCCTGCACGGGTCGACAGCACCGGCGAGGCGTTGACAGCGGACTTCAGCGCGCCGTCAGCCGGCCCTCCGCCGTGGCACGTGTTTCGCCTCACCCCGCGCACGGCGACCGCGTTGGGAACGGTCGAGCCGGGCGGCGCCACTCGTTGGCGCTTCTGATCCGGCTGCTCGACGTCAGTCCGCAGCCACCGGGCGGCGAGTCGTCATCGTGGTTCGACGCTCACCGCCCGGGCACGGTCGTTCACGCGTTGTGCGCGGTGTCGTTCTGGGTCGACCGAGCCACGCGTGGCGAGGGTTCGTCGACCCAGATCGGGCCACGGTGTCTTCTGTGTCGACCGGCCGACGTCCAGCGACCGGATTCGGTGGGTGAGTCGACAATGTGTGGGCGGGGGCCGGGGCGTAGGCGCGGGCGTAGGCGCGGGCGCGGGC
>DASXPN010000027.1:0-17969 GCA_036493595.1 Acidimicrobiales bacterium | reverse complement strand
TGGCTTTTGAACGAGTCGCCAGGTCGCTTTCGGCATCGATCCTCACAAGGGGTCGCACACCGCGGTGGCTATCGACCGCGACGAAACCAAAGTCGCCGAGCTGCCGGTCCGGTCCTCGAAACAGCAGTGCGGGCAGTTGCTGGAATGGGCGGCACTGTTCCCGCAGCGGCGGTGGGCGATCGCGTCGGCCGGCGGTCTGGGCTACTTGTTGGCCCAGCAGCTTGGTGGCCGCCGGCGAAGACGTCGTCGACGTCCCGCCGAACATTGTCGTCGCGCGCGGCAAGCAGCTCCGTCGGGTTGAGCTCGATGACCATGTCGCCATCATCCGGATGATGGCCAACCGGCGGCACAACGTCGTCGCGTTGCACACCCAGGGCGTCTGTCGGCTCCACGCCCAGCTGGCGAACCTCGCTCCCGGCGTGCCATCGCACCGAGTTCCGAGCAGGGCGATCTCCCGAGCCCTCACACCTGTCGTTCGGCCTCGGCACACACTTCTGCCTCGGAGCGTTCCGCGCCCGAACCGAAGTCGAGATCGGGCTCCAACACCTGTTGGACCGCGCCTCTGACCTCGAGCTCACCGGCCCACCCAGACGCCGTAGCACCATCACCGTCAGCGGCTTCGAATCGATACCGCTCGACTTGAAGCCTCGAGCCACCTAACGGCCCTGGCCGCCGTCACCGCGGTACTCAGGCCCCCAACGCCGGGCCAGTGACCGCTTGTCCCGTCTTGACACGGTGGCGATTGGTATCGGGCCGTATCGAGCGATGATGGATCGATGCTGGTCTGGGTGACGGGGCTGTCCGGCACGGGCAAGTCGTCAATCGCCATCTGCCTTCGGGAGCTCGGCTACTCCAGCGTCGACGCCGACGACGACGGAATCAGCGGCTGGCGCAGTCATACGACTGGCGAGATCGTGCCGTCCCCACCCCTCGAGCAGCGACCCGCGGACTGGCTCGATCGGTTCGCGTGGAGCATCGATGAAAGTCGTATCGAGGAGATACGTCGCGACGCGGACGGTCGACTGGTGTTCCTCCTCGGCGCGGTCGACAACGACGCGGAGATCCTGTCGCTCGCCGATGTCGTCGTCTGTCTCGTCGCCGATGCAGACACACTTCGTCAGCGCCTGGCAACCCGCCAAACGAACGAGTTCGGCAAGGCGCCCGGTGATCTCGAAGCGGTGATGTCGTGGCTCGGGGTCTTCGAGGACCGCCACAAGCAGATCGGCGCGGTGATGATCGACGCGACGCAGCCACTTCCGGAGGTCGTCGCCGCGGTCGTGGCCGCCGCATCATCCGCTTCCTAACGCCGGGTCGTGGCGCCGCGACCAGGAGCGGAGCAGGAGGGTGACTTCGGCGGCAAGTGCTTCGACGTCGACGGCGTGGGTCGTGTCGACTTCAAGCACCGGTCCCAGATTGAAGGGACTCTGGAACTCCTCGAAGGCCGTATCCGGGAGAGAGCGATCGACGTGCACGGCGTGGTGGCCGGCCGATGCTCCGCGCCGCGAGTAGCGCTCCGCCGCGACGGCAATGGGCACGCGGCAGTAGACCTCTACCGGACGGGAAGATAGGGCCTTCAGTCGCTCACGTTCGTACGTGCTCTGCGAGCGGAAGTTCGCTTCGATGACCACCTGGGGACAGTCGGCGGCGAGGCGCCACAAGAGCTCCATCGATGTCGCGCCGAGCCTCTTCGATGACGCTGTCTCGTCGCCTTCTATGTGGCCCAGCTGATCGAACAGGGTTTCCTTGATGATGTCCTTGGACAACAAGGGAAAGCTGAGCTGGCTGGCGAGCGGAGCGGCCAGCGTCGACTTGCCGGCACCGGGCGCACCAGAAACCAGCACCATCTCTCGCACATCACGAGCCTGTCACGGCGCCGCGAGCCGAGCTGCCCCAGACCGCCGGATGATGCCGCTCAGGGGAGGTAACGACGGAAGCCCTCCGCTTCCGGCTCGAAGCCAGCCTTGAGGTAAAGGTCGTGCGCGCCGTCGCTGACGTGTCGCTTGTGCGATAGGAGTTGGACCTTCCGACACCCCGCGGCTCTGGCGTCGTCAACGAGGCTCGCAAGCATCGCGGAGGCGATTCCCTCTCGGCGGCGAGTCGGCACGACCTCAGACTGCCCCAACGAACGAGGCACTGTCACCGAACGCCGGTAGCGGGGCGTCGAGGTTTGCGCGGCGGACCGACGAGAATTGGCGTCGGCCGGAGTCTCTTCGCGGATGACTGACACCTTCGCGACTGGGATCCGGATGGGTGAGTCTCCGCGGTGGCACGACGGACGCTTCTGGATGTGCGACTGGCTGGCCGGTGAAGTGCTGGCCTTCGGCGCGGACGGGAGCTGTGAGGTCATGGCGCGAGTCGAGGGGTTGCCGTTCTCGATCGACTGGCTGCCCGACGGTCGCCTCGTGGCGACCACGCCAGATGGCGTGATGGTTGGCGCTGACCTGGCGCCGTACGGCGCGTCCGGGCAGCCGTTCAATGAGATCGTCGTCGACGCGGCGGGCCGGGTGTGGGTGGACATGCCGGGCTCGATGCCGTGGGAGGAACCGCAGCCGGGGATCGTCGCCGTCGTGCTGCCCGACGGCAGCCGGCACCAAGTTGCCGACGACGTGTGGTTTCCGAACGGGATGCTCATCCTCCGCGAGGACACCCTCGTGGTGGCCGAGTCCCATGCTGACCGGTTGACGGCGTGGACGATCACCGACGCCGGCGAGTTGGTGAACCGTCGAGTGTGGGCCGACCTCGGGCCGGGAGCTGCACCCGACGGGATCTGCGCGGACGCGGACGGAGCGATCTGGTACGCCAGCGTCCCGGAACAGCGATGCACCCGCGTTGCCGAGGGCGGCGAAGTGCTCGAGGCCGTCGAGGCTGACCGCGGCTGCTTCGCGTGCATGCTCGGCGGCGAGGACGGCCGGACGCTGTACATCGTGGCCAACCACTACGACGGCGCCGGCGCTTCGGATGGCATCGTGCTCACCCATCAGGTCGACGTTCCCCACGCCGGACGACCCTGACACGAAGCGTGCGTTTGCGATGCACGTGGGATGCGCAGGCGGTCGTGAGGGCGGCGGGATGAGCGCGGTCATGGCTGCGTGACCCGCCTGCGCCCGAAGTCCCGTGCGACGTCGTCGCCCGTTTTAGGAGGTGTGCAGGGTCGATCCGGTCTCGAGCAGGGTTTTGAGGCTGGACAGAACGGCCGGCCACCCTTGGGCGATGTTGGGGACGACGGCGCTACCCGGCGCGAAGCCGTCGTGTGTCACCGTGAGCTTGACGACGCCGTTGCCGACGTCTTCGATGTCGAATGCCACTTTCGAGCGGGGCTCGGCCCGCCACGTGTCGGCGGTCGCGTCGTCCATGCCGACCTCAGCGGCCCACTCGGGTGTGAAGGTGTGCTAGTGGACCTTATGGCCGCGTGGCCATGAAGAAGTAGGGCACTCCGCTGTCCAGGGCGAGCTCGGGGCGGGGCTCGGCGGTGACATTGACGAAGCCGACCGAGCACAACATTTCGACTATGGGGTCGGGACGGTCCAGGTGCATGAACGGCAGTGCATCTTTCGTCGCCGGCGTGTAGTGCTGGGCAAACAGCGGCGGGACCGCGCCCTCGTTCGATCCGGCGAACCAGAATCCGTCGACGGCCACGAGCTGGCCGCCTGGCCGGAGCAGCATCAACCAATTCGCCATCGCCTTGTCGGGTTCGGGAAGGGTCCAGAGGAGGTGGCGGTTGGTCACGGCGTCGAAACAGCCCGGCGCGAACTCGGGTGCCACCGCATCGCCGATGCGAGCGTCCACATTCAGACTCCGGTCGAGCGCGTGAGCCCGCAACTCGTCAAGCATCGGAGGCGACAAGTCGATGGCCGTGACGTTATGGCCGAGGCCGGCCGCGGCCAGAGCCACGTAGCCGGTGCCGGTGGCGACGTCGAGGACGTCGGCGGGCGGGGCGGGCAGGACCCCCGCCAACGCCTCCACCCAATGTTGGTACGCCCCCGTGTCGTACTGGGCCACGTTGCCGCCGTGGGCCTCGTAGTCAGAAGCAACCGCGTTCCAGAAGGCGGTGACGTGAGCCTGGGCGTCATTCATCGACCTACCCCGCCTCGGCATGATTGACGGCGTCCCGGCTCCATGTCCTCATCTTTCTCCGCAGTCGGCGTGCAGTTCGCGACCAGTACCAAGAAGTTGTGCCTGCGTCGAACATCGCGCCCCGTTGGGGCGATGGGTTAGCACCAAACGCCGGTCGCAGCCGCGTCGCGCGCGACAGCATCCTGAAGTGGTGGCCAACGGAACCGGTGACGGTCGAGATCGGTGGACACGCGACGGGCTGTTTCCGGTCGGATCGCCTTTGCGGCGAGCAGTAGTCACCGCCGAACCGATCGGGGATGTCATTCACGGCTCCAGGTGAACACCAACCGCAGTCATTCCCAGCGTTCCGACGCAGTGTGTACGTCGGCGCGTCGGCATGGTCGCTCGCGCCGCCGCCGCGGTAGTCGTGGAACACGATCTCGAAGTCGTCTTCGAGTTGCGCGAGACCGCACCGCGGAAGTAGCGGAACGACATCGTTGTGCAACCGACATCGGCCAGGAGCCGCGCCGTATCGGCGTCGACGCGAGGCCGCAACTCCCTTGGCAGGAGTGCATATTGCCTGCTGCGCGGCGCTGTCGGCGCCTGGCCGGAGAGTGCTGACTGCCGCGCGCGCGACGGATCGACGGATATTCGTGCAGACCAGCGGCGAGCCAGCGTTACCGAACGTGCGCCCATAGCGCTCGACGCCGCCACCGCTCGGGGTGCCTCTACCGCCGGATCGACCTCGATGCGGTCGTGATTCCGAAGTGGTCTCGATCCCAGTCGCGATCGGCGGTGTCGTCAGCTCGACCGCAGTCTCACGAGCGGCAGCTGGCCCACCAGTCGTCGTCGGCTCTCAGTCGAGCCGTCATAGGTCCACCCGACCAACGAACTCAGGACCCGATGCACGATCGGCGCGATCCACCGGTTGCGATGCTCGTACTGTGCGAACACCTCGAGCGCCTCTTCCTCGTCGAGCACCTCACAGGTGGCAACCCAGCGTTGTCGTCCGATGAGAACTTCGCTCGATTCGGCGGCTTGGACGTTGCGATACCAGTCGGCGTTGCGGCCCCATCCGGACATCACGATCGCCGCGGGCGCGGCGCGTTCGTAGCTCACGACCTCGAGCACGGTCTCGTAGCGCGCGCCGCTTCTGCGCCCCACATGAACCAACAACAGGAAGCGGTGGCCGAGCAGCCAGCCAAGCCGCCGCCGGTACAGCAGCACCGGCACGCGAAGAACGGCGCGGAGTGCAGACCCGGGCCTCTTCGCCACCGAAGAATCATCCCGCCGAAGCCTTGCTGCCCTCAAACGCCGGACGGCAGGCGATGTCAGGAAGGTTCGGCGAGTGCGCGCGCGGCACGCTCGTCAGGTAGGTAACGAGCGAGTACATCCCGGGCCTGTCGTCTCACCTTCGCATTGTCGTCGTTGCGTAGACACTCAGCCACGACTGGCACGACGTCCACGCACAGAGGACTCATCTTGCAACGGTCGCACGAGAGGGCATGGAGCGCATGTCGACGGACTCTCGGGACCGCGTCGCCAAGAAGTGTGCTCACAAAGACGGGAACGGACTCGTCGCCGTCGATGTGATCGAGCACGGTCAGACACTGCCATCGAATGCGCGGGTTCGGATGCGACTGCGCACCCAGGCGAAGAAGCGGCAGATCAACTTGGCCAGACGCGCGCAGCGCGGGGAACTGCCGGGACGGAGTTGCCACGTAGCGCAGGACATGCCGCTCGATGCGCTGCCGCAGGCACTCATCCACGACCCAGACGGTAGCGAAAGGCGGAGATGACCTGAGTTACCTCTCTATCCGGTAGCGGATGTGTGTGGCCTCGGGGGTGTCGATCACTCGAACGATCTCCAACTCGACCCTCGCCGGCAACAGGTCGAATAGTCGGCGGCCGCTACCGAACAGCACCGGGACGTCAATCTGTCGTTCGGTCTCGATCGTCGGGCACCGCGACCTGGGTCGACCGCACAACGGCCATCGACACGGCCGCTGCTGGCTCATCCCGGCGGGCGTACCTGAATGTCCGGATCAAACCCCGCCGAAGCGTTGCACCATGTCGTCCATCGCTTGGCGGAGGGTCACGCCGTTGTAGATGTGCTTCCCGTTGTGAGTGACACGACCGGTGTCGTATTCGTATTCGTAGAAGGGCACTGATCCCATATCCAGATCAGTCTTGGTTTCGGCCTTCTCGACGGCGGCGTCATAAAATACCTTGCCGCCGTTCTCGCCCGCGGTTCCGAAGAGACCTGGGCCGATGGCCTGGTTCAACTTTCGGTTGGCACCGTCAGACCAGGTTTCCTCGTTGAAATCGATTCCCTTTCGGACCATGTTTGAATTGGTGGACCAGTTCGTGAGCTCGGTATCCCGCTTGGGTGCGTCCCACCGGACATAGCTCTTCAGTCGGGTGCCCCACTGGTTCGTGCGGATCGGTACGACCCGACCCTTGTGCCCGGCGATGGCTTCTTCCAGCGCCTTCATGATCAGGCCACGTTTCTTCTTGTTGGTCAGCATCACGTTCAAGATCTTGCTATTGACCTCGCTGTTGTCCTGCGTCGTGATCGCCTGCTGGCTCTTCTTGGCTTCCGCTCGGTTGTATTGGCCGAATCCAGACTGAGGATCCTTGCCAGAGCTCTCCTTCTTGTCTTTGTTCATCTGGCTCCAGCCCATGACGACGTCAGCGTCGATCAGGGTCGGTATCCCTGGAGTGTTGCCCGATCCGGGCTTTTCGAAGTACACGTTCTTCATGTGCAAGTCATCGATACCGGCCAGATACGCGAAGATCAGTGTCTCGTGGAAGGATTGTTGGATAGAGCCCTTTTCCTTGTCTTCAAATTTCTCGAAATAGCTCTCGGTCTTCACGCCCCGAGCAGCCTCCACGAAGGTTCCATACTCGTCGGCGTCGGTCGATTCCATCTTGATGGTCCGTATCTGTTCGTTCCCCTTGAGTCCGGCAATCTTGTTGATCTTGCTGGCCGCGCTCTTCGGACCGTGCCCGAGCAGGTTCTGCTCCAAGGACTTGTCCTCAGGCTTGATGAAGGCATGCACATCGGTTTGACCGGCGTACTGCGTGTTCGAGCCTCCGGCAGGCTTCTTGAACCGGACCTCCACGACACCCAGACCTCGCTCATGGAGATCACTTTTTACCAAGCGCATCTCCTCGAGCGTCACTGCGTCGGCTCGCTCGGGGTACAGCCACTCTTTCCAATGGATGAGCACCTTGGCTACGTAGTCGGCTCCGTCCTTGATGCGGAGGAGCTTGGCGTCGAGCGTTTGGAGGGCGGGAACGAAGGTCGCCATCTCGCCGCCGACCCATTCAGCCGAACGGATTGACTTCTCCATCAGGAAGTCGACGTGAGCCTGCGTGTCGAGCTTGTCCTTGAGCCACGGAACGGTTTCCGAAGACTTGAGGAGCTGGGACACCCGCATTTTGACCAACGTCTCGAAGGGCGGATCTGCGGTCGCTTTCGTCTTCGTAGACCGGATGTAACCGCGACGGTCGTCTGCCAACAGGGACGTGTTGTCTGGAGGAACGTTCAGCGCCGGACGCCAACTCGATCCCTTGCCCTTGACCTTTTTGCTGTCGTCGGTGTCGACGAGTAGTCGGGCGCCACTCAATATGTCGGGACCCTTGTGCGTGTCCCACTGCCCGTGCTCACGCAGATGGCTCTTTCCGGTGGTCTTGGCGACCGCAAAGAGGCGTTGCACCCGAAGTGATCCGTCGTGTGGTCCCAACGCAGCGCGACCCGAACGCCCAGCGGGTTCGCGCCGGGGTGGCGCGGAATGACCCGGCGAAGGTTGCGTCCGACCCTTGGCGATCACGGTGTTGACAGGGCGATCACTGACTGACCGCTGCAACCCGACGGGCGGCGCGGGGGCCGCGGTCGCGCCGGTCTGCTGCACTGTGTGGGCAAGCTCGTGGGCGAGGAGATGTTGGCCGGACGCGGTTGACGTGTCGGGCGCGGACCCGCGGAAGAAGATGTCAGTGCCAACGGTGAACGCCTTGGCCTCAAGCCGGCGGTTCAAGACAGACGCGGCTGGTCCGGTATGAATTCGCACGGCGGTGAGGTCGGCGCCAAGCGCGTCCTCCATCTGTTGGCGAACGCTCTCCGGCATCGGGCGACCGTGCCCTCGCGACGAGGTGATCGCCTGCTCGACCTGTGGCTCGACGACACTGCCCTCTTCGCCTACGGCTGTCGGCTCGTGCCTGCGGCGCATTGCGAGCGGCGATTCCTCGATCGCCCGGCGATCCGTCCGCTGCTGGGAGGACGATGACCGCAGCGCCTGAACGACTTCGTCAGCCACCCGGTCGGCGTCGGCTTCGAGCGGATCGTCGGGCTCGCCGAGTTCCAACTTCGCTTGGGCAGCCGCGACGAAGCGCAGCGCGGCCTGGTTGCCGGCGCTTCTCTGCACGGCGAGCACACCGGCGGCGGAGGCACTGGTCGGCATCCGGACAGTCGATGGTGCCGACGTCCGGTCCGCTCGCTCGTTAGCGACGCGTTGTTCCCGCGCTGTCCCCACCATTCGACCCCCGAAACCGACGAGACCAGCTTTACACAAGCGGCTGTGGTTCGCTCTGCCATGACCGGTTTGTGGCGAATCGAGATCCGACCCGAGCTACTGAAGTGGGAAGAGACGACGAAGCTTTCACCCGGCGGCCACCAAAGCGACCATGACGACCGCGCACGTGGCCCGTCTCCCAGACACGAGCGCGAGCGCTAGCCCGACGCCCTGAAAGCACGTGCTCGAACTCCCACCGATGTCCCTGGTGGTGCCGGCCGTCGATTCACGGCTACAGGTCGTCGCCCTTCTGGAGCGCGTGGAGGGCGAACCATCCTGGCAGCGGCGGGAGCCATGTCGTCACGAGACGCTGGAACAGCGTGATCGCGACAGCGGTGCCGCCGGGCACGCCGGTGGCCGTGAGCGCGCCGGCAAGCGTTGCTTCCGCCACGCCAAGCCCGCCCGGAGCCGGGATGAGGCCGGCGATCGCCGAGCTACCGATGTTGATGAGCAGGAGCGTGCTGAACGGCAGCGTCACGCCGAAGCCACGACAGATGGCGCCGAGCGACAACGCGTAGAGCAACTGCACGAGCACGTTGCCACTCACGACGAGGAGCACCTTGGAGGGCGAGCGCGAGATCCGGTTCACCTCGCCCAGCGCGGGCTGCACCCGATCGCGGTAGAAGCGGCGTGCCACCGGCAGCTGCCACGTGACGCCCGCGGCAATGGCGATCGCGACACCGATCGCGATCACCGCAGTGAGGAGGCTGCGCCACGGGATGAGCCCGAGATCGAAGCGTCCTCTCACGATCGGGAGCAGCGCGATGAACAGCGCGACTTGTACCGCACCCGAGCCGACGGTGTTGACCACCTGCGATGCGATCGCGGGGCCGAGGCGCACGCCGCGCGCTTGCAGGAATCGCGTGTTGATCGCGGCCGTACCGATGGCGTTGGGGGTCACGACGTTGGTGAAGGAACCAGCGAACTGCAGCACCACGGTCCGGCCGAGCGGCAGCTTCGCGGTCGTCGAGCCGGCGTAGGCCATCGCGTAGCCGAAGTTTGTCGCCGTCGAGAATGCGGCGGCGAGAGCGATCCATCCCCACTCCGAATGTCGGAGGGCGCGTCCTATGTCGCTGAAGTTCCCGAGTTGCCCGAGCACGACATAGATGCCGACGAACGTGGCGAGGGCCATGAAGATGCCGCGAGCGGAGACTCGTTCGAGCTGTGCCAGTGCTGGTGGCTCCGCGATGGCGCTGGACGCCGCGGCCGCGCGCAACTCAGAGAGACGAAGGCCCCGATCCCGAACGTCTCGTCGAGTGGGATCGGTGAGGATCGGTGCCTGGACGTAGGCGACCGCGTCGACGAGCCCGGCGGGGCCAAGGTGGCGCAACGCGGCCTCGACAGCGCAGTCGATGCCCACGCGCGCCGCGGTGGCCACGAGCACGCGGGCCGCGTCAGCACCCAACTGCGCGTCGGACGCGTTCGTTCGCGCCCGGGTGAAGTCCACGACAATGAGCTCACCGTTGCCAACGTGGAGCAGCCGGCTGAGATCGAGCGCCCCGTGCGCGATACGTGCAGCACGGAGTCGGTCGATGATCTCCCATACGGCGTCGAGCCGGCCCGCGAACTCCTGGCCGTCGAGCTCAGCCAGCGCCACACCCTCGGGTTGCTGCTCGACGATCACCGCCGTCGCCGGGCCCGCGGTCGAGGCGGCGACGACGTCAGGCACGGGCACCCCGGCGTGCCGGGCGAGCAGGATCGCGTATGCCTCGTGTTCCACCTGCTGGAGCCGCGTGAGGAACAGGGTCGGTCCCGAGTCCTCGTACCAGACGAAGCGCCATGCCTTCGAGAGCAGTTGCGCGTCTCGGTCATCACGCCCGTAGGCGCGGATGAACAGGTCGTCGCCTTCGAGCGTCCGAGCGAGCACGATCGTGCTCCCAGTTGGCTGCCGTGACGCGAACCGGACGTCGGTCACGGCGATCCCCAGCTCGCTCAGGGCTTCGTCGATCTGGTCGAGGCCCGGACGTCCGGCCGACGAACCGAACACGAGATGAACGCTGGCCGCCGCGAGCAAACCGAGCGCGACCGCGCCGGCGATGTCGCTCGGGAGACCGATGCCGCGCGCTGCGGCACCGATGACTGTCAGGGCGACCAAGCTCCAACCGAGCCATCGGGCCAGGCGGGTGAGGTAGGGCGCGGCGGTGGCCACGATGGCCACGGCGAGCGCAACACGGACGACGGGGTACTGCTGCATCGTCGAGCCACTCAGGTGAATCGTCGGTGGCGGAGCATGACGTCCAACCGTGCGCACGATGATGCGACCGCAGAACCATGTCACGACGCCCGCGATGAGGACCTGCGTCGCGAGGCGGCGGCGGCCCGTCAACGCGCCGAGAGCGGTGGTGACGACTACGGCCCACAGCGCTCCGAGGCCGAGGGCGGCGGTGAAGATGCCGTCGAGCCCTTGTGGGAATCGATCGAGCAGCTCGGCGAACCGCAACTCGAGATCACTGGTGCTACCGATCCTCGACAGCGTGCCGATGACGACGGCGAGACAGACGACGACCGTCACCGCGTCCGCCGCTCGCCGGCGAGGCGGGTCCTCGGACCGAGGGCCCACGGCGAGAGTGACCAGCGAGCGCCGCCATGAACGCGATGCGTTCTTCTCAGAGTGCTTGTCGATCAGCACCATGGCGGAAGTGTCGCGCCCTCGTGGAAAACAGCAGGCAAGCGCCACGACCGGTCGGCTCTGAACCTCGCGCTCCGAGCACAGTGCCAGGTCTCGAGAAAATCGTCTCTCGCGCGGGCGTGTCGCGGAACGCCGGCTCAGCGCTCGCTTGCTCAGGTGTCCGTTCTCGTCTGACTGCTCGGGCGGCGGGTGACGTGTGCGAGGTAGGTCGGACGATCGAGCGGATCGACGGTTCGGCGTGTCCGTTTCGGCGGCGGGGGTCGCACCGGCAGGTAGCCGGCGAAGTCCGATTCGATCGTTCCCTCGCCTCCAGTCAGGCCTGGTAGCTGCCGGCGAAGTACTTGGGTGTGCGCCGCGGGAAGCCGTGCGTCGATCATCGACATGCCGGCGGACGTGGCGGTGGTGCCGACGACGTCGCCGAGGCCGGACACCGCCGCGATCACGGGCCCGAGCGCGTCGGATGGGACTTCGATGCGGACCCACGTGATCGGTTCGCAGACCACGGTCTTGGCCCGCTTGATTGCCAGCATGAGCACGAGCGGCGTGAGCTTGCGGAAGTCGGCGGCGGTGGTACGCGGTGTCGGGCTCACGGGCTTGGTCGGACCGTCGCTCGCGTAGTAGCCGCAGTCGGTCATAGTGATCTTGCAGTCAGTCACCGGCCAGCCGAACAAGCCCTCGTCGAGTGTGGACAAGACGTACTGCGTCATCGCCTCCACGAACCTGTCTTTCGTCTTGTAGATGTGGAGCGGCATCGACCTCGGGTCGATCTCGACCCGGACCTGCACGCCCGATTCGAGCGCGGCCGGTTCGACCCGAAACTCGATCGTGGCGGAGAACGGATGGGACTCCGACTGCAGCACCTCGACCGCGCGGCCAGACGCGACCAGTCGCTCGATGCAGATCGTGGTCGTTCCGTGGAACACGACGTCCAGACCGAAGTCGCCGGCGAGCGTTGCCCGGATGACCTCCTTCTGTACCTCCCCGTAGAGCGACACGGTGATCTCGTGGCGAATGTCGTCCTGACGAACGTTGATCAACGGGTCCTGTTCGGCGAGTTGATCGAGAGCCACGCGCAGCGCGCCTCGGTCGTCGGCGCGTACGGGCGCGACGACTGTCTCCAACGTCGGTGGTGCGAACTGATGCGGTGACCGTGACGCGGCCGGCACGTCGCCGATGACGTCGCCGATGCGGATGTCGCGTAGGCCGAACAGCTGGCCGATCTGTCGAGCACTGATCGTCCGGCGTTCGACCGCGCCACCGTGGTCGAACACACGGATCGCGGTGACCTTCCCATGGTCATCGACCCGGTCGCGCGTGCGAAGGGTTCCCGAGAACATCCGCACGTACGCGATGCGCTCGCCCTTGGACCCGCGATCGACCTTGAACACGACCGCGGAGACCGGGCCATCGCCATCGCCTTCTTGCGCGGGCAACAACTCGGCGATGCCTGTCATCAGCGAGTCGACACCGGCGCCTGTGACCGCGGAGCCGAAGAAGATGGGATGCATTCCCGCCCCGATGGTGCTGGTCCGCGTGTCGCGAACGAAAGCGGCTCGTCGGGTGCCGGCATCTTCCACCGACCCCACCGACACGATCGCGGACGTCAGCTTCTCGGCGATCGCCTGCACGACCCCGTCGGGATCCGCGCCGCCGCGGTCGATCTTGTTCACGAAGATCAGTGTGGGAATGTCGAGCCGCTGCAGCGTCCGCATCAGAATGCGGGTCTGGGATTGCACGCCTTCGACGGCGGAGACCACCAGCACCGCGCCGTCGAGCACGTTCAGCACCCGCTCGACCTCGGCGATGAAATCTGGATGACCGGGCGTGTCGATCAGGTTGACGGTGACGTCGTCGATGACGAACGAGACGACGGCCGACTTGATCGTGATGCCGCGCTGTCGCTCGAGCGCCAGCGAATCGGTCTGGGTACTGCCGTCGTCGACGCTGCCGATCTCGTCGATGACACCGGCGGCGTACAGCAGCCGCTCGGTCAGGGTCGTCTTACCGGCGTCTACATGCGCCAGGATCCCCAAGTTCAGTGTTCGCACGCGTCATGTCCTTTCGAATGGCTGCGCCTTTCGGGATGAACATGAACGCTGCGCGCATTTCCTTCTCCTCGGAGACTCGACGGCGCGAGGGAGTCGAGCAGAGCACCATCCGAGGCCGCAACCGAATTGCGTCCTGCAGACAGCAGCAGAGGTCCCGACTACAACTCACTGGATGGCTGTGACATCCGATCAGGCAGCTACAGCGTGAGAGGGGCAGGAATGAGGTTCGGAGCACATCTGCCGTTGATGGACTTCGGCGGCCATCCGTACTCGCTCGCCCATCTGACGGACTATGCCCGTCGGGCGGCGGCGCTGGGCTTTGACATGCTCGCCGCGAATGATCATCTCGTGTTCGCGTCGCCGTGGTTGGATGGCCCGACCGCGCTGGCCTCGGTCGTAGGCGACTCGGGATCGATGACGCTGGCGACCACCGTGGCCCTACCGGTGGTCCGCGGTCCCGTGCAGCTGACGAAGGTCATGACGGCTCTCGACGTGCTCTCCGGCGGTCGCGTCATTGTCGCGGTGGGACCGGGTTCGTCGCCCCGCGACTACGAGATAGCGGGTGTCGGCTTCGGTGAGCGATGGAAGCGATTGGACGAGGCGGTGCAGGCCATGCGGGCGATGTGGCGGGCCGACAGCGAACCGTTCAACGGCCGCTTCTACTCGACCGAGGGCATCGAGTTGCTGCCGCGGCCGGTCCAGATCGGCGGCCCGCCGATGTGGATCGGCAGTTGGGGATCAGACGCCGGCCTACGTCGGACCGCACGACTGGCTGACGGCTGGCTGGCGTCGGCCTACAACATCACGCCCGCCGAGTTCGCCGTCGCCTGGACCGCGCTCCAGGAGCTCGTAGCCGCCGAGGGCAAGGACGCCGACACGTTTCCGAACGCGTTGGCGACAATGTGGTTCTACATCACCGACCGCGCCACCGAAGCAGACGAGATCTTTCGGCAGCGGCTGGCACCAACCATCAACCGGCCCGAGGACATCCTCAGGGCGCGACTCCCGGTAGGGCCCGCATCCGACTTCGCCGAGAAGCTCTCCGCTTTTCGCGACGCAGGCGTCCAACAAGTGCTCGTTTGGCCAGTCACCGACGAGACCCGCCAACTCGAACTGTTCTGCGAGCGCGTGATCCCACTCCTTGCGGCCGGCATGTGACGCATACGACGCGAGAGCCATCGGAATCGCTGGGTCAACGACCCCGACGGCTTGGTACCGCGCGTGGTTCTTTTGGGCCAGTGTTCCCCGGTTCTTCTGGGCTGGTCTTCCCGTTCTTGATTCGCAGGACGAACATGGCATCTGCGAGCTCTCACCTGAGTTGCTCGTGGAGGTGGGAAAGGATGAAGAAGACACTGGCAGCCGTCGCATTCGGCTTAGGCACACTTCTTGCCGTCGCCAGCCCCGCATTCGCAAATGCGGGCGGAATCCCGAACAACTGCGTGGGCCAGACGACGTCGTACACCGCCCAGGGCAATGACATCTCGCCGTTTGTGAGCGCGAACGGCATCGGGAATGTTGCCAAGGCCAATGGTGTGTCGACCAAGGATGCGGTGAACTACATCAAAGTCGTCGTGTGCGGGCGGTAAGGGTGTAACCCAAGCTCAGGGAGCGGTATGCGCCGGGCACCCAACGGGTGCACCGGCGACCGCTGCAACTGAACTGCTCGGCCAGCGCGGCACACTTCCCGTCTGCTGCGTGACGGCCGAACGGCGCTGGCCGAAGTGGCGATCGAGTGCGATGCTGATGCGCGGTATCTCGTTTCCGGCATCGGGAGGGCGATATGGGCGCGCTTGGTTACGACATCGCAGGCGCGGGTGAGCCCGCCTTGCTGTTCTTGCATGGTTGGTGCGGTGATCGGAGCTTCTTCGCTCCGCAATTCGATTACTTCTCGTCCTCGAATCGCGTGGTCTCCGTGGACCTTCCCGGGCACGGCGAAAGCGCCGTTCCCGAGGTGTACACGATCGAGGGATTCGCCAGCGACGTCGCCGTCCTGGCCAGGGATCTGCAACTGGGTCGCAGCGTCGTGTTCGGTCACAGCCTCGGCGCGATGGTCGCGCTCGCACTCTCGCAAGACGCGCCCGAGCTTGTCCGTGGGGTGGCACTGATCGATCCGCCGCCGTTGAGCAAAGCAGTGTGGAAAGAGTTCGCGCCGCAGCTGATCGACTCGTTCTCGGGTCCGGACGGGCCAACTGGACGCCGTCAGTTCGTCGAGCAGATGTTCTTGGCGACCGACGACACGACGCGTCGAGCCAGAATCATCGAGACGATGACCGCCGTGCCCAACGACATTGCCATCCCGTTGGTTCAGGCGATCGCGGCGTTCGACGCGATGGCCGTGCTTCGACAGTGCCAGGTGCCGGTCGTGACGATCTCGTCAGCGGTGCCGACGAACGATGCCGCAGCCTTGCTCGAAGCGAACGCCACGATGACATTCGGCCAGGCGGTCGGCGCCGGTCACTTCCTACAGCTCGAGGTACCCGCGCAAGTCAATCCGATGATCGAACGATTCCTGGCCATCATGCCCGGTGGCTCGCTCGCAACGTCCTGACCCGACATCCGCGGCAGCAACCCCATGGTTCTGCGAAGCTGCCGTCGCACCAAGTCATCCGGACCGTTCACGAATGTCGACAAACGCGGATGACTCCTCGTGGGCGGGCCACGGGACTTGGAATGTGGGGAGGCTGCGATGCGGGTTTTGTGCACGTCGACGCCGATGGACGGGGTCGTCATTCCGTTGTTGCCGATCGCGCAGGCGCTGCGCGATCGCGGGCACGAGGTGATGATCGCGGTCGGGCCCGACGTCCAGGCACGCGTCGAGGAGAGCGGCTTCACGCCGACAGTCATCGGTCCATCCGCGATGGAGGCGGCAATGCGGGCATTCGGTGATCCCGCCGTCGGTGGACCGGGTGTTGCCGACGCCGTATTCGCGGCCGCCATGTTCGGCGGAGTCTTCGCGCCAGAGCTCTTGCCGGAGCTTCGGCGCATCGCCGATGGGTTCGCTCCTGACGCGGTCGTGCATCCACCGGTCGAGTTCGCGGCACCGATCCTCGCGACCGAGCGAGGCATCCCAGCAACCACGTACGGCTTCGGTCAGGTCCTTCCTGCCGACATGGTCGCCGCCTCGGCCGAACGCGTCGCTCCGCTCTGGGAGGCATCGGGTCTCGCCGCGGACCCCTACGCGGGGGTCTATCTCGACTGCTATCTCGACCCGTGCCCGCCAAGTATGCGCCTCGGCGGCGTCGCTCCCGCTCGCGTCGTGCAGGCGATACGACCCGAGATCGCGGGAGGGGATTCCGACGTGCTCCCACCGGAGATCATGGCCCTCGGTGAACGCCCGGTCCTGTACATCTCCCTCGGCACCGTCCCACTGTTCAACCAGCTCACGACGTTCAACGTGCTGCTGGACGCCATCGTGGCCGAAGACCTCGATCTGGTCGTCACGATCGGACCCAACAACGACCCGGCGGCGCTGGCCGAACTGCCGGCGAACGTACACACCTACCGGTGGCTACCGCTGCGTCCGTTGCTCGATCGCTGCGACGCGGTCGTCTGCCACGGCGGCTCCGGCACCACGCTCGCGGCGCTGCATGCTGGCCTTCCGCTCGTCATCGTCCCCCAGGGCGCCGACCAGTTCGAGAACGCGATCGCCTGCGAAAAGTCGGGCACGGCGCGTGTGCTGCGTCCCGATGACGTCGAATCAGCGGCAATACGGGATGCAGTGCTCGCGGTCATCGCAACGCAGAGCAGCGAACGCTCCGCCGCGCGTGCCGTCGCCGCCGAGATCGCGGCGATGCCGGCCGCCTTCGACGCAACCGCGGTGATCGAGACGCTCGCCTAGCCCGACCACGAGTGGCCTCGACCGATCGCCACTTCGCCGCGTCACTCCCACGGTTTCGGACGCGGATCTCGAGCCCGTTTGGGTCGCGTGACTGGCGCAACGCGGCCAATCTGTGCGGGTGAGCCACACGACCGTTCGGGCGTTCGAACCCGACGACGAAGAGTGGGCGGAGCGGCTCGTCAATGCCGACCTCGGTGGGCGCATGCAAGCGCGTCGGGGTGAGTTGGTTGATGCGCTTGGGTGCCCTGGTCTCGTCGCCGAGCGTGCGGGCTCGCGGGTGGGAATCCTGACGTACCGTCTCGGTGATCAGGATGCCGAGATCGTGTTTGTTGAGGCGACGACCAAGCATTCGGGCATCGGAACAGCGCTCGTGGATGCGTTCGTGGCGATGGCGGCGGGCCTTCGGGTGTGGCTCGTCACGACGAACGACAACCTTGACGCGTTGCGGTTCTATCAGCGCCGCGGCTTTTTGATCTCGGTGGTCCGAACGGGTGCCGTTACCGAGGCTCGCAGGATGCTCAAGCCCCAGCTGCCGAGGACGGGCTCGTTCGGTATCCCCATTCGCGATGAGATTGAACTGGAGTACGTCGGCGGGCAGAACCTCATTATGGGATCAGGGGCTTCGAGATCGTGACGGCGACGCGATGCGGGCAGAATCGGTAGCTGCCGCGCGCTGTCGGACGCTGGGGTTTTGCGAGTGTCGCCGAACATGTCGGTGACGTACTCCATCTTCTGGTCGACCCTTCGCGGTCAGCAGACCAACACAAGACGATCGCAGCGACTCTCGACCGGTCGTACCGACTCTTGGACGACAAGCAACGGCGAGT
>DASXPN010000026.1:0-10923 GCA_036493595.1 Acidimicrobiales bacterium | reverse complement strand
ATCAGAACGGACCGAGCTCGGCGTCGGCGGACGCAGTTACGGCAGAAGAGACTGTCCTCGTACTGGGGACGACAAACGGAACGACCATCACCGCTACGCAGGTCATCGTGCAACCGACTGGCGACTACGGATCCGCGGCGTCCTCGGCCGCTGGGGTGGTCCCCTTCCAGCAAGGTGCACCCTCCGCGTCAAAGCAGGTCGGTCAGATCCCGATGAGCTACACACAGGGGTCGGGAACGATCGTCGGCGGCACGGCCGCCGATGAGGCCACGAAAGCCGCGCTGGCCGCCTACCCCGGCGGCGTCGTCGACCGAGTCGTGCAGCTCAGCGACGGCCAATACGAGGTCCACGACATCGGCGTCAACTGGCCACACCACATCTTTGTCAACCCGGACTTCATGGTCGTCGGCGCCAACTAACCATCGCGGCACAACACCTCAACAGCGCACCGTCGGCGTCTGGATGGATCAGCGGAAGCGGTAGCGGATCGGCAGATGCTTGACGCCGGAGACGAAGTGGCTCTCGGACCATTCCGCCGGGCCAGTTGCTTCGATCTCCGCGAGCTGGCCGACGAGTCTGGCGAGGAAGGTTCGGATCTCGCGTCGCGCGAACTGAGCGCCGAGGCAAAAGTGCGTGCCAACACCGAACGAGAGGAGCTTGTCGGCGTCGGGCCGGGCGACGTCGAATCGCATAGGGTCGACGAAGACGTCCTCGTCGCGGTTGGCGGACGGGTACGACAACAGCACGCGTCCGCCCGCGGGGATGTCGACGCCGCGAATCGTGGTTGGCTCGATGGCATAGCGGAGGAAGTGGCGAACCGGCGTGGTCCACCGGATGAACTCGTCGGCGGCGCGCACGATGCCGTCGTCGCCGCCGGCGGGCAGCGCGCCGATCTGCTCAGGTTGGCGGAGCAGCGCTTCGAGTCCCCCGGCGAGCGCGAACGAGGTGGTGTCGTGTCCGGCGGTGGCGACGATGATGTAGTACCAGAGGCGCTCTTGGTCACCCATCGGGCACCCGTCGATCTCGCCGTTGGCGATCACGGTGGCGAGGTCATCGGCGGGGCAGGCGCGCCGGTCGGTGGTGATCTCGTTGAAGTACTGGATGAACGACATCACTGACTGCATGACCCGCTGCTGGGGATCGCCGGCGTCGCCGAGGAACTCGGGGTCGTTGGCGCCGAAGACCCCTTGGGTCAGGTCCATCATCAGCGGCTCGTCGCTTTCGGGCACGCCGTAGATGTCCATGATCACGCGCAGCGTGTAGGGCTGGGCGATGTCGACGGCGAAGTCGCACTTGCCGCCGAGCGCGCGCATCCGATCGATGAAGTGGTCCGCGATCTCGTCGATGCGAGGCTGACGGTGCTTCACCACCGCCGGCTTGAACCAGTCGTTGGTCACCTGCCGGTGGGCCGTGTGCTCGTGATCATCGAGGTGCACAAGCGAGCGCGGGACGAACCCGGACGCCCGCATCTCTTCGGCGCCGATGTCGGGGCCCAGCACCGACAGCGCGGTGTTCTTCCAGTGCGCGTCGTCGCGGGACACCGCGAACACGTCCTCGTGCTTGGTCAGCACCCAGAACGGCGAGAAGCCATCGGCGTCGACGCGCAGGACCGGTGTTGTCTGTCGGATCTCGGTCACCTGCTCGTGCCAGGCGTCCATGTCGTGCCACGGGGCGCCGATGTGGAAGAGCCCGCCGGCGTCGGTGGTGGCCGCAGTCGTGGTGGTCATGCGTCGGTCCTCCGATAGTCGATCCAGGCGCGGTACTCCGCGAGCACCGCCTCGAGCCGCTTGCGGTTGATGGCGTCGTCGAGTTGCTGCGCGCCGACGAGCAGCGAGAAACCGATCCGCGACAAGGTCCGAGCGAGCGTCGGATCGATGCCGACGTCGACGAACGCGCGCGCCAGCGAGTCCTCCCGCGCGGCATCGACGCGTGCAAGCGCGGCGGCCACGGTCGGGTTGGTGTGCGCCCACGCGCGGATCGCCTTCTCGGCGTCGTGGTCGGCGTGCAGCGCTAGGTGCTGCAGCAGGTCGATGCGAGCGCGGGGCTCGACCGCGTCGATGGCCGCCAACAGCGCGGGGACCAGCTCGTGCTCCCAGTGATCGATGAGGGCGTCGTGGAACGCGGGTCCGCTCTCGAAGTGGTGGTAGAGCGACCCGCGCGTGACCTCGAGTCGATCGCACAGCCGTGTCGTGGTGAGCCCGGCCACGCCGTTCTCGGCAAGGATCGCCATCGCGGCGGCGAAGTAGTCGTTGCGCGTCAGCCGATCGGACACCCGCACCAAGCCAAAGACCATACATCGATGTATGGTCGTTCGCTAGCGATTGAGCAGTCCGGGCAGCAGGGTGGCGACGAGGCCGTTGGCGTGCACGTCCACCCAGGTGGCGTCGGTGGGCTCGACGCCGGTGAGGAGCCGCGCTTCGGGTGCGTTGACGAATGGGAGCGAGGCGGCGCCGACGATCACGTAGTGCACCATCGCCGAATCGATCGGCGCGGCGATCCCGGCAGTGCGCAGCCGCTGCCACGCGACGCTGATCGCGTCGTACAGCGGACGGACGTGGCGGTCGACCATCCACCGGAGCCGGTCGCTGTCCTCGGTGGCTTCGTGCACCATGATCCGGTTCAGTTCGGGATGGACCGCGGCGAAACGCACGAAACGGCGGATCGCCTCCGCGAACACCAACGCCAACTCCTGCGGATCGTCGACGCCAGCGAGCGGCACACCAGCCAGCGCTTCGCCGAGCAACTCGAAGAGGTGGTCGACCGCCGCGAACCACAGCGCCTCCTTGGAGTCGAAGTGGTAGTTGATCTGCGGTTGGTGGGCGTCGACCCGCTGGGCGATCGACCGGGTCGACGCGCCATCGAAACCCTTCGCGCCGAACTCGACCAGCGCCGACTCGAGCAGCTGTTCGCGGATGTCCTCTCGTGTGCGTCGCACGCACCTATGTTATCATTCGATAATATGCAGATCTTGCCACTGGCGGCCGAGCCGTTCACCCCGCCCACCGATCGAGACATGCTCCCGTCCGAGCGTCGGACGTTCGTACGCACCCACCGCACCTGCGTGTTCGGCACCGCTCGCCGCGCTGACGGCCCGGCGATGTCGATCGTGTACTACGTGCCGACTGACGGCGACGAGCTGTTGGTGTCGACCATGCGCGACCGGAGCAAAGCCAAGACGGTCGCTCGGCTGGGCAAGGTCAGCCTGTGCGTGCTCGACGAGCGGTGGCCGGTCAGCTACCTGCAGGTCTATTGCGACGCCATCGTCGACGAGGATCCCGACCTCGTCGTCGACGTGATGATGGCGGTGGCCGGTCGCATGTCCGGCGAGCCGCTCGCCGAGGACACCCGACCCTTCGTCAAGGCCATGGCCGATGAGGAACAACGAGTCGTGGTGCGGTGCACGCCGTACGCGACGTTCGCGCAGCCGCCGCGGCACCTGCACCAAAACGACCAAGCCGAACCGATCACCCACTGGGTCTCGGCGTCGATGCCCTGGGACACACCCGATGCTGGGTGACCTGCAGGTCGCCTACCTCGGCGTCGAAGTACCCCACACCTCGGCGCTCGGCACTTTCCTGACTGACGTCGTGGGCCTGATACCGGGCGAAGCGCCAAACACGTGGTGCAACGACCGCAAGTCGCGGCGGATCATCGCGACGGAGGGGTCTGCGGCTGACGCCACCTTCGTCGGGTTCGAAGCCGCCGATGCCGATGCGTGGGCCGCGAGCGTGGCCCGGTTGGAGCACGCCGGCTACCCGGCCACTGTCGCTACGGGCCACGAGGCAAACGCCCGGAGGGTTGAGCAGCTCGCATCCGTCGACGCGCCCTGGGGCGTCCGCGTCGAGGTCGCCCACGGTCTCGCCGACGCCGCGCACACCTTCGCATCGCCGCTCGTCGCCGGCGGGTTCGTGACCGACGACAAAGGGTTCGGACACGTCGTGTTCGCGACCACCGCGTTCGACGAGTCCCACCGCTTCGTCACCGAAGGGCTCGGACTTCGCCAAACCGACTGGGTCGAGACCGAGATCGCCGCCGGCATCGAACTCGAGATCCGCTTCTACCACTGCAACCCGCGCCACCACTCCCTCGCACTCGCTCGGGCACCGTTCGACTTACCGCAGCGGCTGCACCACTTCATGGTCGAGGTCGCTGACCGCGACGACGTCGGCTACGCCTTCGACCGGGCGTGGAACGCCAACTGCGTCATCGCCAGCGGTCTTGGCCACCACCCCAACGACCAGATGTTCAGCTTCTACGTCGCGTCGCCCGCAGGCTTCCAGGTCGAAATCGGGCACGGCGCCCGCCTCGTGACCGAGACATGGCCGGACAACCGCCGCTACGACCGCATCAGCAGCTGGGGCCACCAACCCCTACCCGCGCGATAGTCATCAGCGAAGCGCGGGCAGCAGTTCTGTTGCCGCCCAGTCGATGAATTCCTCTTGGGTATCGCCGCCGACTTGTACCAACGCGATCTGAGTGAACCCGGCGGCCTCGAACGCCCGTATCCCGGCGACGTGTCGCTCGACGTCGGGACCGCAAGGCATCTGACTCGACACATCTTCCGCGCGCACGGTCTTGGACGCGGCGTCGAACGACGCCGGCACCGGGAGCTCGGCGTTGACCCTCCAGTTGCCGGTGAACCAACGGAACTGATCGATGGCCCGCTTCAACGCAATGTCCTCGTCGGGGTCATATGACAACGCGATCTGGCCGATGCGTGGCTTGCCGACGCCTCCCGCGCTGTCGAACATCTCGCCGAGTTCGCGTCGAGGCTCGACGGCGATCATCACGTCGGCGTGTTCTCCGGCCACTCGACAACTTGCGGGCCCTGACACCCCGATGCCGATCGGCGGAGGGGTGTCGGGGAGGTCCCAGACTTTCGCGGACTCGACGTCGAAATGCTTGCCGCGATACGTCACGGTTCCCCCTTCCCAGAGGCGTCGGATGATCTCCACCGCCTCCACGAGCATCTCGTGGCGCACGCCGGCGATGGGCCAACGTCCGCCGACGATGTGCTCGTTCAGATTCTCACCCGCGCCGAGCCCGAGGGTGAATCGACCGTCAGACAGCAGCTGCATTGTTGCCGCCTTCTGCGCGACGACCGCGGGGTGGTAACGGCGAATCGGGCACGTCACGTACGTCATCAACGGAATGTGGCTGGTCGCTTGCGCTGCCGCCCCGAGCACGCTCCACGCGTACGGCGAGTGGCCTTGCGAGTCGAGCCACGGGGAGTAGTGGTCGCTGATGACCGCGAAGTCGAACCCCGCTCGTTCAGCGAGCGCGACATCACGCACCAACTGCCTCGGACCGGCCTGCTCGCACATCATCGTGTACCCGATCAACGCCACGGTGTCTCTCCTTGCAGTTCGAGGGTGCGCGTCACGACCGTGAGGTCTTGGTTGCCGAGCCCGTCATCGACGGCCTTCTGCCATTCGCTGGCCAGGCAGTCGAGCGCCGCGAACCCGTGCTCGTCGGCCGCCTCGATCGCGAGGTGCACGTCTTTGAGCGCGAGCGACAACGCGAACTGGGCGGAGAAGTCGTCCTCGACGATGCGTTGGAGTTTCGCGTTCTGCCACGCTGACACCAGCGGGCTGCCTTCCAGCGCGTCGACTACCGCCTCCGTCTGGAGCCCGAACCGGTGAGCCAGCGCCACGGACGCAGCAACCGCTTCTGCTGCGAACGCGAGCCACGTGTTGTTCACGAGCTTGAGTCGCGTACCCGTACCGACCGGCCCAACCCAGACCGTGCGCTGGCCGAGCGCATCGAAGAGCGGAGTGACCCGCGTGCGTGCCGCGCTGGGGCCCGACGCGAAGATCGTCAACTGGCCGTGCTCCGCTGGGTCTTTGCTGCCCGACACGGGCGCGTCGAGGAGCGTGATGTCCGCACGCTCGTTTTCGACGAGGGCCACGACGCGCTCGATCCCGCGCACGCCGATCGTGCTCATCTGCGCCCAGATCGCCCCGGGCGCGAGAGCGGCGAGCATTCCCTCGTCGCGTGCGATCGACATGACGGCTTCCGTGTTGGTCACCATCGTCACGACGATCGCGGCTCGCCGCGCGGCGTCCGCCGCCGTCTCGGCGACTTCCGCGCCGAGATCCGTCAGGTCTCGGGTCGCGTCTGGGGTGCGGTTCCAGACGATCGTCGGTATGCCAGCGCGTAACGCGCTGATCGCCATGCCGTGTCCCATCGCTCCGATGCCCAGCACCGCAACCGGAGCTTGCGTTGCCGACATGGCTCAAGCCTGCTGGGCCGAGAACATCCAGCGGTGCTTCTCGAGGCCGGCGGTGATTCCGATGAGGAGGTCTTGACTGACCAGGTCGAGCCGTTCCGTGCGGTCCAGGCGCGGGCGGGTCCGTCCGATGATCTCGTCGAGACGCTCGACGACCGCGGTCACTGCCTTGCCGTCTTCGATGAAGCCGGGCGAGAAGGTCGGGAGCGGGGTCAGTGTGGCGACGGATTGCACGCGTGCGTCGGCGGGGAAGCCGAGGGCGACGATGCGTTCGGCGACCTGATCGGACCAGTCGCGCGCGTCCGCCGTCAGCTCATCCAGCTGTAGGTGCAGCGGCCGGAAGTTGGGGCCTGTCAGGTTCCAGTGGGTCTGCTTGGCGGTGAGAGCGAGGTCCGTGAGTTCGATGAGCAACGGCTCCAACTCGGCAACGATGGCTTCACGTTCCATGTGTGTTCTCCTCCGGAGTGGTTTCGTCCATCCTCCGGCGGTCGGAAGGCCGATACCTCCCGCGAACGCGTAAGCCGCTTGGTCAGCTTCCGCGTGCCGCGGTGCGCTGGAGCGCCATCCGCGCGAGGTCGACGCGCGAGGTGAGGTCGAGCTTGCGAAAGATGGAGCGCAGATGGAAGTCGACGGTGTAGCGGGAAACGAAGAGGCGCTCGCCCGCTTGCCGGTTGGTCAGGCCCTCGGCGACGAGCGCGATCACGCTGCGTTCGGTGTCTGTCAAGCTTTCCCAGCCGAACGTCGTGGGTCCGCGACGTGCGGCCTCGACGGGGGCCAAGGACGACATCGGCTGTAGGCGGAGCACCGCGGCCGCCACGACACCGCCGTCGACCACGGGTTCGCAGCGAACCTCGACCGATGTTCCGCCACTCAGCACGATCGTTGCCGTATCCCGGTGGCTGCCGAGCAATCGCTGGGCGCACTCCCACAGGACAGCCTCGTCGCCGGGTTCCACCACTCGGTCAGCCGCGGCGTTGGTCATCATGGTGGTGTCACTCACGAGAACGAGCGGCCCCTTGGCGCCCCGGCGCGCCCGGAGAAATCGCTGCAGCGCGACTCGCTCCCTCACCCCCGAACCGTCGACGAGCCGCTCCTCGATGTCCCGGGCGGCGCGTGTCGCGAGCGGCAGCATGAGCGGGGAGCTGTCGTCCGCGCGGCACGTGAGGTCGATCACCCCGAGGATTCGACCGTTGCGCGGGTCGCCGATCGGGGCGGCGGCGCACGACATCGTGGTCAACGCGTCGGCGAAGTGCTCGCTGCCCAGGACGATCGATGGCTTGCGTTGTTCGAGGGCCGTGCCAATGGCATTCGTTCCTACGCGATCCTCTGCATAGACAAAGCCAGGAGCCAGCAGGACGCGATCGAGCCGATGCTGCAGCGGTCGCTCGGAAACCCGACGGTCGAGTACGTGGCCGGCAGCGTCGCTCACCACCAGTGCCGTGCTGGTCGCGGCAAGGTCCTCCGCGAGTTGGTCGAGCACGGGGCGGGCGGCGCGCACGAGTGCCCCATCGGCATCCAGACCTGACGAACGCGGCACGTCGAAGCGGTCAGGGCTCAATCCCGAGCTGGCACAGCGCATCCACGACGCGCCGATCTCGTCTCGCACCTTCACCGCAACCTCGCCAGCATCGACCAGCCGGCCCAGGGCGTCGCGGAGGTGCAGCGGAGAACGATCGGCGTCGATGGTCGCCCCTTCCCTTCGGTCGCGCAATTCGACCACATCCGACACGACCTCGGCGACTCCCATCAAACGAAACTATCTGTACGAATGTCCAGTAATCTAGGGGATGCGTGAGAACGCTTGTCAATCGTCCGCCCTCCGACCACTACGCGCACGCGAGAGGTGCGCCGCCGACCTCGTGTTCATGATGCACAGGAGGAGACTTCAGAAAGGACATGCACGATGCACGAGGTTCGCTTGGGCAGGACCGAGCTCAATGTGTCCACGATCGCGCTGGGAACGTGGTCATTCGGCGGCGACTGGGGAGCCGTCGACGCCGACGCCGCCACGCGCACCGTCGCCGGAGCCGTTGATCTCGGGATCAACTTCTTCGACACCGCGCAGGCCTACGGATTCGGCCAAGCGGAGCGGATCCTGGGTGACGCCCTGTGGCCGAGCCGGCGGCGCGACGAAGTCGTCATCGCTACCAAGGGAGGATTGCGCCGGCAGGGCAACCGGACGGTGCGAGATGCGAGCGACCATTGGCTACGTCAAGGAGTCGAGGAGTCGCTGCGCAACCTTCGTACCGACTACATCGACGTCTATCAGGTGCACTGGCCGGATCCCCGCACGCCGGCGGAGGAGACGGGCGCGGTCCTCCAGGAACTCGTTTCCGAAGGGAAGATTCGTTACGTGGGCGCGTCGAACTACGACGTGGACCAGCTCGCGCGACTACGGCGTTTCGCCACGGTCGACGCGCTACAACCGGCGTTCCACCTGTTCCGCCACGAGATCGATGTCGATCTGCTGCCGTACTGCTTGGACCACGAGATCGGCGTACTCGCCTACGGTGCGCTCGCCCACGGGCTGCTCGGCGGCGCGATGACACCCGACACGAGCTTCGCTCCCGATGATTGGCGCTCCCACAGTCCGGACTTCGCGGGCGAAGCGTTCGCCGCCAATCTCGCGGTGGTCGCCGAGCTCGAGGCATTCGCGGCGGAGCGAGAACTGTCGCTGCCTGAGCTCGCGGTGGCCTGGACGCTCGCGCACCCCGCGGTGAGCGTCGTCATCGTCGGCGCCCGAAGCCCCAACCATCTGCACGAGGGCATCGCGGCCACGGACGTCAAGCTCGAAGACGAGGACCTGTGGGAGATCGACAAGATCATGACGGCGGCCGTGCCAGTGCACGGTCCCGCGCCGGAAGTGGTGTGAGTGATGCGCGATCACGAGTTCCACGCAACGGTTGCCGCCCTCGACAACAGCACCACCCTCGTCTCGGTTTGCGGCGACGTCGACATGGCCACCTCGCCGACACTTCGCCGGCTGCTCGCCGCAATAGAGACGTCCCGAGATCGCGGGGTGGCGGACGGTCACATCGTGATCGACCTCTCGCGCGTGATCTTGCTCGACGCCAGCGGCATCAGCGTTCTGATGGAGGCAGCGCGGACCGCCGACCGCACCGGGCACGCGCTCGTGCTGCGCGATCCGAGTCCCAGCTGCGTGCGAGTCCTGGAGATCACGCGACTTGTGTCGGTCTTCCGCATCGACGCCGCCGCTCCGGCCGAGCGGACCTTGCAACTGATGTCCGCGTGATTGCGACTGACGGGCGGCGCGTCCGCGGTGAAGCCAGCCGCCAAGCGATCCTTGACGCGGCCGTGCGCGTGATCGCCGCCGGCGGGCTCTCCTCGGTCACGCACCGAACGGTCGCCGCCGAGGCAGGTGTCTCGACGGCATCGACGACCTACCACTTCGCCACCCTCGACGATCTGCTACAGGCGACGTTGTCGTCCTTGTCGGCGACGGGGGTTGCCCGCCTCGCCCAGGCCGTCGAGCTCTCCGAGTCGGGTGCTTTCACGCTGGCCGACGCGGCGACGACCTTCCTGATCGAGGAGCTGGGACCGAACCGCGATGCTTTCATCGCCAATCTCGAGCTCCAATTCGCCTCGGTGCGCCGCCCTGCTTGGTCGACCGTGATGACCAACACCTATGACGGGTTCGTCGAGCTGATCGAGCACTACGTCGGCGACGAGCACGCTGCGCGCGCCATCTTCTCGGCGGCATTCGGGTTCGCCGTGCACCACGTGATCCAGGACAGCCACCCCACCGATGCGACCTGCCGACGGTTCGTGGAGGACCTCGTCGCGCACTACGACGTGGCGAAGCCAAACCGGTCACGTTCGAGGCGAACCAGGAGCTCCAAACGATGACCACTGTGAATCGGCCTGGGTTTGATGGAGGCTCATCTGTTTGGGTTTCTCATGCCGCGTCGGGCTGAGAGTGGTCACGGTAATAGACGTCTTCGACTTCGGCCGGGGTGAGGTCGTCGAGCTCACCGTGGAGACGTTCGTCGTTGAACCACGACACCCACCGCAGCTGGCGATCTCGAGGTCGTCGAGGCCGCGACAGTGGCCGCCGTTGACGCGCAGCGCGGTGGGGTTGCGGTGCAACTCGGTCTTGAACAACCCGATCACGGACTCGGCCATAGCGTTGTCGTAGCTGTCGCCGATCGTGCCGATCAACGGCGCCGCGCCGATCTCGTCGAGGCGGTCGGTGTAGGCGATTGACGTGTATTGGCGGCCGGCATCGCTGTGACAGACGACGCCCTTGATGTCGACACCGCGCCACGTTCACGCGGCCATGTTCAACGCGTCAAACACCAGCGGAAGTTCAACGACACTGGACTCGCCGAAGCATTCTCCTGACATCCCTCCGACTGGCGACCACCGGCGCAGCGAACGTCACTGTCGATGCGCCCGTTCCCGGCGTTCCGAGACAGGCCTGCCGTCAGGGGCGACTGCTGGTGAGCGCGCTGAACCGAACACCGACGATCCGGTCTGTGTGCGGCGACCACTGCTCGCGGACCTCAGAACGAACTGTTGTGTTCAGGAGGGTGGCGCCGTGCTTCCACAGCAGGAAGTGGATGTCTTGGACGACTCGCCAGTAGCGAAGAGCCAGCGCGTCGATGGGGTGCTGGGCCGTGTATCTGGCGAGGTAGGCGTCAGCGATGTGGGCGCCAACCAGCTCGGCGAGTCGT
>DASXPN010000025.1:0-2793 GCA_036493595.1 Acidimicrobiales bacterium | reverse complement strand
CCGATGCCGATGCCGGGGCCGATGGCGGCGGCGCCGTAGACGATGCCTCGGCCGATGGCGGTCAGACCCTTGGTGGGGTCGGATCCCGTCGCCGCCTGGGCGAGAAGGAAGTGCAGCATGACCACGTGGGTGCTCCTTGTTGGTTTCTTGTCAGTGCGCGGGGTGCATGGAGATGTCGATGTACACGGCCGTGAGGATGGCGAAGATGAACGCCTGGAGGAAGCTCACCAGCACCTCGAAGCCCGTCATCGCGACCAGCAATCCGAAGGAGAGCGGCGCAATGATCACCGTGATCTTCGCCGTCCAGAGCGCGGCGGTGAGCACGGCGAACGTCGTCAGGATGAGGTGGCCGGCGAGCATGTTGGCGAAGAGTCGGACCATCAGCGAGAACGGCCGGATGATGAAGGTCGAGAGGAACTCGATCGGTGCCAGCAGCGCGTACATCAGGATCTTGCCGATCAGCGGCATGTCGCCGAGCGGAGGGAACACCGAGTTCACGAAGTAGTGGCCGGGGCCCTGCCGCGCGATGCCGACGACGTTGAAGATGATCCACGTGAGCATCGCCAGGACGAGCGGCACGCCGAAGCGAGCGTTCGCGGGGAACTGCACGCCGGGGATGATCTCGGTGATGTTGCTGAAGAAGATGAAGAAGAAGAGCGTCGCGAGGTACGGCAGGTAGCCGAGCCCGTCGACACCCATCGTCTGCATGATGATCTGGTTGCGCACGAAGCCGATGCTCGACTCGGCGGTGTTCTGGAGAATGCCCGACGGCACCAGCGCGTCCTTCTTGCGCGTGCCGAAGTAGAAGACGGCGAACGTCGCGATGAGCGCGAACAGGTAGATGGCGACCGTCTTGTTGATGCCGAGCGGCCCACTGCCCCAGATGGTGACGTGGCTGACGGGCGGTACGTCGACGCCGAGAATCATTTCTCTCCAGTCGGGATCGTCCCGCGCGGGCGGAGCCCGGGCGAGGCCAGCTGCAGACTGACGTAGCGCGTCTCCCATGCGAGGAGCACGAGGTGCGCGCCGACCAAGGTGAAGCCCAACCAGGGCAGGATGATCCACGACACGTGGCGCAGCAGCACCAGCGCGACGAGGATCAAAGCGAGGCGGAAGATGTAGCCGCCGAGCGCGGCACCGCCTACGGCGGCCGGGCCCATCTTGGCGGCCCAACCGACGACCAGCGCGGCCAGCGCGAAGTTCACGCAGACGATGCCGAACGCGATCGCCGCGCTCGCGGTGCCGTCCCAGCCGCTGACGATGCCGGCGACGAGCACGACGACCGGCGCGAGCAGCAGCCCGTGCTTGACCATGTCGAACGCGAGGTCGCGTTCTACCGGCGGGGGCGCGTCCACGGCTTTCCCTTCTCTTCGCGGTCCATCGAGGCCCGGTACCAGAGGTAGGTGCGCGCCGAGATGGCGAACACGCCGACCAGACCGAACACGATCATCAGTACCGGCCGGGTGCCGAAGCGGCCGTCGAGCCACCACCCGAACGCACCGAAGAGGAGCACGGTCACGACGATCTCGAGCGACTGGGCGAGGGCTCGTTCGAATCCCACCCACTGCGTCTCGCGCTCGCGGAGCTCCACCGTCGTCCATCCCCCGAGAGCGGGCGCTTGAAGCCGCCGGACCGGCTCGCGCTCCCGCTTGTGAATCTATTCGCAATCTATGGCGAAGATTCGGGACGGGTCAAACCGAGAAGGGGATTTTTACGGCCGGACCGGTATTAATTTTCGAACCCGGGTCAAGCCCGCTGGCGGCGCCGCTGCTCGAGATCGACTACTGCGTCCGAAGTAGGCGGGCCGGCCGGGTGCGCGGCCTTCTCCATCCGTATCCGGGCCCCGCGGAGCCCCGGGTGGAACACGGCGTAGAGCAGGAGCGCGAGACCGGCCGCGACGAACGGCACCACCGCGTTCCCCTCGTTGGTGTAGGTCGGAACGAGCGCCACCGCCGACAGCAGCGCGGTCCACGCCCACAACATCGCGACCGTGCGGCGCGGACCGTGCCCGAGGTTCATCAGGCGGTGATGGAGATGGCCCGCGTCGGCTTGGTGCCAGCGCTGTCTTCGCCACAGCCGGCGCACGAACGAGAACATGACGTCGAGGATCGGGACGCCGAGAATGACCACGGGAATGGCGAGGGGCGCGAAGAAGAAGAACGTGTTGCCGGAGAACGCGAAGTCGGTGCGTCCTCCGATCGTGATCGTCGGAACCGCGAGCAGCACACCGAGGAACAGTGCGCCCGCGTCGCCCATGATGATCTTCGATGGGTGCCAGTTGTAGGGCAGGAAGCCGATGCACACGCCGACCGCGATGATCGCGACGAGCGGCGCGATGTTGTCGCCGTCGAGGTAGCCCGCCTTGAACAAGCGGTCGGCAAACAGGAACAGTGCGCCACCCGCGATCGCGACGATGCCCGCGGCCAGACCGTCGAGGCCGTCGATGAGATTCACCGCGTTGGTCATCAGCACGACCCACAGCGCGGTCACCAGCGGCTGCAGGTCGGGTGACAGCACGACGACGCCCGCACCGAACAGGTTGAACGGCGTGCGGAAGTAGAACATCGAGATCCCGAACCACCAGAGCACGCTCGCCGCGAGCACCTGACCGGCGAGCTTGGCGGGCGGCGACACGTCGATCAGGTCGTCGAGCGCGCCGGTCACGAACATCACACCCGCGCCGAGCAGCAACCCAACCGGCTCCGAGTTGCCCGCGAACATCTCGCGGAACTGGCCCATGTGCGACGCGACCGCCATCGCGGCGAGGAACCCGACGAACATCGCCGCGCCGCC
>DASXPN010000024.1:0-50706 GCA_036493595.1 Acidimicrobiales bacterium | reverse complement strand
CCGATCGTGGCGTCGTCCTCCTCGCATCCGTCTTTCGGCGTCTATGCGACGCGCGATCCGGCGACCGCGACTGTCACCGCGCTGATCGGCCGACACGAGACGTGTGGCGGTGGCATGAACCTCGACTGCGGTGAATCGGCGGCGCCCACGGTCGATGTCCCGGTCGCCGTCACGTTCCCGTTCAGCGCGCCGCGAGGTGTGCATGTGCTCGTGCAGCGCATCCCGATCGGGCACATGGCCGCACCCCTGTCGGGGCCGACGACGGTGGCCGACCAGATCGTCACGCCGTCCGGCGCTGACCTTTCGTTGGTGATCCCGCAGGTGGCGGACGGGGACGCAATCGTGGTCACGCTCGCTCCTGCATAGCCTCGCCGGTCGGCGTATTTTGCCTCGTTCGACGGTCGCGCCGACGGAACCGTCCAGTCTGTGGTGGGACTTCGGCACCATCATCTCTTGGGCCGGTTAGCGAGCGGTTGCTGTGCAAGGCTGTCCACCGTTCGGTGATGGAGACAGATCGGCCACGAAGAGGACGCGCATCGATGTCGGATGACTCGTCTCATGAGTCGAGTTGGGAGCAGTGGCGTGACGCCGCACTCGGTGCGCGCGAGCCCGACGTCGCGGTCGAGCAAGAGGAGCCGGCCGCTGAGGCCTTCGATCCTGACGTCGAGGTCGTCGAGGCTGACGAGCTCGATCCCGAGGCTGACGAGCTCGAACCCGACGAGATCGAGCCCGATATCGAGGAAGCTGAGCTGATCGCTCCGTCGGCGGATCCGTCGCGGCCGCAACCGGCGACCGAGGTCGCGACCCTTGGTGCGGGCACCGACGCCGTGCTCGAACGGTTCGACTCGATCGAGCTCAGCCTGGAGGGACTGCGGGCGTACGTGCGCGCCGCGCTCGACGCGGTCACCACGCGCCTCGAGAACAGCGACCAGACGGCAGGGGTCGCCGACGTGCAGGCGGGCGTGCGCGACCTGCGCAACGACGTGATCGACGGCTTCGACGCGGTGCGCACCGAGATCGAGTCAATGCGCTTCGGCATGGGACGCCCCAGCAGGTCCGCCTCGACCTCGACGCTCGACCTCGAGCCTCTCGCTGCTGAGCTCGAGGCCATGCGAACCGAGCTCACACAGCTCAAGCGGCGCATCGCGGTGCGGGCCAAACCGGTCTCGTTCAGCGATGAAGACCTCGACCGCATCTCGCGTTCTGTCGCCGACCTCGTCGCCGAGCGATTCCAGATCGTGGTCGAGGACGCGACGGGATAGTCGGGCAGGGCGCCGTCCGTCCCTATCATGAGGACGTGATCCCAGCCGAGCCGGCGGTGAGGCGCGCACCAGCAGACGACACGCTCAAAGAAGCGTGCGGGGTGTTCGGTGTGTACGCGCCGGGCCAGCCCGTGGCGCAGATGACGTATCTCGGTCTGTTCGCATTGCAGCACCGCGGCCAAGAGGCGGCGGGCATGGCGGTGAGCGACGGCGACGAGATCATGGTGGTCAAGGAGCAGGGTCTCGTCGCGACCGTCTTCGACGACCGCACGCTCGCACCGCTCGTCGGCCATCTCGCCATCGGGCACACCCGGTACTCCACGACCGGCGCGAGCGAATGGCGCAACGCGCAACCCGTGTTTCGCAGCGTCGGTGACACCGCGGTCGACACGAACCAGTTCGTGCTCGGCCACAACGGCAACCTCGTCAACACCGAGTGGCTGGCCGAGCAAGCAGGCATGTTGCCGGGCACGGCGACGAGTGACAGTGATCTCGTCGCCGAGCTTCTCGCCAACTCGATCGCCCGCCAGCGCGACCAGCACAGCGACGATCGTGCGCTCGAGCGAGCCCTGGTCGAGGTGCTGCCCCTGCTCGAGGGCGCGTTCTCGTTCGTGCTCGCCGACGAAGGCCGCGTGATCGGCGTGCGCGATCCGCACGGGTTCCGGCCGCTGTGCCTCGGCAAGCTCGACGAAGGATGGGTGCTTGCGTCCGAGACGCCCGCCCTCGACATCGTCGGCGCCCACTTCGTGCGCGAGCTCGATCCGGGCGAGATGGTCGTGATCGATGCGATGGGTTGCCGCTCGCTGCGACCGTTCCCGCCGCAGGCGGTGGCGCCGACCCTGTGCCTGTTCGAGTTCGTGTACTTCGCTCGGCCGGACAGCGTGTTGTACGGCCACAACGTCCACCAGGCCCGGGTACGCATGGGCGAGCAACTGGCGAAGCAGGCGCCCATCGACGCGGACATGGTCATGGGCGTGCCCGAGTCAGGCGTGCCCGCCGCCGAAGGCTTTGCGCGCGTGAGCGGCATCCCTTACGGCCAGGGGCTGGTGAAGAACCGCTACATCGGGCGCAGCTTCATCGCGCCGAGCCAGGCGATGCGCGAGTCGGCCGTACGCATGAAGCTCAGCCCGTTGCGCGAGAACATCGCCGGCAAGCGCGTGGTCGTCATCGACGATTCCATCGTGCGCGGCACGACACAGCGGCAGTTGGTGCGGATGTTGCGCGAAGCCGGCGCGGTGGAGGTTCACCTTCGCATCACGTCGCCGCCGGTGAAGTGGCCGTGCTTCTACGGCATCGACACCGGCAACCGCGGTGAGCTTCTTGCCGCGCAGCTCACGGTCGACGAGATCCGCGAGTACTTCGGAGCGGACAGCCTCGCCTACCTCACTCTCGACGGTCTGCAAGAGGCAACCGGAGCCGTAGGTGCCGGCTTCTGCAACGCGTGCTTCACGGGCGACTATCCCGTCGAGGTTCCGGTGAACCTTCGCAAGGACGTGCTCGAGCGCAACACGATGCCGGCGGGCGAGCTCGAACGCACGATGCACGAGCCTCGACTGCCGACCGCCTGATTTCCGGCCGACCTCCGTTCCTTACCGACGTATGACTCCACCGGTTCTGGTCGTGGGCGCGGGATGGTCCGGAGCAGTCGTGGCGCGGGCACTCCACGACGCCGGTTGCCCTGTGCACGTGGTCGAGCGCGATGCGGTCGTGGGTGGTCATGCGCGCGCCGAGGTGTTGAACGGCGTCGTCTACGAGCCGAATGGTGCGCACATCTTCCATACATCCGACTCGGCCGTGGCGGAGTACGTGCAGCGCTTCGGGCTCACGCGCCCGTACGAGCATCGCGTCCTGACGGAGGTGTACGCCCGCCCGGACGACGAGGAGCCCTTTCTGTTGTCGTGGCCTCCGCAGATCGATGAGCTGAAGCAACTCCCGGACTGGTCGATGATCGAGCGCGAGCTGGCCGCGCTCCCGCCGGAACCGCATGGCGACGATTTCGAGACGTGGGTGGTCAGCCTCATGGGGCGCCACCTCTACGAGCTCTTCATCGAGGGCTACACGCGCAAGCAGTGGGGCTGCGAACCGTCCGAGCTCTCGAGCCGGCTGGCGCCGAAGCGGGTCGATCTCCGATCCGACGGTTACACACGACTGTTCCGCGACGCGTGGGAGTTCTTTCCGCCCGATGGCGTGAACGGCATCATCGAGTCGATCCTGCAATGCGTGCCCACGACCTGCGGAGTGACCGTGACCGCCGAGGACGTGGACGAGATCGTCGGCCGGCCCCGCGCCGTCGTCATCACCTCCCCGCTCGACGACTTCCTCGGCCGGCCGGGCACGCTCGAGTGGCGTGGGATCCACATGCGCTCGCGCTACGTGCCGGTCGACGAGCCGTCGGGCACCGTCACGCCCGCGTACGTCGTGAACCGGCCGTCACCGCGGGTGCCCTACACGAGAACGGTCGAGACGAAGCACGCCACCGGACAGCACGTCGACGGCACAGTGGTGAGCGAAGAATATCCGGGTGCGGCGGCGAAGCATTACCCGGTGCCAACGCCGGATCGCCGTCACGAGCAGGTCAACGAGCGGCTCCAGGTCGAAGCACGCGCAAGGTTGGACGGGGTTCCCACGTTCTTTTGTGGACGCCTGTCGACCTACACCTACATCGACCAGGACCAAGCCATCGGCCGAGCACTTCGCTGCGCCGAGGAGGTCTTGCAACAGCTCGGAGCGTGAGTCGTGTCGCTGCCTTCGGTAGCCATCGCCATCCCTGCCCACAACGAAGCCGAATCGCTCGTCGAGTTCCTGCTCGAAATCGATGACGCGCTCGTGGGTCGCGCCGACCGCGTCACGTTCGTCGTGGTCGACGACGCATCGACGGACGACACGTCGGAAGCCGCCCGCAAGGCCGGCGAGCTCGTCGACGGCGAGGTCATCGTCGTGCGCAACGAGGACAACCGGGGTCACGGGCCGACCGTGCTCGAGGCGTACCGGCGCGCAATCCAGACAGGCGCCGATCTCGTGCTGCAGGTCGACGGCGACGGCCAGTTCCTCGGCAGCGACCTGCGTCGCATTGCGGTCCTGCTCGACGACGGCGCGCATGCCGTGTGTGGCGTGCGGCGGTTCCGGTACGACCCGTGGTTCCGCATGATCATGACTCGAGGCCTGCGCCTCTACGTCGGTACCGGCTTCGGCGTGCCCACCCGCGATGCGAACTGCCCCTTGCGCGGCTACCGCGCTTCGCTGCTCGACGATCTTCTCAAGTGGATCCCCGACGACGCGCTCGTCCCCAACCTCTACCTGACGATCCTCGCCGCCCGGCGCGGCGTCACGATGGTCGAGGTGGACGTCAACCATCGCGTCCGCCGCGGGAGCGACGCCGTGGGAACCATGTGGTCGGGTCGCAAGCGCAGCGCCGTCGCCAAACGGCTGGCGAAGTTCTCCTTCAGCGCGCTCCGTGAGTCCAACCAGTTCCACCACAGCGTGAACAGTGGACGAGCGCCTGCGTTGAGCGCCGGACGTCGCTGATCGGACCCGGCCAGCCGGTACCGTTTCGCAGGTGCCGGAGACCTACAGGGAGGCGGGAGTCGACATCGCGGCGGGCGAGGCCGCGGTCGAAGCCATCAAGTCGGATGTGCGGTCGACCTACCGCCCCGAGGTCATCGGCGACATCGGTGGCTTCGGTGGGCTGTTCGCCTTCCCGCAGCATCGCTTCACCAACCCGGTGCTCGTCTCGTCGACCGACGGCGTCGGCACCAAGGCGCTGATCGCGCAGGCGGTCGGCAAGTTCGACACGATCGGCATCGACCTCGTGGCCATGTGCGTCGACGACCTCGTGTGCCAAGGCGCCGAGCCGCTGTTCTTCCTCGACTACATCGCGGTCGGCAAGCTCGATCCCGCGCACATCAAGCAACTCGTGCACGGCATCGTGCAGGGCTGCCGAGAAGCAGGCTGCGCACTCATCGGTGGCGAGATGGCCGAGCATCCGGGCGCGATGGACCCGGGCGAGTTCGACCTCGTCGGTTTCGCGGTCGGGGTCGCCGAGCGCGATCGGCTGATCACGGGCCAGCGGGTGCAACCAGGTGACGCACTCATCGGTCTGCCGTCGCCGGGCCTGCGGTCGAACGGCTACTCGCTCGCCCGTCGCGTCCTACTCGAGCAGGGAGGACGATCGCTGCACGCGCCGGCGTTCGAGGGCGCTCACCACGACCTCGCAGAAGAGTTGCTGCGACCTTCGATCGTGTACGCACCCGCAGTGCTCGCCGTCGAACGAGTCGTCGACGTCCATGCTGTCGCGCACATCACCGGCGGCGGCATCCCCGGCAACCTGTCACGCGTGCTCCCCGATCACTCCGACGCCGTGATCGAGCGTTCGTCGTGGGAGCCACCCCGGATCTTCGACGAGATCCAACGCGCCGGTGACATCGACGACGACGAGATGGAGAAGGTCTTCAACCTCGGGCTCGGCATGATCCTCGTGGTGCCGGCTGATGACGTGTACCGCGCCATCGACGTGTTGCGCGGGCAAGGCCACGCTGCCCGTCAGGTTGGTGTGGTCGAGCCAGGAAGCGCGCTCGTCCACATGCGTCACAGCTAGATTCGCCGGACAAGCGACGAGCACCGTGAGGACATGGCGCGCATCCTGGTTGTCGACGACGAACCGGACATCCTTCTGCTGCACCGCCTGAATCTCGAAGGCGCGGGTCACGAGGTCGTGCTCGCGGCGGACGGGATGCGGGCGCTCGAACGCATCACGAAAGACCACCCAGACGTCGTCGTGCTCGACGTGATGATGCCGGTGCTCGACGGCTGGGGCGTGCTCGAGGCCCTGCAAGGGCGGGGCGACTCGCCGCCGGTACTCGTCGTGTCCGCCAAGTCGGCCCCGGCCGACATCGAGCACGCGGTGTCGATGGGCGCCGCGGGGTACCTCGCCAAGCCGTTCAACGCGCCGGTCCTGCTCCACGAGGTGGCCCGCTTGCTGAACGGGACGCTCCCACTCTGATGGAGCAGAGGCTCATCGAGCATCTGCTCGAGCACAGCGTGAAGCGCGGCGACTTCGTGTTGCGATCGGGCAAACAGAGCAACTGGTTCATCGACGCCAAGCAGACGACGTGCTCGCCCGAAGGCATGTTGTTGGTGGCCGACGCCTTCCTCGCCGTGCTGCCCGATGACATCGACGCCGTCGGCGGGTTGACGATGGGAGCGGACGCGATCGCATTCTCCGTCGCCGCCGTCGCCGCGACCCGAGGGCGGATGCTGCGCAGCTTCAGCGTGCGCAAGGAAGAAAAGGATCACGGCGCGGGCGGCCGCATCGCGGGCGCGTTGCGCAACGGTGATCGGGTGGCATTGACCGACGATGCGATCACACGCGGCGTCGCGTTCGTCGAAGCGGCAGGAGCCGTGCGCAGTGCGGGTGCGGAACCGGTGATCGCCATCCCGGTCGTCGACCGGGGTGGTACTGCGGCCGCGTTGTGCGAGAAGGACGGCTTTGCGTTCCGCCCCCTCGTCACCGCACCGGAGCTGGGCTTCGACTACGAAGGCTGACTCGCGGCGGCGGCCGCGGCGGCGTCGAGCCGCTCTTCGGCGAGGCGGTCGGCGGCCTCGGCGGGGGTGATCGCATGCTCGTCGGCGAGCGCGAAGACGCGGCTGATCGTCGCACCGATGCCGGCGATGCGATCCCAGGCGCGGTCGTGGCCGTAGCCGTCCGGCCCGCGCTCCTGCGCGATGTTGATGACACCACCCGCGTTCACGACGAAGTCCGGCGCGTACAGGACGCCGCGGGACGACAGTCGTTCGCCGTCCTCCTCGCCCGCCAGTTGGTTGTTGGCACAACCGCAGACCGCGTCGCATTGCAACTCCGGGATGGTGCGTTCGTTCAGAACGGCACCGAGCGCGCACGGGCTGAACACGTCACAGCGCACCTTGTGGACGTCCGTCGCGCTCACGACCTCAGCGCCTGAGGACTGCGCGACCTCGGCGGCGAGGTCGTCGCGGACGTCGGCGATCGTGACGCGGGCGCCGGCGTCCACGAGGTGGTCGACCAGGGCGCGGCCGACCTTGCCGACGCCGCTCACTGCGATGTGTCGTCCGGCCAGCGATGCGTCGCCCCAGAGGCGCTCGCCCACGGCATACAGCGCGTGGAGCACGCCCCACGCCGTGGCCGGCGACGGGTCACCCGAACCGCCGAGGCGCTCGCTCACCCCGGTGACGTACGGGGAGACGGTACGGATGAGGTCCATGTCCGCCTGGGTCGTCCCGACATCTTCGGCCGTGAGGTACCGGCCCTCGAGGCGATCGATGAACCGGGCGTAGGTCCGGATGAACTCGTCGGACCGCAACCGGGCCGGGTCCCCGATGATCACGGCTTTGCCGCCGCCGAGATCGTTGCCGCAGACCGCGTGCTTGTAGGTCATGCCGCGCGCGAGTCGCAGCACGTCGGTCAACGCCTCGTCTTCGGAGTCGTAGGTCCGGAAGCGGGTGCCGCCGAGACTGGGGCCGAGCACGGTCGAGTGGATGGCGACGATGGCGCGCAGTCCGGTCACCGGATCGGCGGTCATCGACACCTGCTCGGCCCCGTGCGCGGCGACGATCTCGAGCATGGAGACCAGTCTGCACGAGGCAGCGAAGGCGGAGTCCTGACTAGTTAGTGACAACCTCGGCAAATGACACCAACGGGCTATGGCTCGCTCGTTGTCTCCTTCGTATCTTCTAGGGAGCAATCGGACATGGCGGCCGAGTAGGTCGCAGTCCCACGAGCAAAGGATCCAGCCTGATGGCGCAGAACGACGACTTCGACGCACCTGAGGCGCTTCTCACACCGTCTGAGGTCGCCGCCCTCTTCCGTGTGAACCCGAAGACGGTCACTCGTTGGGCCCGAGCCGGCAAGCTCACGGCCATCCGCACGCTGGGGGGCCATCGACGCTTCCGTGTCTCGGAGATCCGTCGTTGTCTCGAGGAGATGTCTCGCGAAGAAGTCTGACCCAGCACTGTCAGCTTTCTCGCAGCCAGTTCCTTGCAGCGTCGTCCGGACGTCACGGGCTCGTCCGGGCGACCTTGCGCGTTTTAGCCAGGTACGGATGACGGCGTCGTTGCTCACGCCGACACGACGACGAAGAGCATCGACGCCTCGCACGCCACCTTGCCGTTGACCGAAGCCGTCCCCGACCCGCGTCCCGCCATCGCGCTCAACTTGTCCATGCGCGTCTCGAGCTCGAGCGTGTCGCCCGGCCCGACCTGGGCTCGGAACCGCGCCTTGTCGATACCGCCGAACAGCGGCAGCTTTCCCGCGTAGCGCTCGTCGGCCAGCACCACGACGCCGCCGAGCTGCGCGAGCGCTTCGACCATGAGCACCCCCGGCAACGTCGGCCGCCCGGGGAAGTGACCAGCGAAGAACGCCTCGTCACCCGTGAGATGCCAGCGCCCTCGCGCCGACGTACCCGGCACGACCTCATCGAGCTCGTCGACGAACAGGAACGGTGGCCGGTGCGGTAACACGTCCTCGGGGCGCATCACGCCACCCTACGAGCGCTCCCGGGGGCGACGGCAGGCTTCGCGGATGCAGGCTTCGAGCCGGTCGATGCCGTCCGCCTTCTCGCAGTAGACGTAGCCGCGCTGATGGGACTCGTGGCGCAGCCGGCGATCGAACAGCGAGCTGAAGATCACGATGGGCTGCTCGGCCCGCCGCTCTCGGATCTCGTCGGCGACGTCGAGCCCCTCGCTCTCGGGCATCACCTCGTCGAGCACGATGACATCGGGATCGACGTCGTCGAGTTGCACGAGCGCATCGTCCGCCACGGTGACGCCGACGACGTCGTACCCGTCGCCCGCGAGGATGTCACCGACGAGCAACGCCATCTTCGGGTCGTGTTCCACGAGGAGCACTCGAAGTGCGTGCGCAACGGCTGCCACTGACGTGATGTTGTCTCCCGCGTCGGGCTGAGTGGGCGATGCCGTGTCTCGCTGGCATCTCGCCTGGTCTCTGCATGAAAGTGGGTCGTGGGCTCCGATACCCGAATTACTTACCCCGGTGCGCGCCGTCCCGACCGTCAGCGTTGGGTGACCGACCACGGCTTGCGCCTCGCAGTGTCCGAGTGGGGCGCGCCTGACGCGCCGCCGGTGTTGCTCGCGCACGGCGGATTCGACTTCGCGGGGACGTTCGACGGCTTCGCGTCGCTGCTGGCCGACGGTGGCTGGCGGGTCGTGGGTTGGGATCAGCGAGGCCACGGTGACTCCGAGCACGCCGTGATGTACAGCTGGGAGGCCGACGTGCGCGACGGGCTCGCCGTCCTCGACAGCACGACCCGCCGGCCGGTGCCCTTCATCGGGCACTCCAAGGGCGGCAGCGTCCTCATGCAACTGGCGGACGCGATGCCGAACCGCTGCACGCATCTGGTCAACCTCGACGGGCTGCCCTCGCGCCGCAACTGGCCCGACGTGCCGGACCACGAACGCCGTCGCCTGCTCGCAGGGGAGCTACGCGCTTGGCTCGACCATCGCGCGGAGTCGAGTTCGAAGGCGCGCAAGCCGGGCACGATCGAGGAGCTGGCGGAGCGGCGCCGGCGCATGAATCCGCGGCTCACCCTCGACTGGCTGCGCTACCTCGTGCCGATCGGCGCGCAACCGGTCGACGGTGACAGTGACCTCTGGCGCTGGAAGCTCGATCCCGTCCTTCGCTTCGGCGGGTCCGGCCCGTGGCGCCCGGAGTGGTCGATGCTGCGCATGCCCGGTCTCGGCATGCCGGTGCTCGGTGTGCTCGGGCTGCAGAACGAGCCAATGGGGTGGGGCACGCAGCCCGCCGACGTCGAACCCTTCCTGCCGCCCGGCGCAAGGTTCGTACCACTGCCGGAGGCCGGCCACTTCGTTCATGTCGAGCAGCCGCGCAAGGTCGCGGATCTCGTCCTCGACTTCCTCGGTGACCCCCCGGCCGACGGTGCCGCGTGGGGACCCGTTGGTCCGGGCACCGGGGCGCCGGACACCGCGGCCCTCGGCGCGCCTCGCGGCGAGTCGAAGACCCGCGTCCGCACGTTGTCGCGTGGCCGGGCGGAGCTCGCCCTGCACGAGTTGCGCGGCGGTCCCGGTCGAGCATTGCTCCTGCTGCATGGTCTCGGAGAACGCGCGCCCGACGACACGCCCGCGTACCTCGATTCGTGGCACGGTCCGATTGCCGCGCTCGACTTCACCGGTCATGGGGCGTCGACCATCCCGCGCGGCGGTGGTTATACGGCCGAGGTCCTCATGGCCGATGCGGATGGCGCGCTGCGCGTGCTCGGGCCTTCGACCGTGCTCGGGCGCGGGCTCGGTGCCTATGTCGCGTTGCTCGTTGCCGGCGCACGTCCGGACCTCGTGCAGGGCGCCATCTTGTTCGATGGGGCCGGCGTGCTCGGGGGCGGCAACGGGCCCGGTTCACCCATGTTGAGCGTCATCGACCCGGACGCGCTTGCACCCCCTGACCCTTTCGCGCTCGCCGAGTTGTCGCGCGATCTGCGGCCGCCCGATTACGCGACGAGCTTCGCTCGGATGGCGACGCAGGCGTCACCGCTCGAGCACCCGATCGCGGTCGCGGCGGTGAACCGTCCCGAATGGCTCGAAGCGGTCGTTCAGGAACCAGGCGTGGTCTCGCTCTCCCTCCCCGACGCGCTGGCGCTGTACGCCGCGCTCGACTGAAGCGGCGGATTCCGCGAAGGATCGCTTCAGTGGCCACCCTCCGTGTGCCGATGAGAGGGACCGATGGTGGGGTTGGCAGTCGTGGCGGCAGCCCTTGCTGCAAGCGCGCTCGTCTACCTCGTGCTGCACCGTCATCGCAGGAGTGATGACGCGCCGCACCAGGCAGAGCCGCGAGTGGCACAAGCGCGCTTGGTCGACGGCACGCTCTCGCACGTCATCAGCATCACCGAAGACGTCACCGCGACGCGAGAAGCCGAGCTGTCGCTTCAGCGCAAGCAACGTTGGTTCGAAGCACTCGTCGAGCATGCGACCGACGTCATCTGCCTTCTCGACGCCGAGGGCCGCATCACGTGGGTGAGCCCGTCGTCGACGCGCGTGCTCGGGTTCGCGGACACCGCGCCGATCGGTCTGCGTTTCGTCGATCTCGTCCACCGTGACGATCGCGACAACGTCGAGCGTGCATTCAACAATGCGCTCACGCGGCCGGGCCCGGTCGAGGCCGTCGAGTTCCGCATCCGTCACGCAGACGGCACGTGGCGGCACTTCGAGACGCTGGCCACGAACATGCTCGACGACCCCGACGTGCAAGCGGTCGTGACCAACAGCCGCGACGTGAGCGAACGCGTGATCGCGGCCGAACAGGTCGCGTACCGCGCACTGCACGATGCCCTTACCGGTCTTGCCAACCGGCAGTTGTTGCTCGACCGCATGGACCAAGGGCTCGGACGGGCACGCCGACGTGGCGCCGGACTCGCGGTGCTGTACCTCGACCTCGACGACTTCAAGCTCGTCAACGACGGGCACGGGCATGCGGCCGGTGACGAACTGCTCGTCACCGTGTCCGAGCGGCTGCGCCAAGCCGTGCGTCCCGGCGACACGGTGGCCCGCATGGGTGGCGACGAGTTCGTCATCCTGGCGGAGGACATCGAGGACAAGGCCGCCGCGGTCGCGTTCGCGGAGCGCATACGGGTATCGATCGCAGATCTGGTCGTGCTCGGGAGCCACCACTCCATCGCCGTGACGGTCAGCGTCGGTATCGCGCTCGACCGCGGCGAAGCCACGCCCGAGCTGTTGTTGCACGACGCGGATGCTGCGCTCTACCGCGCCAAGGCGCTCGGTAAGGACCGCTGCGAGATGTTCGATGCAACGTTGCGAGCGGAATCGGTGCGCCGCTTGAGCGTCGAGCTGCTCCTACGCCAATCCCTCGAGCAGGGCGATCTCGTGGTGCACTACCAACCGGTCATCGACCTCACGTCGAACCGGATGGAATCCGTGGAGGCGTTGTTGCGCTTGCAGCGGTCGACCGGTGAGTTGGTGGCGCCGAGCGAGTTCCTCACCATCGCGGAGGAGACGGGCCTGATCGTGACGATCGGCGCCGGCGTGCTCGACGCCGCCTGCAACCAGATGGCGACGTGGCGGATGCAGTTCGGCCACGGCGCGCCGGGCCGGGTCGCCATCAACCTGTCGCCGCGCCAGCTCGGACATCCGACGCTCATCAACCAGGTGTGCCGGGTGCTCGGGGATTGCGGGCTGGCGCCGTCGATGCTCAGCCTCGAGTTCGACGAGATGGCGATGCGACGCGCGCCGAGCCGCGCTCTCGAGTCGCTCGAGGCGCTGCGGACGATGGGCGTCACTGTCGGCATCGACGACTTCGGTACGGGGGCGTCGTCGCTGACGTCGTTGCGGGCCCTGCCGCTCGACTACGTGAAGCTCGACCGCGGACTCGTCGACGGGCTGGGCCGCAACGAGGCGGACACGGCTATTGCCCATGCGGTCATCGAGCTCGCAAGCACGCTCGGTCTCACGACGATCGCAGAGGGTGTGGAACGCGAGGACCAACTCGTCGAACTCCGGTCGATGGGATGTGAGCTCGCGCAGGGCTTCCTGTTCAGTGAGCCGCAACCGGCGGCGGTCATCGAACACACCCTGTTCACATCGTCGACCGTCGTCTAGACCGCCCGCACATGGTCAAGGAATTCAAGGCATTCATCATGCGCGGCAATGTCGTGGATCTCGCGGTCGGCGTGATCATCGGCGCGGCATTCAAGGATGTCGTCAACTCGTTGGTAGCCAACATCTTCACCCCGATCATCGGCCTCGTCGGCGGTCGTGACTTCAGCAATCTCACATGGCGACTGCACGGCGACGCCGTGCTCCGCTACGGGCAGTTCATCACCGACGTGATCTCGTTCGTGTTGATCGCCGTGGCGGTGTTCTTCTTCGTGGTGAAGCCGCTGAACGTGCTCGCGGAGCGGCGCAAGCGCGGTCAGGAGGCCGATCCGGTCGAAAGGTCGGACGAGGCGAACATCCTCGTCGAGATCCGCGACCTCCTCTCGACGCGCCAGAACTGACGCTCACCAGCGGGGTCGGCGAGCCAGCAGATCGTCGAGCGCAGGTGCGGTCAACGGCTTGGCCATGAGAAAGCCCTGGGCCATGTCGCAGTCGAGGGCTCGCAACTCGGCCAGTTGTTCGGCGGTCTCGACGCCTTCCGCGATCGCTTGCATGCCGAGGGTGTGCGCCAGGCTGACGACCGCGGCGACGATGGCGCGGTCCTCCGCGTTGCCGGTGTCGGGGCCGAGGCCGTCGACGAACGCACGGTCGACCTTGAGCAGATCGACGGGGAAGCGGCGAAGGTAGGCGAGCGAGGAGTAGCCGGTGCCGAAGTCGTCGACGGCGAGCCGCACGCCGAGATCCTTCAGCGCCTGTAGCGCGACCGTCGATGCCACCGGATCGCGCATGACGACACTCTCGGTGATCTCGAGGCCGAGCAGGCTCGGATCGACGCCCGTGCGCTCGATGACCTCGCGCACGGTGTCGATCAACGTCGGCGTGTCGAGCTGGCGGCCCGACAAATTGACGCTCACGAGGAGGTGCTCGGCCGCGGGACGCGACACCTGCCAACGCTGCGCCTGGCGGCACGCCTGCTCGATCACCCACGCACCGATCGGCACGATGAGCCCCGTCTCCTCGGCGACGTCGATGAAGTCGGCAGGGGTCAACAAACCGCGCTCGGGGTGATCCCATCGCAGTAACGCTTCGACGCCCACGATCGCGCCCGTAGCCAGGTCGATCGTCGGTTGGTAGAACACGCGCAGCTCGTGGCGAGTGAGCGCCCGCCGCAACGCAGACTCGACGTCGAGTCGCTCGACGAGTGTGGCGCGCATCGTCTCGTCATAGACCTCGTAGCGAGCGCGGCCTCGCTCCTTTGCGAGGTACATCGCCGCGTCGGCGTCTCGGATCATCGTCTCGGGCCCTGTGTCGGCGCGTGCGAAGGCGATGCCGATGCTCATGGCGGCGAACACCTCGGTGGAGCCGACGGTGAGCGGCTCGACCACAGCACGATGGATGCGCTCGGCGATGTAGACCGCGTCCTGCTGGGTCGTGAGCTCGTCGCACAGGATGACGAACTCGTCGCCTCCGAACCGGGCCACGGTGTCACCCGGACGCAGCGCGTCGCGCAGCCGTTGCGCCATCGCCACGAGCAGTCGATCTCCGGCACTGTGACCGAGGCTGTCGTTGACCACCTTGAAGTGGTCGAGGTCGCAGAACAGCACTGCCACCATGCGGTTGCTGCGCCGGCTCCGCGCGAGCGCGAGCTCGAGACGATCGAGGAACAGCGTGCGGTTCGGCAACCCCGTGAGCGGATCGTGGGTGGCCTGGTACTCGAGCCGTTCTTCGAACGCCTTGCGTTCGCTGATGTCGCGCGTCACCGACGAGACGAACTCGATGCCTCCTTCACTGTCGCGATGGGCGAGGAAGAGGGCGGACACCGGGATCTCCGCGCCGTCGCGGTAGTACGCGAACTCGCCGCTCCAGATGCCGTGCTCACGCAGGTGCGGCCGGGTGTCGTGGATGTACACGTCCTGCGCCCACGGTGGCGTGAAGGGCGTGAAGTCGAAGTCGTCCACCGGCTCGGTCGGGCCGCGATGGAAGAAGCGCCGCGCCGCGCCGTTCATGTAGAGGATCGTGTTCTTCCGATCGCTGATCACGACCAGATCGCTCGTCGCCTCGACGATGTCCGACAGGCGCTCGGTGTCGCGTTGCGCGACGAGTCGCTCGGTGATGTCGTCGATCGTTCCCACGTGGCCGGTGAGGGTGCCGCCCTCGTCGAACAGCGGCTCGGTGGCCGACATCACCCACCGCACCTGCCCTTCGGGCCGCACGACCCGCAACATGCCGCGGAACGGCTTGCCCTGCGCGCCGGACGACGCCCACTGCTCTGCCATCGTCGAGCGATCGTCCGGATGCAGGAACGGCTGCCAGAAGCTGCCGATGGCGGCGGCATCGGTGATACCGGTGATCTCCTGCCAGCGTTCGTTGACGAACGTCAGCGTCGGCGTTGCGTCGAGCTCGTAGATGCCGATTGGCGATGCGTCTGCCACCGAGCGCCATCGCGCCTCGCTGACGCGCAGCGCGTGCTCGGCTTCCTTCCGGTCGTTGATGTCGCGGATGTTGGCCACGACACCGCTGATACCTGCATCAGCGAGGTGGTTCGTGACGATGCTCTCGACCCACACCCATGAGCCGTCCTTGTGGCGCGTGCGCGACTCGATGCGCATCGACGAACTGCCACTCGCGCGAACCAGTTCCGCGAACTCGGCGTAGACGGCGTCGTAGTCCTCGGGATGGCAGAGGTCGGATCCGAGCAGGCCAACGATCTCGTGGGGCTCGTAGCCGAGCATCTGCTCGACCGCGGGGCTGACCCAGGTGATGCGCCCGTCGGGGTCCATGATCTGCACGACGTCGGAGGCGTGCTGCACGAGCGTCCGAAATCGCTCTTCGCTGGCGCGGAGCTTCTCCTGCGACGCCCGCCGCTCGGTCGCATCGCGGAAGTTGAAGACGATGCCGCGCACGCTCGGAGTGTCGAGATGGTTCGTGCCGGTCGCCTCGATCCACCGCCACGTTCCGTCGGCGTGCTTTCCCCTCATCTCGTAGACGAGCGACGTGCCCGGATGGTCGAGGAGCTCGCGGCCGACCTCTGCGGCCTTGTCGGCGTCGTCGGGATGCACGAGCGAGAAGACGTCGGCGCCGACGAGGTCGTCCGGCGCGTACCCGAGCACACGGGCCACGGACTCACCGACGAAGGTGAACCTGCCCTCGCGGGACACGACACTGATCGCATCGCTGAGGTTGGCGACGAGCGCTCGGAACCGGTCCTCGCTCGCTCGTAGCGCCTCGACGGCCTGGCTCGTCTCGGTCACGTCACGCAGGTTGGTGATGACGCCTCGCACCGCGGGGTCGTGCAGAAGGTTCACGGCTGTCACGTCCATGGTGCGCCACGTGCCGTCGGCATGAAGATGCCGACCGGTTCCCCGGACGAACTCGCCCGGGTTCGAGCGGCAGCGGTTCGACATCTCGTGGGCGGTCGCGAGGTCGTCGGGATGCACGATCGCCCACAGGCCGTCGACGAAGCGATCCGGGGGATAGCCGAGCACCTGCTCGACCGACGGCGTGATGTAGGTGATCTGGTTGCGCCCGTCCGTGACGATGACGATTTCGGCCGACCGTTCCAGAAGTGTCTGAAAACGCAGTTTGTCGGTTTCAAGCGCCCGGATCTCGGCCTCGCTCTGAGCTGGTTCGATCACGGGCTGCACTCGGTCAGAGACTATAGATGTGCCCCGCGCGAACCGGGGCCAGTCCCGCACGGTCCGTCAGGAACGCACCACTCGCGATACGCGGCGTGTCGCGCGGCAGCGCGCCGGATTACTTGTTGCGCCAGGCCACGTACTGCGCGAGCTCCACCAGCGCGGTGATCGCATCGGGCGCGACTGCTGCCCGTTCGATCGACGCGATCGCGTCCGACGCGAGACGGTCGATGCTCGCTTCCATCTCGTCGACGGCGCCCGTGTCGACGAGGACGGACTGGATCGCCACGATGTCGGGCGCCGACAGATCCGGCGAGCCGACGAGCGAGAGGACCGCGAGCTGATGCCCGTCGGCGCGAGCAGTGGCGACCGCCATCAGCGGCGTCGGCTTGCCTTCGCGCAGGTCGTCACCGACCGGCTTGCCGGTCACTGCCGGTTCCCCGAACGCGCCGAGCATGTCGTCGCGAAGCTGGAACGCCTCGCCCAGTGGATCGCCGTAGGCGGAGAGCGCGGGTTGCAACTGCGGGAACCGGCCGGCCAGGGCGGCACCGACGTGCAACGGCCGCTCGATCGTGTACTTGCCCGATTTGTATCGGGCGATGCGGCGAGCGCGGGCGAGTTCGGTATCGCTGCGTGCAGTGCTGAGGACATCGAGGTACTGGCCGACGTTGAGCTCGACCCGCAACTCGTTCCAGATCTCGGCGACCTGAGGCGAGGTACCGATCATGAACTGGTCCGCATACACGTGGGCGAGATCGCCGATGAGGATGGCAACACCTTCACCGAAGCGTCTCGGTTCGCCCCGCCACTGCTCGACGACGTGACGGTCGTCGAAGGCGAGGTGCACGGTCCGCGCGCCGCGCCGCGTCGCTGAGCCGTCCATCACGTCGTCGTGCACGAGCGCGAACGCCTGCAGCAATTCGAAGGCGGCACCCGCGTCGACGATCGCAGGATCGTCCTCGTCGCCTCCCGCGCCGACGTAGCCCCAGTGGCAGAAAGCCGGACGCAACCGCTTGCCGCTGTCGAGGACGAAGCGGCGCAGCACCAGCAGCGGCTCGACCAAGTCGTCGTCGAGCGCACCCCAACGGTCGATCTCCGCGTCGAACAGCTGCGACAGTCGCTGCTCGACCCGGCCCGCGACCAGGGCCAGGCTGGGTGGCACTGGCGCAGTACGGGTCGGAACGGACATGTGGCCAAGAGCGTAGGGCCGGGCCGAGCGAACGGTCCCCATCGCGACCAGTACGTTGCCATCGGTGTCGGTGGATGCCGTGCTGTTCGACTGGGGTGGAACCCTCACCACGAGTGACCTCGGGCGCGCTGACCTGCTCGATCTGTGGCGCCTCGCCGCGCATCATCTCGAGCCGGCGCGGGAGGACGAGCTCGTCTCGGCTCTGGCCGCCATCGACCAGCGGTTCTGGGACCGGACGACCACGACGCTCGAGAGCTGGCGGCTGGCCGACATCCTGCAGGCCGCGTCGGACGAGCTCGGCCTCGATGTGACCGACGCCGTACTCGAAGAGGCGGCGACCCGTCACCTCGACGGGTGGACCCAACACATCCGCCACGAGCCGGATGCCGCCGAGGTGCTGCAGGCGCTACGCGCCCGCGGCCTGCGGATCGGGATGCTGTCGAATACGAACTGGCCCCGCTCCTTCCACGAGCACTTCCTCGAGCGTGACGGCTTGGCCCGCCTCATCGACGCTCGTCTCTACACCAGTGATCTCGGGTACGTGAAGCCCCATCCCTCGGTCTTCATCGACGCGCTGGCTGCGGTCGGCCTCGACGATCCGACACGGGCCGTGTTCGTCGGTGACCGTCCGTACGACGACATCCACGGCGCGCAACGGGTCGGGATGCGGACCGTGCTGCGCGTCAGCACGGTCGTCCCTCCATACGATGTCGAGCCCGATGCCGAGATCGGCACGCTGTCCGAGTTGTTGGCGCTGATCGACAGATGGCGTGACCCGAACACTGAAGTTTTGGCCTCTCGCAGCCGATCTTGAAGGAGGCGTTCGCGCGCCTCGACGCCGATGACCGCCTCGTCCCCCCACTCAACGCCGAAGTTCCGACGCGTCCTCGCACTGACCACGGTCGGTGCCGTGCTCGCGGCGTTCGTCCTGACGGCAATGCCTTGGTTGAGTGCAACCGCAAGCGCGGCGCCGACACAGGAAGCGCCGGTGGCACCGCCCGACACGACACCGGCCACGGTTGCGACGGTCCCTCCTCCGTCGCTGCCCCCCGGATTGCCGGTGGTCGAGCCGCCGGTGGATCCGACGCAGCCGCCCCCCCCTCCCCCGGCGCCGCTCCCGGACCCGTCCCCCCAGGTGGCCGCCGTCGCCGCGGAGCTCAACATTCTCAACCTGCAGGCCACGCTTGACGCCGCGCAGGGGACCTATGACCAAGCCGCGGCGACCGCGGCCAAAGCGCAAACCATCGTCGAGGCCGCGACCCGCGATCGTGACGCAAAGAAGAAGATGCTCACCGACGCGGCCACCACCGCGTACGTCGAAGGTGGCGTCGACGAAATCGCGAGCCGGGCGCAAGACTCGTCACCGTCCGGGTTCGTCTCGCAGGAGTCGGCACGCTCGCTCGCCGGCAGCGCCATCGATCAGACCCATGACGAGTTGATTGACGCCGAAGCGCGGTTGCGGACCGCGCAAGGCGCGCTCGTCGCCGCGCAACATCAAGCGGCGGACGCGAAGGCGACGCTCGACTCCACACAAGCCGCGGTCGACGACGCGACGAACGTGTTGAACCAGGCGCGTGCCGCGACTGGCAGCGGCGTCGACCTGTCACCCACGGTGCTCGGCGCGCCGACGTTGACCGTCGATGAGATCGTCGGGTGGTATCAGGCGCAGGGCATCACCGGCTACGTCGGCGGGGTCGATCTGCCGACACTCGCGGGCTTCTACGTCACTGAAGGTCAAGCCGAAGGCGTTCGTGGTGACGTCGCCTTCGCGCAGTCGATGGTCGAGACGGGCGCGTTCACGTCGCCGCTGACGACGCACAACAACTTCGCCGGCATCGGTGCGTGCGACTCGTGCGCGACGGGCTTCGACTTCGGCTCACCGCAACTCGGCGTGCGGGCGCAGATGCAACTGCTGCATGCGTACTCGGACAAGAGTCTGCAAATCATCAACCTCGCCAACCCGCCGGTGGGTGCGGATCCGGATCACCTGTCCGTGCGGGGATGCTGCCCGACGTGGGACAAGCTGACCGGGACGTGGGCGTCCGACCCGAACTACGGGCCGAAGATCATGACGATCTATCTGTCGATGTTGCAGTACGCGTATGCGCACCGGTCGATTGCGCCACCAGCAGCCGCACCACCGGCGCCTGTCGTGCCCGGCGTGCCCGCGGTGCCCGCGGTGCCTCCTGCGCCTGCGCCTGCCGGACCCTGACCCGGGTCAACTGTCGCCGGCGTCGTCCTCCATGTCGAGCACGACGCGTTCGACGTCGACGCGTGCGGACTCGATGCGAGCGCGGCACGACTCGATGAGCGCCGAGGCACGTGCCACGCGCTCCGCGAGGCGATCGACGTCGACGTCGTCGTGTTCCAGCTCGTCGAGGATGGTCCGCAACTCGATGACTGCGTCCGCGTAGGAGACGGTGCCGGCGTCGGACGGTGAATCAGCCATCGACGACGCTCCGCAGCGCTCCGTCGGCCACCGTCGTGACGAGCGCGGTGCCCGCGGTCACGTCATTGATCGAACGGACCAACCTGCCGTCGGCATCGTGGGTGATCGACCAGCCGCGCGCCAGTGTTTGCGCCGGATCAAGAGCGCGGACTCGTGCCTCGGTCGCGTCGATCAACCGTTGCGCACGATCGAGCGAGCGCGCTGGTTGGGTGCGGAGCCGGCGTTCGCAGTCGTCCAGGGCAGATGAGCGCGTTCGCAGGTGATGCGACGCGGCGCGCGCGATCGCGCGCCACGTGCCGTCGAGTTGCTCACACCAACGCGTGACTTGCTCGACGAGCGCCATCGCACACGCGGTCGGTGTGCGGAACTGTGAGTGGGCCACCGCGTCGGCAACGGTGGTGTCGATCTCGTGACCAATGCCCGTCCAGATCGCGACCGGCGCCAGTGCGATCGCGCGCGCGACGGCCTCTTGGTCGAACGCGGCGAGATCCGTGCGCGCTCCGCCCCCGCGCACGATGCACACCGCATCGAATGACGGCGTGGCATTACCGGCGCGCTCGAGCGCGGCGAGTATCGACTTCTCCGCCGCGGTGCCCTGCACGCGCGTGTCGAGCACGGTGACCTGCCATGCGTGACCGCTGCCCTCGAGCGTGCGCAGGAAGTCGTGCGCCGCCGCGCTGCCATCGCTCGTGATGAGCCCGATCCGCAGGGGGACGGCGGCGACGGACATGGTTGCCTGCCGCCGCAGGAGGCCTTCCGATGACAACGTGCGCAGCAGCACCTCACGCGCCTCGGCCAACCTCCCGAGCGTGTAGGAGGTGTCGATCGACAGCATCCGCAGCGAGACCCGTCCACGCTCCGCGTACCACGAGACGCGCACGCGGATGCGAACCTCGGTGCCGTCGGTCATACGCACCGCGCCCCCGGACCGGCGCAGCACCCCGTTGACGACTTGGCGGTCCGATGCCCACAGCGTCACGCCGAGCGAGCAGTCGTCGCCGACCAGGTCGAAGTAGACGTGACCCGACGGCGGCCGATTGATGTTGGCGATCTCGCCTCGGACCCACACCTCGTCGGGAAAAGCGCGGCTCAGCACGGCGCCGATGCCCGCGTTCAACTCGGCGACCGACATCGTCGGCTCCTCGTCGAACAGCGGTTCTTGGTGCGCCTGCATCGTCGGCGAGGCTAGAACCTGTTTTGCCTCTTCAGCGCATACGGAGATGGATGCGCCGACCGGGCGAAACGTCGACAACGGGGGAGGGACTGCGCTCGTGCACACCCGGATCGGACCCGGCGTCATCCAGATCGACACGCTCCTCGGCGGGTGGCACAACGTGACCGCGGGCTACCTCATCGAAGGCGCCGAGCCGGTGCTGGTGGAGACGGGCAGCCAATCGTCCGTCGACGCACTCCTCGACGCGCTACGCGACCTCAACGTCGCGCCCACCGATCTCGCCGGCATCGCGGTGACCCACATCCACCTCGACCACGCCGGCGGCGTCGGCGACGTCGCCCGCGCCTTCCCCGATGCGACGGTCTATGTCCACGAGAAAGGTGCGCGTCATCTCGTCGACCCGTCCCGCCTCGTGCAAAGCGCGGCGATGGTCTACGGCGACCTTCTCGACTCGCTCTACGGCCGGCTCGATCCGACGCCCGCGGAGCGAGTCCATGTACTGGAAGACGGCGAGACCATCACGATCGACAGCAACAGGACATTGACCACCGTCGACTCGCCGGGACACGCGAAGCACCATCTGGCGCTGCACGACTCCGAGAGCGGCCTGCTCTTCGCGGGCGACGCAGTCGGCGTGCGCCTTCCCGATGCCGGCGTCCTACGACCGGCCACCCCGCCGCCCGACTTCGATCTCGACCAGGCCCTCACCTCTTTGCAGCGCTTCGCGGAGCGACGGCCGACAGGCGTTGCGCTCGCCCACTTCGGGCTCGTGCCCGACCCGATGGAGACACTCGCCGAGGCCGACGGGATCCTGCGGGCCTGGGCCGAGGTCGCCGAGAAGGCGTGGATGGAAGGGCGTGACATCGCGACCGCGCTCGACGAGCACTTCGGCCAGGAGCTCACCGGCGTCGATCCAGAGCATCGCGAGAAGCTCGACACCCTCAACGGGATCCACTCGAACGCCGCTGGCTTCCGCCGCTGGCTCGAGACCCGCAACAACGGGCACGATCACGCCCACTCCGAATCCCACCCTCATACGCACTGAGGTCTGCGCCGCATGAAGTTGGTCTTCGATCGAGTGGAGACGCGCTGCTCTCGAGGTCGCGTGACGGTGGACGTCGAGAGCACCGACGGCATCGCGGTGAGCTGGACGGTCGTCAACGACAGCAATTATCTCGTGTCCGTCGATGCGATCGCGGCGGTGTGGCGGGTCGTCGACGACGTCGCGCCCGTGCGGATGTTCCGGCACGGGTATCAGTCGTGGTCACCGAGTGGATGGGCCAGTTTCGGTGTCGACTCCGATCCGTCGCGCGCGCAAGGCGCGATCCCACTGGTGATCGACATGCACCATGCCGACCCGCAAGTCGCGGAGGACGGCGAGCTGCGCAGCGAGCTCGTCACCGCGCTCGTCGACGGGTCAGACGATGCACCCATCGTGATCGGGTTCCTCGGCGGCAGTGAACACGACGGCACCTTCCGTCTGCGCCGGCGCGACGGGCAGGTCGAGCTGTGGGCCGAGGCCTACCTCGGTGGCATCGAGCTCGCCCGCGGTGCAGTTCGGCGTCTGCACTCGGTGGAGCAGTGGCAGGTGGACGACGACATCAGCCGACCGCTCGATTGGTGGGCGACGGCCACCGCTGATGCCGCAGGCGCGCGGGCGTGGGCCCCGTATCAAGCCGGTTGGTGCTCGTGGTACCACTATTTCGAAGCGGTCACGGAGGACGACGTCCTCGCCAACCTCGCACTGGCCGACGCATGGCCGTTCGACGTGTTCCAGATCGACGACGGGTACCAGCCGGCCGTCGGCGACTGGTTGGCGACGAATGAGAAGTTCGCCTCATCGCTCGAGGCGCTGGCCGTGCGGATCGCGGCTGCCGGCCGGACCCCCGGCATCTGGCTCGCTCCCTTTCTGGCGGCACCCGACTCGAGCGTCGCCTCACTGCATCCGGGATGGCTGGCCCGTCACCGCGCCGACCGCCCGCTCGTCGGCATGGTGAACGACCACTGGGGCGGTCCGGTGCAAACACTCGACACGACGCGGCCGGAGGTGCTCGAGCACCTGGAGGATGTGGCCCGCACGTTGGTGGCCGCTGGGTTCCACTACCTCAAGCTCGACTTCACGTACGCCCCTGGTCTCGCCGGCCAGTTCACGGACCCGACGCGCACGCCCGCACAACGAGTGCGCGCCGGTTTTGATGCGATCCGCCGCGGCGCGGGCGACGGCGTCTTCATCCTGGGTTGTGGCGCGCCTCTCGGCTCGACCATCGGCGTCGTCGACGGCATGCGCATCGGTCCCGATGTGGCGCCGTGGTGGGAGCTTCCGTCGAACGGCTGGTCACCGCCCGGTTACCACGAGACGTCGCCGTCCATCGCGTCCGCGCTGGCGGCGACCGTCGCCCGCCAGTTCATGCATCGGCGGCTGTGGATCAACGACCCGGACTGCATCATGCTGCGCACCGAGAAGACGTCACTGTCGGCTGACGAGGTGTACCGGTGGGCGAACACGGTCGGCGAGAGTGGCGGCATGGCGCTCGTGTCGGACGACCTCTCCCTCCTCGGGCCGAAGGAACGCCGGCTACTCGACGACGTGCTCGCCGTCGGCCGCGACCGCGACCGGGATCTCGCCCGCCGCTGACCCCCTTGACGGCGGACGCCCTGACGCCCCTGACGACGGACGCTTGGGCGTCGTGTCATCCGGACGATGACAGATCGCCCATGCGTTCGCGACGAAGCGGTTGCGGCGAGGTGGTCGCGAGCCCGTCAGGTGATGGGTTCGACGTCGGAGCGCACGAGCGTGCGGTACAGATCGGCGTAGAGACCACCCGCGCCCAGCAGTTCGTCGTGGCGGCCGCGCTCGACGATCTGGCCGTCGTCGACGACGAGGATCGTGTCGGCGTTCGTGATCGTCGAGAGGCGATGGGCGATGACGACCGCAGTACGACCGCCAAGGGCAGTTGCCAGCGCCCGTTGCACCGCTGCCTCGTTCTCCGAGTCGAGATGGCTCGTGGCCTCGTCGAGGACCACGATGGCAGGATCCTTGAGCAGCACGCGGGCGATCGCGACGCGCTGCTTCTCGCCTCCGGACAAGCGGTAGCCGCGCTCGCCGACGACGGTGTCGTACCCGTCCGGTAGCGCGGCGATCACGTCGTGGACCTGCGCGGCGCGGCACGCCTCGTGGATCTGTTCCATCGTCGCTTCGGGCCGCGCGTAGCGGAGGTTGGTGAGCACGGTGTCGTGGAACAGGTGCGGATCCTGCGCGACCACACCGATGGCGCCCCGCAGCGACGTCTGCGTGAGCTGGCGAACGTCGTGTCCGTCGATGCGAAGTGTCCCCGACGTCACGTCGTAGAGGCGGGGGATGAGGTTGCTGATGGTGGTCTTGCCCGCGCCGGAGGGGCCGACGAGGGCAACCAGCTGCCCGGGCTCGATTGCGGCGGACACACCGCGAAGGACGAACGAGCCCGGCGTGTCCGGCAACGGGCGGCCACTCATGGGATCGGACTCGAGGGACGCAACCGAGACCTCGGAGGCAGCCGGGTAACGGAACCACACGTCCTCGAGCTCGATGCGACCGCGCGGCTCGACGAGATCGACGGCGCCAGGCATGTCCACGATCGCGTTGGGGGTGTCGAGCACCTCGAACACGCGCTCGAACGACACGAACGCGCTCATGATGTCGACTCGGGCATTCGTGAGCGCGGTGAGAGGGCCGTACACACTCGCGACGTACGCCGCCAGCGCGACCATCGTTCCGAGCGAGATCGTTCCCGAGATCACCAGGCGACCGCCGATGAGATACACGGCGGCGGTGGCGACCGCGCCGACCAGCGTCAACGCGATGAAGAAGACGCGTCCGTACATCGCGCTGCGCACGCCGATGTCACGGACCCGACCAGCGCGTCCGGTGAACTCCGCGGCCTCGTCGTCGTGCCGGCCGAACAGCTTCACGAGCAGCGCGCCGGCGACGTTGAACCGCTCGGTCATCGTCGTGTTCATCTCGCTGTTGAGGTCCATCCCCTCTCGAGTGATGGCCTGCAACTGGCGCCCGATCCGCTTGGCCGGGATGACGAACAGCGGCAGCAGCACGAGCGTCAGGATCGTCAGGCGCCATTCGAGGAAGGCCATCGCGCCCAGCGTGAAGGCCAGCGTGACCACGTTGGAGACGACTGAGCCGAGCGTGCCGGTGAGGGCGCGCTGGGCGCCGATGACGTCGTTGTTCATGCGGCTGATCAGCGCGCCCGTCTGCGTGCGGGTGAAGAACGCAATCGGCATCCGTTGTGTGTGATCGAACAGCGAGCGTCGCAACTCGAAGATCAGACCCTCGCCGACGCGTGCCGACCACCAACGCTCACCGAGTGACAGCAACGCGTCGCCGATGGCGATCGCGACCATGAACAACGCGAGGTTCGTGACCATGCCGTTGTCGTGGTGCGGGATGGCCACGTCGATGATCCGTCTGATGAGCAGCGGCGGCAGGATCCCGACGATCGCTTCGAGGATGATCGTCACCAGGAAGAGCAGGATCATCTTCCGGTAGGGCCGCGCGAACGACCACACGCGCCGCACCAGACCCTTGTCGAGCCGCGCGTCACGCACTGAGGCGGGGTCGACCCCGAGCATTCCGTGCGGGCCCATCCGATGCATCGCAGGAATGGTAAGCGCCGTCTGTGCAAATCCGGCAGGTCGCTAACGTGTCGCCCGGAGGGTTGCCTGAGTGGACGAAAGGGGCGGCCTCGAAAGCCGTTGTGGCCTCCGGGTCACCGTGGGTTCAAATCCCACACCCTCCGCCACAATTTCTCGCCTGTGATGTCGCGCGACATCGGCGACACGTCAGTCGATTCGGATCACTAGCTTGCCGCGCTTGCTGCCGGCGAAGTCCTCGAGCGCCTGAGGTGTCGCTTCGAGCTCGTACGTGCGTTGGACGGGCACCCGCAGCGTGCCGTCGACGACCGCCGCCGCGAGTTGTTCGAGCGTCGCCGTCGTCGGCATCGCCATCACTGCCGTCACGTGGATGTCGTCTCGTCCCGTTTGCTCCGCGGTCAGGCCGATCGTCGACGCGATGCGTCCGCCGGGCTTGCACAGCGCGGCGAGCATGACGGCATCGCCGGCGAGATGGATGACCGCGTCGACACCATCGGCACTCAACGAGCGCACCGCCGCGGTGAGGTCACCGTGATGATCAACGGCATCGCTCGCACCCAGATCACGCACGAACTTCGCCTCCTCGCCGGGCCCCGCGGTCGCGATCACTCGGGCGCCACGCGCCGCCGCCAGCTGCACCGCGTGCGCGCCGACGCCGCCCGTGGCGCCGGAGATCAGCACCGTCTCGCCCTTCGACGGCATCGCGGCGTCGAGCGAGTTCAGGGCCGTTGCCGCCGCGAGCCCGATGCCTCCGGCGGTCTCGACGTCGAGCCCGTCCGGCCGGCGGGCGGCGAAGGCAGCCGGCGCGGCGACGTACTCGCCGAATGTGCCCTGACCGAGGATCGATCCCATCACCACACCCAGCACTTCGTCGCCCGGGGCGAGGTGTTCGACGCCGAGACCGACGGTCTCGACGGTGCCCGCGTAGTCGCGACCCAGCACGACCGGGAACCGATGCTCCATGACGCCCTTCAGCCGCCCGTGGGCGACCGCGATGTCGAATCCGTTGACTGAGCTCGCGCCGATCCGGACGACGATCTCGCCTTCCGCCGGTTGCGGCACCGGGAGGTCCGCGTGCAAGGTGGGCGGTCCCGTGTAGTCGTCGATGGCGATGGCCCGCATCACTACCCCCTGTCGAGGTGACTCGTGCCAGAGAATGTGCTCCGTTCCGCGCCCGCCCGCAACCGCTCCCGTTACGTGATCGTCGGAGCGGCGGCGGCCAGTCCCTCGACGACACCGCGCAGCGCTGTGTGGTGATCGTTACGTCGGTTCGACTATTGACCGACGTGGATCTGAACACGAGCCGATGGCGGTTCGGGCCCGTAGTCGAGTAACCTGGGCGCTTCCCGATCGGCGTCGTCGATCGTCGCCGGCGTTGCGAGCCGGCAAGGCCCACCGAGTTCTCGTCGAGTCGGCCTGTTCCCGCCGTTCGACTTGGAGTTCTCAGTGCCCCCTACGTTCGCGGAGGTCGGCGTGCCCGCCGATCTCGTTTCCGTGCTGCACAAACGCGGTGTGACCGCGCCGTTCCCGATCCAGGCGGCGACGCTGCCCGACGCGCTCTCCGGACGCGACATCTGTGGGTGTGCGCCGACCGGCTCGGGCAAGACGCTCGCTTTCGGTCTCGTCATCGCGACACGCACCCGCAAGCCGGTACCTCTGCGGCCACGTGCACTCGTGCTCGTGCCGACCCGCGAGTTGGCGAGTCAGATCGAACGCGAGCTGGCCGCACTGGTGGCCGCTCGCGGCGGGCGAGTCATCGCGGTCTACGGCGGCGCCGGCTACGAACCGCAGCGCCGCGCGTTGCGCAAGGGCGTGTCTGTAGTCGTCGCCTGCCCGGGCCGGCTCGAAGATCTCATCCAGCGCGGCGACGTCCAGCTCGACGACGTGAACCTCGTCGTGATCGACGAGGCCGACCGCATGGCGGACATGGGGTTCATGCCCGCGGTGCGCCGTCTCGTCGACCGCACGTCGACCAATCGCCAGACACTGCTGTTCTCGGCCACGCTCGACGGCGAGGTGGACGAGCTGGCCCGGCGCTACCAGCGCGACGCCCGCCGGCACGACGTCGAGGTCGACGAGGACAATCCCGGCGACGTCGAGCACCTGTTCTGGAAGACCGAGCACTCCAAGCGTGTCTCGGTCACCGCGCAACTCGTCACCGATCACGGTCGGGCGATCGTGTTCTGCCGCACGCGCAACGGTGCCGACCGGGTGGCAAGGCAACTCTCGAAGGCAGGTGTCGACGCGGTTGCGCTGCACGGCAACCTGACGCAGGCACAACGCGAGCGCGGGCTCAAGGCGTTCGCGACCGGTCGTGCCCAGGCGCTCGTCGCGACCGACGTCGTGGCGCGCGGCATCCACGTTGACGGTGTGCCCTGCGTCGTGCACTTCGATCCGCCGACTCACGCGAAGGACTACGTGCATCGCTCGGGTCGCACTGGTCGCGCGGGCGCATCGGGCACCGTGGTGTCACTGGTGACCGATGCGAACGGCAAGGCGATCCGTGCTCTGCAACGCTCGCTCGGCCTGTCGCGAGACGGTCGAGGCAAGGAAAATGCCCAAAGGGCCAGGGCGGCGGGCTAGCCTCACCTTCCGTCGGCAGAGTGCCACGGTGCCGGCACCGTAAGCGTCTGGTTTCATCACGACTCCGACTGCTTGTGACATACAGCGTGGCTTTATGGAGGAGTGAAAGATGCCAGTCGGAACCGTGAAGTGGTTCAACGCGACGAAGGGCTTTGGTTTCATCGCGCCCGATGGGGGCGGCAACGACGTCTTCGTGCACCAGTCGGACATCCAGGTGCAGGGTTATCGTGAGTTGACCGAAGGCCAGAAGGTCGAATTCGAGGTGCAGCCGGGCCAGAAGGGCCCCAAGGCTGCGAACGTTCGCCCCGTCTAGGGCGAGTGACTGTCGCCGGCCCGCAAGCCGGCAAAGAACCCGTCGAGCAACGCAGTTGCTTCTTCGGCGCGCACGCCCGTGATCACGTCGATCTCGTGGTTCAACCGCGGATCGGCACAGAGGTTGTAGAGCGAGCCGCACGCGCCCGCTTTCGGATCGTGCGCGCCGAAGACAAGACGTTGCACCCGTGCCGCCACCAGCGCGCCGGCGCACATGGCGCACGGTTCGAGGGTGACGGTGACGGTCGCCGTGTCCAATCGCCACCCGTGGTCAGACGCGCGCGCCGCGTCGCGCAACGCCAGTAGTTCGGCATGCGCGGTCGGATCGCCGAGTCGCTCGCGCTCATTGTGGCGGCGAGCGACGACGGCCCCGTCCACCACGACGACCGCGCCGATCGGGACGTCACCGTGCGCAACGGCGGCCTCGGCTTCCTCGAGCGCGATAGCCATGACCGCGGCGTCGTCCACTGGCGAGACCGTAACGGAGCGGCTCCGCGGCGCGGCAGGAACCAAGTCCTTGCACGGCGAATGCATGTGCGTTCGGACGGCGCTGGGGCCGCCCGGGCCGAGTTTCCAAGCGGGGGATCGGAAGGTCCGCAAAGTTGAGGCGATTGCGCACGCGTCAGCTGCTGATCCCGCTCGCGGTCCTGTTCGCGGGTTTGGTCGCCGTGCCCGCGAAGCTCGCGGCCCACGACAGCATCCGGGTCGCCATCGCCGCTGACCCGACCGAGGCGCTGGCCCGCCACGCACCGAGCCCTCCGGCCGTCGCCGTCGCGCCGCCCCCGGTCGATCATCCGATTCAGGTCCCGGACGAACCGTCCGCCGGCTCCCCCAACGTCGACGCGCCTGCCGTCGACGACTCCGCCCCGCTGCTTCCCGTGCCCCCGCCGCCGATCCGGCCGGACGTCGTCCACGGCGCGGTCACCCCCACTTCGGCGAAGGTCTTCGGCGTCGTGATCGGGATCAACGACTACCCGGGTACGAGTTCCGACCTTCGCGGCGCGGTCGACGACGCGAACGACATGAGCGACGCGCTCGCCAAGTACGGCGTGCCCGACAGCAACGTCGCCGAGCTCGTCGACAGCACCGCATCTGCGCCCGACATCGTGAACGCGTTGCACTGGATCGTGCAGTCGACCGCCCCCGACTCCACGGTCGTGTTGTTCTTCGCCGGCCACGTACGCAAGGTGAGCAGCGACACGGAAGCGTTCGTCGCGTCGGATGACGCGCTGCTTCCTGACTGGTACCTCGCGCAGCAGTTGGCCCCGCTGCCGGCACACAACGTGTGGATCGTGATGGCGACTTGTTACGGCGGCGGCTTCACCGAGATGCTCGCGCCCGGACGGGTGCTCACCGCCGCCTCCGACGCCAACAGCCTGGCGTACGAGAACGACTCCTTCGGCCGCTCGTATCTCGATGAGTACCTCGTGCACCAAGGTCTGCTCGAGAACGGCGCGCTGGTGCCGACGGCGCAGGCCGCCTACGCGTACGCGCAAGCGGGCTTGCAGCGCGACTATCCCGACCGCACGTTGACCGAGATCGACGAGTCGACCGGCCCGATCTCGATCGACGGTGTGCCCCGCGACGACAACACGGCGGGTCCGGGACCCGGCGCGGGCTCGGCGCCACCCCCGCCGTCGGGAGGGTCGGTCCCGCCGCCGACCGCGCCGCCATCGTCCCCATCACCACCGGCGGCGCCGCCTCCGTGCAAGAACGTCCTCGGCCTGTTCTGCCCGGCCGGCTCTCGCTGATACTGCTCAGAACGCGCGGCGCGCCCAGACTGCGAACAGCGGATCCCCGCGATGGGCGAGGGGTGTGCGGCGTTGAACGACGGGCTCGTCCCAACCACCCGCCGCACGGAAGTACGACGACACGATGTGACCGTGCTCCTCGTCACTCGAGTAGAGCCAGCCTCGGATCGCCTTGGTAGGGAAGCAGCGGTTCGAGTACGTGCACACGAACAGCCCCCGAGGACGAACCACGCGGGCGAGGTCGGCAAAGACCTCCACAGGACGGATCAGATAGTCGACGGAGACGCAGCACGCCGCGGCATCGAACGTTGCGTCTTCGAACGGCAAGCGCGGATCGCGGTTCAGGTCGTGAATCACGGTGGTCTGCGCGTCCGGGTTGGCGGCGAGCTCTTCCGCGTTCATGCCCAGGACCGTGAGGTTCCGGGGTGGCTTCCGGAAGTGCGAGACCCACGAGCTCATGAGGTCGAGGACGTCGCCCGTCAGCCCGAGCTCTTCGTAGAGCTCGCCGACCGCGGCGATGGCGCCTTCGTCGATGTGGGTCACCAATCGAGGCCACGAATAGAAGTCCACGTCGGACGCGCGGTCGGCGCGATCGAAGAAGCCAGGCGGGAACGATTGCTCGTCGATCTCGAGAGTCTCGTCGCGATCCTCCCGTCCTCCCGCCAACCGTGCAGCGCCCGCCTACCGTGCAGCGCCCGCCTACCGTGAGGCGCCCGCCTACCGTGAAGTGATGGCGGACCCTGAGCCTGCCGAAGGCGCTCCTGACGTCCGCGCCGCGATCGTCCGTGACGCGATCGGGGTCGGTCTGGCGACGGGCGCGTACGCGCTGTCGTTCGGAGCGCTGTCGACCACCGCCGGTTTGTCGGTCCCGCAGACGTGCGCGCTGTCGTTGTTGATGTTCACCGGCGCGTCGCAGTTCGCGCTCATCGGGATCCTCGGGGGCGGCGGCACCGCGAGTGCCGCGGCGGCGACAGCCGTGCTACTCGGAGGTCGCAACGCGTTGTACGGCCTTCGCCTGTCGTCGTTGCTCGGCGTGCGCGGCGCGCGGCGCGCGGTCGCCGCACAGTTCGTGATCGACGAGTCGACGGCGATGGCGCTGGGTCGCGGGACGCCATCGAACGCGAGGCTCGGCTTCTGGTCCACAGGCATCGCCATCTTCACGCTGTGGAACGCCGGGACCTTGATCGGCGCGCTCAGTGCCGATCTGTTGAGCGATCCGAAGGTGTTCGGGCTCGATGCGGCGGTGCCGGCGGCGTTCGTCGCGTTGCTCGCGCAACAGCTACGGGGTCAAGGGCGACAGCCGTGGATGGTCGCGCTGCTCGCCGCGTTGGTCGCCATCGTGACGACCCCGTTCGTGCCGATCGGCGTCCCGGTGTTGTGCGCCGCGGTCGTCGCGGTCCTCGTGGGCCTGCGCTGATGTGGTCGGCCGTACTCGTCGGCGCGGCGGGTTGCTACGCGCTCAAGCTCGCCGGCTTGTCGGTCCCCGAGCGCATCCTCGAACGTCCTCGCCTCCAGCGCATCGCCGCCCTGCTTCCGGTCGCGCTACTGGGCGCGCTGGTGGCGACACAGACGTTCACGTCCGGCCATGACCTCACCATCGACGCGCGCGTCGTCGGTCTCGCGGTGGCCTGCATCGCCGTGTGGCGGCGGGCTCCGTTCCTCGTCGTGGTCGTCCTCGCGGCCGCTTCGACCGCGCTCGTGCGCGCCATGGCCTGAGCCTGCGCGGGTTACTTCGAGGGCCACCGACTAGTCACGGTGAGTGGTGTGAGTGCGGCCCAGGCGGATCATTTCCCCAATGAACCTCCACTTTGGGGCAAACCTGTCCGATGCAAGCGAGATGGCACATGAGGCTCGCGTAGGGACCCCCGCGGCCGCGCTTGAAGTGTGGCTCAGGCAGCATCCGGGCGCAGTCGTGGCCGCGGTCGGATCTGATGGCACGCCGTTGCCGATGCCACCCGAGGTTCCGTTGCTGGGGACCCATGTCGTCGACGATCGATCCTTCCTGGGACTGGTCGCGGTGGACGAGACGGCGCGCGTCGTGACTGCGTTCACGGAAGCGTTGAAGCACGGCGTGTCGATCACCACCATCGGTATGGCGGACGGCCGGCGCGTGAGTGTCCACTACGCGGACGTGCGTGACGACTACGGCGTGATGCTCCGCTTGGTGTTGCCCGTCGGAGAGGGCACCGCGGAATCGGACTTGACGCTCGCCGATCTCCCGTCGTCGCGGCCGCGGCTTGCCGTGATCGAGAAGGACGATGTCTCGACGATCCGGGCCATCGATTCGGCGACATCGGTGCTGCTCGGATGGACGACGGAAGAGATGATCGGACATCCGACGCTCGAGTTCATCCATCCGGACGATCACGCCCGCGCCATCGACAACTGGATGGAGATGATCGTTCACGGCGCGCAACACGCCGTGCGCCTCCGGCTCGGCACGAAGGACGGAGGTTGGATGTGGTTCGAGACGTCCAACGAGCTGTGTCACCGTGAGGACGGCACGCGCTGGGTGCTCTGCCAGATGATCGACATCTCCGAGGAGATGGCGGCGGCCGATGCGCTTCGATACAGCGAGCAGCTGTTGCGACGCATGGCGGAGACGGTGCCCGTCGGGCTCGCCGAGCTGGGAGCCGACCACACGGTCCGGTACGTCAACGAGAGCCTGCGCACGCTGTTGTCGGAGCACAAGGTCGAGACGTTCGAGGATCTCCCCGACACCTTGTCGGTGCGCGATCGCAGCCGGCTGACACGATCGATCAGCGATGCCGTCGAACACGGCGTCGACAGCGACGTCGACATCCGCCTCCTCGGAACAGCCGCGGCACCGGACCGTCATTGCCGCGTGGCACTGCGGTCGCTCACCGAAGGCGCTGACGTGCTCGGCGCGCTCGTCTGCGTCATGGACGTCACCGAACTGAAAGCGCAGGCCGAGATGGACGCGCTCACCGGCTTGCTCAACAAGTCTTCGATCACTGAAAAGCTCCACGCCGCCCTCGCAGAACCCGAGCCCGTCGGCGTGATCTTCCTCGACCTCGATCGCTTCAAACCGGTGAACGACCGTTTTGGTCACGACGTCGGCGACCAGATCCTCGTTCGCGTGGCCGAGGCGCTTCGCGGCTCTGTGCGGAGCGGCGACGCTGTCGGACGTTTCGGCGGCGATGAGTTCCTCGTCGTATGTCCCGCGGCCGCAGACGCAACCGCAGTCCTCGACGTCGCCGACCGCCTGAAGGCTGCGACGACTCGGGTGCTGGCACCCGTCGAGCTCGGGATTCCCTCCTCCGCGAGCATCGGAGTGGCATGGATCGCGGCGGGCGCAGCGACCGCGGCCGAGGCGATCGCTCGGTCCGACACCGCCATGTACCACGCCAAGCGGAACCTGCTGACCGCCCCGATGCTCTGGGACGACCAGCTCGGTCACACCATTCCCAGCGTCGCCGGCTGAACCCTCCCTCCACCGGTCGACCGGGCACGTAGCGTTTCTCTCGAGATCACGACGGAGGAGCGCAGGATGGAACGAACCGATGTCAATCCATGGGAATGGTCGAAGGCGTTTGGGTTCTCCCAGGCGGTGGACGTAGCCGGTGCCTCACGGGTTCTGTTGTGTTCCGGCCAGACCGCGACCGGCGACGACGGTTCTCCTCCAACCACGTCCGACATGGGCGAGCAGGTGCAGCGAGCACTTGCCAACCTCACCACGGTCCTCGGCGGTGCGGGAATGACCATGGCAGACGTCGTCAAGCTGATCATCTACACGACCGATGTCGATGAGCTGTTGGCCGCGTACGGGTCTGCCGTGGAGCTTCTCGGCGACAACCTCCCAGCCATGACCCTCGTCGGAGTCACACGGCTGGCCTTTCCCGAACTCAAAGTCGAGATCGAGGCAACAGCCGCGAAGTAGACGACAGCCGTTACCGGATGATCACCGCGTCGCTTCGCGCCGTCCCCGGCTTCATCGCTCTTGCCGGCGCGGTCGTCCTGGTCGTGTCAGTGGCATGGGCCCGGTACGACGAACTGCATCCGCTCGAGATGCGCGTGTTCCGCGCGGTCAACCGCATGCCCGACTGGCTGTACGTGCCCCTCTGGTTGCCGATGCAGTACGGAAACTTCACGGTCGGCTTACTCGGGGGCGTCGCAGTCGGGCTCGCGCTCGGTGAGCCGGCGATCGCCGTTGCCGTTGTTCTGGCGGCATTTGCCAAGCTCGCCGTCGAACGCGGCATCCGTCAACGGATGGCCGGCTTCGCCGCGGTGCGCCAACGGCCCGGCACCAGCGAACCGGGCGCGATCACACGTGGGGACGACGTTCCGAAGCAAGGCGCGAGCTTTCCTTCCGGCCACGTCATTCTCGCAGCCGCGATTTCCACGGTGCTGTCGAGCGCACTCGACCCCGGCTGGGCGTCGGTGCCGTGGGTGCTCACCGCGCTCGTCATGGTCGGACGTGTGTACGTCGGCGCCCACAACCCGCTCGACGTCACCGCTGGACTGGGGGCCGGAATGATCGTCGGCGGCGTCCTCGACATGCTGCTTCGCTAGACCGCGCCCCCCGGCGGCAACCAACGCTGTGACGATGGCCGAGGTGATCAGGAGAGCGCTCGACGTGGACTCGGCAGCAGGGACGGACGCGTCCGCCGCTCTCGCCGCGACCTTCGGTGCTGACCCTCCGTCCACGCGCCCGACCGCGACGAATGAGCTCCTCGCGCAACGCGGGTTGTCCGAACCGATGAGCGACGCCGACTTCGCCCGCATCCGCAAGAAGGCCGCCGCCCGACACAAGGCCACCGCGGATCGACTCGGTGCAGCCAGCCGCCGTCGCTGATGCCGGCGGGCTCCTCGTGCTCGCGGGACTGCTCGAAGGCATCGACCACGAAGTCGACGAGGTGCTCGTCCTCGACGCGACGTCGCTGCTCGTTGCCGAGTACCTGGCCTTGCGGCACGAGGGCGCGCCACATCGGGCGCGCGCGGAGTTCGGGCTCGTGAATCGGGTGGTCAGCGAGTGGTTCCCCGTGCGAGCCGTGGCGATCGAGGCAGCCATCACGGTGATCGGTCAGGACGACATCGACGGAGTTGCCGCGCTCGAGCTCGCCGAGACACTCGACGTCCCGATCATCACGAAGAACCGCGACCTCTCCAGCCGTAACATCGCTGTTCTCTACTGCTGACACGCCGCTGGCCACCGGCAGACGCATCGATAGCCTCGCGACTGGGGGAGACGGCAACGCGAGGGAGACGCTGTGGGGTTGTTCCGCCGCTTCACCGAAGGCCTGGGGCATTCAGAAAGAATCGCGGGTATGGCGGAGGCCGCCGCCGCATGGGGATGGCAACCGGTCGATGGTGATCCGTTCTCGTCGACCTTGACGGGCCAGGTGCACGGCCTCATCCGAACGTTTCATGGTGTGTTCCGCAGCACCACTGTCGTGAACGACGCGTTGGTGTTCCAGAAGGTCACGTACCACGACGTCTACCGGGGGACCGTGGGAGGCCGAGCGGTCACGGTCGCGAACGCGTGGCAACCCGTCGACGCCGTGGTGGCGGGCGGCGCGCATGTCGAGGGCTGTGGCGTCGTCGCCGTCGAACTCGCGACGTTCTTGTTATTGGCTGGTATCGAGCCACGCGGCCGGCACGAGGGCATCGCCGGACCCGAGACGCCGACCGGTAATCCCTCGTTCGACGCCGCCTACCGCGTCGTCGCCCTGGGCACCCGGGCGGAAGGTCTCGTCACACCCGAAATGCAGGACAAGATCGCGGCACGGGATGACTGGGCCTTCGTCGCCTCCGAGACGACGTTCGCCGCGGTCTGCGGCGAACCATTCGCCACCGCCGACGAGGTCTCCGCGCGCGCCGGCGAGGTCGTCGGCATCGTGGCCGCGCTGCCCGCGGACGTCGCGCGCGCACAGGTCGATCACTCCGTCGACGACCTTCTCGTGCGCATCGCCAAGATCGACACGGTGGAGGACGCGCTCGCGTTCCTCCAACAGCTCTCCGATGCTGATCGAACGCGCCTGGCGGTGTCGCCGACGCCGCTGGCCAAGTTCGCCGATGTCCGGACCCCGGACGAGGCGATTGCCCGGTTGATGTCAATGCCGGAGTCGGAGCGTCTCCAAGTGCTCGCCATGTTCGAGAAGGCCGACGGGTGACAGAGGTCGTTCGCGCCACCGCAGTACTGAGAGCGCGTACCGCCCAAGCTCTGTCCATCGACGCGCCGAAGGAACAGTTGCTTCGATCTCGCGCACTATCGCAGCGCCGCGAGAACCCTCCGGTACTCATGGAACGGTGACTGTTCGGCGGTTGGATCGCTTGCGAGCGCCTCTGCAAGGAGCCGGAACGCGAGAGCCCTGAGCAGCAAGCCACGATCGCTCTGGGCGGCGAATGTGTCGGCAAGATCCGGACCAGCGTTGTGCCAGAGCAACGCGTCACACACCACGATTGCGGTAGCCCACCGTCGGGGACGCAGATACGGGGACACGTCCAAGATGACCGGCGTCCCGTGCTCGTCGACGAACACGTTGCCGGAGAGATCGCCGTGCACGAAGTGACGGGGGTACACCCCGTCAACGAACTCCGCCGCGATATCACCGAACAGCTCTGCGGCGTCGTCGTGGAGTTTGAGTGTTTGTTCGCCCCACACGACCCGATCAGCGATCGCCCAACGGTGAGTTCGAGCCGCGAGCACGCCATCGTCGTCACGTCTGGCGTGCTCGGCCGCGTCGCAGAACCGGACCCCCGCCTCGATCACATCTCCCCACTGCGGCGCAAGGCTGCGCAGCCCCGGGATGAACCGAGTCGCCGTCCACCCTCGGTGGACCCACTGGCCGTCGGTCGTCGAGACCGGCTCAGAAATGCGGAATCCATCCGACCGCACTCGCGTCAACAAATCGCATGTCCATCGAGTCTCCGCAGGATCATCGACGGGCTTCATCACGATGTCGTCGACCAAGAACGCGCCGCCCTGTCCGCCGGCGAGCCTTTGCGCGCCGCCGCGCACGCCGAACGCGTCACGTACCGCAGCGGTTGGCGCCGTCCCGAGATGGCCCAGAGCGGAGGGAGTGGGATTCGAACCCACGGTGGGTTGCCCCACACACGCTTTCCAAGCGTGCCGATTCGGCCGCTCTCGCACCCCTCCAGACAGCGTTGACCCCGCCTTCGCAAGTGGCGGCCAGGCGGTCTGCGGCACCCCGCGGGGTTCGCTGAGAGCTGCTGCCTCCCGGCCCTGACTCGGTTCACGGCCCGCAGTTGCACAGGACCCGACCGCCACGTGCGAAGGCGGGGTCCGTCGAGGTTACCGCCTCCCACGTGTCGGTAGAGTCGGCGAGCATGTCGTACCAGTCCCTCTACCGGCGTTACCGGCCTCGACGGTTCGCCGACGTCCGGGGGCAGGACCACATCGTCACTGCGCTGCGCAATGCTGTGCGCGAGGGACGGGTCGGCCACGCGTACCTCTTCAGCGGGCCGCGTGGCACGGGCAAGACCACGACCGCTCGCATCCTGGCCAAGGTCCTCAACTGCGAAGCGCCGGTGGACGGCGAGCCCGACCTCGCGTGCGCATCGTGCCTCGCCATCGAGGCAGGCACGAGCTTCGACGTACACGAGCTCGACGCCGCGTCGAACAACAAGGTCGACGACATGCGCGAGCTGATCGAGCGCGTGGCGTTCGCGACCCCTGGGCGGACGAAGCTCTACATCCTCGACGAAGTCCACATGCTGAGTCCGGCGGCGTCGGCGGCGTTGCTGAAGACGCTCGAGGAACCGCCTCCCGGGGTCGTGTTCGTGCTCGCCACGACCGATCCGCAGAAGGTCATCGAGACGATCCGTAGCCGCACCCAGCACTTCGAGTTCCACTTGTTGCCCGCCGCGGCGCTCGAGGAGTACGTCAAGTACGTCGTCGATGACGCGAAGCTCGACGTCGGGCCCGATGCGATCGACTTCGCCGTGCGTGCCGGTCGAGGCTCGGCGCGAGACACGCTGTCCGCGCTCGAGCAGGTCGTCGCCGCCGGTGGCGTCGCGGAACGCGAGATGTCGGTGGACGACATCGTCGACGCGCTCGCCGAACGCGATACCGGTCGAGTGCTCGCCGCGGTTGCCGACGCGGTGAACGCCGGGCGCGATCCCCGATTGCTCGCGCAACAACTCGTCGTCCGGTTGCGTGACGTGTTCCTTGCGGCGATGAAGGCCCCGCTCGATCACTTGTCGGACGGCGACCGGGTCCGCGTCGAAGGCTTGATCGAACGATTCGATCGTCCGCTGATCACTCGTTCGATCGAGACACTCGGTGCCGCGTTGACGGACATGGTCGAAGCGGTCGACCAACGCATCGTCCTCGAAGCCGCGCTCGTGCGCCTCGCCGACGTCGAGGCGGACACATCGGTGGCCGCGCTGCTCGAGCGCATCGAACGGCTCGAGGCCGCCGTGACGTCGGGCGGTGGACGATCATCTACACCTCGGGCGTCTGGGTCCTCGGCGTCTGCATCCTCGTCGTCAGGGTCCGCGACACCGCCCTCCGGCGGCGGCGCCCGTCCCGCAGATGCTGCGCGCCAACTGTTGCGCGAGCACCGTGCTGGATCTGCGCCCAACCCCGCGGCGGCTGCACCTCCGGCCGAGTTGGCGGAGCCGATCGAACCCGCCGAGCCGTCGCCGCCACCACCGCCGCCACCGTCCGCATCGACCGACACCACCCCGACCGCGTCGCCGTCCGCCGGCGACTTCCCAACCCGAGACGAGTTGACGCTGGCATGGGGCGACACGCTTCTGGCCAAGGTGCCGCGTGCGGCAAAGCCCCGCTACGCCGGTGGACGGTTCGTCGCCGTTGACGAGCGGGGTGCGGTGTTCGCGCTGCCCAACGCCGCGCACAAGTCGCGTTGCGAAGAACATCGCCCGGGCGTCGAGCAGGTGCTCACCGAACACTTCGGGCGGCCGGTTCCGCTCGTGCTCGTGGTCGAGGACGCCACCACCTCGCCTTCACCCGCGCCGGTGCCGGCCAGTGCCCCGAGCGACGAGCCGGTGGAAGAGCTCATCGATGTCCACGAGCTCGAGGACGCGCCCCCCGACACGCGCACGGATGTCGATCGCATCGCGGCCGCGTTCCCGGGCGCCGAGCTCGTGCAGGAGGATGACGATGTCTGACGATCAGCCCCAAGTTCCGGACCTCGGCGGTTTGCTCGACAGCTTCCAAGCGGTCCAGGCCGCGCGCGGGGCGAGCTACGAGGGCCACGCGGGCGGCGGTGCGGTCGTCGTGCGCGCCACCGGTGATCTGCAGTTCCAGGACGTCACGATCGCGCCGGAGGTCGTCGACCCGAACGACGTGGAGATGTTGCAGGACCTCGTCCTCGCCGCGTTGCACGACCTCGCCGACGTGATGGCCAACGCGCAACAGCAGGCGATGGGCGCGCTCGGTGGTCTCGATCTCGGTGGGCTCATCTCGGGGGCGGCGATTCCTGGTGAGCTGCCGGCGGTGGACGACGCCGGCGAGGGTTGATGGCGGTTTACGCCGGTCCAGTCCAAGAGCTGATCGACGAGCTGGGTCGATTGCCGGGCATCGGCCCGAAGTCAGCGCAACGGATCGCGTTTCACCTGTTGAAGTTGCCTCGTGACGACGCGGCCCGGCTGGCGCGATCGATCACCGACGCGAAGGACAAGGTCACGTTCTGCAGCCGGTGCTTCAACATCGCCGAGGGCAGCGGCGAAGCACTGTGCGAGATCTGCGCCGACGATCGGCGCGACGGGTCGATCGTGTGCGTCGTCGAGGAGCCGCGCGACATCGTCGCCGTCGAGCGCACCGGCGAGTACCGCGGGCGCTATCACGTCTTGCAGGGAGCGATCAGCCCGATCGAGGGCGTGGGGCCCGATCAACTGCGGGTCAAGGAGCTCCTCGTTCGCCTCGACGGTGAAGGCGTGCAGGAGATCATCCTGTGCACGAACCCGAACATCGAGGGCGAGGCGACGGCGTTGTATCTCGGGCGCCTGCTCAAGCCGATCGGCGTGCGCGTCACTCGCATCGCGAGCGGCCTGCCGGTTGGCGGCGACTTGGAGTATGCCGACGAGCTCACCCTCGGCCGGGCGCTCGAGGGCCGCCGCGACGTCGACTGACGCCGACGTCGCAAGCCAAAACGAAGCGAACCCGTGCGCCGCCCGGGCGGGTCGGGCGCGGGCGGACGAGATCCGGCCCGCCCGGTACGGCACATCGGGTTCTCAGCTCGAGCTTGGCGGGTGGGGGTACCAGACCCGAGCTATGTATTGCTGTCACGTTACAACGGTCACGAAGTCGCAACAACGACTCCGCTTCCTTCGTGAACTGCGAAAACGACTACCCAGCCCGAACGCGCTCAAACAGAGAAATCCAAAACTTTTCAGAAGCTGCATGAGGCTCCGGATCAGGCGACGGACACGAGGATGGCGTCGCCTTGGCCACCACCACCGCACAGCGCCGCCGCACCGAGTCCGCCGCCACGACGGCGCAGCTCGTACAGCATCGTGAGCGCCACGCGGTTGCCCGACATGCCGATCGGATGGCCGAGCGCGATGGCGCCGCCGTTCACGTTGACGATGTCGTCGGTGACACCGAGGTCCGCCATCGCGGCGATGCCGACAGCGGCGAAGGCCTCGTTGAGCTCGAACAGGTCGACGTCGCTCACGGACTTGCCGATCTTGTCGAGCGCACGCTTGATGGCCCGCGACGGCTGCGTGAGCAACGACGGGTCGGGACCGGCGACCTGCCCGTAGCCGACGATCTCGCCGAGCGGCTCGACCCCGAGCTCGTCCGCCTTGGCCCTGCTGGTGACGATGACGGCGCTACCGCCGTCGGAGATCTGCGACGCGTTGCCCGCGGTGATGTTGCCGGCCTTGTCGAAGGCGGGACGCAACGCCCCGAGCGACTCGACGGTCGTACCCGGCCGCACGCCTTCGTCGGTGTCGAACAGGATCGGGTCGCCCCTCCGCTGCGGAATCTCGACCGGCACGATCTCGTCGGCGAACTTGCCGTCCTTGATGGCGGCCGCGGCCCGCTCGTGCGACTTGGCCGAGAGCTCGTCTTGCGGCTCACGAGCGATGTTCGCCGACGCCGCGTACTTCTCGGTGGCGCCGCCCATGGCCACTTGGTCGAAGGCGCAGAACAACCCGTCGTACGCACACGAGTCGACGAGCGTGCCGTCGCCGAATCGGTAGCCGGCGCGGGCCTGCGGGAGCAGGTACGGCGACTGCGTCATCGACTCCATGCCCCCGGCCACGACGATGTCGGCGTCGCCCGACTGGACCATCTGGTCGGCGAGGTAGATCGTGTTGAGGCCCGACAAACACACCTTGTTCACGGTGGTGGCCGGCACCGTCATCGGCAACCCCGCGTTGACGGCGGCCTGGCGAGCGGTGATCTGACCGGTGCCGGCTTGCAGCACCTGGCCCATGAAGACGTAGTCGATCTGCTCGGGCGTCAACCCGGCGCGCTCGAGGGCCGCCTTGATGGCGAACCCGCCGAGCTGAGCGGCGGAGAATCCCGCCAGCCCGCCGGACAGCTTCCCGATCGGTGTACGAGCACCGGCGATGATGACGGATCCAGCCATCTGGGACCTCCCCCAGGGACGCGCAACAGAGGGGTCAGTCTACGGATCCGACCTTTGAGCGCGAAAACGCCGGGCTGGTCAGTTCTGGTCGTTCGGGTCCTTGACCACGGTGTAACGGCCCGCACGGACCACCACCGGGTTCACGGACTTGCGCACGGCGGCGCGCACTGCACCGGCCACCAGGTTCTCGAGCGGGTTGCTCATGTCGCGGGTCAGGTCGATGAGCCAGCCGTCACCATCGCCCGCTTTGGCGGACGGGGACTGCGCCACGATGCGACCAGTGCCTACGCCGCTGCCGGCACCGGCGGGCACAGAGTCACCCGGCGGTGGCATCGACAGCAGCCGCTCGAGCGCCTCGGCCTCCGCCGCTCGCGCCGCGACGGCACGGGCCTCGGCCTCGCGAGCGTCCTGCACGGCGCGGGCGAGTTGCCGTTGTGCCTCGTGCAGCAACTCGTCGGCCTCGGATCTCGCTCGAACTGTCGCGCGCTGCACCAACGACTCGGCCGAACGCTGCGCGTCCGATCGAATGGCGAGCGCCTGTTCTTGTGCTTGCACCAGCTGGCGTCGAGCTTGTTCGCGAGCGGCATCGGCTTCGGCCACACGTTCGGCCGCGTACCGATTTGCTTGAAGTCGGACCTGGTCGGCCTCGACTCGCGCCTGGCGTAACAACTCGGCGGCCTTCTGCCGAGCCTGAAGAACGATCTCCGCTGCTTGAGCTTCGAGCCGCGCACGTGCGTCGTCCCGGGGAGCCACGGGGTGAGCGTACCCAACCCGTCCAGATCTCAAGCCGACCCCGCTAGGACGAGCCGAGCGGCGAAGCCTTTGCGAAAGCACTGCCGCCGGGTGGTTCCGTCACGCGGCGCGGCAGTAGGTTCCGCCGGATGCAGGAGATCCTCGACGCCATCGTGTCGGGCGCGTCCGGCGACGACATCGCAGCCCTCGCCGTCCCCGAGTCGTACCGCGCCGCCTTCGTCACTCGTGACGAGCAGGCCATGTTCGAAGGGCTGGAGTCCTCGGAGAAGGATCCGCGCAAGTCGCTTCACGTCGACGACGTCGCCACTCCCGACCTCGCGCCGGACGAGGCGTACATCGCGGTGATGGCCAGCGCCATCAACTTCAACACGGTGTGGACGTCGATCTTCGAGCCGTTGCCGACGTTCCTGTTCCTCGATCGGCTCGGTAAGGAATCGCGCTGGGGTGCGCGCCACGCGCTGCCGTATCACGTGGTCGGTTCGGACGCGTCGGGCGTCGTCGTGCGGGTCGGCGACGCGGTGCGCAACTGGAAGCCCGGTGATCGCGTCACGGTCCATTGCAACTACGTCGACGATCAGGATCCGTCCGCCCACGACGACTCGATGCTCGCGTCCAACCAACGCATCTGGGGATTCGAGACGAACTTCGGAGGTCTCGCCGATCTCGCCGTTGTGAAAGCCAACCAGCTGATGCCCAAGCCCGCCCACCTCTCCTGGGAGGAGGCGGCCTGCAACGCGCTGTGCAACTCGACGTCGTACCGCATGCTCGTCTCGCACAACGGCGCGCAGATGAAGCAGGGCGACACGGTGTTCATCTGGGGCGCGACGGGTGGTCTCGGGGGGTACGCGGTGCAGTACGTGCTCAACGGCGGCGGCATCCCTGTCGGCGTCGTGTCGTCGCCGGAGAAGGTCGAGCTCCTGCACGATCTCGGCTGCGACGCGGTCATCGATCGCAAGGCCGCCAACTACAAGTTCTGGATCGACGACAACACGCAGGACGAAGGCGAGTGGCGCCGGCTCGGCAAAGACATCCGTGCACTCGTCGGCGAGGACCCGAACATCGTGTTCGAGCATCCCGGTCGCCAGACCATGGGTGCGTCGGTGTTCGTGTGCGCGCGCGGCGGCATCGTCGTGACGTGTGCCGCGACCTCGGGCTACATGATCGAGTACGACAACCGTCATCTGTGGATGAAGTTGAAGTCCATCAAGTCGTCGCACTTCGCCAACTACAAGGAAGCGTGGGACGCCAACCGGCTCGTGGCCAAGGGCATGATCCAGCCGATCCTGTCCGCCGTGCACCCGCTCACCGATGTGGGCGAGGCGGCGTACTCGGTTCACAAGAACCTGCACGAGGGCAAGATCGGTGTGCTGTGCCTCGCTCCCGAAGAGGGCATGGGCATCGACGATCCCGCGTTCCGCGAGAAGGTCGGAGAGGACAAGATCACCTTGTTCCGCAGGCACGGGGCATGAGGGCCACGGCCCGTAGGAAGGAAGCTGTATGAGTCCGCTCACCGCTCGCAACCCGCATGAGGACAAGGCCGACGAGGTGTCGGAGTCGGGCCAGACCGTCTCGCTGCTCACGGAGATTGATCACGTTGCCATCGCGGTACGTGACCTCGGCGCGGCCGTCGACTACTACCGCGAGACCTTCGGCGCACTCGTCGAACATCGCGAGGTCGTCGAGTCCGATGGTGTCGAAGAAGCATTGCTACGGGTCGCGGACTCGTACATTCAACTGCTGACGCCGATCCGCGACGATTCGCCGGTGGCGAAGTACCTCGAGAAGAAGGGCGAGGGCCTTCATCACGTGGGTTACCGCGTGCGCGACTGCGGCGAGGCGCTGCAAGCGGTGAAGGACCAAGGCGGCCAGGTGATCGACCAGCAGCCACGGCCGGGTTCGCGTGGCACGACGGTCGCGTTCGTGCATCCGAAGGCGGCCTTCGGCACCCTGATCGAACTGGTACAGGAGTAGCGCTGTACGCCGTTCCCACGGCCGACCCCGACGCTGATCTCGAGGGTGCGCTGCTCGAGTGGCGGCGCATCCGCCGTCGTAAGCGGCTGGCCGACATCCATTGGATCGACGCGCTCTACCAGGCGTACCTGACTGCACTGCTCGGCGGTATCGCCATCCTCGTCGGCGCGGGCCTCATCGGCGACGGGGAGTTGAGCAACGCGCAGGTCGCCCACATTCGTGCTGACGGAGCCGACTGGCTGACATTGTTCGTCGCCGCGGTCGTTGCCCTCGGGCTGCGATCCGGGAGCCGGGGTGGACCACTGGCGCTCGAGCGGGCGGACGTGCGTCACGTCTTGATGGCTCCGGTGGACCGGACGACCGCGATGCGAGCCCCCGCGATCCGCCAAGTCCGCTTCTTGCTGTTCGTCGGCACGGTCGTGGGAGCCATCGGCGGCGTGCTGGCCGCGCATCGGCTACCGGGCGCCGGCGCGGGGTGGGCCGCGTGCGGTGCATTGTTCGGGCTCACCACGGTCGCGCTCGGCTACGGCACCGCGCTCGTCGCATCGGGCCTGAAGCTGCGTTCGTGGGTGGGCTCCACGCTGGCGCTGGTGATCGTGGTCGGCGCGTTCGCGGAGGCGCTGCAACCGGGACGCGGAGCCGGCGCCGTCTTCGGCAGCATCGCGCTGTGGCCGCTCGAGTTCGTGCCGCTCGGCTTGCTCGACATCGTGCTCGCGGGCGGCTTGGTCGGTCTCGGCTTCTATCTCGTCGGCAACGTGTCGGTCGAGGCCGCAGAACGGCGTTCGACGCTTGTCGGCCAGTTGCGGTTCGCGGCCACGCTGCAGGACATCCGCACGGTGCTCGTGCTCCGCCGACAACTGGCGATGGAGCTGCCCCGCGTGCGCCCCTGGGTGCGAGTGCGCGTGCGCGGCACGGACCGATTGCCGGTGTGGACGCGTGGTGTGCGCGGCATCTTGCGGTGGCCCGCAGCGCGGGCGGCGCGGCTCGTGCTGCTCGGCGTGATCGCGGGGTTGGCCATGCGGGCCGCGTGGGTCGGCTCCACTCCACTCGTCATCGTCGCCGGACTCGCGCTCTTCGTCGCGGGGCTCGACTCCGTCGAGCCGCTCGCGCAGGAGGTCGACCATCCGAGTCGGCGCGAGAGCGTGCCGCTGGACAATGGAGACGTCGAGATCCGCCACGTCCCCGTGGCGATCGTCGTGATGGTGTTGGTCGCCATCGTGGGAGCGGCGGCCGCCGTCCTCGTGGATCCGTCCAAGCAGGCGCTGGAGATCGCGGGCGCGTGCGTGCTCCCGGCTGCGCTCGGCGGTGTCGCGGGCGCGCTCGTGAGCGTCGTCGGTGGTGCGCCGAGCCAGACCGGCGGGGGCGACTCGTGGAGTCTGTTGCCGCCTGAAATCTCGGGTATGCGGCTGGCGTTCCGCACGGGATGGCCGCCCGCGCTGGCGATCCTCGGGACGCTAACGGTGTTGGCGGCGCGCGCCGCGGCCCGCAACGGCACGCCCGCAGTCGCCGGCGCTGCGTCGGTCGGTCTCGGTGTTCTCGTCGTCTTCGTGCTCGTGTGTGGTTGGGTGCGCGTGCGCGACCGGATCCACGCTTGGTGGAAGGCACAGATGGAGATCGCTGGTCGTGGCTGAACCGTTGCTCGTCGTGAAAGAAGCGGCCAAGACGTATGGCGATCTCGTCGCGCTCGAACCACTCAACCTCACCATCAAAGCTCGCGAGCGCGTCGCGCTCGTCGGGCACAACGGGTCGGGCAAGTCGACGTTGTTGAAACTGACCGCTGGGATGCTCGAGCTCTCGGACGGCACCATCGAAATCGAAGGTGCGTCCGCGGGATCCGCTGACGCGCGGGCAGCGACGAGCTACGTCCCCGACGACCCCGTGCTCTACGACGACCTGAGCGTGCGCGAGCACCTCGCCTACGTCGCCAGCCTCCACGGCGTCGACGCGTCGGCCGAGGACTTCGACGGGTTGCTCGACCGTCTCGGCTTGCTGCACCGAGCCGACGATCTTCCCGCTCGCTTCAGTCGCGGCCTGCGACAGAAGACATCAATCGCATTGGGCGTCGTGCGCCCGTGCCGGTTGTTACTCGTCGACGAGCCCTTCGTCGGTCTCGACGCGTCGGGCAAGCAGGCGTTGCTCGACCTGCTCGAGGAGTTGCAGGGGCTCGGCGTCACGACCGTCGTTGCCACCCACGACCCGCTGTACGTCGAGCGCGTGTCGCGCTGCATCGCGCTCCGCGACGGCGAGCTCGTGCACGACGGCACCGCGACGCCTGAAGACGTACTGCGGCTGGTCGGCGCCTGATTCCTCGAGCCTGATCCTGCGCCGACGGGATCCGACGCCGACAGGAGTTGCCCAGCGGAACTAGAACTCCGGCGTGGACGTCCATCTCGTGGACGGGACGTACGAGCTCTTCCGCTATCACTTCGCGCCCAACAACAAGGATCCGCACACGGGTGCGACCCGCGGTGTGCTCGGTTCGCTGCTGATGCTGCTCGAGTCGGGAGCCACCCACGTCGGTGTCGCGACGGATCACGTGATCGAGTCGTTCCGCAACGACTTGTGGCCCGGCTACAAGACGAGTGCGGGGATGCCACCCGAGCTGCTCGCCCAGTTCGGATTGCTCGAGGACGTACTCGTCGCCGCCGGCATCACGACGTGGCCGATGGTGGAGCTCGAGGCCGACGACGCGCTCGGCGCAGCGGCGCGAGTCGCGGCCAACGACGATCGCGTCGACCGCGTCATCATCTGCACCCCCGACAAGGACCTTGGGCAGTGCGTCGGCGGCAAAGTCGTGCAATGGGACCGGCGCCGTGATGTCGTCTTCGATGCGGCCGGCGTGCGGGAGAAGTTCGGCGTCGACCCGGGTTCGATCCCCGATTACCTCGCGCTCGTCGGTGACAGTGCCGACGGCTTTCCCGGTCTCGCAGGATTCGGGGCTCGCTCTGCCGCGGCCGTGCTCGCAAAGTACGAGCACCTCGAGCACGTTCCCGCCAAGGGCGACGAGTGGGGGGTCGGCGTGCGCAACCCAGGGCGGTTGGCCGCGACGTTGCGGGACAACTTCGAGCTGGCACTGCTGTTCCGCCGCATCGCCACCGTCGAGTCGGGTGCCGACGTGCTCGCTGACGTGGACGACCTGCGCTGGACTGGACCGCGACGCGAGCTGGTCGAGCTCAGCGAGCGGATCGGCGGTCTCGGCCTCACGGAAAGGGCGATCCGCCTGGCAGAGCGACGGGGAGAGAGCTGATGGCGCCGAAGTCGGTCACCGAAGTGGAAGTCGACGGACACGTCCTGCCGATCACCAACCCCGACAAGACGTACTTCCCGACACGCGGCGAGTCGAAGATGGACCTCGTCAACTACTACCTCGCCGTCGAGGATCCGCTCATGGCCGCGATGGGCGGCCGGCCGTTGTTGTTGCAGCGCTTTCCCGAGGGCGCGACGGGCAAGTCGTGGTTCCAGAAGCGGGTGCCGGAGTCGCATCCCGACTGGTTGCAGACGACGGTGGTGAGCACACCGAACGGCACCACGAGCGATGCGTTGGTCGCGCACGATCTCGCTCACGTCTTGTGGGCCGTGAACCTCGGTTGTATCGGCTTCCACGTGTGGCCGTACCACGCCGATGATCCCGAGCATGCCGATGAGTTGCGCATCGATCTCGATCCATCGCCGGGTGTGGTCTTCGAACAGGTGCGCGAGGCAGCCGGCGAGCTCAAGACGCTGTTCGACGACGACGGCATCGCGTCGTATCCGAAGACGACTGGCAACCGCGGTCTGCACGTGTACGTGCGGCTCGAGCCGCGATGGACGTCGTACGACGTGCGGGCGGCTGCCGTTGCCGTCGGGCGCGAGCTCGAACGTCGCCGCCCTGAACTCATCACCGCGCAGTGGTGGAAGGAGGAGCGTGGCTCGCGAGTGTTCGTCGACTTCAACCAGAACGCACCGCACAAGACCGTGTTCGGCGCGTGGTCAGTGCGGCCGCGCGCCGGCGGTCAGGTCTCGACACCGTTCGCGTGGGACGAGCTGGCATCCGTCCATCCCGACGAGCTCACGCTCGTCTCGGTCCCGGCCCGCGTCGAGCGCGACGGCGATCCGTGGGCGGACAGCGGATCGCGTCTCCAGTCCCTCGAGCCCCTGCTCGAGCGATCGCAACGCGACCTGTCCTCAGGTCTCACGGACGCGCCGTGGCCACCCGTGTATCCCAAGATGCCCGGCGAGCCGCCCCGCGTGAGCCCGAGCCGCAAGAAGGCCGACCCCTCCGACCCTCCCGAGTGACCTCCGACGCCCATCCCGAGTGAACTCCGGGTCTATTCCGGGGCGATAGCCCCGGAACAGCGCCAACATTCGTCGCAGGGGCTCGTCGTCGTCGTCAGCGGCCCTCGTCGAAGACTTCGGCGAGCTCGCGGGGGACGGCGACGTCGAGTTGTGAGTACGTGCACGAGTCGGTCGTGCGGTCGGCGCGCCAGCGGATGAAGCGAGCCACCCGACGGAATCGCCCCGACTGCAGCTGGTCGAACTCGACTTCGATCACCCGCTCGACGCGCACCGGCTCCCATGACAGGTCCTTCTGCGCGTTCCACCGGCTGACCGCGCCGGGCATGCGGCCGCCTTCGCCGCGATGCTGTTGCTGCAGCTCGGCCCAATCACGCCACGGATGATTCTCGAGCGCCTTCTTGCGCAACGGTTCGAGGATCTCCGCGAGCTCCTGGCGGAACGCCGCCGTGAACGACGCGCACACGCCGACGTGGTGCAACGTGCCCTCGTCGTCGAAGAGGCCGAGCAGAAGGGAACCGACGCCCTTGCCGTCCTTGTGCACGCGGAAACCCGCGACGACACAGTCCGCCGTGCGGTGATGCTTCACCTTGAACATCACGCGCTTGTCCGGCTGGTAGGGCTGCGCGACGGGCTTGGCGACGACGCCGTCGAGTCCGGCGCCCTCGAACCGCTCGAACCAACCGCGGGCCTCGTCCATCGATGTCGTCGCCGGCGTCAAGTGCACCGGAGGGTTCACCGACCCCAGCACGTCGCACAGCCGCGCCCGGCGTTCGTCGAAGGGATGCTCGGTCAGGTCGTCATCGCCGATCGCGAGAAGATCGAAGGCGATGAACGATGCCGGGGTTTTCTCGGCCAGCATTCGAACCCGTGAGTCCGCAGGATGGATGCGTTGCTGCAACGCATCGAAGTCGAGGCCCGTCGCGCCGGGGACGACGATCTCACCGTCGACCACGATCCGTAGTGGGAGCTCACGACGCAGCGCGTCGACGAGCTCGGGGAAGTAGCGCGTCATCGGACGCTCGTTGCGGCTTCCGAGTTCGACTTCGTCGCCGTCACGGAACACGATGCAACGGAATCCGTCCCATTTCGGTTCGAAGATCAGGTCGGCGCCGGCAGGGAGGGCCTCGAAGGAGCCCACCCCTTTCGACAACATCGGCTTCACCGGAGGGGTGAGCGGCAGCTTCATCGGGGCAACATTACGAAGTGGTTCGAGGGGAGCATCGATGAGTGTGGACAATCCGGCCCCGGCAGCGGGCTGGTACACCGATCCCGCCGGCGTGGCCGAGATGCGGTACTGGGACGGCCGGCAATGGACCGAACACGTCGCTACCGAAGGCCGGCAGTCGACGTCCCCGCTGCCGCGCATCGAACCGAAACCGGTCGACGACACCGCGCCAGCCGAGAACGACACGGCGGCGGACGACGACGCCGCGTTCGCACCGGCGATCGACCTGAGCCGGGTCGACGCGTTCACGGTGCTGCGGGTGCCGCATGCGCGCGACGACGAGGAGCGAGGTCTCGACGTGTACGGCGGCGGCAACTGGCTGGGCCGGTT
>DASXPN010000023.1:0-64305 GCA_036493595.1 Acidimicrobiales bacterium | reverse complement strand
GACCGCACAGTGCAAGTGCACAAGCTCGTCACCGTGGGCACGATCGAAGCCCGCATCGACACCATGATCAACGCCAAGCGCGATCTCGCCGAGCGCATCGTCGGTGCGGGCGAGGACTGGCTGACCGAGCTCTCTACCGCCGAATTGCGCGACCTGATCGCGCTGCGCGACGTAGAGATCGACTGATGCCCCGCCGCCGCGACGACGACCGCTGGTGGGAGCACGCGGCGAAACCGCCGCGACCGGTGCGCGGCGGGCTGGTCTCGTCGAAGCAGCGCGGTTCCATGGCGACAACCTGGTGGTCGCAACGGTTCGTGAGCGTGCTCGAGTCGTATGGACTCGGTGCACGCATGCAACGAGGGCGGCGCTACGCCCGAATCGGCCAAGTCGTCGACCTCGGCGTCGGCAGCGGCGTGATCGCCGCGCACGTCCAAGGATCACGGCCCACGCCCTACGTCGTCACGATCGCGCTCCCGCAACCGACCGCGGCACAGTGGCGCGCGATCGACGCCGCCATAGCCGGCAAAGTCGGCTTCGCCGCGCATCTCCTCTCCGGCGAGGTGCCACCCGACCTCGAAGCCGCGTTCGCCGACGCGGGCGTGCCCCTGTTCCCTCCCACCTGGCGCGCGCTCAAGACGGCATGCAGTTGCCCAGACCACGAGAACCCGTGCAAACACATCGCGGCCGTGCTGTACGTCTTCGCCGACCAACTCGACGCGGACCCGTGGCTCGTCCTCAAGTGGCGAGGCCGCAGTCGAGAGCAGATCCTCGAATCGTTCGTCGGCACGACGCGCTCCACCCGCACTGCGACCGCGTCGACAGCCGTCGATCGCGTCGCACCATGGTGGCCCTTCGCGCCAGGGCCGCTCCCCCGCTTCGACACTGACATACCCGGACAGTCCGCCCTGACCGCCCACGACGAACCCGACGCCGTCCTCAGCGCACTCGAGCCGCTGGACGAGTTCGTCGGGGACACCCAGATCGTGGACCTCATACGCGTTGCGTATCGCGACGTCGAGATTCGCGAGTGATCTTGCACAACCTTGGTAGCAACCGTGGGAGCAACGGTCCCGGGAATCCGCCTAATCGAGCTCGAGCGGAGCGGACGTCAGTGGACAGGGTTCGATTCCTTTCGCCTCCGACGCGATCGCGAACCCGCAGGTCAACGACGTGCTGACCGACTCAGCGAGCAGTCACCGAACTCGCTGAGCGACACAACAACGCAGGTCAGGGACTACGAACATACGTTCGTGGAGGTGATGGGATTCGAACCCACGGCCTCTTCGATGCGACCGAAGCGCTCTAGCCAGCTGAGCTACACCCCCGGGGTGGAGAGACGAGGATAGTCCGCCCGATGTGGTCAGACGCCCGGGCGTTGCAACGCGGTTACGAGTTGGGCAGGGTGCGGTCGATCGACTCTCGCAGCCTCGTCTGTAGGACGGTCGTCGTCACGTCGCCGCGGGTCCGCTCGAGGACGGCGCGCAGCGCGTCGAGTGTGCGGCGCAGTCCGCTGGTGATCGCGTCGGGGAAGTCGACGGTCACGAGCGCGTCGTAGATGTCGTCCATGGCCGCGAGCAGTTCCTCACCGCGATCGAGGTCACCGTCGCGTAGCCGATCGAGAAGGTGCCGGCGCAGCTCGCTCGCCGCTTCGGCGAGTCCCTTCATCCACGACGTCGGCGCGACGCCAAGGTCCTTTGCGGTCGGAAGCGCCCCGTCTGCCACCAACGCCGCGGTCAGTCGGGCTTCGGCGTACTCCTTCTCGGCGTCACCGAGAAAGCCCGCGTACGCCACCGCCGGAAAGTCGGCCAGCGCGTCCTGCGCTTCGCGCAACGCAGACTCGGCCTGGGCAGCCAATGCGCCGGCCTCGTCGGCGTCGAGCCGGTGGACCGCTCGGATGGAACTGCCCGACGATCGGATGACCCGCCTGCACGCAGCAAGCCCGAGCTCGCGAGCGCGATGCGCACCGGCGAGCGACGAAGTGATCTGCGCGACATCGTCGTGCAGCTCCTGGCGGCGGCTCACCCGCTACGAGTCAGCTGCCGGAACGGCGAAGCAGCAGTGCTGGCTCGGGCGAGCGGCCCTGCGCCGGCAGGTAGTGCACCTTCGAGTCGTGCTCGGTCGCACGTTGTTGCACTTGCACCAGCAGGACGACATACGCGCCGACCATCAGATCGCACAGCACCTGGAGCGCCCACACCGGACCGCCCATGATCACCGCGAGCGGGAACGTCAGCGTGGCGGCGGCCGCCAGCGTGAACAGCACGTCGCGGCGGCGCTTGCGCGCCATGGAGCGTGACATGCGCAGCGGAGCGAGCGACGAACCAGGCGTGATCCCGACGGCGCGCGAGGCGCGGGGCGCCCCACCCTCGACACGACGAACGGCGGGAGCGACCGTGCCGGCACGGCGCTCGAGGACGGAGAGCTGTCGCTGGAACGACGAGATCGAGTCGGCAGGGCGGCTCTCACTGCGGTTCTGCAGGTAGGGGGGCAGAAGGACAGCAGCCCAGATCACGGCAAGGATGAAGAGCACCAACAGCGTCACGCTCCGTGCCTACCTTCGGATTAAGGGACCGTAACCATCCGCGCTGAAGCAGTGGTGGATGGGTTGGGATCCGGTGAACGGGAAGTGAACCACGGTTACAGGCCGATCGCGGTTGTTACGGTTCTACTACGAAGGCGCAACGGGAGTCCAGCAGATGCTTGCAAAAGTTTGCAGTCGGAAAACCCGGCAAACCGCCCCGAGCCGCGAGCGAGAAGGTCAGAGACCCAAGTCGTCATCGAGGTCGAGCGTCCGCCGGTAGGTGCCGGAGCGCCCTCCGGTCTTCTCCCAGAGGGTGATGTCGCCGATCACCATCGAGCGATCGGCCGACTTGCACATGTCATAGATCGTCAAACAAGCGACCGAACATGCCGTCAGCGCTTCCATCTCGACGCCGGTGCGGTCGACGGTGTCGACTTGGGCCTCGACTTCGATGTACGTGTCCTCGATCCGGAAATTGACGAGCACCGAGCCGACGAGGAGCGGGTGGCAGAGAGGGATCAGATCCGGCGTCCGCTTCGCGGCCTGGATGCCGGCTACGCGAGCTACCGCGAGGACATCACCTTTGGTGACGGCGCCCCGGGCGACCAGGGAGGTCGTGTCGGGCTGCATGACCACGCGGCCTCGAGCGACCGCTCGGCGATGGGTGGCCTCCTTCGGCGTGACATCGACCATGCGGGCACGACCGAGTGGATCGAGGTGGGTCAACCCGCGGTCGCTCACGGCGAGGGAGTCTACGCGTCGAGCGTGTCAGCCGCCGATCTGGCTCATCGACCGCCGTGGCCGGATGAACTGGACTTCGTTGACCATGTGACCGGCCCACTTGCTGCTGATGCAACGCGTGACGGCCTCGGCGATGTCGTCGTCGGTTGCACCACCCCGCACCAGCGGACGCAGATCGGTCTCGTCGAGTGCGAACAGACACGAGCGCAGCTGGCCGTCCGCCGTCAGCCGTACGCGATCACACGTCCCACAGAACGCCTTCGTGACGCTGGCGATGATGCCGAGCTCGCCTTTGCCGTCGAGATACCGGAACGTCTCGGCTGGTTCGGCGCCGCCGTCCGGGCCGCTCGATTCGAGTGGATACACCGCGTCGACGGCAGTGACGATCTCGTCTCGGGAAACGACCTTGTCGACCGTCCATTCCCCCGACGCGTCGAGTGGCATGAACTCGATGAACCGCACGGTCACGCCACGCTCGCGACCGAAGGTGGCGAAGTCCACGATCTCGTCGTCGTTCACGCCGCGCACGAGAACGGCGTTGACCTTCACCGGCGACAACCCGGCCTGCAGCGCGGCGTCGATACCGTCGAGTACTTGATCGAGGCAGTCGCGGCGAGTCATCGCCACGACGCGATCGCGGCGGAGCGAATCGAGCGAGATGTTGACGCGCCGCAATCCGGCCGCGGTCAGGTCATGCGCGATGAGTCCGAGGCTGGTGGCGTTCGTGGTCATCGAAAGATCGACATCGAGTGAAGCGAGGCGCTCGACCAGCACTGGCAGGCGAGCCCGGACCGTCGGCTCACCACCGGTCAACCGGATCGACGTGAAACCGAAGTGCTCCACCATCACCCGTGCCACCCGCTCGATCTCCTCGAACGTCAGCAACTCGGAGCGAGGGAGCCACTTCATCCCTTCCGCCGGCATGCAGTACGTGCAGCGCAGGTTGCAGCGGTCGGTCACCGAGATGCGCAGGTCGCGGTGGACGCGCCCGTAGCTGTCGACGAGTGGCTGCGGCAAGAAGGTCAGGTTAGCGGGGTAGCGGTCGAAGCTCGCCGGTGACGATGACGTCGACCGCGCCGCCTGTGTCGACGCCATCACCGTCAGGCAGGACCGCGAGCGCGTTGGCCGCGCCCATCACCGCGAGTTGATGCGAGCCCTGGCCGCCTGCCGATCGCACCACGATCTGTCCGCCGTCGACGCACGCGACCACGCGAGCGAAGTGAACCTTGCCGTCCGGCCAGCGCAGCAGCGGCCCGCCCGCCACCGCCGCGAGCCGGGGGCGATCGAGGTCGTCGTCGGGGTGGCCCATCATCTTGCGCAGCGAGGGACGAGCGAGGAGCTCGTAGGACACGAGTGACGAGACCGGGTTGCCCGGGAGTCCGAAGACGGGCATCGTGCCGACGGTGCCGAAGGCAAACGGTTTCGCGGGACGGATCGCCATCTGCATCCATCGCATGTCGTCGGACAGCTCGGACAGCACGGCCTTCACCTCGTCGTAGTCCCCCATGCTCACCCCGCCGCTCGTGAGCAGCGCGTCGCATGACATGGACGCACCGGTGATGGCAGCCGCAACCGCGTCGCGGTCGTCGCGCACGAGACCGAGGTCGACGACCTTGCAACCGTCGGCCGCGACGTGTGCGATCAACGAGTGTCGGTTCGAGTCGCGCAGTTGGCCGGGTCGCAACGGCGCGGTGCCTTCGACCAGTTCGTCGCCGGTGGACAACACGCCGACCCGCGCTCGGCGGACGACGGAGACCTTTGCCGCTCCGATACTGGCCAGCACACCGAGGTGCACCGCGGTGAGGACGGTGCCGGCACCGACGACAACGTCGCCTAACGCGATGTCTTCGCCCGCGCGGCGGAAGTGATCCTCCCTCGCCGCCGCGGTGGCGATGCGCACGCGCCCACCGTCGAGGACCGTCGTGGCCTCAACCATCACGATGGCATCGGCGCCTTCCGGAAGTGCCGCACCGGTCATGATGCGAACGGCTTGCCCGGCGCCGACATGCACACCGGCCGGGTCCGCACCGGCGGCGAGGGTGCCGACGACGTCGAGCTCGACCGGCGCACCCTCGGTGTCCGCGGCACGGACGGCGTAACCGTCCATCGCGCTGTTGTCGAACGGTGGTACCGGTTCGGCGGCAACGACGGGTTCGGCAAGTACGAGCCCACGTGCGGCGTCGGTCTCGCGCTCCACCGTGTCGAGGCGCTGCACTCGGGCAAGCACGTGCGCACGGGCCTCTTCGAGCGGGATCACGTCGCCAACCTCACAGCAGACCTTCGCGCTTCACGAACTCCGCGAGGTAGGCGCGCAAGCCCGGCCCCAAGTCGTCACGTCGAGCTGCGAGCTCGATGTTGGCGCGGAGGTAATCGAGCTTGTTGCCGGTGTCGAAGCGTCCCTCGCTGAACGGGTAGCCGAACACACCGTCCTCATTGAGCAGAAGCGCAATGGCATCAGTGAGCTGGAGCTCGCCGCCGACACCCGGTTGGATGCGGGCGAGGGCATCGAAGATCGCGGGCGTGAACACGTAGCGACCCATCACCGCCAGGTTCGACGGCGCGAGATCGCGCGACGGCTTTTCGACGATCTCGAGGATGCGGACGAGGTCGCCGTCGGCCGGCTCGGTGCGGGCGCAGCCGTAGAGCGAAGGGTCGTCCACTTCCATCAGCGCGATCACACTGCGCTCGACCCGCTCGGCTTCGGCGATCATCGATTCGAGCAACAGCACGCGCTCGTCGATGAGGTCGTCACCGAGCAAGACGACGAACGGCTGATCGCCGACGTGGCGACGGGCCAGCGACACGGCGTGCCCCAACCCGAGGGCCTCGCCTTGGCGGATGAAGTGGATGTCGGCGAGCTCGGCCAGCGTGCGGATCTCCTTCAGCGCCTTGGTCTTGCCTCGCTCCTCGAGCTCGAGCTCGAGCTCGATGTTTCGATCGAAGTGATCCTCGAGGCTGCGCTTGCCGCGACCGGTGATGATGAGGATGTCGTCGATCCCGGCCCGCGCCGCTTCCTCGACCACGTACTGGATGGCGGGCTTGTCCACCACCGGCAGCATCTCCTTCGGCTGCGCCTTCGTTGCCGGCAGGAAGCGCGTGCCGAGGCCGGCAGCAGGGATCACGGCTTTGCGGACCTTCATCAGAAACCTCAACAGGTCGGGGTCGGGCGAGGGCAGGGACGCGGACGGGTCATCACTGTACGGATCCGGCGTGCGCCGGTATCCTTGGCACTCGACCCTGTCGAGTGCTAATCGCCCTGACGCCGCGGGAGCTGTCGATGCCCACCTACGAATACCGCTGCAAGGACTGCGGCGAGCATCTCGAGGTCGTGCAGTCGTTCACCGACGACTCGCTGACCGTGTGCCCGGCGTGCGGAGGCACGCTGCGCAAGGTGTTCGGCAACATCGGCATCACGTTCAAGGGTTCGGGCTTCTACAAGACCGACAGCCGGAAGTCGGCGTCGACTTCGTCGTCGTCGAGCAAGGGGGAGTCGGGCTCGGGACCGTCCGAGTCGAGCTCGTCGGGTGAAACGAAGTCGTCGGGTGAAACGAAGTCGTCGCCGTCATCTGACGGTTCGTCGTCGAAGTCATCCGACTCGGGTTCGTCGTCGGGTTCGAGCAGCGATACGGGTTCGGCCGCCAAGACCGCATGACGAACCCATGAGCGACGCCGACATCGGCGTGTTCGGAGGGTCGGGTTTCTACGAGTTCGTCGACGATCTCGAGGAGCGGGTCGTGTCGACGAAGTGGGGTGAGCCGTCGGGCCCCGTCACCATCGGAACGATCGGCGCAAACCGCGTTGCGTTCATCGCCCGCCACGGTCGCCGTCACCACCTTCCGCCGCATCGCGTCAACTACCGCGCCAACGTGGCCGCGATGAAGGAGCTCGGTGTCGGGCTGCTGCTCGCACCGTTCGCGGCAGGATCGTTGCAACCGACGATCCACCCCGGCGACTTCGTCGTGGTCGACCAACTCGTGGATCGCACGTCAGGACGCGCCGACACGTTCTACGACGACTTCGACGACGGCCCGCACCACGTGTCACTGGCGGATCCGTACGACGAGGACGCGCGATCCGTGCTCGCGCGCGCCGCCGAGCAACTCGGCATCCGCGTCCACGACAGTGGCACCGTCGTCGTGGTGCAGGGCCCTCGGTTCTCGACCCGCGCCGAGTCGGCGTGGTATCGCAGCTTCGGATGGGACGTCGTCAACATGACGCAGTACCCGGAGGCCGCACTCGCTCGGGAGGCGGACATCCGCTACGCGGGCGTCGCGCTCGTCACCGACTACGACACCGGCCTCGAAGGGATGCCGGGAGTCGAGGCGGTGACGCAGGAGCAGGTGTTCGGTTTCTTCGAGGGCAATGTGCACCGCATCCGCGATCTGCTCGTCGCCGCCATCCCCGCGCTGTAGGTTCCTCCCACCGCTTCCCCCTCGGTCCCTCGTCGAGGAAGGAACGCGCCCATGCAGCGCTCGCTCGGTCGCCATCCGCTCGCGGCGCGGCGCCGGCTCGGACGGCGGCGACTGCCGCGATGGATCCGCCGCCATCGCTGGCTCTACTGGCTGATGGCCGTCGCCCTCGGATTGTTCTCCGCGCACACCATCTCGAGCGCGCTCGCGCAAGCGCAGGCCGAGCGTGCTCGTTGGGGCAACTCGCGATCGGTGCTGGTGGCGCAGCGACGTCTGGGTCCCGGCGACGTGTTGCAACCCGGCGACGCCGAGGTCTCGACCTGGCCGGTGGCGATGGTTCCGGATGGCGCGATGGGCGACAGCAACGACGCCGTCGGGAGAACCGTGGTCGACGACATCGAACCGGGCGAAGCGGTGGTGTCCGCTCGACTCGCGCCGGACGGCTTGCACGGCACGGCCGCGCTCGTGCCCATCGGCTGGCGTGCGCTCGCGGTGCCGTCCGGACCGGCCGTCGTGGACCTGAACGTCGGCGACCGGATCGATCTCGTTGCCGCTGTCGCCGGCACCAGCCCTGAGAACGATGACGCGCGGCCGTTCGTCCTCTGCGCGAACGCGCTCGTCGTCGCCGTCGACGATCAATCGATCACGGTGGCGGTCCCGGCCGACGACGCACCGCGTGTCGCGCTCGGCATCGTCAGCAGCTCGGTCATCCCCGCCCTTCGCTCGGGATGACGGAGGGGACGATGCGGGCGCGCCATTGCCGGGGTGGGTCCGAGTGATGACCGACGACCGTGCCGGCGCGCAGCGACGCGAGGAACGATGTCGCGTCAGTGAAGTCCGGCATCTCGACGTACGCGGCGCCGAGCGCGTCGGGGACGTGCGCGTCGCTGCCGGCGCCCGCGGCGAGATCGTGTTCGGCGGCGAAGTCGATCGCCGTCTGGTTCAACGACTCGAGCGACGTCTTCGCGTTGCGCGCCTCGATGGCATCGACGAGCCCATCGGCCGCGAGCGCGTCGAGCGCGGGCTCGACGAGGTTGCGGCGCATCGGGTCGAACGGGTGCGGGATGTACACGAGGCCGCCTTGCTCGCGGATGCGTTGCGCGGTGTCGTGCGGCGTGAGACCGAACGGGATGCGCTCCTCGAGGAAGAGCCCGATGATCTCGCCCTGCGTCGAGCGGATCTCCTCGCCGACGATCACACGGCAGGGCAGTACGTCACGCAGCCGGCGAGCGCCGTCGATGGCGTGATGGTCGGTGACACACAGCACGTCGAGCCGGGAGGCGACGACCGCGTCGACGAGCTCGTCCTCCGTCGTCGTCGAGTCGCCGGACCACATCGTGTGGCTGTGGCAGTCGACGCGCACGTGACCCGGCGAGCGAGTCGCGGCGAGATGTGGATGCCGAGCAATTGCCTCTGCGCTCGGCTCCGTCGTCATGTTGCAGGCGTGCTCAGGATCCGGAGACGGTCACGTCTCCGACGACGATCGTCACGCCCGCGGCTCGCATCGGCAACCACTCGATGTCGTTCCCGATGGCGATGATGTCGAGGAGCATCCGTTGCAGGGTCGACGCGATCGTGAACTCGCGAACAGGGGCACCGACCTGTCCCTTCGTGATGCGCAGACCTTCGGCCCCGGTCGAGAAGTCGCCGGACACGGGATTGACCCCGGAGTGCAGCCCGCTGACGGACTGCACGAGGATGCCGTTGTCGACGGCGGCGACGAGCTCGTCCTGCCCGCGGTGCCCCGGCGCCAACGCGAGTGCTCTCGCCCCTGCCGACGGCGTGCTCTTGAACCCGCGCACGGCCGACCCGGTCGACGCCGTGCCGAGACGGCGCGCCGTGTAGGTGTTGTGCAGGAAGCCCTGTAGCACGCCACCGGTGATGAGTGCGTTGCGGCGCGTCGCGAGTCCTTCGCCATCGGTCTGGGTCGCGGAGAAGGCATCAGCGTTCGTCGGATCGTCCACGAACGTGAGCGCCGACGTGCCGATCTCGTCGCCGACCCGATCGGCGAACGGTGACCGTCCCTTCAACACCGCTTCGCCGGACAGCGTGGCGCCGATGATGCCAAGGAACTGCGCCGCGACGAACGGATCGAGCACGACCGTCAAGCGCTCGCTCAGCGGCTTCGTCGCACCGAGCATCCGGGTGGCGCGCTTCGCCGCGTCGTTCGCCGCGACATCGAGATCGAGATCGTCCGGATGGCGACCGACGGAGAAGCCGAATCCCGTTTGGGTCTCGTCGTCCTGTGAGGCGAGGACGGACGCCGACACGTACGCGGCGGTCTCGCGTGAGGCAGCGCGGATGCCGGTGGTCGTGACGACGGCCGACGCGCTCACCGAGTCCGCGTAGTCCGCTGACTCGACGACACTGATGCGGGAGTCGGCGCCCCGCGCGGCCCGCTCGAGCGCCAGCGCCAGCTCGACCTTGCGATCGGTGGGCACATCGGACAGCGACTGGCGGTACAGGTCGAGGCCCGCGAGCGCGACGCCGTCGGGTTCCGCGAGACCGACGAACTCGTCCGCCGTTCCGAAGCCGGAGTTGTCGCGCGCATCGATCAGTGTCTCGGCGAGGACGTCGTCGTCGAGTGAGCCCGCGTACGCGAAGCCGACTCGATTGTCACGCACGACCCGGATGCCGACGCCCTGCATCTCTGCCGACGCGAGTTGCTCGACGTCACCGTCATACGCGCGGATCTCGGTGTCGCGCGAATGCACCACTACCGCTTCGACTTGTTCGCCGTCCTTCGCCCATCCGACGATGCGATCGCCGATGGCCAGGAGCTCCTCGAGGTCAGCCATCGTTCGTCATGCCGCGGTGCCGCCGATGGTGAGCGCGGTTACCCGCAAGGTCGGCACACCGTCGCCGACCGGCACGCCTTGGCCGTCCTTGCCGCACATCCCCGGGGGACCCATGGCGAAGTCGTTGCCGACGGCATCGATCAACGACAGCACCTGCGGCCCGTTGCCGATGAGATTGCCCTCGCGCAGCGGATCGGTGATCTCGCCGTTCTCGATCAGGTATGCCTCGGTCATGCCGAACACGAAATCGCCCGTGGCCGTGTTGACCTGGCCGCCCCCGAGCGCCTTCACGTAGACGCCCTTCTCGGTCGAGCTGACGATGTCGGCCGGCTCGTCGTTGCCGGCGAGCACGTAGGTGTTCGTCATCCGGACCATCGGCAAGTGCTGGTAGCTCTCTCTGCGCCCGTTGCCCGACCGCGCCCGACCTTCTTTGCGGCTGCGCAGGAAGTCGTACATGTAGTCGGTGAGGACGCCGTCCTCGATCAGCACATTGCGTTGCGCCGGCGAACCCTCGTCGTCGATGGCGTAGCAGCCCCATTCCTCGCCCATCGTCCCGTCATCGACGAGCGTGACGAGTGGCGACGCGACCTGCTGGCCCTTGCGGCCCTTGAACACCGACGCGCCCTTGGCGATCGCGTCCGCTTCGAGCCCGTGGCCGCATGCTTCGTGGAACAACACGCCGCCGCCGCCAGAGCCCATGACGACGGGCATCGTGCCGGACGGTGCCGGGCGGGCGCTGAGCTTCGTCAACGCCTGGCGCGCGACCTTGCGGGCGTGCTCCTCGACGTCGAGGCGGTCGAACAGCTCCCAACCGATGGTGTGGCCGACGGACTCGTAACCGGTCTGCATACCGGTGTCACCGAGGGCGACGCACTGCACCGAGAACAGCGTCTTGACCTGATCGTCCTCGGACAACAGGCCGTCGCTGTTGGCGACGAGGATGCGGCGCCGGCTGTCCGCCACTCGCGCGGTGACCTGTTTGATGGCCCCACCCTCGGTGCGAGCGGCCTCGTCGGCGCGCACGAGCAGCGCGACCTTGGCCTTCTTCTCGATGCCCTCGGGGAGCATGGCGACCTCGTTGGGCCGCGGCGCGTCGACCCGTCCGAACGACACGGAGTGCTCACCACCAGGCGCACCTCTCGCCGCGGCGGCCGCGGCCTCGGCCGCCGCTCGCAGCCCTGACTCCGACAGATCGGCCGTATGGGCGAAACCGGTGGTCTCGCCGGCGACGACGCGGATGCCGGCACCTCGATCACGACCAGAGCTCAGCTCTTCGACGCGCCCGTCGTCGAGACGGGCCGACGACGAGCGGCGATCCTCGACGAAGATCTCGGCGAAGTCACCCCCCGTGTGCAGCGCCGTGCCAAGCACGCGTTGGATGACGGAGGAGTCGAGCACGGGCGTCCTTCCCTACCGGAGGCGACGGTTTTTCGCAGGCCAACTGCGGCTGCGTATCGTAACTCGATGCCCCCGGAACCAGGCTTGGCCGCAGAGGTGATCGCGGCAGTCACCGAAAGTGACACCGCGGAGGCGCTCGGGTCGGGCGATGTCGCCGTTCTCGGCACACCGCGGGTCGTGGCGTTGTGCGAGGAAGCCTCGATCAAGGCCATCGATCGCATGCTCGATCCAGGTACGACATCGGTGGGCATGCGCATCCAGCTCGACCATGTGGCACCGACTGCCGTCGGTCACAAGGTGCGGGCCGAGGCGACGCTCGAGCGGGTCGAGGGCCGGCGCCTCACGTTCGCCGTCTCGGTGCGAGACGAACGCGGTCTGGTCGCGGTCGGCAAGGTGACGCGGGTGATCGTCGACGTCGAGCGCTTCATGGAGAAGTGCCGCTGACCTCGGTTGAGGTCAGCCGAGGTCAGCCGAGGTCAGCCGAGGTTCGAGCTTCTCGGGTACTGGTCCGCAGGGTCGGTGAGGACGTTGACGACGTACGGCGCGCCGGCGGCGAAGCCACGGTCGAGTGCGGGACCGACGTCGTTCGGCGACGACACCACCTCGCCCGCGCCGCCGAGGGCCTTGACCACTTCGTCGTAGCGGCAGCCGGCTTGCAGGTCGGCGGCCACGTCGTAGCCGTAGATCGCTTGCATCGGATGCTTCTCGAGGCCCCAGATGCCGTTGTTGCCGACGACGATCACGACCGGAAGGTTGTGGCGGACGAGCGAGTCGGCGTCCATCAACGAGAAGCCGGCGGCGCCGTCGCCGAGCATCACGACGATCTGACGGTCGGGATGGGCAACCCGCGACGCGATGGCGTAACCCATGCCGGTACCGAGACAGCCGTACGGCCCTGGGTCGAGCCAGCATCCGGGCTGGTACGACTCGATGTACTTCCCCGCGTACGACACGAAGTCGCCGCCGTCGCAGACGACGATGGCGTCTCGGTCGAGACGCTTGCGCAACTCGCCGTAGATGCGAGTCGGCTTGATCGGATCGCTGTCCGCTTCGAGCGCCGCGACCTCACCGGCGGCCGCTGACGACTCGACGTCTCGCAAGTGAGCGATCCAGTCTTCGTGATCGGCGCGGGCACCGGACCATGCGGCGAACGCCTCGAGGATGGTGCCGAGATCGCCGACCGGCGCGGCGGCCGGAGTGACGTGCGAGGCCCGCTGCGTCGGCGCGTCGACCACATGGACCACCTGCGCGTCGCCGAACGAACCGAACGACAACCGGAAGTCGAGCGGCGCGCCAACCACGACCACGACGTCCGCCTCGGCCTTCAACAGACCTCGTGTTCGCGAGAACGCGAGCTCGTGATCCGCGGGTAGGCAGCCTCGACCGAGCCCGTTGGCGAACACCGGAACGCGCAGGTGCTCGACCGCGGCCTGCAACGCCGGCCACGCGCTCGCGAAGTACACGTCGGTGCCAGCGATCAGTGCCGGCCGATGCGCGCCCGCGATGAGCGCCGCGGCGCGGGAGACCTCGTCGGTGTCGGGCTGGATCAACGCAGGCCCCGACGGGTCGGGCACCGTACCCGTGCCATGACGGAACACCACATCCAGCGGGAAGTCGCAGAAGACCGGACCTCGATGAGGCGTCAGCGACTCGCGCACGAGCTCGTCGACGAGCTCACCGATCTGCTCCACGCTCGTCGCCGTGGTCGCTCGCTTGGTGATCGACGCGAGTACGGGAACGTGATCGAACTCTTGCAGCGAACCCGCGCCCCATCGCGCCTGCGGCGCCCGCCCTCCCAACACCACGAGCGGCGAGCCGTTGAAGTGCGCGGTCGTCACCGCCGAGATGCCGTTCGTGACGCCCGGGCCGGCGGTCAGCACCGCAACGCCGGGGCGGCGCGTCAGCTTGGCCGTCGCCTCGGCCGCGAACGTCGCCGTCTGCTCGTGGCGCACGTCGATGATGCGCCACTCGCCGGTCGTTCCCTTCACCGCCGCGTCGTAGAACGGGAAGATGTGACCGCCCGACAGCGTGAACATCTCGTGCACGCCGAAGTTGGCGAGCGCGGCGAGGGCGAGCTCGCCTCCGTGGCCGGTGATGTCGTGTGTCAACGCGCCGCGCTGCCTTCGGCCACCGACGCGAGGAAGCCGCTCAACGCGCCCCACCAGCCGTCGGGGTTCTCGAACTGCGGGCTGTGCCCGGCATCCGCGATCACCGCGAGCTCGGCCCCCGGGATGGCCTCGGCCATGTTGCGCGACTGCCCGAGCAACGGACGATCCTGCTCGCCCACGATCACGAAGGTCGGCACCGAGATCGCCCGCAACCCGTCGAGCCGATCGTCGGCGTCGACCATGGCCATCAACAACGCGGCGTACGCGGCCGTGGCCGTCGAGCGCAGCTTGCGATCGTTGAACTCCGCGTAGCCGTCGCGCTCTCGCAGCACGCGCTGGTGCGCCGGAGAGTCGAGCGGTGCTTCGCGATCCGCGAGCAGATCGGCCAGCCCGTCGATGCCGCGATCCTCGACGATCGACACGACGGTCAGCGCCTGCTCGCGCTCGATGAACGAGAGCGGCCCGTGCCCGGTGTCCATCAGCACGAGACCGTCGAGGCGATCACCGTCCCGCATCGCCACGACTTGGGCGACCATGCCGCCCATCGAGTGCCCGAGGAGCACGAAGTGCGCCTCGGCCCCCCACAACGCATCGGCGAACGCGAGCGTGTCATCGGCCAGGAGGGACAGCGAGTACTCGTCCTTGCTCTCGGGCTTCACGCTCGCACCGTGACCGCGGTTGTCGATCGCGACCGCGTGCCACCCGAGCGACGCGAGCCGCTCGAGCCATTCGGTGAAGTCCTCTTTCGCACCGGTGAAGCCGTGCACGAGGAGGAACGGTCTGCCGCCGCGACCGGCCTCCGCGTACTCGAGGCTCACACCCGTCGGAAGGTCGATGCTGGCGACGTCCATGGGGACGTTCTACCCCCCGCCGAGCCGCCCGGTCAGTTGTCCGAACGTGGAGGTCACATCCGTGACTTGATCCGCGGGCGGGACTGCGATTCCGACATCCGCGCCAAAGTCGAAGAAGTCGACCGTGACGGCGACGCTTCCTGCCCGGTTGCCGAGGTCGATGGTCATGCCGATCCGGCGCACCATGCCGTTGTCGTCGATGAAGACGTCGATCGGCAACGGCGTGTCGAGCAGGTTCTTCGCTTCAGGTCCCAACTCGTCGATTGCCTTCTGCACCTCGTCGCGCTCGGCTGCGGGCGCTTGGTCGAGCGCGCCGCTCAAGGTGATCGTGGCCTGCATGTGGGTGGTATCGACGCCGCGGACCTGCTCGCGACCGACCGTCGTCACCTGACCGCCGGCGCCCCGCACGAAATCGAGGAACGCGGTGGGGTCCGCGGAATCCAACGACGATGCAGTGGGGGCCTTGTCGGACTCGACGCTGATCCACTCGGTGCCCGCCCCGAGCAACTGCGCGATGAACGGGAACTTGATGTAGATCGTGTCGCTCGTCGCGACGATCTCGAGCGGGGACTTGAACAGCGACGAGAACATCCCACCGAGGTCCGAGGAGCCGTCGGACCCGCCGGTACCACCGAGGGAGGAGAGCAACGACGAGAAGTCCATCGACAGCGAGTACAGGTGCTGATCCGCGTCGAACGCGCCAGTTGCATCGAGATGCGCATCATGTCCGGCTACCGAGGTGGCGATCGTCATCTCGAATCGCCCGGTGTGGGCGGCCGCCGTCTGCGATGCCGCCTGCACGAGCGCCTCGGGGGTGGCGACGACCGACACCTTCTGGCGGTCTGCGATACCTGAGCCTCCGAGGCCGCCACCGCACGCGGTGAGCAGGACCGCCCCCGCGGTGAGTACGAAGATCAACTTGAGGCGCATGGCTCCTCCGACACGTGGTGTTCTGCGGGGCCAGAGGTGGCCGAGAAATCGCCGCTGTCGCCGTAGACTCGGGCGGTTCGACCCGCAGAGTAGTCAAGGTCGACCGAGTCAGCCGCTCACCTTTAGAGTGGCGGGGCCATGGAGAGAGGCGAGGTGGGGGAAGCAGCCTTCCAGCGAGACGAAACGGAGAGTGAGATTCCTGCTGCTTCGCCGCGCCGCTGGTGGGTGCTCGCGTTCCGGTTGATCACGAGCGCCGCGATGCTCGGCGTGCTCCTGTGGCGAGTCCCCCGTTTCAGCTTCAGCGAGTTGCTGCCCGAGTGGAGCACCGAAACCGCGTTGTTCCTCGTGCTGGCCGCGGCCTTCACTCTCGTCGGCATCGTCCTGTCGACGTTGCGGTGGCGCACGGTGCTCTCTGCACTGGGCCAGGACGCGAAGCTGCGCCACCTCCTGTCGTACAACCTCGCCGGGCTCTTCGTCTCCAACGTCTTGCCGACGACGATCGGCGGTGACGTCCTGCGCGTGTCGCGACTGTCGAAGGAGAACGGTGAATCCGCGGCGTCGTTCGCATCAGTGGTGCTCGAGCGGCTCACTGGTTGGCTCGTGCTCCCGGTCATCACGCTCGTCGGCCTGCTCGTCAATCCCGGCCTTCGCCATCTCGGCAACGCGACGCGAGTCGCGGTCGCGTTGTCGATCGGCACGCTCGTCGCACTCGGTTTCCTCCTGATCGGTGTCGCCAGCCACCGGTTCGGAACGCGGGTCGCGGGCAGCGACGGCTGGCGCCGGTTCGCGGCCGCGCTCCACCTCGGTATGCAACGGCTGCGCCGGCACCCTGCGGCCGCGATCAACGTGCTCGTCGTCGGGTTCGCGTATCAGCTCGTCCTCGTGCTCGCGGCGCTGATGGCGGCGAGGGCGATCGGGATGAGCGTCGCCGTCGGCCCGACCGCGCTGCTCGCGTTCTTCCCGGCGGTGCTCATCGCCCAGGTGCTGCCCATCTCGATCTCCGGGCTCGGCGTGCGCGAGGGTGCGTTCGTGCTGTTCCTCACGCCGCTCGGCGTGCCGACAGAACAAGCGATCGCACTCGGGCTCCTGCTGTACCTGTTGAACGTTGCGGTCAGCCTTCTCGGCGCACCGGCATTTGCTGTCGGAGGCCGCGGCCCCCGTACCGCGGCTGCGTGAGCGACTCGACCGCGCGTCCGGAGGCGGAAGCGGACGCGGAGGCCGACACCGCCGCCGACACCGAGGCCGACACCGCCGACACCGCCGCTGCTGTCGCGCCGCGTCGCGGTCCGATCTACCGCGAGATCCTCTACATCGCGGCCGTGTATCTCGTGTACTCGACGGTGCGCAACCATTTCGGTTCCGCCGGCGGTACACCCGGTCATGCGAACGGCATCGCCTACGGCCACGCGCTCGACGTCATCGATCTCGAGCGCAACCTGCGTCTCTTCTTCGAGCAGTCGCTGCAGTCGTGGTACCTCGCGCTACCGGCTCACGGGCTCATCCAGGTGTGGAACGTCTTCTACGGGACTGCGCACTTCGTCATAACGGCCGGCGCGCTGATATGGCTGTTCTTCCGCGACCCCGCCCGCTACCCGCGCTGGCGCAACACGCTCGCGTTCACCACGCTCCTCGCGCTCGTCGGGTTCGCGGTTTTCTCGCTGATGCCACCCCGCCTGCTCGACAAGCCCCCCGAGCAATTCGGCCCGCCGGCGTCGGCGAGCAACGAGCACTTCGGGTTCGTCGACACGCTCGAGGTGTATCCGACGTTCTGGTCGTTCGACTCGGGCGGACTCAAGAAGCTGTCGAATCAGTACGCGGCGATGCCGAGCCTGCACACCGCATGGGCCACGTGGAGCATGCTCGTGCTGTTCCCGCTCGTGCGAAGGCGATGGCTGCGCGTGCTCATCGTGCTCGACCCGATCGCGACGCTCTTCTGCATCATCGTCACTGCGAACCACTACTGGGTCGACGCCGCGTTCGGTGTCGTGACGCTCGCGCTCGGCTATCTGATCGCGAGCCGCGTCACGAATTGGTGGGAGGCACGGCACGCACGGGACGGCCGTGATACCCGGTCCGAGCGACGAGCTGCTCGACCGCGCCGGGCCATCGCGTGAGCCGCACCTCTGCGCTCTTCGTCGGATCCTGACCGGGCTCCATCCGCAACCACGCCGCTGGTGCGTGGCGGGTCGCCGCGCTGCCGGCTCGCTCGATCGCACTCCTCACCCGATGTCGAGTGTCGCGGCTGAGGTACTGCCAGAAGATCGAATGGAACACGACCGTCGCGACGCCGTCCCGGGGACCGGCCAGCTGCGCCTCGATCCACTCACCCGCGTCGCGCCGCTCCAACGCCACCGGCATCGACGCGGCCAGCACCAGCGCGGACTCGAGGGCGGCGAGGCGTTCGAGCTGATCGGGCCAGACGAAGGATCGCAACGTCAGCGCACCTTCGTGCGTCGTCGCGTCGAGCGGGTTGCGATCACAACCCGCTCGTTCGGCGACGACTGCAGGCACGTCGAGATCGGGCCGCGGATCGACGTACACGTCCTCGAAGCGCAACGGCGACGCGGCGTCGCCCCATGCCGAACCGTCCGCCCCACCTTCGTAGCGATAGCGGTCCCAGCGCAGGTTCAGGCCCGCACTCGAGCCGACTTCGAGCACGCGCAGCGGTAGCTCCGTCTCGCGGGCGACGGCGAGGAAGCCAGGCAACAATGCCGCGCAGCGACCGACTTCGTTCGTTTGCACGCCCCGGTGCATCGCCTCGACGAGCGCGTCGCGGGTGTTCGCCACTGTGGCGAGAAAGCTTCCGTCGACCAGTTCCGGCATCGACGGATCGAAATGACCACCTGCCGATGGATAGAACGCGGCGAGGTCCGCCGCTCGCCCCTCGAGCACGAGTCGATGAACGCCACCGAGGAAACGCAACGGGACCGCGTCGAGCACCGGGTCCGCGTCCTGCGGCGTGGCCGCCAGGATCTCGGCACAAGGACCGCCTCGTTCCATGTCGTCGATGGCCACCCCGAGCAGGTGCTTGTACAGCGGGCTCGTCGCCAGCCCATCACGCTGGTAGCGGAACGACCCGACGATCCTTTCGTCCACCGTCGCGGTCACGCCGCGATCAGCCCACCGCCGCGCGGCACACGGCGACCGGTTCCCCGACCCCTTTGAATGCACGCTTGCGCGGGCGCGAGAAGGTCACGCCGGAAAGCTCGCCCGCCGCGTCCCGCACATCCCGGGTCACGAGGACTTCGCCGCCCTTGGCGGACTGCGCCACACGCGCCGCAACGTTGACGACGTGGCCGATCAGGTCACCCATCGTCTCGATCGCTTCGCCGCAGTGCACTCCGGCGCGCAACCGCAGCGGCTCGGGTGCAGTCGGCACGAGTTCCAGCGCGGCGAGCACCGCTGCCTCGGGGGCGGGAAACGCGAGCATCAGTCCGTCGCCGAGCCGCTTCACGATGCGTCCGCCGCGTCCACGCACGATGGGCCCAACCGTGCGGTGGTGCTCGGTCAGGAGTTGCGTCGCGGCTTCGTCACCGTGGGTCGCGGTGTAACCAGTGAAGCCCTCGAGATCGGTGAACACGATCGACTGCGCGACCGGCACACCGTCGGTCCTCTTCTCGGACCCTTGCGACAGCACCTGGATCGCGTTGAGGCCGAGCGCGCCCAGCGCGGACGGCCGCCGTTCGACCGAACGCTCGAGGAAGCGCTGCACCTTGTCGAGCGTCGGCGTCGTCGACACCGGATGGTGACCGGGTTCCTCGAGCCACTTCCGGTCGACGAGGCCCACTTCGATCGCCGTGTCGATCAGGTCGGGATCGCGGCGCAGCACGCCGGCAAGCCGCTCGGCCAGCGCGATGCGCCACGACGTCACGGCGGTGGCGCCGGCCTCCTTCGCTCCGTCGGACAACGCCATGCGCGTCACCCTACGCGCCGCCTCCGGAGCCTCCTAGATTGAGCCGATGCCCGACCGCGATGTCACGCTCACCACTCCTGACGGCCCGATGCGGGCGTACGAAGCGACCCCGGCCACCGGTGCGCCGACCACCGGGGTGATCGTGATCCCCGAGGCGTTCGGTCTCAACGACCACATCGAGAGCATCGCCGATCGCATCGCGGAGGCCGGACACATCGGCGTCGGCATCGACATCTTCCATCGTTCCGGCGGCGGCACCGCCCCCTACGACGACTTCAACAAGGTCCTGCCGCTGTTCGAGGGACTCCGCGACGACGGTTTGCTCGACGACATCGATGCCGCCCGTGAACATCTGCACGCGGCGGGCATCGATGACGCTCACATCGGCATCGTCGGGTTCTGCTTCGGCGGGCGCACGACATTCCTCGCCGCCGTTCGTCGTCGACTCGGTGCCTCGGTCGGCTTTTACGGCGGTGGCATCGTCACCGGCCGTTTCCCGCAGTTCCCGCCCCTCGTGGACGAGGCCTCGTCGTTGCAGTCGCCGTGGCTCGGCCTGTTCGGCGACGCCGACGAGTCCATCCCCGTCGACGACGTCGAGCTCCTGCGGTCGACGCTCGACGATCAGACCACCGTCGAGCACGAGGTCGTCCGGTTCGCTGACGCGCAACACGGGTTCAACTGCGACCAGCGACCGTCCTACAACCCGGCCGCGGCGGCGGACGCGTGGCGACGAACGCTGGCCTGGTTCGAGGCGCATCTGGGCTGACCTGCACCCATTCGGTGCATGGTCGAGGCGGCCCGGCAGGGGCTACCGTCTCTCGCGGGATGCTTCTCGACTCAGTCAACAGCCCGGCCGCGCTCCGAAGTCTCTCCTACCCCGAGCTCGACCAGCTCGCCGTGGAGATCCGCGAGTTCATCGTGGAAGCGGTCAACCGGTCCGGCGGCCATCTCGGCTCGAATCTCGGCGCCGTGGAGCTGACCCTTGCACTGCATCGGGTCTTCGACTCGCCGAACGACATCATCCTGTGGGACACGGGCCACCAGGCGTACGTCCACAAGATCATCACCGGCCGTCGCAACGACTTCACCACCCTGCGCCAGGCCGGCGGCCTGTCGGGCTACCCGAGCCGCTCGGAGTCCGAGCACGACTGGATCGAGAACAGCCACGCGTCGACGATCATCAGCTATGCACATGGGCTGGCGACTGCGGTCGAGACCGACGGGAGCGCGGCGCAGCGTCGCATCGTCGCCGTGATCGGCGATGGTTCGATGACCGGCGGCATGGCGTTCGAGGGTCTGAACAACCTCGGCCATTCGGGGCGCAAGGCGATCATCGTCCTCAACGACAATGGCCGCTCGTACGCGCCGACGATCTCGAAGCTGGGCGCGAGCGTGGCGCGGTTGCGCGTCAATCCGGCGTATCTACGCCAGCGGGCGCGCCTCGACAAGGTGTTGCACGAGATGCCGCTCGTCGGCGATCGCATGGAACGCGGTCTGCAAGCCGCGGTCGCGGCCGTGCGCGAGTACTTCGAACCGCGCGCGTTCTTCGAGGATCTCGGCGTGCGTTACACCGGGCCGTTCGACGGGCACGACGTTCGCGGTCTCGAGAGCGCGCTGCACGATGCGTCGGAGTACGACGGCCCGATCGTCGTCCACGTGATGACGCAGAAGGGTCGGGGCTACGCACCCGCGGAGAACGATCCGATCAAGCGGCTGCACGACATGGGCGAAGCGAAGCCGGGCTCGTACACCGCGGCGTTCACCGAGGCACTGATCAAGGCCGGCGAGGAACATCCCGAGCTCGTCGCCATCACCGCGGCGATGCCGGACTCGACCGGACTGCTGCCGTTCGCCGAGCGCTTCCCCGGCCGGCTGATCGACGTCGGCATCGCGGAGCAGCACGCGGTCACGTCCGCGGCGGGCATGGCGATGGGCGGGCTGCGCCCTGTCGTCGCCATCTATTCGACGTTCCTCACCCGCGCCATCGACCAAGTGATGTACGACGTCGGCTTGCATCGCCAGCCGGTGGTGTTCTGCCTCGACCGCGCCGGCATCACCGGCGACGACGGGCCGTCGCACCACGGCGTGCTCGACATGGCGCTGCTGTCGAAGGTCCCGGGCATGACGATCTTCGCACCGTCGTCGTATCAGGAGCTGGGCCAGATGTTGCGGGACGCGCTCGACATCGTCGACGGACCAGTGGCGCTGCGGTGGCCGAAGACCGCGGCTCGCAACGTCCCGGACGACGAGGTCGGGTCTGGGTTCTCGGCGCGCCGGCTTCGCTCCGGCTCGGACGTGTGCTTCCTCTCGGTCGGCAAGATGCTCGACGCGGTCGAGGAAGCGGCGAGCGCCCTCGAAGCATCGGGCGTGTCGGCCACGGTGTGGGACGTGCGGGTCGTGAAGCCTCTCGATCCCCGCATGATCTCGGACGCGGCCCGCCATCCGTTGGTGATCACCGTCGAAGACGGGGTGCGTGACGGTGGCGCCGGTGCAGCGATGGCCGACGCGATCGCCAACGATGCGCTCGGTGACGGACGCATCGGCCCTCCGGTGCGCGTGCTCGGCACACCATGCGCGTACATCCCCCACGGCAAGCCGACGGCGATCCTGCACGAGCTCGGCCTCGACGGCGAAGGCATCACCGCGGAGGCTCAGCACCTCCTCGCCGCCCTGTCCAACCGCTCCTGACCGCGTCGCCAACGAGCGAGCCCGAACGGGCGAGAGAGTTGGTGTTGCGACAAGTCGGCGAGGGAAGCGCCAGCGACGAGCCGACATCACCAACGAGCGAGCCCGAACGGGCCAGCGAGTTTGCGTTGCGACCAGTCGGCGAGGGAAGCGCCAGCGACGAGCCGACATCACCAACGAGCGAGCCCGAACGGGCGAGAGAGTTGGTGTTGAGACAACGCGACGAGGCCCGGACCGAGAGGTCCGGGCCTTCCCCCCTTGCATCGCCCCCAGCAGGGAAATCGAGGACGCCGACGAGGTGGGCGAGAGCGTACCAACGGGGTGTGCCCGCTGTCACCTGCTGGCGTCAGCCCGGTGACGCGCCCACGATCGAGATGAAGCTCACGCACTGACCCGGCGCGCCGCCGAGGTTGTGCGTGAGCCCGAGCGTGCGGCCTTCGTCGACGGTCTTGATGCGACGCTCGGCCGGTGCCTCACCTCGCAACTGGAGCCAGCATTCGAACAGCATCCGCAGCCCCGACGCGCCGATCGGATGACCGAACGACTTGAGCCCACCGTCCGGGTTCACCGGCAGGTCACCCTCGAGATCGAAGGCGCCGTCGAGCACGTCCTTCCACCCGTGGCCGCGCCCCGAGAAGCCGAGGTCCTCCATCAGCACCAGTTCGGTGGGCGTGAAGCAGTCGTGCACCTCGGCCATCGCGAGCTCCGAGCGCGGATCGCTCACTCCCGCCTGGTGGTACGCATCCTCCGCGCAGCGGACGACTTCGGTGAAGGTCGTGTAGTCGTAGCTCGGATCGATCGGTCCGGCCGCCGGCCCGGCTGCGAACGACAGCGCCTTCACGAACAACGGCTTGTCCGTGTACTTCGGCGCGTCCTCCGCTCGCACGATGATCGCGGCGGCAGATCCGTCGGACACACCCGAGCAGTCGAAGATCCCGAGCTGCCCCGCGATGAGTGGCGACGCGCAGATGACTTCCTTCGGCACCTCGTTGCGGAACTGCGCACGCGGGTTGCGGGCGCCGTTGAAGTGGTTCTTCCACGCGATCCTCGTGAGGACGTCCTTCATCTCCTCTTCGGACACGCCGAACTTGTTGCGATACGCGGGAGCGAGCAACGAGAACATCGCCGGCGCGGTCATCGACACGCTGGTGCCGTCATGGGGAGGGATGGCGCCGACCAGCCCCGAGAAGCCGGAGTCCTTCAGCTTCTCGACGCCGACTGCCATCACCACGTCGTACGCGCCGGACGCGACCGCGTAGCACGCGTTGCGGAACGCCTCCGACCCGGTCGCGCAGAAGTTCTCGACGCGGGTGACGGGCTTGTAATCGAGCTTCAACGGGCGTGACAAGGCAAGACCCGCTTGGCCGGAGCCCATCGTGCCGAGCCAGTACGCGTCGACGTCGTCCTTGGTCAGGCCGACGGAGCCGAACGCTTCCTGCGTCGAGTCGATGAGCAGGTCGTCAGTCGACTTGTCCCAATGTTCACCGAAGGGCGTGCAGCCCATGCCGATGATCGCGACGCGGTCTTTTATGCCGTGCGAACCCATGTGTCACGCACCTCCTGCGGAACGGATCGGGCGAGCTTTCCAGAAGTAGTTGTGAATGGCTTTGGCGGTGAGCACCCGCCGGAACGTCAGCTCGACGCGCTGGCCGATGGCGACGGTATCGGGGTCGACATCGGTCAGCTCGCACGTGTAGCGACCACCGCCGTCGAAGTCGAGCACGGCTGCGACCGTCGGCGGGGACAGCGAGTACGCCAGCCGGTCGATCGTGTAGGTCGCGATCGTCGCCGGTGTGTCGGCCAGTGACACTGGTGCCATCTGGTCGACGGCATTGCAGTTCGTGCACACGCGTGCCGGTGGCAGGTGGACGAAGCCGCAGTCGGTGCAACGGCTGCCGACGAACGCGAACTTCCACGCTTCGGTGCGATGCGCGGGCGGCCCGTAGTAGGCCTCGGGATCGGGACGCCGTGGCGGCTCACGATCGAGGAACCCGCGCCACGTGAGGAATGTGATGTAGGGAAGATCGTCACGCCCCGACTCGATCTGCGCGGCGACGGTGGCCGCGGCGTGGATGCGATAGCGCGTGATCGCGTCGGTGACGCGCAAGACCACGACCGAGGCGCCGTCGGCGAGTTGTACGAGCATGACCAGCTGTCCGGGCTCAGCGCGGTCGAGTGCCTCTGCAAGCCCGATGCCGAGTTGCGCGGTGCCGGCGTTGCCGATGGTCGCGCCGAGGTCCGGCGCGTAGGACTCTGGACGAGCGCCGATGCGCTTCGCCACCGAGCGCGCGGCCCTGGCGTGCACGCCGGTGATCACGACGTGGTCGAGCTCGTCCGCGGTCACACCAACCGACTTCAGCGCGTCGTTGATCGCTTGATCGGCCAGCGGCACGTAGACCTGCTCGCCGAAACGCTCCTCCCACACATGCGACGCGGGTTCGCCGGGAACGCGCCAGCGGTCGAGGAACTCATCGGTCGCGCAGGCGAACGCGGTGAGCTCCGCAATCACGTCGTCGTGGTCGGCCCACAAGAACGCGGCGCTGCCGTCACCACCGTCACGCTCGTCAGCCGAGCCCGGCAATCCGGTGCGGACGTCGGCCAGCACGGCCAGCACCGAGTACGACGCCGAGTTGCCGAGCGCCATCGGGATGAGACCCGAGCGGACCGCTCCGCCGACATCGGCGGACATCACCGATGCATCGAGGCCGAGTGCCGCGTGGATCGCATTGGCATTGGTCTTGTCGAGGTACGGCGGCGACGCGGTCGAGAACAGCACCGCGGCAGGTGTGACGTCGTCAGGCGCGGCTCGCAGCGCGAGTCGTGCGGCCTCGACCCCCATCGACGTCGCGTCTTCGTCGTACGACGCGACCGCTCGCGTGCCCTTGCCTCCACCGGCGCCGAGCGCGTTACCGATCGCCGCGCGTTGCAGCCGCCAGTACGGCACGTACGCGCCGTACGCCACGATTCCTCGGGCCACGGAATCCCCCTTCGCTTGACCGGATGGTCAAGGGCAACGTACGTCAGCGACGTGTCGGGCGAAAAGTCCGCACTCGAGGGCGCAAGCGCGAGGCTGCACCGGTGACGAATGCGCTGAACCCGGGGACGGACGAGTGGCGGGCATTGGTCGACGAACCCGTCATCGACCCCGACCAACGCATCGTCGACCCCCACCATCACCTGTGGCCGGCGGGCGGTCCGCTGCCGTACGGGTTGGCCGAGTTGCAGGCCGACACCGGATCCGGACACCGCGTCGAAAAGACGGTCTTCGTCGAGTGCCGCTCGGCCTACCGGACGGACGGGCCAGCCGAGTTCGCGCCGGTGGGGGAAACGGAGTTCGTCGCCGGTGCGGCCGAGGTCAGCAACGGCCTCATCGCCGGCATCGTCGGTCATGCCGACCTACGGCTGGCAAATCTCGACGACGTCCTCGACGCGCACGTCGACGCCGGACGCGGACTGTTCCGCGGGATCCGCCACGCATTGGCGCGCGCCGATCCATCAGCCGGGCTCAGCATCCCCGGACGAGCCCCGGCCGGACTGTTCGCAGACCCGGCGTTCCGCGCCGGCGTGGCGCGCCTCGGGGCCCGGGGGCTCACGTACGACTGCTGGCACTACCACTTCCAGAATCGGGAGTTCCTCGAGCTCGCGCGAGCCGTGCCGGACACGACCATGGTGCTCGACCATTTCGGCACTCCTCTCGGTGTCGGACCGTACGCGGGGAAACGGGACGAGAACTTCGAGAGCTGGCGGCGCGACATCACGGACATCGCCGGCTGCGAGAACGTGGTCGCCAAGCTGGGCGGTCTGGCGATGCCCGACAACGGGTTCGGATGGAACACCGCGGAACGACCGCCGACATCTGATGAGTTCGAGGCCGCGCAGTCGCCGTACTACCTGCACACGCTCGAGTGCTTCGGCGCCGATCGCTGCATGTTCGAGTCGAACTTCCCGGTCGACCGGATGTCGCTCTCGTACCGCACGCTGCTCAACGGCGTGAAGAAGATGGTCCGAGGATGCTCGGACGACGAGCGGGACGCGGTGTTCGCCGGCACCGCGACACGCGTCTACCGACTCGGCTGATCAGTCGCTCGTTGACGCTCGTGACTGCTCAGTCCGTTGCTGAGTCATCCTGCTGATCCTCGATCCGGAGCAGTGCTTCCTCCATCTCCGCGAGGAAAAGATCAGCGAAACGCTCGAGGCCCTCGTCCGACCAGTCCGTCGGCCGAGCGAACACGAGTGGGACACGGCGCGGTTGACGCTGGTCATCGTCGATTGCCATCAGTCCTCCTCATCCGCACGGACGGCTATTTCGCGCGCCGAGGTAGCGAACGCCGCGAGAGGTCAGTAGTACGGGTTCTCGCCCACCGAGTGATCGGTGGTGTCGACCACTTCGGTGACCTCGGGAATGGCCGCAAGGATGGCGGACTCGATTCCCTCGCGCAGCGTCATCGCCGACATCGCGCAGCCTTGGCAACCGCCGCCCATCGTGATGTACGCCGTCTCGCCTTCGACCTTCACGACCGACGCGAAGCCGCCGTGGGCGGCGATGGCCGGGTTGACCTGTTGATCGAGGAGCTGGCGCACCTTCTCTTCGGTCGTGCCCGTGAGCTCGATCGGGTCACCGAGGCGAGGGACCGACGGGCGGTTCGGGTTGCGCAGCACGAGGCCGCCCTGATCCGGGTTCGACGGAAGGTCGAGCGTGGCACCGAGCAACTTGTCGACGCTGTCCGCCGGGACCACGAGCGCCAGGCCACCTTGCTCGCGGATCACGTCGTCGTCCGCGCCCTCGGTGAGCGGTTCGAACGAGAGGTCGTAGGTGAAGTCCGCGCCACGGATGCCCGTGACCTCGATACGCAGGCCGAGGCCGCCGGAATCGTCCTCGGCGTCACGCAGCTCCAGCACTTTCGACAGCGCCTGCTCGGTGACGGTGACAATCGGCTCGGTGATCGTGTCAGACATCGGGCTCCAGGCTAACGGAGGACCGGCGCCGACCGTCGCGGGGGTTACTGGCCGCCGGCGTCGACGTGGATGCGCTCGCCGTTCACGTAACGGGCGCCCTCTGACACCAGCCAGCGCACCACATCCGCCACGTCCTCGGGACGGCACACGTGCCCGTAGGGCATGGCAGGGTCGATCTTGTCGATGTCCTGTCCCCATGACTTCACGAGTCGCCGACCCATCTCGGTACGCACGAGACCGGGCGCGACCACATTGACGTGGATGCCGTTGGGGCGCTCCTCCTTGGCCAGCGTCATCGCCAGCGCCTCCATCGCGGTCTTGCCCATGTTGTAGGGCGCGCTGTTGGCCATCATGTTGCGAGTGGCGTTCGACGAGATGAAGACGATGTCGCCGCGTGCACGGGTGCGCATGCCCGGCAGCAGGGCGGCGCACATCCAGTGCGGACCGATCGCGTGCGTGCGCACGACGCGCTCGACCTCGTCGGGATCGGTGTCGGCGACGGACTTGCCGCGCGATGCGATGCCGGCGTTGTTGACCAAGATGTCGATCGGACCGAGCGCATCGACGGCGGCTGACGCGACCGCTTGCACGTCCTCGAGCACGTCGACGGATCCAGCCAGGGCGACGGCGCGCCGGCCGAGCGCCTCGATCTCTCCCACCGTCTCGTCGGCGGCGTCCTTGTCGCGCCGGTAGTTCACCGCCACGTCGGCGCCGTCGGTCGCCAGCGCGAGCGAGATCGCCTTGCCGATGCCGCGCCCCCCGCCCGTGACGAGCGCGACGCGTCCTGCCAAGTCACCTGAAGCCATGAGCGTTTCTACAGGGTGGGACCAATGAGCGCATCCACGCGGGGATGGAAGGACGTAACTACGCTCCGCGCGATGGCCGACCGCGAGCAGGGCATCCTGAGTGGCCTCCCCGATCTCGACGGTCCGTCGCGGACGCGGCTGTCGTATCCGGTGGTCGAGGCGTGGCCCGGCAGGATCGTCGAGCACCGCGCGTCAGGGCTCGTCGGGTTCGTCGTGCGGATCTCCGGCGGCGTGGTCACCTTGCGCGACAGCCGCAGCCGGGAGTGCCCAGTTCGCATGCTCCCTGGGGGGTTCATCGTCGAAGGCCAGATCGTCACGCTCGTGCCGGCGCCGTCGCCCGCCGCCGCGACCGCGACGCTTGCGGCGCGAACCGCGTCGGGCTCGACCGCGACGCCGAGGGCGCCGGCACGCATTGCGCAAGCGAGTCGCATTCTCGTCGAAGGCGTCCACGATGCCGAGCTCGTGGAGAAGGTGTGGGGCGACGACCTCCGCGTCGAGGGCATCGTCGTCGAACCGGTCGGCGGCATCGACAACCTCCGGGAAGTGATCGCCGACTTTCAGCCTGCGCCCGGCCGGCGTCTCGGCGTGCTGGTCGACCATCTCGTCTACGGCACGAAGGAGTGGCGCGCCGCGCAGCTGCTGGGCTCGCCGGTCGTGCTCGTCACCGGCACACCGTTCGTCGACGTGTGGCAGGCAGTGAAGCCGGCTTTGCTCGGGCTCGAAGAGTGGCCGAGCATCCCGCGCACCATGTCGTGGAAACAAGGCGTGTGCCGTGCCGTGGGTGCATCCGACCCTGCCACGCTCTGGCGTCAGATCGTCGGCGCGGTGCGGACCTACGCCGACCTCGAGCCGGCCCTCGTCGGCGCGGTCGAACAACTCATCGACTTCGTCACCGGCGACTGACTCGCCTCACGCCGCATCGAGCGCCGCTGCTCGCAGACCGCGGAGCAGAAGGGCCTGGTCGCCGAGACGGTTGCGGAGCACGCGCTCGAGACCGGCGATCGGGTAGAGGTTCTGCGGCGCGCGCGGGTCCTTGTGGACCGCGGAGGCGAAGCGAGGAAGCGAGCACGTGGAGCGATCGGCGAGGTCGATGGCGGCGCTCAGACCGAGATCGCTCGCCGCTTCACACCTGACGATGCCGGCCAGCGGATGCACGAGCGGCCCGGGTAACCGCGCATACCACGACCAGCGAGTGACGCTCTCGCCGACGACGAACAGCGGGGTGCGCTCGGCCGGCTCGAGTTGTGCGGCGACCTCACGCACCTTGGACGGTCCGTAGCCGCGCTGCAGCGTCTTCACGTACCCGAGCGCGCCACTGAGATGACGGTGCTGGCTCAGCGGGCCATCGACGACGAGCTGCTCGTCGGCCGCCGCGACCCGGGCGGCGAGCACGGCCTCGGCCTCCGCTCGCACACGCGCCACCGCTCGCTCGAGGATCTCGGCCTCGTCGTTGGCCACCTTCTCGTGGCGCCAGGTGCCGTAGCGCGTGGACAAGTTGTCCGCTCCCTCGGCGGGCGCGACGAGCACGCGGTCGACGACGATGTCGAGGACGTCCGCGACTCCGTCGCACCGAACGGCGCCGGCAGCAACGCTCGCGCACACCCCCTGCCGCGTGACACCGTCGTCGCCGGTGACCCACGCACGAGCGTCGATGCGTTGCACGCCGTCGACGAAGATCACCACCGGCCACGACGGCACGGCTGGTCGAAGCGGCGCCCATTGGTCGAGCGGTACCTCGACGTCGGTGTCGGTAGGAACGTCACTTTGCACCAACGCGCTCGCATCAGCCGCGCCCGTGCCATAGCCGGGATCCCACGCGTCGATCGCGATGCGACTCACCGGTCCACCCGTTCGACGGACGACGCGTTGCCGGCGCGCTGGACCTCGAAGCGCACCGGCAAGCGCTCCGCGAGGTCGGCGACGTGGCTGACGACGCCGACGAGCCGGCCGGACGCGCCCAACTCCTCGATGGCAGAGGCCACGACGTCGAGGGTGTCCGCGTCAAGTGTGCCGAAGCCCTCATCGAGGAAGATCGACTCGAGCCGAGGTGCGCCGCGGGCGGCCAGCACCGCGATGCGATCGGCCAACGCCAACGCCAACGCCAGCGACGCGAGAAAGGTCTCGCCGCCGGACAGCGTGCGAGCCGAACGCACTTCGTCCGCATTGCGATGGTCGACGACGCAGAAGGCCGCGGTCTTCGCGTCCAGGCGCAACGCGTACTGACCGCCGGACAGCGTGCCGAGCAGCTCGGTGGCGCCCTCAGCCAGCGCGGTCATCGCTTCGTCGAGCACCCACTTCTCGAAGTGGCGAGCATCGAGATGGGTCGCCAAACCTTTCGCCACCCCGCCTCGCGCCGCGACCGCGGCGAGGTCGGTGCGCAACCTCTCCGCGCTCGCGGCTTGCTCGACCACGTGCGCGTGAGCGGCGGTTGCCGCGCCCAGCGCACGCGAGGCGGCGCCCGCGGGATCGGTCTTCGATGGCACGTCGACGTCGCACTCACGGCATCGCCCGACGAGCTCAGCGACGCGCTCGCGGCGCCGATCGGCCGCCGATGCCCCGCGTTGTGATTGGCGCCCCGACTCGTCGCGGCGCGCAACTGCCTCGCCCTCGGCCCAAACGGCGAGCGCCTGCCACTCGTCGACCAGCGATGCGCCCCTTCTGAGGCGAGCCGGCGGACCGAGCGCCGCAATGCCATCGCGGGCGACGTTGTACCGCTGCTCTGCGTCGCGCTCTTCCATCGCGATCGCGTCCCGCTCCCTCGTCGCGTCGCGCATTGCGCGACGCGCCTCGTCTTCTGCCGTGGTGGCCGCCTCGGCGGTCAGTCTGCACGCGTCGATCTCGGCGAGCGTTGACTCGATCTTGTCGCGCGACGCCAGGCCCTCGACCCTTGCCTCGGCCGCCTCGACCTCAGTCGTGAGCTGCACCAGTGTCGCCTCCGCCACCCCCATCGCGTGCTTCGCAGCCGCGTACGTCTCTGCCGCGGCTCGCTGATCGCGGTCGGCCTTGTCGCGCCGCTTCCGCGGCTCTTGGAGCGCGCGAGGGGCCGCGACACCGGGAAGGGTGGCGACTTCGTGCAGGCAGACCGGACACGGTTCACCGACCACGAGATCGGCGCGGACCGCGTGAGCGCGATGGGCGGCGAGCGCCGCCTCTTCGTCTGCTCGCGCCGCAGTGAGAGCCGACTCCGCCGTCTCGAGTGTGGCCGCGGCGGCGGCTTCGTCGGTTGCTCGCTCTGCGAGCATGCGCTGCTCCTTGGCGCGCCGCTCGAGCAGGCCGTCGAGCCGATCGTGCGCTTCGCGAACCAGGAGGAGCTCGGATCGGTCAGGCAGTGCCGCCAGCGCGGCCGTCGCGGCCACGCGCCGGGCTTCGACCGCCACGAGCGCGGCATCGGCGCCGGCGACCCGCTGCGCGGCGGCGGACGACCGATCGTGCAGCTCGACCAAACCCTCGGGCACCCGCGTCGACGCGAGCAGCCTCGCGTCGGCAGTCAGTTGCGTCGCCGCCGCCATCGCCGCCGCCGACTCCGCCGCCAGCACCTCGAGCTCGGGCGCCGCCTGGTCGAGCTCCGCCACCAAGGACGCCAACGTGTCGACTCGCGCCCTGGCCGCCGCGACCGCCTCGGGCGACGCGCCGGCGAGGTCGCCGAGGCGGCCTTCGAGCACCGACGCCTCCGATTTCGCGGCCGATGACCGCTGGCCCGCGAGCTCGGCCATCCGCCCGTACAGACCGAGATCAAGGAGGGATACGAGAAGGTCTTGGCGATCCTTTGGTTTGTCGTGGAGGAAGCGAGCGAACTCTCCCTGCGGCAGCATCACGCACTTCGTGAAGTGCTCATAGCTGAGCCCGAGCACGGACGCGACCTCAGCCGAGACGTCGTCCGCGTTGCCGGCAATCACCTCGCCGTCGCGTTCGAGCCGGGCCTCGGCGGTGTTGGCGCCCGTCTTGGTGCGGCGTACGACTCGCGTCGCGGTGTAGGCGTCGGTGCCGACGGTGAAATCGAGCCTCACGCGCGCCTCGGCCATGCCTTGGGCCACGATCGGCGCCACCGCCCGTTGATCCGCGAGTCGCGGCACCGTGCCGTACAACACGAACACGATGGCGTCGAGCAGCGAGGTCTTGCCGCTGCCGGTTGCGCCGGTCAGCGCGAACAACTCGGCACCCTCGAAGTCGACGACAGTGCGCTCGCGGAACGCGGTGAAGCCCTCGAGCTCGAGTCGGGTCGGCCTCACGTGCTGACCTCCTCGTAGAGCTCGTCGAAGAACGCCGTCAGGGCGTCGTCGCGCACGCCTGCGTCGTCGAGGTAGGCGCCGAACAACTCCCGCGGCGAACGACCGGCGCGCGCCTCGGCGTCGCGCCCGCTGCCCGCGGACCACGAAGTGGACGACTCGAGCACCACGTCGACGACGTTCGGGAACAGGTCACGTGCTTCGTCGGCGAGACCGACTCGAAGCTTCTCTCGCACCTGCACCCGTAGATAGGCGCTCGCATCGACACCACCGGACTCGGCTCGGGCGCGCAACTCGTCGACCGTCCCCTCGATGTTCACGAGCGCGCGGCCCGACTGCAACGGCACCGGCGTCACGCGCGCGGGCGTGCCCGCCGACGCCTCGACGACGAGCGCGACCTTCTGCTGCCCCGCCTCGCCGAAGTCGAGTTGCAGGGGCGAGCCGCAGTAGTGGATGGGGCACGGCCCGGGGATCTGCTGCGCGCGATGCAGGTGCCCGAGCGCGACGTAGTGCGCCGACGCGGGAAAGACAGTGGCCGGCACGCCATAGGCGGCGCTCAAGTGCGCGGCTCGTTCGGAACCCGATGCTTCGGCACCGTGCACGAACGCATGCGCGGCAACCACGTTGACCGTGTCGGACCGGAAGCGGGCGCACAACCAGTCGCACAACTGGCGGTAGCGCTCCTCGTACAGCTGCACCGACTCGGCGGCCTCGCTGCTCATCAGCTGCGACGCCTTCACGACCCATCGCTGGGAGAGAAACGGGAGCGCGGCCACCAACATCGTCTCGCGGCCGTCACGACTCGGTACTTCGACGACCGACGTCGACGGGTCCGTGAAGATCGGCCGCGTCACGATGGCGCCGAGCTCGAGCAACGGCTGTACCGCCTGCCATCTCCTGTCGCTGTCGTGGTTGCCGGCGATCACCACGACACGCGCACCCGTCGATGCGAGGTCGAGCAGCCCCTCGTACACGACGCGCTCGGACTCCGGCGTCGGCGCCGCCGTGTCGAAGACGTCGCCACACACGAGCACCGCGTCGACCTCGTGCTCACGCGCGATCGATGCGAGCTCGGCCAGCACGGCTTGGTGCTCGTCGGCGCGCGATCGCCCGCGGATCGTCCGCCCGACGTGCCAGTCAGCGGTGTGCAGGAACTTCATCGCGGCAATCCTTCGAGGGGGTCGGATGGCAGCGACGCCTTGGCGGCGGCGGGATTCGACCCCGCCTCCGACGATCGCGTGGCCCATGCCGGGAACGGGAACTCGAGCACCACCGGGACGGGCAACATCGGCTGGCTCACGATCATCGTGCCGGGCTTGACGATGGTCGCTCGCTGACGCTGGACGGGCGGCAGGAACCCGTACTCACCTCGCCCCGCCTCCGCCGGATCGAGACGGCCGACGACGCGCACCGCGGAGTTGGCCACCACCCTGCGCTCGACCTCGCTCGCGGTCTGCTGGCAACCGATGAGGACGATGCCGAGGGAGCGACCACGCTCGGCCACGTCGAGCAGTATCTCCTTGATCGGGCTCGACCCTTCACGGGGCGCGTACTTGTTGAGCTCGTCGAGCACGATCAACTGCAGCGGCCGTGCGGTGCCCGCGCGCTCCTTGGCGTCGAACGCGCGTCGCAGCAACACGCCCACGACGAACCGTTGCGCGCGGTCGTTGAGGTTGTGAATGTCGACGACGGTGACCTGATGGTCGAACGCGACCGAATGCTGTTCGGGCCTCGCCACGTCCGCGCGGATCAGATGGCGCAGGTGTCGAGTCGCGCCGTGGAGCCTCCGCAGAAACGCGTTCGCGGTGCCCGCGGTGATGGCACGACCGGCCCACGCACCGAGCTCACCGTCGTCGGTGAGCACGTGCTCGCTGATGACGTCGACGAGCTCGTCGAACTGGCGAACGACCCTGCCGTCGAAGGTCACCGTGCCCGTCGTGGCGTCGCCGAAATCGCGCGCCGCCCGCTGCAACTCCGCGACGACGTTGTGCACGACCATCGTGTACTGCTGGCGATCGTCCTCGGCGTCCGCGAACAGGAACGGCAACAGTCCCTGCGCGCAGAAGTCGTGGATCGTCCAGAAGAAGCTGCGCACGCCGAGCGAACGACTGGCCACGTCGGCCGCGGCGACACCGTCACCGATGCCGTCACGCCGCGGCGGCGCCCAGACGCCGACGCTCGCGAACGGTTCCGCAGGCAACCCGACCAAGCGGTAGCGCTCCGCCTGCTCGGGCGCGAGCGCCGCGTTCGGATGGTCGAGGAAGAGAAGGTCTTCGCCCTTCACGTTGAACACCAACGCCTTCGTGTTCACGGCCTCGGCCCCGAGGACACCGGAGTGGAACAGCCCGTAGACCAGGAACGTGGCATAGCTCGTCTTGGTCGCGACGCCCGAGACGCCGGAGATGTTGACGTGCGCGCCTTTCGTACCGTCCAAGAAGTCGACGTCGATGAACATCGGCTCGCCATCGCGCGACAACCCGGCGGGCAGGCGACGCGCGACCTCGTCGAACCCGAGGGCGCGATCGCGTTCGACGCCTGACGCCCGTCGAACCTGATCACCGGGTCGCGGCGGCACGAACACCTCAGGCTCGAACCGAGTTGCCTGCACCTGCGCCGCTTCGCTCACCTCCGCGGGCAGCACGCCGTCGGCGACGAGGAAGACGTCACTGTCGAAGCGCACACCGTCGTGGCGCGCCCGGACCTGCGACACGACCCCGTAGACGCGAATCAGTTCGCCGTCGGGCAGCATCCGATCGAGGGTCACGACGTCGTCGAGTTGCAGGTACGAGTCACTCTGCACACCCACCCAGAACTCGAGCGGCGTGGCGTCCTCGGTGCCGATCACCCGGCCGACGTTCGCTTCGAGCCCCATGTGTTGGATGGTACGGCCGGGGTGTGACAGCGTCGGGGACGTGGACTTCCTGCGCACACCAGACGACCGTTTCGACGACCTTCCCGACTATCCGTGGGCGCCGCACTACATCGATGTCGCCGCGGGTGACGGCAGCGGCGATCAACTGCGTGTGCACTACGTCGATGCCGGGCCTGCCGACGCCAAGGAAACCGTTCTGCTCATGCACGGCGAGCCGTCGTGGAGCTACCTGTACCGCAAGATGATCCCGATCCTGGTCGAGGCGGCCTGCCGCTGCATCGTTCCCGATCTCGTCGGCTTCGGACGTTCCGACAAGCCCACGCCGCGCGCCGAGTACACCTACCAGCGTCACGTCGACTGGATGCGAGAGGCGCTGTTCGACCATCTCGACCTGCAAGGGCTGACGTTCGTCGGGCAGGACTGGGGAGGCCTCATCGGGCTGCGCCTCGTCGCCGAGCATCCCGACCGGTTCACTCGTGCGGTCGCCGCCAACACCTTCCTTCCCACCGGCGACCGGAGCCCGGGTGAGGCCTTCTTCGCGTGGCAGCGCTTCAGCCAGGAGACCCCCGAGTTCCACGTCGGTGGCATCGTCAAGGGCGGCTGCCGCACGCCGCTCGACGACGCGACGATCGCGGCGTACGACGCGCCGTTCCCCGACGAGACCTACAAGGAAGGGGCGCGGCAGTTCCCGCTGCTCGTGCCGAGCTCGCCTGACGACCCTGCGGCGCCCGCGAACCGCAAAGCGTGGGAATCGCTGATGACGTTCGACAAGCCGTTCCTGTGCGCGTTCAGCGATCAGGATCCGATCACGGGCGGCGCCGACCGCGTCCTTCGCGAGCAGATTCCCGGTTGCGAGGGTCAGCCGCACACGACGATCGAGGGGGGCGGCCACTTCCTCCAGGAAGATCGTGGCGAGGAGTTGGCGAGGGTTGTCGCTACGTTCATCGGGGCAACATCCGGCTGACCGTTCGCTCCGTATCCCGGAGGTACGGTCGCAGGACGGAATCGAAAGCGTCTCGATCTGACGTCGACGCGCCGTCGCCCCCGGCGGCCCGAACGAAGGAGACCGCAATGAGGAGCACCACAAGAGTGGGCGCAAGCGACTATCTCTGGCTGGCACCCGTGCGCAATCTCGCATGGGTGGCGGCGCGGTTCGGGCATCGGTAGTCCGTCGTGCCGTCGCCCACGCGGTGCCTGACCGCGGGCGACGCGCTCATCTTCGTCCGTGATCGGGCCGTCCAACCGCCCGCTGACCATCCCCTCATCGGGCTCGAGCTGGAGTGGCTCACGTATCACGAGAGTGATCCGGCCCGCCGGCTCACCACTGCAGAGCTCGCGCCTGTCCTGGCCGGCGTCGCGGCCGGCGCGGCGCGCGTCGGCAGCGGTGTCGTCGCGGCCGCCAACGGAACCCTGCCCGCAGGTGGGCGCATCACCATCGAACCGGGCGGCCAGGTCGAGCTGAGCTCCGCTCCGCAACCGTCTGCTGCTGAGGCCATCGACGCGACGCGAACCGACATGGAAGTGCTGCGGGGCGCGTTGCGGGAGGCCGGCATCCGGTTGCAAGGATCGGGACTCGACCAGCACCGATCACCCGAGCGCGTCATCGACACCGCTCGGTACCGCGCCATGGAGGCCTACTTCGACGCGTTCGGCCCGGAAGGGCGGGCGATGATGTGCAACTCCGCGTCACTCCAAGTGAACGTGGACGTCGACGGTGAACCGATGGACGCGTGGCGCGCCGCGACGCTCGCGGCACCGTTGCTCGCGCAGTTCTTCAACGCGCCGTCACCGAATCGCATGGATCTCTGGTCACGCATCGACTACACCCGCGCCATGCCCGTCGAAGGCTTCGACCTTCCGTCTGCCTGGGCCGCGTACGCGCTCGAGGCGCGAGTGATGTTCGTCCGGGTCGACGTCGACGAGTGCGTGCCGATCCTCGATGGACTCACGTTCATCGGATGGCTCGAGCACGGCCATCCGCTTGGCTGGCCGACCGAGGCCGACCTCGCCGAGCACCTCACGACGCTGTTCCCACCGGTACGGCCCCGGGGATGGTTCGAGTTGCGCACGATCGACGCGCTCGACGATGCGTGCTGGCCGCGCGCCGTCGAGCTGGCGGCGGCGCTGGTACTCGACGGACCCGACCGCAAGAAGCTGCTCGAGACCGGCGAGGTGCCGGGATGGCGATGAGCGTCGACACGCGCGTCGACATCAGCGACGCGCTCGGCGAGGCACGGCAACGAACGCTCGGTTTGCTGGCGCCGTTCGACGACGACTTCTTGGGGGCGCAGCACTCGCCGCTGATGTCGCCGCTCGTCTGGGACCTCGCGCATGTCGGCAACTACGAGGAGCTCTGGCTCGTCCGTTCGCTCGGCGGCGATGCGATCCGGCCCGACCTCGATGACCTCTATGACGCGTTCCGCCATCCCCGCGCGGGACGGCCGGCACTGCCGTTGCTCTCGCCAGTTGACGCTCGGGGCTACATAGAGTCCGTGCGGGAGCGCGCGCTCGACCTCGTCCACGACGGCGACTTCGTGCATCGGATGGTGATCCAACACGAGCACCAGCACGACGAGACGATGCTCGCCACGCTGCAACTCTCCGGCGCCGTCACTCCGCCGCCCATCGAGCGCGCCACGGGTGTGAGGGCGACCGAAGCCGGGCGCTGTATCCCGGCAGGACGCGTCGTCATCGGTACGAGCGACGATCCGTGGGCGTACGACAACGAACGTCCCGCGCACGAAGTCGATCTCGCGCCGTTTCTCATCGACCGCACCCCGGTGACGAATCGCGACTTCCTCGCGTTCATCGCCGACGGCGGCTACCGGGACGAGCGCTGGTGGAACGCCGGCGGCTGGACGTGGTGCCGAACAGAGGGCGCGCACGCACCCCTCTTCTGGCACGACGAAGGCGGCGGCGACTGGTCCGTGCTCCGGTTCGGCGTCCGCGCCGCCGTCGCACCCGACGAGCCGGTCGAACACGTCTGCTGGTACGAGGCCGACGCGTACGCTCGCTGGGCGGGCAAGCGGTTGCCGACCGAGACCGAGTGGGAGGCAGCCCACCGCGCCGGTGCCCTCGACGGCGTCGGCGCGGTGTGGGAATGGACCCAATCGGACTTCGCACCGTGGCCCGGGTTCACGGCCCACCCGTACCGCGAGTACTCCGAGGTCTTCTTCGGGCCCGACTACAAGGTGCTGCGCGGTGGGTCGTGGGCGACCCATGCCACCGTCCGCCGCCCGACCTTCCGCAACTGGGACTACCCGATCCGGCGCCAGATCTTCAGCGGATTGCGCTGCGCCGGCGACGACACCTGATCGACGAGTCGCCCGCGAACCATGTGCCGCTTCATCGCCTATCTCGGTCCACCCGTCACACTCGACGCGCTGCTGTGCGCGCCGGAGTTCGGCCTCGTCCACCAGGCGTACGCGCCCCGGCATCAACAGCGCGGACGCATCAACGCCGACGGCTTCGGTGTCGGTTGGTACGCGCCGGACGTGCGGCCCGACCCGGCGCGCTACCGCACCACGACGCCGATGTGGGCGGACAACAGCTTCGCCAGCCTCGCCGGTGTCGTCCGCAGTGGCGCGGTCGTGGCCGCTGTGCGCAACGCGTCGCCGGGCCTCCCCGTGGACGAGTCGTGCACCGCGCCCTACACGCACGACCGATGGCTGTTCGCGCACAACGGACGGGTCGACCACTTCCCCGGCGCGACCGCGACACAGCTGCGACGAGCATTGAGCGACACGCGCATCGCGCACCTGCAGGGCGCGACGGACAGCGAGGTGCTGTTCGGTCTCGTGCTCGATCGCATGTCAGACGGAGCCGCGCCGCCCGACGCGGTCGCGGCGGTGATCAAGAAAACGCTCGCGATCGCGCCCGCGTCCCGCCTCAATCTCTGCTTGAGCGACGGCGACACCATCGTCGCCACCGCCTGCGGCGACTCGCTCTTCACCCGCACCGCCGGTGACGGCGACGCCGCGACCAGCGCGGTCGTCGTCGCGTCCGAACCGTACGACGACGACCCCGCGTGGAACGCGGTCGGCGAAGGATCGCTCGTCGTCGCGACCCGCAACTCACTCGACATCGGAGCACTCACATGACCGGAACGGTGACGATCGACGTCCACCTCGATCCCGACGACATGGAGCGGGCGCTGCGCGAGGACGTGCGCAACGGCCTCACCGCTGACCCGAAGACGTTGCCGCCGAAGTGGTTCTACGACGACCGGGGCTCGCAGTTGTTCGACGAGATCACGCGCCTGCCTGAGTACTACCCGACCCGGCGCGAGCGCGAGATCCTCGACGCGCGCGCCGGCGACATCGCGAGAGCCAGTGGGGCGCACACGCTCGTGGAGCTCGGCAGCGGCACGTCGACGAAGACGCGCCTCCTACTCGACGCGCTGCGAGATGTGGGCACGCTGGAGGTCTTCGCGCCGTTCGATTGCAGCGAGGCCACGTTGCGCGACGCGGGCGACGCCATCGCGGATGCCTATCCCGGTGTCGACGTGCACGGCGTGGTCGGGGACTTCGAGCGTCACCTGGCGTTGCTCCCGGGGACCGAGGACACCGGCACGCGTCTCGTCGCGTTTCTCGGCGGCACCATCGGCAACCTGGCGCCCGCCGAACGAGCCAAGTTCCTGAGCGAGCTCGCCGGTGTGCTGACGGAAGGCGAGCACCTGTTGCTCGGAACCGATCTGGTGAAGGACCGCGACCGCCTGGTCGCGGCGTACGACGATTCGGCGGGCGTCACCGCCGCGTTCAACCGCAACGTGCTCGACGTCATCAACCGCTCGCTCGGCGCCGACTTCGCCCCTGCGCGCTTCACACACGTCGCGGCATGGAATGACGAGGACGAGTGGATCGAGATGCGCTTGCGATCCGATGGCGCGCAGCACGTCCGTATCGTCGATCTCGGGCTCGACATTGCATTCGCATCCGGTGAAGAGATGCGCACCGAGATCAGCGCGAAGTTCCGCCGCGAAGGTGTCGAAGCCGAGCTGGCTGAAGCGGGCTTCGGTCTCGAGCACTGGTGGACCGACAGCCACGGCGACTTCGCCCTGTCGCTGTCCACCCGCCACTGACGCGACGCGACGCGGAACCGGGTCAGTCGTCGCGCTCGGCGTCGCTCACCTTCAACAGCCCGCCGCCGATCTCGACGATCGGTTCGTCACGGTCGTCGAACTCCGTGCGCAACGCCTTGCTCATCACGCCGTGCATGTCGTACAGCGCGGTGATGTACGTGAGATAGACGATCGCCTCGTCGCTGAGCTCGGCCTTGAGCGCGTCGAACACCGAGTCCGGGACGCGGCCGCCGTCGTACACGAGGCAGTCGGTGTACGCGAGCACGGCGCGCTCGAGGGGCGACCAGCACGGCGCGCCGGCACCGAACGGGATCGCCTGCACCTGCTCCTCGGTGAAACCGGCGGAACGCATCGCCTTGCAGTGCTGCGAGAACACGAACTGGCTCCCGCGCGCCCAGCCGGCGCGGCACTGCCCGAGCTCGCGCAGTTTCACGTCGAGCACGTCCGTCGAGCCGCGGTAGACGAGGAACCCGCCGACGGCATGATCGAACACCGCGGGCACGAGTGCGAACACCGTCCACCAGTCGCCGGGGGTTCCGCTGGACGTCCCCGGCTCAGCGACCGGGTCGCGGTCCGGTCCGAAGAGGAAGTCGTACATCGCTTGGACCGAAGGCGCCGCTTCGGCTCGAGGAACTTGTCGCAGTCGTGGCATGCGGCGTTCTTACCGCACCTCGCCCGAACTCAGGGTCCTTTGCGGGGCGATAGCCCCGCAATAGCACCAACATTGGTGGAGGAGTCAGATGCGGCGGCGAGCTCGTCGATCAGCTGGGCGCGGGCGCGGGCAACCCGGGAGCGGATCGTCCCGATCGGGACGTCGACGACTGCGGCCGCCTCTTGGTACTCGAGCCCGAGCACCTGCGTGAGGACGAACGCGGCGCGCCGATCGGGATCGAGGCGTGCCACGACGATGTCGAGCTCGACCCCGCCGGCCGCCGACGACGCCACGCCCGACGGGCGGCGATCGTGCAGCGCGCTCAACAGGAGTCGCCGCCGTTGCACTCGCCTGATGTGATCGGCGCAGGCGCGATGTGCGATCGACAAGAGCCAGGTTCGAACGGACGACTCACCGCGGAACGAGTGCAAAGAACCGAGCGCACGCATGTAGGTGTCCTGCGTGACGTCGTCGGCGGCGTCCCGGTCGGTGAGGTGCGCGCACAATCGCCACACCTCGGCTTGGCTCGCCCGCACAAAGGCACCGAGGGCGATGCGATCGCCGTCACGGGCTGCGAGCGCCAGTGCGGTGAGATCGTCGTCAGCGGCGGGCACGCCCGCATCCTTGTCCATAACCGCTCTCCACAGGCGTCGGGAACTCGCCACCAGCCGGGGCGACTACCACTCCATGCAGTGTGAGGACGTGAGAGAAGCGATCTCTGCCGCCGCGGACGGCGAGACCCACCCGCTCGAGAGCTCGGTCGTCGAATCCCACATCGCTCGTTGCGCCGCGTGCGCTTCGTTCGCGTCGGCGGTCACGCAACTCGATCGGCGCTGGCGGGTGCGCCCCGCCGAACGCGTGCCGGACCTGAGCGGGCCGATCATCGCCGCGGCCACACCCAAGCCGGTGCCTGAGTGGCCGCGCTACGTGTTGCTGTGGGTCGCGCTGACGGATCTCGTGCTCGCCATCCCCGCGCTGGCGGGCGATGCAAAGGGCACGTCCATCCACGCCGCCCACGAGCTCGGCTCGTGGGATGTGGCGCTCGCGGTCGGGCTTCTCGTTGCGGTGCTGCAGCCGCGCCGCGCCGCCGGGCTGTTGCCGTTCGCGCTCGCGCTCGCCGGTGCGATGGCGGCAACCGCGATCATCGACATCGTGAGCGGCCGGGTGCCTGCGGCAGGCGAGTCGCAACACATCCTCGACCTCATCGGCGTCGGCGCGCTGTGGCTGCTCACGCGGTCCGGTCCGTCGAATGCGCCGGTGTTGCGGCGCGCCTTGCGTGCTGCATAGTGGCAGTAACTTCGCGTCGCATGCGCATCGGGCGGACGGTTCTGCGGGCCGCCTTGACAGCCGCCGTCGGCTTGGTCGTGCTGGCCGGTCCCGCGGGTGCCGATCCCGCCAAACCGGTCGACTACGTGTCGAGTGTGACCAGCATCCAGCCGCCGAACGATGCGATCTCGTTGAAGGTCGTCGGCGGCGACGGCTTCCTCGACTTGAAGGTGAAGCCCGGTCACGATGTCGTGGTGAAGGGCTACTCAGGTGGCCCGTGGCTGCACATCCGACCTGACGGCGTCGTCGAAGAGAACCAGTTGTCACCGGCGACATATCTGAACGCCAACCGCTACGCGCGCGTCGACGTGCCGCAGAACGTCACCGAGCAGAGCGAGACCACGCAGCCGCCGCAGTACAAGCAGGTCGGAGCGGGCGGCGAGTTCGCGTGGCACGACCATCGCATCCACTGGATGTCACCCGACGACCCGCCGGGCCATACACGCGGCGACGTGATCTTCCCCGACTGGCAAGTCGGCATGACCGTCGACAACGCACCCGTCACCGCGCACGGGCAACTCGTGTGGAAGCACTCGACGACCCCGATCGGCTGGGCGCTGATCGGTGTCGCCGCGGCGGGCGTCACTTTGTTGCTCGGCCGCGGCAAGTCGACGTTCGTCGCCGCGATTGCGTGCCTCATCGCGTCGGTTGGCGCGCTCGAGACGGGCATCGTGGCGTACCGGAGCATCCCCTCGGTCGCCGGACCCAACCCGCTCGAGATCGTCTTGCCCGCGGCCGCGGTGCTGTGTGCCATCGGCGGGCTCATCTTCCACCGCCATCCGCTCGGCGTCGTCGCCATCCTCGCGTCGCTCGCGTCGTTGGCAGGGTGGGCGATCATGCGCTACACGGTGCTGTTGCATCCGGTGCTGCCCACCAACCTGCCCTTCTGGCTCGATCGCACGTCGACCGCGATCGCGCTCGGTTGTGCGGTGGCGGCCGCCGTACTCGCCGTGCGGTCCGGTGCGCTCGTCTTGCGCCTACCTGAACTCGACTTCGGCGACGCCGAAGAATCGAGTAATGACCACTCCGGGCATTCAGGTAATGATGTCCCCCGTGGCGACCGGGGCGAGCGGAGCGACGTCAGCTGACGTCTGCGCTGCTGCAGGAATTTCCCCAGGAAATCCACAGCATTCACCCACTGGTTGCCCACAGGCACTCGTTCGTACGCTCCACGTGTGCCCGCGCGGGTGGGTCCAGCGCGATGGGCACGAGGAGAAGACGAGTTGACCGTCCCCACGAGCACGATCGAGGCCGAGACCGTTCGGCTGCGGGTCGCGCTCCGTCCGATCTGCTGGCGGCTCGGTCAAGCCGTCGACTTGCTACGCGGGTCCAGCAGCGAGGACGCGATCCTCGACGGACGGTGGCGACTCGAAGAGGTGCACGACCTGCTCGGTGCGCTCGCATCCGACCAGCCGGTGCCCGAGCTCGCGACGCGGCTCGGTCGCATTCGTGACTCGCTGGCCGGGCATCTCGTCGCCGCGATTGATTGCGGTATCGCACGCGTGCGGGCCGAGGTCATTGCCGAGATGCTGTGCCGCGGCGCCGCCATGGTGAGCGCCGACCTCGACGCCCTGGCCTGAACTACACCTGGTACGGGTGCTCGCGGAACTGGCCGGTCACCATGTAGTCGACTCGCTCCCCGACGTTCACCGCATGGTCGGCGACCCGCTCGTAGTAGCGCCCGATGAGTGCAAGCTGCACGGCCCGCTGCACTGAGTCCTCCTGCTCGGGGTTCGTCGCGAAGATCGTGCGGAACAGCTCGCGAGTGAGGTCGTCCATCACGTCGTCCATCTCCGGCAGCTCCGGCACCTGAGAAGGGTCGCGTTGCGAGAACGCGTCGAGCGCGATCTCGAGTTGTGCAGTCGCTTGCACGCGCATGCGGTCGAGGATCCCAAGGATCCGCGGATCGAGCGGCTCAGGCTGCAATCGGCGGGTGGCCTTCGCGATGTTGACCATGTAATCGCCGATGCGTTCGAGCTCGTGGTTCACCCGCAGCATCGTCACCATGGCCCGCAAGTCGGTGGCGACGGGAGCCTGCGTCGCCAGCATCAGGTAGATGCGCTCCTCGATCGTGTCGCTGAGGTGATCGAGCTCGCCATCGCGGCGGATGGTCTCGTCGGCCCCCGCGAGGTCGAAGACCAGCAGCGCTTCGCTGCCGCGTTGGATCGCCTCGAGCGCGAGCGCGCCCAGGTGCACGACGTCGAGATGCAGCCGTTCGAGATCTTCGAAGAAGGCACGCCGAACCTCCGTCACGATCGCGCCTCCCCCTCTGGTCCGTTCCAGCCGCGGTGATCCCGGATGTCGGGATCAAGAAGGATCGCACGCGGCAGGCCGCCGAGGCACCATCGTTCCCCCGCGATCGTCTATCCGAAGTTCCCCGCCTGTTCGCCTGGCGTTCACCTTGTCGGTCCTGGACGTCAACTTCGGCTTCGTAGGTTGCGCGCGACCCGACGGAATCCCAAGGAGATCGACACCTTGCACGTAACCAAGCGTTCAGCCTGGTTCATGGCTTTGCTACTGGCCTTCGCCCTCGTGGGCGCGGCCTGCAGTGACAGCAAGAGCAACACCACGACTTCTGCATCGTCCTCCGCTTCAGCCGCTCAAGGCGCGAACATTGATTACTCGTCGCTGTCCGGCACGCTCAACGGTTCCGGATCGACCTTCCAGGATGCCTTCAACCAGAAGGCGATCACGCAGTTCAAGACCAAAGCGGGCAACGTGGCCGTGAGCTACACGAAGAGCGGTTCGGGCGCCGGCAAGACCGACCTCCAGAACAAGGTCGTGCAGTTCGCCGGCACCGACAGCCTGATCGCCGACGCCGACAAGCCGAAGTTCCAAGGTGGCGACGTCCTGTACTTCCCGACCGTCGGCGCGCCGATCACGGTGTCGTTCAACGTGAGCGGTGTCGACAAGCTCCAGCTCAGTGGTGAGACGCTCGGTGGCATCTTCGCCGGCGCCATCACGACCTGGAACGACCCCAAGATCGCGGCCGACAACTCGGGCGTGAACCTGCCGAACAAGCCGATCGTCGTCGTGCATCGCTCGGACGCGTCCGGCACGACCAACAACTTCACCCGGTTCCTGACCAAAGCCGGCGGCAGCGCGTGGACCCTCAACACGGGTGACACTGTGAACTGGCCGTCGACGACACAGGGCGCCGAGAAGAACAGCGGCGTCGCGCAGCTGATCACCAGCACCGACGGCGCCATCGGCTACGTGGACCTCGCCGACGCGGTGAACGCGAACCTCAAGTTCGCGTCGGTGAAGAACAGTGCCGGCAAGTTCATCGCACCCACGCTCGACGCGGCCGGCGCGGCCCTCTCGGGCGCGACGGTGAAGGACGATCTGACGTATGACCCGATCAACGCGACCGGTGATACGGCGTACCCGATCACCTCGCCGACCTGGATCATCGTCTACAAGAAGCAGCCGGATGCGAACACGGCCGCCGCGTTGAAGGGCTTCTTGACCTTCCTGCTCACCGACGGACAGGGCTTCGCCAACACGGTTGGCTTCGCCAAGCTGCCGACTGACCTGACCAGCAAGGCGATCGCACAATTGGACCAGATCACCACCGGATGACGATCTCGCCCACCACGGCGCCGCAGGAGACGTTGACGCCCGCTCCCCTCAAGGGGGGCGGGCGTCGTGCTCCCGCTGACACCGGGTTCCGCTGGCTGTCGTTCCTCGCCGGCTTCCTCGTGCTCGCCGTGCTGGTCGGGATCATCATTTCGATGACATCGAAGGCGTGGCCGGCCTTCTCGAAGATGGGCTTCAGCTACTTCACCGAGGAGAAGATCGACCAGGTCAACCAGATCTACGGGTCGAAGTCGTACATCTACGGCACCATCGTGGTGTCGTTCCTGGCGGTGCTCTTCGCCGTACCGATCAGCCTCGGCATCGCCTTGTTCGTCACCGAGGTCGCGCCACAGCGCCTCCGGTGGTGGATCACCACGATCATGGACTTGCTGGCGTCGGTGCCGTCGGTGGTCTTCGGGTTGTGGGGCTTCTTGATCCTGCGCCCCCACCTGAACGACATCTACAACTCGATCCACGCTCACGTGGAGAGCATCCCCGTGCTCAACACCGTGTTCGGCCCGAGTGGTGGCGGGAACAGCTTCATGACGGCGGGCCTGATCGTCGGTCTGATGATCACTCCGATCATCACGTCGATCGCGCGCGAGGTGTTCGCCACCGTCCCGCGCAACGACAAGGACGGCGCGCTCGCGCTCGGCGCGACCCGCTGGGAGATGATCCGGGGCGTGGTGTTGCCGCACTCGAGCGGCGGCATCGTCGGCGCCGTGATGCTCGGGCTCGGGCGCGCCATGGGCGAGACCATCGCCATCGCGCTCGTCATCGGCGCCAACCCCCAGATCGTCTCCAACCTGTTCGCCACCGGCGAGGCCATGCCGTCGGTGATCGTGAGGAACCTGCCTGAATCGTCCGGCGACTTCCAGGCCGCACTGATCGGCCTCGGCGTCGTCCTCATGGCCCTCACGGTTCTCGTCAACATCGGCGCGAAGCTGTTGGTGGCTCGGATCGACCGACTGCGGGGCGCATGATGACGACGACTCTCGAACGCGAGCAGGCGCCGTTCCCGGAATTCGATCTGAAGGCGGGGCGCCTGGCCGCCGGCCGCAAGTGGCGCAACCGCTTCGCCACCGTGTTCATGATCGGCGCGTTCTTCGTCGCCGCCATTCCGTTGTTCTTCGTGCTGCTCACCGTCGTCACCAAGGGACTGTCCGTCATCAGCGCCGACTGGTTCACCGCAGACATCCCCGATGTCGCGTCCAGCGTGCTCGCGAGCAAGTTCGGCGCGACGGATGTCGCGCCCGTCGTGTACGGCATGGCACCCGCCATCGTCGGCACGCTGTTGACCACCGGCCTCGCGACCCTGATCGCCGTGCCGCTCGGCATCCTCGGCGCGATCTATCTCAACGAGTACGGCCGGCAGCGGCGCTTCGCCCAGGTGTTGCGCTTCTTCACTGACGTGATGATCGGCGTGCCGTCGGTGATCATGGGCGTGTTCCTGTACGCCGTGTGGGTCGTACCACGTGGCGTCGACGGTCGATCGGCGGTCGCAGGTGGTCTCGCGCTCGCGTGCCTCATGCTGCCGATCGTCGTGCGTTCGACGGAGGAGATGCTCAAGCTCGTCCCCGACCATCTGAGGGAGGCGAGCCTGGCGCTCGGCAGTCGCACGTCGCGTGCGACGATGACGGTCGTGGTGCCCGCCGCGCTGCCTGGCATCACCAGTGGTTGCATGCTCGCCATCGCGAGGGCCGCCGGCGAGACGGCGCCGCTGCTGCTCACGATCGGCTCGACTCGATTCCTCAATGCTCACTTCAGCGGCGTCAACACGGCGCTGTCCACGCAGATCTTCTCCAACGTCACCCAACCAGGCGGTGAACCCCTCGCCTGGGGCGCCGCACTCACACTCATCGCGCTCGTGCTGATCTTCACGCTGCTCGCGCGGTTCGTCACATCGCGCTTCGCGCTCGCACAATCCTGATGTCAGAAGAGGTTGACCCCATGGCGGAAATGGCCGCAACGGACGACAAGACCCAAGAGGGGGCTGAAGAGTCTTCCGAGTTGACGATCGATCTCTCACCGGTCGCCGAGAACATGCCACCCGAGGTGAGCCACGACCGGCCGGTCGTGTTCGACGTCGACGGTCTGAGTGTGCACTACGGCGAGCACCGTGCCGTGTGGGACGTGACCCTCAAGGTCTACAAGCAGCAGGTGACGGCCTTCATCGGACCGTCCGGCTGTGGCAAGACCACCGTGCTGCGGTGCTTCAACCGTATGAACGACCTGATCCGCACCGCCAGCATCGGCGGCCACATCAGGTACCACGGCCAAGACCTGTACGAGGAAGGCGTCAACGTCACCGAGGTGCGGCGCCGCATCGGAATGGTGTTCCAGAAGCCGAACCCGTTCCCGAAGTCGATCTACGACAACATCGCGTACGGTCCGCGCATCGCCGGTGTGGCGCGGCGTGATCTCGATGGCGTCGTCGAGAAGGCGCTCCAGCGCGCCGCGCTGTGGGACGAGGTGAAGGACCGCCTCGGCAAGTCCGCGCTCGGCCTGTCCGGCGGTCAGCAGCAGCGCCTGTGCATCGCCCGCGCCATCGCGGTCGAGCCCGAAGTGATCCTGATGGACGAGCCCTGCTCTTCCCTCGACCCGGTGTCAACCGCCCGCATCGAGGATTTGATGGCGGAGATCAAAGGACAGTTCACGATCGTGATCGTGACGCACAACATGCAGCAGGCCGCACGGGCATCAGACATGACCGCCTTCTTCACGACCGAGGCTGACGAGGTGGGCGGCAACCGCTCCGGCGTGCTCGTCGAGTACGCGCCGACGCCGCAGATCTTCTCGAACCCCTCGGACAGCCGCACCGAGAGCTACGTGACGGGACGGTTCGGATGAGTGAACCCGGGGTGGACGAAGGCCCGCTGCGGTCGGCCTTCGCCGCGGAGCTCGACCAGCTCCGCCTCCAAGTCGAGTTGATGGGTGTGCGCGTCGATCAGAACCTCGAACGGATGCGGGACGCCCTGTGCAAGGGCGACGTCGGTGTCGTGGCCACCGCGCTCGTGGCGGACGACGAGATCGACGCCATGAACGTCTCACTGACCGAGCGTTGCTACGACCTGCTGCGGCGCGAGGCCCCCGTCGCCGCGGATCTGCGCTTCGTCGTGTCGGTGCTGCGCGTCCTGTCCGAGCTCGAGCGCATCGGCGACCTCTCGTTGCGGGTGCTCAAGATGGCTCCGGATCATCAACTGCTCTCGGCCAACGACGCGACCTACGACATCCTCATCACCATGGCCGATCGTGCGATCGAGCGTTATCGCGAGGCGCTCGGCGCGTGGGCGGTGATGGACCTCGGCCGGGCCACCGAGCTGGCGTCGTCGACTCACCGGATGGACCTGTACTTCGATCGGCTCATGGCCGAGGTCCTGCGGCTCGACGGCCCTGACGCGGTCCGCATCGCGGTGAGCACGTGCTATGCGGGCCGTTCGCTCGAGCGCATCGGGGATCACGCCGCCATCATCGGCGCTCGCCTGCGCTACCTGCTCACCGGCGATCCGAACCATCTCGTGGCCGAGGTGCGCTGAGCCCCACACCATGGCCGCATTCGTACTTGTCGCCGGCGGACTCGTCGTCGTGCTCGCCGTGCTCCTGTGGTCGACCTCCCGCAAGCACGCCAATGAGATGGCCGCACTGAAGCGCGAACGCGACGTCGCCGTCGCCGGTCGTGACGCAGCCGCGCTCGGCGTCGAACGCATGCGGCGAGCGGTCGACGCGCTGCCGCTCGGCGTGCTCATGTGCGACGACGCGGGCGAGGTCGTCTACCGCAACCGCGCCGCCGGGCTCTACACGACCGGTCGCCGGACCGAAGCCATCGTCAACGCGACGATCGAAGAGCTGCTGCGCGCCGCGCTCGACGGCGAGTCGGCCGGGCGCACGCTCGAGCAGTACGGACCACCCCAACGGACGCTGGTGCTGTCGGCCTGGCCGCTCGACGTCGACGACCCGACCGTCGGCGCGGTCGTGCTCATCGACGACGTGTCCGAGCGGCGCCGGCTCGAAGCGGTCCGCCGTGACTTCGTCGCCAACATCAGCCATGAGCTCAAGACACCCGTCGGCGCGTTGAGCCTCCTGGCGGAGACGCTGCTCGGTGAGGACGACGACGACGTCGTCAGGCGATTGGCCGAGCGCATCCTCGCCGAGGCGCTGCGGGTCGGACGCACCATCGACGACCTGCTCGAGCTGTCCCGCATCGAGATCGACGAGACCCCCGAGCACACCGTCGTCGGCGTCGACGAGGTCATCGCGGAGGCGGTTCAACGCATCCGTCCCGCGGCCGAGCAGCACGCGATCACGCTGGAGGCTCTCGAGGCCGGACGCGGGCTCACCGTCGTCGGCGACCGCCGCCAGCTGGTGTCTGCGCTCTCCAACCTGCTCGACAACGCCGTGAAGTACAGCGAACCGGGATCGCCTGTCCACGTCGCCACCACCGCGACAGACGCATGGGTCGAGATCTCGGTGTGCGACCACGGCATCGGCATCCCCTCGCGCGACCTCGACCGGATCTTCGAGCGCTTCTATCGGGTCGATCGCGCCCGCAGCCGCGAGACTGGCGGCACTGGCCTCGGGCTCGCCATCGTTCGCCACGTCGCCGCCAACCATGATGGCGATGTGCGAGTCGAGTCCCGCCAGGGTGAGGGTTCTACCTTCACGCTGACGCTCCCGAGGCACCATGGAGTGAACGACATCCCGTCCCCCGCATCTCCCGAGACCGCGGCAGATCCAAGAGAGAGGTTGGCCCACCAATGAGCTCGCCCAACGCGACGATCCTGGTTGTCGAAGACGAGGATTCGTTCGTCGACGCGCTGACGGTTGGCTTGAAGCGAGAAGGGTTCCGCGTCCACGTGGCGCGCGACGGTGCCGAGGCGTTGCCGTTGTTCGATGCGGTGCGACCCGACCTCGTGCTGCTCGACGTCATGTTGCCGAAGCTGTCCGGCATCGACGTGTGCCGCGAGCTGCGATCGCGGAGCAAGGTGCCGGTGATCATGGTGACAGCAAAGGGCTCCGAGCTCGACACCGTCGTCGGGTTGGAAGTGGGCGCCGACGACTACGTCACCAAGCCCTACCGGCTGCGCGAGCTCGTGGCCCGCATCCGCGCCGTGCTGCGGCGGACGCCGTCCGACGAACCGACCGAGGTGTCACACGAAGCGCTGGAAGTCGGCGACGTGTTGCTCGATCCGCAGCGGCACGAGGTGTTCATCCGGGGCGACGAGATCTCGCTGCCACTGAAAGAGTTCGAGCTGCTCGAGCTCCTGCTCCAGAACGCGGGCCGGGTCCTCACCCGCGACACGCTGATCGATCGCGTATGGGGCGCGGACTACGTCGGCGACACGAAGACGCTCGACGTCCACATCAAGCGCCTCCGCGCCAAGGTCGAGCCCGAACCCTCGAAGCCGGCGCGCATCGTCACCATCCGCGGCCTCGGCTACAAGTACGAGCTCACCCGCGCGTAGCGCTGGTCCATCCCGTGCCCGACACCACCGAGTACCGGCAACTGCCGTTCACCCGCCCGCCCGGCGCGGCCGAGTTGTTGCTGATCCGCCACGGCGCGTCGGCGCCGTACGTCGACGGCAAGAATTTCGAACTGGTGGACGGCCACGGCGACCCGCCCCTCGATCCCTCCGGCGAGCAGCAAGCCGAGAAGCTGGCCGAACGGCTCGGCGGGGAGGACCTCGCCGCCATCTACGTCACGTCGCTGCAGCGCACAGTGCAGACCGCGGCACCCCTGGCGACCCGCCTCGGTCTCGAACCGGTCGTCGAACCCGACCTGCGCGAGGTGCACCTCGGCGAGTGGGAAGGCGGTTCGTTCCGCAAGCACGTGTCCGAACGGCACCCGATCGCGATCCGGATGATGACCGAGGAACGGTGGGACGTGATTCCGGGCGCGGAGCCGAGTGACGTGTTCACGAAGCGCATCGTCGATGCGGTCGATCGCATCGCGGCGCGCCACCTCGACGGCTGCGTGGCCGTGTTCACGCACGGGGCGGTCATCGCCCAGCTCCTCTCGTACGCAACGGGCGCGCGCCGCTTCTCGTTCATCGGGGACAATGCGTCGATCTCGCATCTCGTGATCCACGAAGGGCGGTGGATCGTCCGGCGCTACAACGACACCAGCCACCTGCATCCGGGCTTCACGATCGCGCCGGAGCCGATGACCTGAGCCGACCCTCGGCCTGCGCAATACGCTCTCACCGACAGTCGGGAGGGGCGATGGGCAGCGCAGACCTGGCCAGCGACGCATCAACATCGGCGAGCGCATCGACATCAGCGAGCGAGGTGATCACGAGATCGCCGGCCGACGTGCTCCGCCTCGTCGTCGCGGTCGCGTTGCTGCTCGCGCTGTTCCTCGTGCAATGGCTGTTCGGCGACTCGCTCGTCGGCTTCACCTCGGATCTCCTACGTGGTTGGGCCGCCATCCCCCATTGGATCGTCAACGTGCTCGCGGTCGGCATCCGAGTGCTCGCGCTCGTTGTGTTCTTCGCGGGCCTGGTGATGACGATCGTGCGGAGCGGGTTGCGAATGCTCGTGACGGTGGTGATCGCCGCAGTCGCAGGCGCGGTGCTGGTGCTGGTGCTCGATGGCCTCGTCAACGTGCAACAAGGCGCGCTCGTCACCAAGCTCGCCTCCGGCCTCGGACCCGTGACCGACACACGGTTCCCATCCATCGCCGGCATCGGGGCGAGCGCGGCGGTGCTGACCGCCGGCGCGCCCTGGTTGAGCCGCGGCTGGCGACGATGGGGCTGGGTCGTGGTGTTCGCGCTGGCGTTCGCGCGGTTCGTCGTGTCGCCGTTGAGCTTCGACTCGCCGCAAGCTCTCCTCGTCGGATGGGCGGCGGGCGCGGCCGCGCTCGTCGCGCTCGGCGCGCCGGCGCGCCGCGCGTCCGTCGCCTCGATCAAGGGAGGGCTCGAACTGAACGGGCTGCCCATGGCGAGCCTCGAAGCGGCGAGCGTCGACGCGCGCGGGTCGACGCCGTACTTCGGAGTGGGGGCCGACGGCAACCGCTACTTCGTGAAAGCGCTCGGGCGCGACGAGCGCAGCGCCGACATGCTCTTCCGCCTCTTTCGCTACGTGCAGCGTCACGATCTCGGCGACGAGCGTCCGTTCTCGTCGCTGCGGCGCACAGTCGAGCACGAGGCGTTCCTTGCCCTCGCGGCGCGCGACCTCGGTATCCGCACTCCTCGTCTTCGCGCCGTCGCCACGGCAGAACCCAACGCGTACGTGCTCGCCTACGACGCGGTCGACGGCAAGTCGATCGACGGGCTCGAGCCGAGCGCGCTCACCGACAGCGTCCTCGACGCCATCTGGGGCCAGATCGCCGCATTGCACCAGCATCGCATCGCGCATCGCGACCTTCGCTTGGCCAACATCTTCCTCGCCAAGGACGGTGAGGTCTGGATGATCGACTTCGGCTTCAGCGAGATCGCGGCTTCCGACCTCTTGCTCGCCAACGATGTCGCGGAGCTCGTCGCGTCATCGAGTGTCGTCATCGGACCGGAACGCGCCACCGCGCACGCGCTCGCCGTCGTCGACGCGGACACGCTGGCCGCCGCGATCAAGCGGTTGCAACCGTGGGCGTTGAGTGGTGCGACGCGCACCGCGCTCAAGCAACGGCCCGGCCTGCTCGACGATCTCCGTCGCCGGCTGGAACCCGCGCCCGGGTCCGCGTCGGCGGCGGCGTCGGCGCCCGCGGCCCCCGCCGCGCCCGCGTGAGTCTCGGGGTGCACTGAAGCCTGCAACCCGGTCGTGTCTGAGCGGCCCGACGACGGGGCATCGCGTGGGATACCGCTACACAGGAGAGTCCCATGCTCGGCTTCATCGTCTACCTGCTCCTGATCGGCCTCGTGGCCGGATTCATCGCACGCGCCATCATCCCCGGTCGCGACGCGATGACGATCGGTCAGACCATCATCCTCGGGATCGTGGGCAGCTTCATCGGCGGGTTCCTCGGATGGGCGTTGTTCGGCGCCGACGCCGGCGACGGCGCGCTCCAAGCGTCCGGGATCTTCGGCTCCATCATCGGTGCGGTGATCGCGTTGATGGTGTGGCGACGGTTCGGTGTCCGCCGCAGCCGCCTCAGCCTCCGCGGACGCTGACCCAGGTGTCGTACTTCGAGCTGCGATAGCCGAGCGCGCGATACGTCGCGTCGACCAAGGATTGGCCGGTCGGGCCGAGTCCCATGTCCCCTGCCATCTGGTTCATCACGTAGGCGAACGACAGGCCCGCACCGGGATCGGCGAAGCCGATCGACCCGCCGAACCCGGTGTGGCCGAACGCTTCCTCGCTGAGCGCGATCCGTGCCGGCGGATCCACGCCCCGGGCGGTCGCAGCGCCCTTGTGGAAGCCAAGGGTCCAACGTCCCGGGCCGAGCAGCACGGCGTCGTTGCTGACCGCCGACTGCACCGCACCCATGCGAGCGAGGTCCTCCGGCTCGAGCGTGAAGCGACCGATCCGGCCGCCGTCGACAATGGCGCGGTACATCGTCTCGAGGCTGCGGGCGTTGCCCACCCCGCCCGACGACGGCAACACCGCGGTGAGCGCGGCAGGACTGTCCCACTCACCGGGAACGAGGTAGCCGCCGTTGTTCTGCATCACGAGCCACGGGATCGAGCCCGGTTCGGTGAATGCCTTCAGCATGTACTCGCTCACCGCATCGCCGGGCTCGGGCAGCGGCGCGGGAAGGAACGTCGCCACACGCGAGAGTTCCGAATCGGGCAGGCCGACGAGGAAGTCGAGCCCGAGCGGGCGCGCGACTTCGCTCGCGAAGAACGTGTCGAATGACTGGCCGGACACTCGCCGCACGACCTCACCCACGAGGAACCCGAAGGTGAGCGCGTGATAGCCGTGCCGGGTGCCGGGCTCCCAGAACGGCGCCTCGGCCGCCAACCGCTCGACCATGTGGTCCCAGTCGTAGAAGCCGCCGGGCTTCACCTCGTCGCGCAACGCCGGGAGTCCGGCCTGGTGCGTGAGCAGGTGGCGCACCAGCACGCGTTCCTTCCCGGCTGCGGCGAACTCGGGCCAGTACGCCTGCACGGGTTCGTCGAAGTCGAGCTCACCCGCTGAGGCCAGCAGGTGGGCGCACAGCGCCGCCGCACCCTTGGTGCATGACATGACGACGCAGAGCGTGTCCTGCGACCACGGTTGGGTGCGCTCGGCGTCGCGGAACCCGCCCCACAGGTCGACGACGTGCTCGCCGCCGACGGTCACGCTCACCGACGCACCCACGTCACCCCGCTCGGTGAGGTTCCGTTCGAACTCGGTCCGCACGCCGGCGAATCGAGTGTCGCAGTGTCCGAGCACTTCCGGCTGAGGATCCACGCGCTTCCCCTCCGTCGTCGGGTCGCATCGTTGCTCACGGCGCGGCCCGGGTCCATAGCATCGGCTCACCATGGGCGTGCGCACCTACGTCGTGACCGGCAGCGCATCGGGCATCGGCGCGGCCACCGCCACCCGTCTGCGCGATGCCGGTCATCGCGTCATCGGAGTCGATCTCCACGACGCCGACGTGATCGCCGACATTGCGACGCCTGAGGGACGGACGGCGCTCGTCGACGGCGTGCGTGCCGCCGCATCCAGCAGCCATCTCGACGCCGTTCTCGCATGTGCCGGTATCTCGTCCGGCGACCCGGTCACGGTGAGCGTCAACTACTTCGGCACGGTCGCCACCCTCGACGGCCTCCGCCCGTTGCTGGCGAAGAGCGAGCATCCCCGCGCCGCGACGATCAGTTCGATCGCGCTCGAGCAACCGCTCGATCACGCCATCGTCGAGGCGTGCCTCGACGGCGACGAGGCGCGCGCCCTTGCCATCGCCGAAGGAAAGGGCGTCCTCGTCTACGGGTCGACCAAGCGGGCGCTGGCGCGGTGGGTCCGTCGCTGCGCCGCGACGGCCGAGTGGGCGGGGGCGGGCATCGCGCTCAACGCGGTCGCGCCCGGCGTCGTCCTCACCCCGATGACCGCGCCGCTGCTCGATGACCCGACATGGCGCGGCATCGTCGACGAAGCGGTCCCGATGCCCCTCGGCGGCTACGCGCAGCCCGAAGAGATCGCCGCGGTGCTCGACTTCCTCACGAGTGTCGACAACGCCAAGATGACCGGCCAGGTGATCTTCGTCGACGGTGGCGCCGACGCCACCCTGCGTTACGACGACATCTGGCCCCGCTGACCGCGCGACGAGCGCGGACGCTGGCCTGCCGCCGAACACTGGCCTGCCGCCGGCGAAGCGCGCTCAGCCGGCTTGGTGGGCGTGCTCCAGCGACGACGCCAACCGGCTCACGCGGCGAGCGACGTTGACGGCGTGGTCGCCGAGGCGCTCGTAGAAGCGAGCCACGAGCCCCATCTCGATGGCGACGGGCACGCTCGTCCCGCTGGCGGCCAGCTCGACCGAGAGCTGCACGTGGAGGTCGTCGAGCTCGTCATCGCGCTGGCGTAACGCGTCGGCCGCGGTGGCGTCGTGATCGGCGTAGGCAGTGGCCGCGGCGCGCCACATCTCGGCTCCGATCCGGCCCATCTCACCGACCAGTGCACGCGCGAGCGGCGAGATCTCGGTGGCGAGGTTCTGCTGCGTGCGCAACGCGATGTGCTCCACGAGGTCGCCGCTGCGCTCGAGCTCGGGCACGATCTGCAACGCCGCGACCAGCGTGCGGATGCCGCCGTCGTTGTGCTCCAGCGCGCGATCGAGCTCCGCGTAGAGCAGCTCCTCGGTCACTTCTTGCAACGAGTCGATCGACTGGTCACCGGCGATGAGCGCGCGAGCCATCTCGCGGTCGCCCTCGAGGAACGCGGTCGTGGCGTCGGTGAGTCCGTCGCTCACCAAGGTGAACAGGCGGAGGACATGGTCATCGATGTCTGCGACTGCAATGCGCGTCAAGACGCCCCCTCTGTCCGCCCGGTGAAGGTGTTTCCGAGTTCTTCCCAGACCATACGGAGCGCGCCCTGTGTGCAACCAGTGGGGCAACCCTGTGGATATCGCGCATCCGCACGGGTCACTCGATCGCCTTGCGAACCGCGCGCCACAGATCCTCGTAGCAGCGCGCGGCGCGGCTCGACGGTGCGAAGACCCCGACCGGCGCGCGGTGCTGGCCCATCTGCTCGACCTCGGTGGCCGACGGCACGCTGGCCTCCAGCACGTCCGGCCGGGCCGACAGCGCGGCCATCACGTCTCGATGCAACCGCTTGCGACGATCGGCCAGCGAGAAGAACGTGAGGACCGTCGGGTTCTTCGCCCGGGTCGCCTTCGCGTTCGTCTTTGCGTTCGTCTTCGTCTTGCCGTCGAGGAAGTCGTCCAGTTGCTCGAGCGTGCGCACGGACAACGTGGTCGGGATCGTCGGGACGAGCAGCACGTCCGCCGCACCGAAGACGCTCTCGGACACGAGCGACATGCTCGGCGCGCAATCGAGGAAGACGTAGCTGTACTCGTCCTCGAGAGGCTCGAGCAGCGCGGCGAGTTGCTCCGTCGGCCGCTTGGTGCGATCGAGCGCGAGGTCGAGATGGCGGTAGGACAGATCGGCGGGCACCAAATCGAAGTTGGGGAAGTCGGTCGCCTTGATCGACGAGTCGAGCGAGCGCCGGCGCCGGACGATCGCCTTCGCCCCGCCCTTCACCTTCGGCCGCACGCGCAGCAGGAAGGTGGCCGATCCTTGCGGGTCGAGGTCCCACAGCAGCGCCGGCTCGCCGTCACGAGCCGCGAGGTAGGCGAGGTTCACCGCGGCCGCTGTCTTCCCGACGCCACCTTTGATGCTGTAGGTGGCGACGATCTTCACTGCTCGGCCAGGCGGCGCAGCGCCTTGATGAGGTCGCGCCGCGCCGACTGCTGGCGGGTGACGAGATCCTCGGTGATGAGCTCGCCCGCCGCCATCGCGTGCGGTGACGGTTCACCGCCGAGGGACGTGTCGGCGAGCAGACCGTGAATGAGGTTGAGCTGCACCTCGGCGTCCTGGAACTGGCCGAGATCGTCCTGCAATCGCTTCGTCGTCGCGACGACGGCCTTCACTTCCTCCGCGGGCAGCGCGCCGCCGAGGAGCTCGGCTGCGTAGCGCAGTCGCTTCGCCCGCTTGCGCGCGGTGTGGATCGCCTCCGCCGGCGCATCGTCGTGGATGGCGCGTGCTGCCTTCATGAGGTGCTTCGACGCGGACGCGATCGTCTTGCGCGCGAGCTTGTCGGCGCGCACGCCGCTGCCGCTGCCGTCGGTGTCGCCGCGCTTCGCGGCGGACGCCAGATCGTTGATGCTCGATCGCCAACCGCGCTTCAAGCTGCCGTAGCGATCGCTGTCGAGGGCGTCGCACAAGCGCGCCTGCTCGACCTCGCGCCGAGCCCGAACCCGCGCCGCGAGCTCGTGCACGCCGGCATCCGCCGCGGGTGTGACGCTCTGACGATCGAGCTGCAAGTCGAGCAGCAACACGTCGAGGTCGCGCGGCGGACCCGTGACCCCGGCCAACCACTTCCACTCGCCTTCCCACAGCCGCGCCATGTCGTCGGGTAGGTATCGGCGAGCGAGGCGTTCGATCGATCGTGTGCGACGCACGGCGACTCGGAAATCATGCAACAGCTCGGGATCGAGTTGCTGGCGCACGCCCTCCTCGTTGAGCTCCATCGTCACCAGCAGGTGATCGAACACCCGGGCCATCGCGGCGCGGCCGTCGTCGCGCGCTCGGAGCTCGAGCTTCGGTGGCTCGGGGATCTCGCCGGGCTCGCGGCCGTTCGCCCGCACCGCGGCCACCATCGGATCGAGCCCGTTGACGAGGTCTGCCTGGCTGTCGAGCAACTCGACGACGCGGTCGGCGTCCTTCTCGTACCCGCGCACCGGACGCAAGGCAACGCGCAGCGCGGTGGGGGCGCGCTCGACGTCCACGTACGCGACGGTCTTGTCGTCGCTGTCGAGCAGCTTGAGCGGCCAGACCTCGACCTTCTCGTGGCCGACGTCGAGCAGCGTGCGAGGGGCCAGCTTGGGGCCGAGCCGGCGCTGCAGCCCGACCGGCAGCTCGGTCGGCTGGCGCAGGCGTCCGGTCGACGGCACCCGCAGCTCGGCGTGCTCACCATCCCGGCTCTGCAGCACGAGCACCCGCTCGCCGCCGGCCGGCTGCTCCTCGACGAGCTCGTCACCGCGACGGAACAGGCGCCAGTCGAACGTGTCGAGGTAGGTGCGCTCGACCGTGACGCTCGGTGACGAGGTGAGCCCGAGGCTCGCGACAAGTCGAGCTGCCAGCCGGCGCGCGCTCGCCTTCGCGGGTGCGTGCCACCACTGCCGCGACGCCGTCATCCGGCGATGCTTCCACGCCCGTCACCCATCCCTGCGATTCTGCCGGATCGAGGTGCCGGCATGCGCGGGAAGTTGAACGCGTGCGAACTCGCCATCGACTGTTCATGCCGTGTTGGTTGACGCAGTGTTGCTCGAACGACCTACGAAGCGGTGTCGAACACGAGATGTGCTTCGGGTCCTTCGATCTGCACCTTCGATGGATGGTTGCTGGCCGCAAGACCGAGCGCGGGACGGTTGTCCGTCAGCACGGTCGCATTGAGCGTGTCGATGCCGTGACGATGCGCGTCGCCGGCGAGCGCCTTGATGAGCACGCGACCGAGACCGTGGTGCTGCCACGCCTCGGCGATGGTGATCGCGATCTCGGCTTCGCCCGGGCAGCAACCGAGCCGGTCCCAGTTGGCGACACCGATCACCTCGTCACCGTCGAGCACCACCAGCGCTTCGTGATCCTGGTGGTCGACGAGGGCGAGGTGCCGGCGAACGAGCGGCGCAGGGTCGGGCGTCATCGTGAAGAAGCGCCGGTAGATGCTCCGGGGTGAGAGCGCACGGAAGGCGTCGATGATGGCTTCGACGTCGGACGCGTCGACCGATCGAAGGGTCAGTTCCGCAAAGGGCTCTCGTCCGTTCATCACGTCCTCCATGAGTTCTGTTTCGGAACGTAAGCCCGTTCGGTTTCAGAACGCAATAGGACTATCGTCACAGTCATGCGTTGGAGCGAGATCGGTGGGCAGGAGTGTTCGATCGCACGAACGCTGTCCGTGATCGGTGATCGATGGACGCTGCTCGTGTTGCGGGAGGCGTTCATGCGCATCCGACGCTTCGAGGACTTCCAGCAACGCACCGGCGCGCCCCGGCCGATCCTCGCTGAACGGCTGAAGGCGCTCGTCGACGACGGCGTGCTCGAGCGAGAGTCGTACTGCGACCATCCGAGTCGCTACGAGTACCGCCTCACGGCGAAGGGTCTCGACCTCTATCCCGTGATCGTGACCCTGATGACCTGGGGTGATCAGTGGATGGCAGGCTCGGAGGGGCCGCCCGTCGGCCTGCGTCACAACCAGTGTGGCCACGTGGTCCGCCCGTCACTTGCGTGTCCGGACTGTGGCGAGTGGGTAGGCCCTCACGACACGACGCCGATCGTTCGCGAGGGCGCCTGGGCTCTCGATCAGGGCGCCGTCAGCTCCTGATGGCCGATTTAGGGGCTGTCGTCGTAGAATGATCAGCTCCCGCGTCCTTTTACGATCTGGTAGGACCTGAGCCGAGGAGGAACCCGTGGCAGCCCGAGGCACAACCTTCGCCAAGCAAGAGCGAGACCGGGCCAAGAAGGCCAAGGCCGCGCTCAAGCGCGAGCGGCGGGAGTCGCGCGATTCGGATGCCGAGGACGAGCCTCGTTCGACATCGACCGAGGGCGCCGTATCCCCCGAAGATCTGTTGCGCCTCGTGAAAGAGCTGCACGACGACCTCGCCGCCGATCGCATCAGCCTCGAGGAGTTCGAGGAGCGCAGGCTCGTGCTGGCCGAGCGGCTCGCGGAGTCCTGAGTTCCGCCCTCGGCCCCCGGCACCGTCCGGCCGGCACAGAACCTCACCGACGGACCGGGCAGGTCGATGTCGATGACCTGCCCGACGACACGGTCGATGACCTGGTGGCGCTCTACCGGCGGTGGCGAACGGGCTAACGCCCGGCGCTTGGTCTCAGTCGTTGAGAGTCTTCGACAGGGAACCGGTGCGGAGCAACACAAGACCCGCCAAGATCAACGAAGTACCGACGACCAGGAACAGGCGCGCGTCGAACCCGGTGCGAGCGAGCGCGGTGCCATCCACGGTCTGGTCACCCACGACCATCTGTGGATCGGTCACGACCGTTTGCGGAGAGGCCGGGTCGCTGGGATGGTCGCGTGTGATGACAGTGTCGAGCACGCTGGGCTCGAACGTGTTTGTGGCCACGACCGCAGCGGTACTTCCGTCCTCAGGAGTCACCACGATGTGATCGCCCATGGTCGGCGCGCCGCCGTTGACAGCGAACGAGGTGCCGCTGGCGCCGTGCGCGTTGGTCTCGGTGACCGTGCAGCTCGTACCAACTGCCACGTCGGAAGCGACGGTCTGGGCGGCGTCGGACGCCTTGATGCTCACCGGTGACGTCACCGTCGCGCTCGCATCGTCACACGCCACGGCAAAGGTGAACGTCGGGTCATCCTGCGGTGCGCCGTCGCCGGCCAGCACCTTGTCGAGGGTGATCGAACCGACGACGGGCTCTTCGACGACGAGGTCGCCGTCGAACGTGTTCAACGCCACAACCGCGACCGCTGAACTGTCAACCGGTGTGACCGTTACGTGATCGCCCGACGTCGGTGCGCCGCCGTCGACTGTGAAGCTCGTTCCGTCCGCACCGCCGTTGTCCGTCTCGGTGACCGTGCAGCTCGTACCAGCTCCCACGTCGGAAGCGACGGTCTGGGCGGCATCGGACGCCTTGATGCTCACCGGTGACGTCACCGTCGCGCTCGCATCGTCACACGCCACGGCAAAGGTGAAGGTCGGGTCATCCTGCGGTGCGCCGTCGCCGGCCAGCACCTTGTCGAGGGTGATCGAACCGACAACGGGCGATAGCACTTCCTGACAGGCAAGGGCCGGGACAACTGTGGTCACAGTGAGGTTGGGGTTCGCACCCGAGGTCACGTGGATGGTCGAGTCAGTCGCGGGTTGCGGGAGCTCGACGGTGGCTGTCCCGCCAGAGGCAATCTGTTCGGAGCTGACCGTGCCGTCCTGGTCGACCGTGAACGTCTGGTCGACGTCGTTGTTCGTGATCGAGAGCGTGATGCCTTCGGTGCCGCCCTGTCCGCTGCAAGCATGAGCATTGACCGTCGGACCGGCACAGCCGCTCACCCAGAACGTCTTGTGCTTGCTGTCATTGCCCTGCGAGCCGGTCGTCTCCACCGTCAGCGTGACGTGCCAACCCTGGTTGGCCTGCGGAGTGATGCTCTGCAACGCCGCGGACAGGTCGTACGACTTGGAGGCGTCCAGTTGGCCACCGGAACCGCCGCCCTGGAAGTCGAACGTGTCGGTCAGCAGGGTGCCGCCGCCTGTCGGCGCCTGCCCCTCGAACGTCACGGTCGAGGTCTGCGTGCCCTCGTCGAACCCGAACCACTCGATGTTGAAGCCACATCCCACATGGGGGTTGTTGTCGTTGCCTTGGAGGTCACCGCCGTCGACCTTGATCGTTCCGTTGTTGCCGCCGGGATCGGGACTCGCACTCGCGGGCAGCGGGAGGAATGTCGAAACCACGATCAACGTGCCGAGGGCCAACAAGGTTCGACTCACTACTGAGCGACGACGCACGAGATTCTCCCGGTGAGTGCAAATGTGGTCCACTCACTGTGGCGGGCCCATCACACAGGATGCTCAACGCAACCCAATCGACGGACAACACGCCCTCACCTCGTCACCAACTCACGCGTGATGGCGGGTAGCAGCCGCGCGTCAATGGGCGGATGGGCGGCTGGCGTACTTGCGCAGCCCCCACCGCATGGGCCGCCCAACCAGCGGATACAACGCGCCAACCGCGCCGAATCGTCGCGGCACCGTGAGCTGCGTCAGCTCGCGCTCAATCATGCGGACGACACCGTCGCTCACCGCCTCGGGTGGGTACAGCTTGCCGGTGTAGGGCGTACCGGTGTGATCCCAGATCTCGGTGTCGATCGGACCGGGGCTGAGCACGCCGACGTGGACACCGGTGCCGTGCAGCTCGACCGCCAGACCGTGCGACCAGCGCGACAACGCCGCCTTCGACGCCCCATAGGCGGGCTCACCCGGCGCGGGCACGTACCCCGAAACCGACGTGACGTTCACGATTGAGCCTCGGTGACGTTCGATCATGCCGGGCAGCGCGGCGCCGGCGAAGTACATCGCCCCGAAGAAGTTGACCGCCATGATCTGCTCGGCATCGTCGACGGCCCGTGTGACTACATCCTCGCCGGGGCTGATTCCCGCATTGTTCACGACAATGTCGACGCGGCCGAAGCGGGCTTGCGCGTCGCGGATCACGTCGTCGGCGAACGCACGATCGCGGACGTCACCCGCCCGCGCGGTGGAGCGGCCGATGAAGCGACAACAGTCATGCACGACCTCGTCAAGGCGGTCTCTGCGGCGGGCGACGGCGACGACGGTCGCGCCCCGCTCGGCCAGCGCCCGTGCGGTCGCCGCGCCAATGCCCGACGACGAACCCGTCACCACCGCTACTGCACCCCGGATCTGCATAGAAAGGAGCTTCTCAGTCATGGTCCCCCGGACCTTCCGAGAAGCGCGCCCCCAATCAAGCTCAGCAATCCGAATCCGGCGCGACGAACGACCTCGAGGGTCGTTTAGCCTCTATCTCTCTGGCCGGCTCCAGTAGTTGGAGAGGTTTTCTTCCACGTTTCGCGCCGGTCCCGCCCTCGTAGCTCAGGTGGATAGAGCGACCGCCTCCTAAGCGGTAGGCCACAGGTTCGAGTCCTGTCGAGGGCGCGCGCGAGCGGGCCAACGCGGCCGGGCCCGCGTCACGGCGTGATGCGTTCCACCGATGTCGTGACCGCGTCGAGCACTTCGAGGATCGGTGTCACGCCGATGCCCGGGCTCGCGGGAACCCGGATGCAGCCGTCCTCGAGGACGAACGGCTCGGTCAGATCTCGCTCGTAGTAGCGAGATGATGCCGAGATGTCGCCCGGCAGGGTGAACCCCGGCAATGCCGCCAGCGCGAGGTTGGCGGCGCGCCCGATACCGCTCTCGTACATCCCGCCGCACCACACCGGTACGTCGCGTGCGAAGCACACGTCGTGGACGCGGCGAGCTTCGAGATACCCGCCGACCCGCCCGGGCTTGACGTTGATGACCGCGCAGGCGCCGAGCGCGATCGCGTCCGCCGCCTGCTGGGCCGACTCGATCGACTCGTCGAGGCAGATGGGCGTGCGGATCTGCCGCGCCAGCGCCGCGTGACCGAGAAGATCGTCCGGGGACAGCGGTTGCTCGATGAGGGCGAGTTCGAACCGGTCGAGCTTCTCGAGCTGTTGCGCATCGCCGAGCGTGTATGCCGCGTTGGCGTCGACCTGCAGCATCGTGTCGGGGAAGCGCTCCCGGGTGGCGCGCACCGGATCGACGTCGTGTCCCGGCTCGATCTTCAGCTTTACGCGCCGGTAACCCTCGCCGACGTACCGACCGACGCTGTCG
>DASXPN010000022.1:0-19880 GCA_036493595.1 Acidimicrobiales bacterium | reverse complement strand
GCGTGGTCCCATGAGTACACGTCGGTGCGGGATCCGGAGATGAGCCGGCCGTCGAAGGAGTTGAACTGGAACGCGGTCCCGGCGGCGCCGGTGTACCAGTCGTTGTCGTAGACCAGCCCGGTGATGTTGCCGTCGTGGGCTTCGTGGTTGTCACGGTTGCCGGTGAAGTAGGAGTCGCGGACGGTCAAGTTGTCGATGGCGCCGTGCAGGATGCTGATGTCGTTGACATGGGAGTGATCCTGCGGGTCGGTGCCGGGATGGTCGAACACGTTCCAGATGTGCACCCCTTGGACCATGGTGTCCGACGCGTTGGAAAGGTTCAATACCGACCCGTTCCCGTCATGGAAATCGGATCCATAGATCCCGTCCCGATCCCCCGAAATGAACATGAACCGCGGCACATCCGCATCGCTCGTGATCAAGCTGTAGTCCGGGTAGGTCTGATCGGAATACCAGTAGTCGATGTCCGAACCCTGATTGAACAGCCGACCGTTCGTGAACCGGAACCCCACGAACAACACCCGACTCGTAGCCGGCGCCAACACCAGATCCTGGGCGGCCATGTCCACCACCACCTGACCCGGATCCTGGGCCACCAACACCAACCAACCCCCGTAGGGACCCCCCGTCGCCGGATGCGGCGCACTCACCGTCCCCGAGCTGTACGTCCCATCCGGCACCACCACCACCTGATCCCCACCCAACGCCACATAATCCGTCACCCGCGACGACACATACCGAGGCCCCGGCAACACCAACGGCGGCACCGGCGGGACGGTCGTCGGCACGGTTTGATCGGTTGACGAGCTCGTCGACGGTGGCACGGTGGTGGACGAGGACGAGAACGAGGAGGATGTCGACCCGTCGCCGGCGGCGAACACCGCGGTGGCCGCGGACACGCGGCCCTGCTTCGTGAGCATCTCGGCCTTGATCGCGTACTGGCCAGCGCTCGTCCTCGCTGCACCAGGAGGCGGGTTCGCGGCATTCGGTGCCGCAACCATCGTGTCGTCGCCGGTCGACATGACGAGATGATCGGCCGACGGCGGCTGCGCGAATGCACCCAGGGACGCGACGGTCGTCGCCGCGATCGACACGACGACCAAGGCCGCCAGCGTGGCTTTGCGGCCGCTGATCCACTGCGGTGGTGCGGTACTTCGACGGGGCCCAGCCGGGCTCCGTCCGGCTGCGACGGACAACGTGGCGCTCCTGCGATGAAGGCGAGTGCCCAGTCATCGGAGCCCGCACGGGCGCGCTTGACATTGATCTGTGGACCGGCCGTGCAACGGTCCGAACGGCCCAGGTGGCAGCCTCAGTCGGGCCGCACACCCTCCTCACCGAGACGGATGAGATCGCGGGCTCGGTTGGACCATGATGATGTCGACACGAATGCGCGACGACTCTCGGGGTCGCCGGGGCCTCCGTCGTCGAGCGTGCGCCGCACCTCCTCGATGAAGGACTTGCCGTCTCGGGCGATGCGAATGATGCCGTCGAAACGCTCGACGTCACCGAATGGCGTCGTAACGACGGGAAGCCCCAGCGCGAGGTACTCCTTCAGCTTGATCGGGCTCGCATATTGCATCCACTCGTTCCGCAACCACGGCATGATGGCGACATCGAGGCCGGACCCATACCGAGGTATTTCGGAGTATGGCCGGAAACCGAGCCAGTGCACATTGGGCAGAGCCTCGAGCCGATCGATCGCACAATGGCTACTACCCACCAGCACGAGCTGTGCGGTCGGTATGGCGACGGCAAGCTGCTCGAGCAACTCGAGGTCGACCGTGTAATTGCGCAGCACGCCGATGTAGCCGATCCGAGGCCCCGGAATGTCCCGCAGCTCGACCGGAACCTCGGCGGGTGAGCGACGCCGGAAGTGCTCCAGATCGACGCCGTGATCGCTGAAGACGCCCCGCGGGCCCGCTCGATCGGCCTCGTCCTCCATCAGCCCGCGGGTCGAGTACGTGACGTAATCGGCCTTGCGCAGGAGCGTGTTCTCCAGCGCGCGGATGCGCTTCTGATCCGCTTCCTTGAACGCCGAGTGAATGTCGGATCGGTTGTAGATCGTGCACCGCCGCGGCATCGCCCGCACGACCTCCCACGCGGTCGGCACCGTGACGAAGACGACCGGTTTACGCAGCCCGAGGTAGCGCATCGCGCTGTTGACCTGGAGCCGCACGAAACGAGCGTTCAGCTCGCGCCCGGCTTTGCTGGCCGACACGGGGATGCTGATCGGGGTCATGACGTGGAATTCGGGCCGATCGGGCAGGGGCTGCCTGATCAGCTTCCCGACGCTCTTGGCCTTCCGGAAGATGCGGCGCATGGGCATCGTCGATCGACCGGGCAACGGCACGCGCATTCCGATGCTGTTGACCACGAGCACCCGTCGCGTCTTCGCGACCTCGACCATGAGCTGGAAGTCATTGTGGGCCCGGCCATGTGCCCACCAGTCGAGACCGGCGAAGCAGAGGTAGTCCGGCGGCTTGTTCTGTTCGACCTCGAGCGGCTTCGACGTGGCCAGAGCCTTGGCCGCGGCACGGTGCGCAGGCCGGCGCGGTGATCGAATGACCTCGTTCAGCAGCAATCCGAGCCGGAACGGGATCGACCGCAACCAGCCGCGACGGAGCCGGTAGAGCGAGACCTTGTTGCGCATCATCAGCGGCCGCAGCTCAGTCGACGTCGCGCCGTCGCCTCGTAGGTGAGTCGCGGTCGCGTCGGGCACATAGCGCAGGACGTAACCCAGGTCGCGGGCCCGCAGCAGGAATTCCTTTTCCTCGGAGTAGAGGAAGAACGACTCGTCCCACGGACCGACCTCGCGCAGACACCTCCTCGACACCAGCAGCACCGCGCCGCTCGCCCAGTCAGGGAAGGCGGCGTGGTCGTACACATCCGGCTTCGTGACGACCTCGCCCAGTGCATCGAATCGTCCCGCTCGATCCCCACCGAGCACGGCCTCACCGAACGCGCGTAGCACGGTGGATTCCCGCCGAAGTGAGGGATCGAGCGCGCCGTCGGGAGTGACGATGCGAGGCGCGGCGGCGCCGACGTCGATACCCGAGAGCGCGGCGAACATAGGACGAACCGAGCCCGGATGGAGCCGCACGTCCGGATTCAAAACGAGCACGGCTTGGCTCTCCGACTGGGCGACGACCGCGTTGACGCCTGCGGAGTAGCCGCGGTTTCCACCCAGATCGATCACACGGGCCCCCGCTTCGCGGGCACTCGTCGTGGTGCTGTCGGACGATGCGTTGTCCGCCACGATGACCTCGTAGGACAGGCCCTCCATGGCGGCGGGCAGGCTCGCCAAACAGTCGCGCAACACGTTTTCGCTGTTGTACGTCACGAGCGCCACAACCACATCGGTCACGGCTGCAGATGGGAAACCTGTCATGGAAGCCCCTACGGTCGACGAGACGAGCAAGTCGGCGGGGTTCACCGCCCGGTTCGTGCCGGGCGGCGCGGTCAAGAGTCCGTGCAACGTGGCGCGAGCGCTCGGCCCGAGGCCGATCGTGCGAGGGATCGGAAGCTTCGGCGCCTTGGGGCACATCCGGTCCAGGGCGGCGACGCACCCGATGAGCATGAACAACACGGCGGCGGCGGTCGGGAAGACGAGCACGTCGAGCCCGAACGCGCCCACCCCGATGGCGAGGATGCCGGCGAACAGGCTCTGCGCGAGATCCCGATCGGATGCGTTCGGCGCGCGTGCACGGATGAGACGACAGGTGCCGGCGCTCACGAGCAGCATCGCCACGAAGCCGATCAAGCCGACCGCGCCCATCTCGACCAGGACCAGCAGATACTGGTTGTCGATGAGAAAGTCCGTGTTGTCGTGGGTGGAGAAGCCTTCACCGAGGAGTGGTTTGTCCTGCGCGACGATGAACGACTGGTCCACCGCATTGGTGCGGGCCGCGTTGCTGCCCTGACCCGCGTTGCCGGAGAGCAGGTCGCCGTTGGCGCTGAACACGTCGGGGTGCACGACGAGCAGCAGAGCAACGACGCCGGCGAGAGCGAGGACAGCTCGGAAACGCCGGGATGGCTTCCATGTGGGAAGCAGCACGATGACCGCCGCCGTCAGAGCGAGGATGCCGGATCGAGAGAGCGCCATCGGCAGTGCAATGACCAGCAACACCGCGGCCAGGCCGGAGAACCATCGCCTGGCGTGGGTACTCGCATACGAGGCGAGGTGGGCGGCGAGTGGGAACACCGCGGCGCACACGACGGCGAACTCGATCGGATGGCGCGTCGTGCCGGCCACTCTCGCCAGCCCTTCGCGGTGGTAGATGAATGTGATCGCGCCGCCGAGCTGAGAGGCACCGGGCGGTTCGATGTACTGCGCGACGTCGAAGTTGGTGACGAACTGGATGATGCCGATGATCGACATGCCGGCAGTCGCGAAGACGAGCGTCCCGATGAGCCAGTGCAGCCGTTCACGGGTCCGGATACCGTCGGCGATGAGCAACGCGACCGCGACGAGTGCGAGGACCGCCGCCAGACCCCGATCGGCGGCCTTCGCCTGGGCTGTGGTCAACGCAGTGAGATGGCTGGCGCCGTAGCTCAAGACCACGGTGCCGAAGAAAGCAGCCACCGAGATCACGACTCGCTCGCGGCCGCGCGCGAAGCCAGAGGTCGGGATGACCTTTCCGTAGATCCACAGGATCGCCAAGCCGAAGCCGATCAGCAGCGCGAGGGTCGTGGCGTACGGACCGAATGTGAAGCGCGACGGGATCAGCATCGCGGTGATCGCGAACGCGCCGAGCGGTTTGGCCGCGTTGCCGGCCGCGCCACGGGCGGCGAACAGGATCATCGCCCCCAGCGCGACAACGCCGGCCACCGGCGCGACGAACGAGGCCGCGGCAACGACGAGGATGCCGCAGAACACCAGTGCCCGTCCCGCGCGGCGGGGCGGCTTCGGCGGTTCGGCCTCCGTCGAGGCCTCCCCGCCGACGGCCAGGGTCACGTCCGGACGGAGTCCGGCGGTCCCCCGGCGCGGACCGGTTCGGCGTCTGTTCGCCGTGACTCAGACTCGTCGTGTTCGCCGCGGTCGCCGTCGCCATCGACGGGGACACGCTCCGGCCAGTCGGAGTCCGCCGGGGTCAAGCCGTCCCAGTACTCCGTCTCCATCGCGGCCGCGGGCGGCAGCGGCTCATCGAGCGGCTCGACGTCCTCACCGACCCTCGAGCGCCGGCGGCGGCCGAACACCCGGCGGCGCCGCCGGCGGACCGCGAAGCTCTCTGCGGCGAGGGCGACACACAGCACGGCGGCGATGCCGAGGGCGATGAATGCAGCCAAGGCACGATTGCGGTTGCTCGTCTCCTGCTGCGCGCCCAGGGGCGACACCAGCACCTGCGTACGCAACTGCCCCTCAGGAGCGACGCCGATCGCCGTCTGACGTGTCTGCAGCTCGACCGGGAAGCGGGCGATGAGTGCGTTGACGGTGTCAACGGCGCGCTGCGGACTCGCCGCGGTCGCGTCGAAGGTCGTTACCGGACTGTCGTCGGCGACCGTCACCGTGAAGTTGCCGGTCAATCCGGACTTCGAGATCTGGTCGTGCACCGACGGATCGTCCATGACCTGGCTGATCACGAGGGCAGTTGTGCGCAGCGACGGTGTGATCTGCGCGTACGGGTTGGCCGGCACGACGTCGGTCGGAGGCGACGGCGGCGCCAACACGACGAGGGAGCCGTTGGCGGAGTACTCCGGCTTCACGTTCGAAACCTGGGTGTAGGTGACGGCCGTGGCGAGCACGATCGTCGGAAGCACTACGTACCACCGCCGGAACAGAATGCGGATCAGCGTGCCGAAGTCCATCGCACCTTCCAGGTAGAGAGGAAATAGGTGGCCTGCCCACAGGCCTCGCCCGACAGACCCCACATCTCATCCGCGCCACCCATGGTACTAACTGATGCAGCCGTGGCAATCCGCGCGGCTCGGGTGCTCGTCACAACGCAACGTGACGCGATCCCGCGCTTCGTGTGGCTCATCACCTGCGACCTCGCCGGCCCACGCCGAGATACTCGAGCCCGGCGCCCTCGACGAGCTCGGCGTCGAGCGTGTTGCGGCCGTCGAGCACCAGCGTGCCCGGGCGCAACTTGTCCCACGGGAACTCTGCGAACTCGCGGTGGTACGCCTGGAGGATCACCGCATCGACCGAATCGAAATCGGTCGACTGCAATGCGTCCGCGCCGAATTCGCTGATCTCGTCGTCGCTGTAGTTCGGGTCGAGACACAGGGCCTGCGCGCCCGCAGCACGAAGCGCCGCGATCAAGGCCAGCGCGACCGAACCGCTCGTCTCGCGCAAGTTGGCTCGGTAGGACAGCCCGAGTATCAGCACTCGACGGTCGGTGAGGTCGCCGATGCGATCGCGGACCCGGTCGACGACCCAGCCCGGCATCGAGTCGTTGACTCGGCGAGCGAGCGCGGTGATCGGAAAGTCCTCGCGCCCCGCGAGCAGAAAGTACGGATACACGGGGATGCAGTGACCACCCACGCCCGCGCCGGGATCGTGCAGATGTGACAACGGCTCTGAGTTGGCCGCTTCGATCACCTGGTCGATCTCGATGCCCGAGCTGTGCGCGAACCGTGCGAACTCGTTGGCCAGCGCGATGTTGACATCGCGGTACACACACTCCGCGAGCTTCGTGAGCTCAGCCGTTTCCGCGTCCCGCAGCGCAACGATGTCCGCGTCCAGCACTTGCTCGTAGAAGGACACGGCCCGCTTCGTGCTCTCGGGATCGAGCCCGCCGACGAGCTTGGGATATGAACGCAGATCATGCAGCACCCGATGCGATTGCACTCGCTCGGGACTGAAGGCAACGAACAGGTCTTCGCCGATCGCGAAGCGTTCGCCGGCCAGGACCGGAGCGAAGCGCTCGCGCGTGTCACCGACGGCGAGCGTGGTCTCGAACACGACGAGATGGCCCGGCTGCAACCCCGCGGCAACGGCCTCGACGGCCGCGTCCATGTGGCGATAGTCGGGTCGATGATCGACGACGCCGATCGGCACGAGCAACACGGTGACGTCGGTGCCAGCGACAGCTTCACTCGTGTCGGTCGTCGCCCGCAGCCGGCCCGATCGACACACCTCGTCGAACGACTCGCCGACACCCTCGATGCCGGCCGGAAGGACGCCCCGGTTCACCTGCTCGACAACATGCGGGTTGACGTCGCAACCAACGACGTCGTGGCCCGCGAGCGCGTAGCAGACCGCGACCGGCAAACCGAGCTTGCCGAGACCGACGAGCGACACCTTCATCGGGGCGCGACCTCATCGGTCAGGGCCAAGAAGTTCGCACGCACCGACGGCCATGCGTGCTCGTCGAAGAAGCGTTGCGCGCGCGTGGCGCGCTGTGCGGCCTCGGTCGGGTCCGCGTTGATCTGCTCGATCGCCAGCGCGACTCCGGATACGTCACCCGGCTCGACGAAGTACACGTCCTCGTCGCCGAAGTACCGCTCGATCACAGGATTGCGAGACACGATGACGGGCCTACCCATACGCACGTACTCAAGCAGCTTCGTCGGCAGAATCGCGCGCGTGAAGGGATCGTCGACGAAAGGAACGACACCCACATCGGCGGCGCGGACGAGATCCGGAATGGCATCGACGGGAAGCGATCCTTCTGACAGGTGAACCGATTCTTCGAGCTCGAGCTCGGCGACGAGACGCGCGAGCTCAGGCCGGAAGTCACCACCACCGATCAGTTCGAGGCGGACCCCGGGAATCCTGTGCCGCACCTCGGCCATGGCCCGTACGGCGACCCCAAGCCCGTATCGCTCGACGATCGTGCCGTGATAGATGAGCGTCGGCGGTCGCTTCGGCGTCACCGGCTCGAGCAGCGGGAACACACGATCGTCCGGCGTGTTCAGCACGACCGTCACCGCGTCACGCCGCACCCCGCGGGCGATGATGCGATCGCGGTAGTCGTCGTGGACGGTGACGACGCGATCGGCGAACCGCAGCGAAAGTCGCTCTGCCCATCGCACGAACGCGGGCACGGTACCGATGCGGCTGGCGTAGACCTCCGTCGACAGGTCGTGGACGTCGAGCACCACGGGTCGACGCGCGAGCTTGGGTGCGAACGCGGCGAAGACCATCGCTTCGGGCAACGAGTGGACATGGACGAAGGCGTAGCGACGCGGATGGCGCGTCAGATGCGCGGCGGCCCGAGCGAAGAAGCGCCCGTAGCTCGTGAGGTAGCCGCCGACGTCGTGACTACGGTGGCGCTCGACCGGCAACCCGATGACGGTGACTCCGTCGACGTCGTCGACGAGCGGTGACCCGGCCTCGTGCAGCGCGAGCACCGTGACGTGATCGCCTCGCCACCGGAGGGCCTCGGCTTCACGCCGCACTCGCGGGTCGGACCGGTAGTGCGTGTACGCGACAGAGCACACGTGCCGGCCGACGTAACCCGGCGGTGGACCGCCGGGTTCGACCCTCGCCCGCACGGCGCCGATGGCATCGTGCGGGCGGTCAAGGCTGGGAGCGTCAGCGGTGTCGGTCGCCATGCAGCTCCTCGGACGGGACATCGACCTTCACCCCACCGAGCTCCCACGACCGATGAGCCGCTTCGAGCGCGGCCACGATCGAGGCGCCGAACCACCCATCCGACTTGAGCGGTTCGTCGTCGTCGATGCGCTGTAGAAAGTGATCGATCTCCAGACCGAGGGGCTCTGCCGCGACGACATGCGGCGCGATCGTGTCCCCATACCGATAGGTGAGCTGGTTCTCACCGAAGCTGTTCGAGTCCTCGATGATGACGCCCTGGTCGTAGATCTTCACTGGTTCGTCGCTGTTCGTGTCGTCGTACACGATCATCTGCTGCTCGCCGACGATCACGGTGTTGCGCACCTTGCGCGGCGCGAGCCACGACACCGTGACGGATGCGAGTGCTCCCGAAGGGAACGTCAGGTTGATGAAGGCGACGTCGGGCAGCGTGAACCGGTTGGCGCTTCCCGCCACCGTCTGCACGGTGTCGGGCGTCTCGCCGAGCAAGTGGAACAGGATCGAGAAGTCGTGGGGCGCGAGGTCCCAGATGACGTTCGCGTCCGAACGGTGCAGGCCGAGGTTCAGCCGAGCCGACGTCATGTAGTGCACGCGACCGAGCGCGCCCCGCTTGAGGTACTCGACGATGCAGTCGAGGCGAGGGCTGAACAAGAACGTGTGCCCCACCATCAGCCGCAAGTTGAAGGACTCGGCCAAGCGAGTCAGCTCGATCGCTTCCTGCGTCGAGGCGGTGAGTGGCTTTTCGACCAAGACATGTCGCCCCGCTTCGAGCGCGAGGCGCGTCAGCTCGCCGTGCGTCTCCACCGGCGTGGCGACGAAGACGGCGCGGACGTCGTCGTCCTCGAGCGCCTCCTCGAGATTGAGCGCCGGTCTTGCGCTCGGGAACTGCCGGCAGGCCGCCGCGAGCCGATCGACGTTGCGGTCAACAACCACGACGCCGTTCACCCGCGGCGACTCGATGAGATTCCTCAGAAGCTTCGGGCCCCAGTAACCAAGGCCGACAAGTGCAACTTTCTTCATGCTGCCGCCGATCGCAGTGCGTTGATGAGTCCATCGAGACACCGATCGATCTGTTGGTCGGTGATCCCGGCGAACAAGGGCAATGACACCGTCGACTCCGCGAGCGACTCGCTGACCGGGAACGAACCCGGGCCGCCGGCGAACGCTTCGAACGCAGGCTGCAGGTGGATCGGTGTCGGGTAATGGACCGCCGCGAACACGCCGTCGTCTCGCAATCGCTCGAGCACGACATCGCGCTGCGGCACGCGCACGGGGAAGAGGTGGTTGGCGTGCACGACGTTCGGTGCGGTGTCCAGTGCTTCCGCATCGGGGATGCCGTCGAGGCCGGCGCGGTAACGCTCGACCGCGTGCACGCGTTGCTGCTGTCCCTCGTCGAAGTAACGGAGCTTCACCCGCAGAAACGCCGCCTGCATCTCGTCGAGCCGTTCGTTGACACCCTGCACGACGTGCACGTGCTTGCTCTTCTCGCCGTGCGCGCGCAGCACGGCGATGCGCTCCGCGAGCGCGGGATCTTGCGTGGTCACTGCACCGGCTTCGCCGAGCGCGCCGAGGTTCTTGCCGGGATAGAAGCTGAAGGCGGCGCCGTCACCGAGCCGTCCGGCGGGCACACCGTCGAGTGACGCGCCCAGCGCTTGTGCGCTGTCCTCGAACAACTTGACGCCGGCCGACGAGGTCACCTGTCGCAGGACGTCCATCGGTGCCGGGTGTCCGTACAAGTGGACACCGATCACCGCGGCCGTGCGAGGTGTGATCGCCGACTCGACGGGAACTGGGTCGATCTGACCGGTTGACGGTGACACATCGGCGAAGACGGGCGTGGCCCCTACGGCAACAATCGCCTCCGCCGTGGCGACGAAGGTGTTCGGCGGAAGGATGACCTCGTCGCCGGGCCCGATGTCGGCCGCAGCCAACATCAACTGCAACGCCGCCGTACCGGACCCGCAACCAACCACCCGCACGGACCCGACCGCGTCGGCCAACTCGCTCTCGAACGCCGCCACTTCGGCGCCCATCGTGTAGCCGCCACTGAGCAGGACGCGTTCGAACGCGTCTCTGAGGTCATCGATCATCGGCTGGTGCACGACGTTGAGGTCCACGAACGGCACGGGCTCGGTGGTCTTGCTCATGCGGCACCCTTGGTCGACACGAGCGCGACCGGCGTGCGTGCCAGGATGCTCAGCTCGAGCGACGGGCTCCACTTGCGCCAGTAGTCGATGTCCAGCTCGACCATCTCCTTGAAGCTCAGGGCACAACGCCCGCTGACCTGCCACAGCCCGGTCATGCCGGGCGGAACCCGCAGGCGATTCCAGGCGTGCGCGTTGTAGTCACGCGCCTCGCTCAACAGCGGCGGGCGAGGTCCGACGATGCACATGTCGCCGATCAGCACGTTCCACAGCTGGGGGATCTCGTCGAGGCTGTACCGGCGCAAGAACCGACCGACGGGCGTTACCCGCGGGTCGTTCGCCAGCTTGTAGATGCCCTTGTGCTGGGGCGCCTCCTCGCGCATCAACTTCGCGACGTACTCGCGATGGACCGAGTCGTCGTTGTCGACGTACATCGTGCGGAACTTGTACAGACGGAACAACTGGCCATCCGCGCCGACGCGCTCCTGGCTGAAGATCACCGGCCCACGGCTGCCGATTTTCACGGCCAGTGCAATAAACGGAACGAGGCACACCACGAAGGGTGTCGCGATGACCAACACGACGGTGTCCACCGCGCGCTTGAACACACGAGCAGCGGGACGCAGCGCTCGATCGAACGGGTTCACGAAACGCGCGCGCTGGGCGTTGGTTTCCGTGATGTCATCGCGCGCGCGTCGGGCGCTGTCGGTGGCGTCATCGTCGAACTCGGCGAAGAGCAGTCGCCCACGCAGGCGCCCTCCGGGCGCGATGTCATCGATGTCGTCGTAGAGCCGGCGGTCGACGAGTATTTCGTCGACCATCGGAAGCTCACCGACGAGGCCGTCGTCAGGATCGATCACGATTCGCACTTCGCGGCCGGCGCGCTCGGCTGCTTCCGTGGCCCAATTCGCGAACGCCAAGTCGCCGACTATGGCGACCTCGCGCGAAACGGAGCGCCGACCAGCGACGACGAGGGTCAGCAGCGCGAACAGCGTGAGTCCGCCGACAACGAGCGCACTGTCGTCGTCTTCAACGATGAGCACACCGGCAACGATTGCGGCCACCACGATGGTGATCGCAGCGACGCGAGGCCGCAGCGAACGGTCGCCTCGCCGATCGGGGCGGGGACGAACAATGGCCGCCTTGGTCGCGGTGCTCACGCTCCCGCGACTTTGGTCCGGGCCGTGCCTCGCCAGGCCAACAGATACTGCATTGTGAGCCCTCCGCCATCACTGTGCGCCGCCCGGCGTCCTCTCACGCCACCACGCTGCGTGATGCTAGAGGGCATATCTCGCCAGAACAACACCCTATTTGTGGTGAGTGACCGGTCGTAGTGGGACAACCACATACCGTAATAACCACTGTCCGTGGCGAGACCAACCGGCACATCATTTCTGCCTCGCATCGATTCGCCCTGACCTCACTGACACTCGAGATTGGGACCGTCAACACAGAGGCGGCGATCACGCGCGAACGGTGCTTCCGCGCCACCCGCAAGACCGACTTTCGCATGGTCCACGTGAGGCACTACGTCAGTAACCACCGCCATGGACTTCGCGGTCATGGGAAACCGTGAGAAAGGGTTCGACATATCCCGCGCGCCGGCCTGCACGGCGCCCCGGCCAAGCCGGGCACGGCCCCTCCCGGGGACGGCCAACGGGACCAGCCGCACGTCGTTGCGCGAAAGATCAGCGTTTGCTCCCACCGCGGTGGTTTCTACCCGATCGATTCTTTTTCCCAAACGGTAGGAAGGTGAACATTGGGGATCGCGCGATGGGTACTCGTCCGGTTACGGCATGTGCCTTCGAAGTGGCGACATGCGCTTGCATGGAATTGGCGGTATCGCGTGCGTACTATTGCTTCGTGCCATCAAAGAAGACGCACCGATCAATGTCCGTGCAACACAAAGCAGCGCTGGCCGAAGGGCGCACCCAAGGGCGAGCGGTGCGGGCTTACCTCGAGGCATTGGAGGCCCATAAGCCCAAGCGGGGCCGGAAGCGCACTCCGGAATCGATCAAGAAGCGTTTGGCGACGATCGACAACGATCTGCTCTCGGCCGACAGACTGCAAGCGCTCCATCTTCGGCAGGAGCGTCGAGATCTGCAGGATGAGCTCGACACGATGAGCGAGACGGTCGATCTCTCCGGTGTCGAGAAGGAGTTCGTGACCGCGGCGAAGGCCTATGGAGACCGCAAAGGCATCACCTACGCCACATGGCGAGAGGTGGGCGTCACGCCGGCGGTGCTGAAGAAGGCAGGCATCAGCCGCGCCGACTGAGCCGCGCTATCGGCGCGAGTCGAGCGTTGCCGCGGCGGCGAGTAGCGAGCCGAGCAGCACGAGTCCGTGCGATGACCCCAACAGCGGATGGCTGGCCCGCTCGGGATGTGGCATCAACCCGACCACGTTTCGCTGCGCATTGCAGATTCCCGCGATGTCATCCGTCGACCCGTTGGGGTTGTCGACATAGCGCAACACGATGCGGTCGTCTGCGTGCAACTCAGCCAACGTCTCCGGAGAACAGGTGTAATTGCCCTCGAAGTGATTGATCGGCAATTGCAGAACGCGACCCTTCTCCGTTTCGCCGGTGAGCACACATGCAGTCGTCTCCACCCGTACTGGGACCGTCGTACACAAGAACTTGAGACCACGGTTCTTTTGGAGGGCTCCCGGCAGCAATCCTGCCTCGGTCAGGACCTGAAACCCATTGCAAATGCCCACGACGGGGCCGCCGTCGCCCGCGAATTTCTCGACTGCCGACATGATCGGCGAGAACCGCGCGATTGCGCCGGGCCGCAGATAGTCACCATGCGCGAAGCCGCCCGGAACGACAACGGCATCCACGTCGGCGACCGAACGATCTCCGTGCCACAAGACTCTCGCCGTACCTCCGAGCGACTGCACGGCTTCGACGACATCGACCTCGCAGTTCGAACCGGGGAACAGCACGACTCCGACCGTCACGCTCATGCCGCCGGCCCGGTCATGGTGTCGAGGCCAGTTCGTCGACGCGGAACTCGGTCGACTCTATGACCGGGTTGGCGAGGAAGCGGGCGCACAGCTCCTCGATCTCGTGACGAGCCGCGACTTCATCGTCACTGTCGATGGTGAAGCGGATGCACTTGCCGACTCGTACGTCGGTCACACCGTCGAAGCCGAGATGGGGGAGCGACCGTTCGATCGTCGCACCTTGCGGATCAGCGACCCCGTCGCGCAGTTGGACTTCGACGACGACGCTGAATCTCACGCCGGCCACTCTACGGAGCACCTGAGGCTGCAGAGTGCACGCACTGATGTCCGTCCGCTCAGTGCCCTGGCCACGCGTCGAGCGAGTTCTGGGTGATGCGTTCGTAGGCCTCGCGGTAGCGAGTGGCGGAGGCGTCCACTACTGCCGCGGGTAGCGGTGGGGGCGGTGGCTTCTTGTCCCAATCGAGATGGTCGAGATAGTCGCGCACGGGTTGCTTGTCGAAACTCGGCGGCGTGATGCCCGGCTTCCACTCCTCGGCGGGCCAGAACCGCGACGAGTCCGGCGTGAGCACCTCGTCGCACACGACGAGCTCGCCGTCGACGAACCCGAGCTCGAACTTCGTGTCGGCGATGATGATGCCGCGCTCGGCCGCCCACGCGGAGCCTCGCTCGTACAGCTCGAGGCTGATCGATCGAGCGCGTTCCGCGGTCTCGCGCCCGATCAGCTCGACCGCGCGTTCGAAGCCGATGTTCTCGTCGTGATCGCCGATCTCAGCCTTGGTGGAAGGCGTGAACACGGGCTCAGGCAGCTGGTCCGACTCCTGCAAGCCGGAGGGCAGTTGCGTGCCGTGCATCGTGCCGGCAGCTCGATACTCCTTCCACGCCGACCCCGAGAGGTAGCCGCGCACGATGCACTCCACCGGCAGCATCTCGGCCTTGTGGCAGAGCATCACCCGGCCGGCCCAGTCGTCGCGCCGCGCGTCAGGAGGGAGGTCGTCGACCGAAGTGGAGATGAGGTGGCTGCCGGCGACGGCACGGAGGTGGTCGAGCCAGAACGCGGTCATCGCCGTGAGGACGCGTCCCTTGCTCGGCACGACCTCCTTCATCACGACGTCGAAGGCGGAGATCCGGTCGGACGTCACCATCAGGAGGCGGCGGTCTCCGGCGTCGTAGATGTCGCGAACCTTGCCCGAATAAAGGTGAGCGAGCGCCATGCAGCCGACCGTAGTTGGGCAGGGAGGAGGTGGCTACAGATGCTCGACGTTCGGCCCGGACAGCCGGTGACGGCAGTCGAGCACGTAGTCCGCACGTTCGACGAGCGTCAGGTCGAAGGAATCATGGTCGACCAGGAGAACGACCGCGTCGGCGCCGAGAATCTCGTCCTCGGTGGCGTCGACCCGTTCGACGTCTTGCGGCAGGTGCCCGTCGCCCGTGTGAGGGTCGGCCATTCTCACCTGCGCGCCGAGCCCCACGAGTTGGCGAGCGATCGACATGACCGGTGTCTCGCGCGCATCGCCCGTGTTCTTCTTGTAGGCGAAGCCGAGCAACAGAACCCTGCGACCATTCAGTGGCAGGCCGCGGCGATTCAAGCCGACGACCAACCGACGCACGACGTAGTCCGGCATGTGATCGTTCACGTCATTGGCGAGGTCGACGAGCCGGAACGACTGACCGAGGCTGCGCCGTACCCGCCACGACAGGTAGGACGGGTCGACCGGCAAGCAGTGGCCGCCGACTCCGGGGCCGGGCGTGAAGCGCATGTAACCGAACGGCTTGGTCGATGCCGCGTCGATCGCCTCCCAGATGTCGACACCGAGATCGTGCGCGTACATGGCCAACTCGTTGACGAGGGCGATGTTCACATGGCGGAACGTGTTCTCGAGCAACTTGGTGAGCTCGGCTTCCTTGGGCGAAGAGACCACGACGGTCTTCAGGACCAACTCGTCGAAGAACTCCTGAACCGCAGCCAGCGAGCCGGCGTCGATACCGGACACGACTTTCGGTGTGTTGACGAAGGTCCACTCTCGGTTACCCGGATCGATTCGCTCGGGGCTGTAGCCAAGATGGAAGTCGCGGCCGGCGACGAGTCCGGAGCTGTCCTCGAGGATCGGCGCGACTCGCTCTTCGGTGGTACCCGGATAGGTCGTCGACTCGAGAATGACCGTCGCGCCACGGTGAAGGCGCTCGCCGATCGATACCGCGGCGGCGTCGATGTGGCCAAGGTCAGGAGCGCCTTCGCGCAGCGGAGTCGGGACGGAGATGACCGCGACGTCGAAACCCTCGACATCGTCGAGCGTCGACACCGCCCGGTAACGGCCGGAGGCGATCGCGGTTCGCACGTCGTCGTGGCTCACGTCCTCGACATACGACTCGCCCGCGTTCAGGTGCTTGACCTTCGAGTCGTCGGTGTCGAAACCGATGACATCGAAGCCCACCTCGACCGCCCGCATGGCCAGCGGGAGACCGACGTAGCCCTGGCCGACGACAATCACGCATTTCCCAGTGGACGAGAAGGGAGCCATCACAAGATCGGTTCAGCCGCGTAGCGCGCGGCATCGGGATGGCGCGCGGTCACCTCCGCTACACGATCGAGGAAGGTACGTACCTGCGCGGTGGCGGCACCCGTGAATGAGAGCGGGTCGGCGACGATGGCGTCCACATCGTGCGACGAGAGCCGGAGACGATCATCCGTGGCGAGACGTTGCAACAAGTCGTTGCCCTGCGCACCGCTCTCTCGTTGCTCGAGGGCGACGGCGATCGCATGCTGTTTGATCACTTCGTGCGCTTCCTCGCGACCCACGCGGTTGCGAACCGCAGCCATCAGGACCTTGGTCGTGACGAGGAACGGCAAATAGCGGTCGAGCTCTCGTTCGATCGTGGCGGGGTAGGCACCCAGCTCGTCGAGCACCGTGAGCAGCGTCTGGAACACGCCGTCCGCGGCGAAGAACGCATCGGGCAGCATGACCCTGCGCACCGCCGAACAACTGACGTCTCCTTCGTTCCACTGATCACCGGCCAGTGAGGCGGCCATGGTGAGGTGGCCGCGCAGGACATTCATCAGCCCGTTGATGCGCTCGCACGACCGCGAATTCATCTTGTGCGGCATGGCCGACGAACCGACCTGTCCCGCCGCGAAGCCCTCGGTCACCAACTCTTGGCCGGCCATGAGCCGGATCGTGAGTGCGAGGGAGGACGGACCGGCGGCCGCTTGCACCAGCGCGGCGACGACATCGAGGTCGAGCGAACGTGGGTACACCTGACCAACCGAGTCGAGCACGCGATCGAAACCGAGATGCGCGGCGACCGAAGCCTCGAGCTGCGCCAACTTGTCGAGATCACCGTCGAGCAGATCGAGCTGATCCTGCGCGGTGCCCATCGGACCCTTGATGCCGCGCAGCGGGTAGCGCGCCAAGAGGTCTTCGACGCGCTCGAGCGCGAGCAACAGCTCTTCTCCCGCGGAGGCGAAGCGCTTGCCGAGGGTCGTCGCTTGCGCGGCGACGTTGTGCGAGCGCCCGACCATCACGCGCTCGGCGTACTCGGCGGCGCGGCGGCCCAGTCGCGCGACCGCGGCGACCATCCGGTCATGGATCAGCTCGAGTGACGCCCGCACCTGAAGCTGCTCGACGTTCTCCGTAAGGTCGCGAGACGTCATCCCCTTGTGGATGTGCTCGTGCCCGGCGATGGCGCTGAACTCGTCGATGCGGGCCTTGACGTCGTGGCGGGTGACGCGCTCGCGAGCCTCGATCGATGCCAAGTCGACCTTGTCGATCACCGACTCGTACGCTTCGACCACACCGTCGGGAACCTCGACTCCCAGGTCTCGCTGCGCCCGTAACACCGCCAACCACAGCTGCCGCTCGAGCACGATCTTGTGCGCGGGCGACCACAGCTCCACGAGCGGCGCCGACGCGTAGCGGGCGGCGAGGACGTTGGGGACGAACTCGTTCATGGTCTGTTGGTCACGGCTCTCGGTCGCGGCTCTCGGTCAGGCGCCCATCCGATCATTTTCAGCTTCAGTATCTCGCGCCCGGTGCCGAAACCATGACGAGTCTCTGGGAAGCAAATGGCGCGGGGTCGAAGCCACATGCAGAGTCGGTGTGCAAAGCACTTGTTCGAGGGCGCAGAGGATCGATGCGGCAAGTGCGGCCTCGAGTTCTGCGGGGAATGTCTCGTTTACGCCTTCGGTCCGAAGCAACCGCCGTATTGCATCCCGTGTGCCGTCGCGGCCGCGGGTATCCGAGCGGCCGCGGGCAATCGTCCCGCCCTCGCGAAGAGCGAGATGAAACGGCTGCAGAAGGAGCGCAAGTCCGCGTTCAGACGATTCCGCCGCGAGCGAAACCCCGAACCCGTGATGGCGCAGATGCCAGCGCCCGCAGTCGCCGCGTCTCCGGTTGCGCCTGACGTGCCGCCGCCTCCAGCCCTCGTGCCGCCGCTGGCCCTCGTGCCGCCACCGGCCGCGCCGGCGATCGACGCGTGGCTCTCGCTTGAACTCGCCACCAACGGGTCAGTCGACGCGGAGACGGCGACGCGATATCTGGACGAGCCGTTCGTCACCGACCCGGCGTATGTGGAACCGGCACCGGCGACGATGCCCATCCCCGGCTTCTGACGCGAGGGTCGGCGCTCAGCGCTGATCGGCTCGGCGCGCGTCGAGTTGCTCGGCGAGCGCGCCGTCACTGATCGCCAGCATCTGCACGACCAGCAGCGCGGCGTTCATCGCGCCGTCGACCGCGACGGTCGCGACGGGGATCCCTTTCGGCATCTGAACGGTTGCGTACAGCGCGTCGACGCCGTTGAGCGCGCCACCGGACAACGGGACCCCGACCACCGGCAGCGTCGTGTGCGCGGCGGCCGCGCCGGCGAGGTGGGCGGCCATACCGGCGCCGCAGATGATGGCTGCGAAGCCGTTGGCCCGAGCCGACGAGACGAACTCGGCCACGCCTGCCGGGTTGCGATGGGCGGACAGCACGCGTACGTCGGCCTCGATGCCGAACTCGTCGAGTGTGTCCGCCGCGGGTTGCATCTTGTCCCGATCGTTCGGCGAGCCCATCAACACCGCGACCTTCATGTGGATCCTTTCAAGAGCGATCTCTGCGAGCGACCGCGCGCGTCAACAACGTGCGGCGATGTCGCTGCGGTACTGCATACCCGGGATCGAGATCCGCCCGACGCCCGCGTACGCGCGCTCGCGTGCACTCGCGATGGTCGGACCGAACCCGACCACGTCGAGTACGCGACCTCCCGCCGTCACGAGCCGGCCGTCGGCATCACGCGCCACCCCGGCGCAGAACACCTCGACGTCGTCATCGAGGTCCGAGAGGTCATCGAGACCGTCGATGAGTCCACCGGTTCGGGGGGCTTCCGGATAGCCCGGTGACGCGACGACGACGCACACCGCGGCGTCATCGCCGAACTGCGGCGGTTGGTCGACGAGGTGCCCATCCGCCGCCGACGCGAGCAGCTCGAAGAGGTCGGAGCGCAGCCGCGGCAAGACCGCCTGCGCCTCGGGATCACCGAAGCGGACGTTGAACTCGAGGAGCTTCGGTCCGCTCGGCGTCACCATCAATCCGGCGTACAACGTGCCGCGGTAGTCGATGTCGTGGCGCGCCAACGTCGCCAACGTCGGCTCGACGAACTCGTCCATCACGACACCGACGAGCGCCTCACCGGCGATGGGCACCGGAGAGTACGCGCCCATGCCACCGGTGTTCGGACCCTGATCACCGTCCGAGGCGCGCTTGAAGTCCTGCGCCGGCGCGAGGGGCACGGCTCGCTTGCCGTCACAGATTGCGAGCAACGAGAGCTCGGGGCCGGTCAGACCTTCTTCGATCACGATCATCCGCCCCGCGTCCCCGAACGACACGCCGGCCAGCTTGGCCTTCACGTCGTCTTCGGCCTCGATCAAGGACTCGGTGACGAACACTCCTTTGCCGGCAGCCAACCCGTCGGTCTTGACGACATACGGAGGTGGCAACGACCGCAGGAAGTCGAGCGCGGGCTCCACCGTGTCGAAGGCGCCGTGCCGCGCCGTCGGCACTTCCGCTTCGGCCAGCAGCTGCTTCATGTACGCCTTTGAGCCTTCGAGGCGGGCGCCGTCCGCACCCGGTCCGTAGACGCGCTTGCCCTGTGCCCGCAGCCGGTCGGCGAGGCCCCCGACCAGAGGTACTTCCGGACCGATCACGAACAGGTCGCCGTCGAGCTCATCAGGCGGCGTGGCCACCGCGTTCGGCGTGCCGGCGTTGCCGCCGCTCACGGTGACGTCCTCACACGTCCGT
>DASXPN010000021.1:0-45162 GCA_036493595.1 Acidimicrobiales bacterium | reverse complement strand
GCCGTCGGAGATCCGCACCACATTCTCCGCGCCGGCGCGCGGGCCGCGCTGGGCCTTCACGAACCCGAGAACATCCGCGGGACGAACCTCCACCGGGTCCTTGCCGACGACGGTGAAGAACGTCTTCAAGTCATGCGCATAAGCGCGCACCGTGTTCGGTCGCGCCCGACCCGCAGCAAACTCCAAGAACTCGTCGACGAGCACATGCCCGACGACATAGATGTCAGCGCCGTCGCCCTCTCGAGCGACACGGCGAACCAGCGGAGACCAGACCATGAGAAACCTCCCTGTCCGAGCTCCGCCCGAAGAGAGATTCCCCAGGCGGTTCGCCCAGGTGGTGGATCACCCGTATAAGTGCCGGTAGGAGGCACCCGCATCGCACCCGCGGTCGCACTGTGGAGTCAGCTCGAGCTACTCCCTCGACTTGTGCGATTCGCGACCTCGCAACTGGAAGCGTTAGCGGTGGCTTCGGAAGAGCACGTCAGGGAGATCGGCGAATGCGGTTGAGTCAGCCGTCAGCACGGTGCGCTGCGTTGCTCGTGCGGTCGCCGCGATCATCAGATCATGTGCGCCGCGGGGCCTGCCCTGCTTACGCACGGCAACGAGGAGTTCGGCATGCTCTGCTGCAACGTCCAGGTCGTAGCTCACGACCGGAACGGCGGCGAGCACATCATCGACGAACGCTTGTCGGGTGGTGCGGGCTTTGCCGCGAGACAAGGCGACGCCAACGCGCAGTTCGGCGACGGTGATCGCAGCGATCGCCACATCGTCATCGTCGGCGATCATCGAGTCGAGGCGCTCCCCGCCTCGGTCGGCGTCGATGAGAAACGTGGTATCGAACAGCAGAAGACTCATTGGCGCGTGTCGAGCTCCAGCAGTTGCCGCACATCGGCAAGATCCTGGACCCAGGCCTTGTCACCGGGATGGTGGCGCAGGACGGCCTTGACGTCGGCGCCTCGCCCGCGTGAGACAGGCTCGAGCTGCGCGATGGCCTTGCCTCGCCGAACGATCGTGTAGTGCTCGCCTCGATGCTCGATTGCGTCCAGGATGTCGGCGAAGTTGCGAGCTGCGTCTGTAGCACTGACTTCCGGCATCCAATCAGATTATCTGATTTCCGAGCCGACCGCCTGGCCAACCCTGGCCGGCCAGGAGTGTCCTGTCGCCCCTCTCAAGGTGGAGGCACGGGTTCGAACCCCGTTGGGGCTGCTCTTTCGAATCGTCCCGTCTGATAGTGCTGTCGTGATGGACCTGGATCGCCGCCGCGCTCAGACGTAGCCGCGGATCGCGGTGCCGGCCGCGGTCGTCAGCCGGTAGAGCTCGCCTCCGTTTCGTGCTCGGCGATCACGTCGGCGACGACCCGCCTGCACTCCTCAGTGAATGCCGGGTTTCGGCGAGGGTTCCATGCCAGTGAGATGAGCGCCTTCCAAAGAGCCCAACCTCGGCCTCGCACCCACGTATCGCGGTCGACGGGCAGCCGTTCTCGGAACGCTCGCCGGCTCTCGCCGTCGAGGAATGTCCATGCCAGCACGGCGTCGCAGGCCGGATCGCCGACGGCGGACGTGCCAAAGTCGATGACCGCGCTGAGTCGTCCGTCGCGAACGAGCAGGTTGTTCTGGGCCACGTCGCCGTGCACCCAGACGGGTTCGTTCGCGTACGTCGCGGCGAGGGCGGCGTCCCACACCGCGGATGCGGCGTCCGCCGCGACGGCGTCACCGAGGTCGGCGATGGCCTTGCGAGTCTGGCGGTCGTAGCGCTCCAGAGGCGCGCCGCGCCAGAAACTCTGCTCGCCCGCGGGCGGCCCACCGGCGGTGTCGATGCGGTAGAGGGCGGCGAGAAAGTCAGCGACGTCGACGGCGAACGCGGTTCGGTCGGTCGGTGGGTTGACGCTGGCGATCTCGCCGTCGAGCCACCGGTACACCGACCAGATCCGCGGGAACACGCCGTCGCTCGGCTCGCCCTTGGCCACTGGCTGCGGGATGGGCAATGGAAGCTGCTCCGCCAGCATCGGGAGCCACCGATGTTCCTTTTCCACACCAAGCACGTAGCGCTCATGACTCGGCAACCGGACGAGGAGCTCGTCACCGAGTCGAAAGCTCGTGTTGTCGTTGCCGTCGACATCGACCCGCCGCACCGGTAGGTGGGCCCACTGCGGGAACTGCTCGCGCAGCAGAGCGACGACAACGTCGACGGTGATGTCCTTCTTGTCCACGGCGCGACGAAGCCGAGCAGAGTCAACGCGAGCCGGGCAATCGGATTCGCGCGAGCCCAATCGCCGTCTCATCCTCGAGCGGCTGTCGAACGGATCGTCCGATGCGTAACCGATGCTCGGCGGCACTCACGGCACCAGCGCTTCCGCGGCGCGCGTCAAGATCTCGTCGACGGTTTCGTCGGGCGACTGCTCGGAGGTGTCGAGCCACAGTCCGAGGTCGCGACGTGTCGCAGCAACGTGCTCATCGTTCATCGCGGGTGTGAACCCACCGCGGTACGCGACCTTCGACTGCGTGCGTCGACGTTCGGCGTCGCGGGCCTCGACGACATCAACCCGAGGGCGCAGCACGACGAGGTACTTGGGCTTCGACTGAACCATGTCGAGCCAGCGCTCGACATCGACGCCGTAGATGTTGTCCTGCACCACGGTGGTGAAGCCGGCGGCTGCGTACTCGTCGGCGGCGGCCGCCGAGAGCCGGTAACGAAGATCGAGAAGACGTCGCACTTCATCTTCGTCCGAGTTGCCGACGTGGACCCATCCTCGAACTGCCCACCGATAGAACTGTCCGCCCCGAACGTGCACTCCGCTGGCGTACTGGTGCGCGAGAAGGTCAGCGACCGTCGACTTGCCCGACGCCTGTGCTCCGGTCACAAGCCATACGCCCGACATGGAGACAGCATCGCGTTTCGACACGAACGTTCGGATCGATATCCGCCGGAGAGAAACGCGCATGACACACGGCACACGCAAAGTCTGCGCACGACGGAACCGGATCCACTGACTTCGGCGTACCTCGGTTAGCTCGCGATCAGGCGAGCGACTACTGACCCGAGGAGGTCCCAAATGCGTTTTCGTCACATGGTCGCTGCTTCTGCACTCGGCGCGCTCGCACTCGCTGCATGCGGAACGGGCGGCTCGTACTCATCCCCATCGTCCTCGTCCAAGCCGGCGACATCGGTGGCTTCCGTGCCGATGGCCACCGTGGTGCCGGCCACCGTGATGACCGGTAACACGCCACTCGGCGGCGTGCTCGTCGATTCCAACGGGCGCACGCTCTACGGATTCACGAAGGACGTCAACGGCATGTCCACATGCGATGGTGCGTGTGCGAGTGCGTGGCCGCCGCTGACGATCAACGGCTCCACTCTTCCTGCGGGACTCGATGCCACCATCTTCTCGGTCATCACTCGTGCCGACGGTTCGCATCAACTGAAGGCGGGCAAGTGGCCGCTCTATCGGTTCTCCGGTGATGCCGCGGCTGGTGATGTGAACGGTCAGGGATCAGGCGGCTCGTGGTTCGCCGTCAACCCGACGGGAGCGCTGCACAAGACCTGACACTCGAGGGTCGATCCACACGGCGCCGAATCGTGCGAACGGTTCGGCGCCGTGGCGCGTGTCACAACCGCGAACCGGATGCGAGCGCGACACGTACAGGCAGTTGTGAACCGCGTGAGTGACCTGCGAGCGCATCCGCGCCGAGCGGATCTCGATGCGTTTCGCCGCCGTGAGCCGGATGCAGTCCGGGAGTTGTATCGGGAATACGGACGTCTGGTGTACGCCGTCGCCTTCCGTGTTCTGGGCAGGCACGACCTTGCCGAGGACGCGGTTCAGCAGACGTTCGTCCGGGCGTGGCAGGCGGCCGATCGTCTGGACGCCTCCCGTGACCCGGCTGCCTGGCTCGCAACCATCTCGAAGCGGGTGGCGATCGACATCTATCGCAGTGCTGCACGCCGCTCCGCGACTTCGCTGAGCGAACTCGCGAGCGAGGACGGAACGGTCATGAGCATTTCCCCTGACCTCGATGCTGTCGACGACGCGTGGCACGTCCGACGGGCGATCGATGCACTCGCGCCGGAGGAAGCCACGATCGTGCGTTTGCATCACCTGGACGGCATGACGCATACACAGATCGCGAGGACACTCGGGATCTCGCTCGGCACTGTGAAGTCCAGATCGCATCGTGCCCACCGAAAGCTCGCCGCGTCGCTCGGACATCTCCGGGAGCCAGCATGAATCCGTCTCGATCGAACGAGGAGTCGGAACTGGCGGACTTCCTGTCGGATCCGTCGGTCTGGGCTGAGCCGAGCGACACGTTGGAAGACGATGTCGTGGCGGCGGTACTCGGAGCTTCGCGCCGCGATGCGATGCGGCGCGATGTGACGAGCCGCGACGTCACGAGGCGCGATGTGACGCGCCACCGGCGTCGCTACATGTTGCCGTCGTTGATTGGCGCCGCGGCTGCTGCGCTCGTGATCGTGGGCGCGTTGGCGATGGGTCAAGGCACTGCCACGCCCGACTACACGGCGGCGTTGAGTCCGACGGAACTGGCACCCGCGGCGCGCGCATCGGCGGTCATCACACGGAACGATGCCGGCTTCCGGATCACCTTGGACGCGCACGGGCTTCCCAACGCGCCGGCCGGTGAGTACTACCAAGCCTGGTTGAAGAACGCGGCGGGCGCGTCGGTGCCGGTGGGGACGTTCAGCTCCAGCGATGGCCAGGTGACGCTGTGGTCCGGTGTGTCGCCGAAGGACTTCCCGACGCTGTCGATCACCATCGAGAATGCCGGTACCAGCCAGGCGTCGTCCGGACACCGTGTGCTCGTGGGAGAAGTGCGTCCTCATTGAGCGGCGCGATCTTGCAGCATGAAAGTGCGAGATATTTCGGATCATTTGGCCGTGGTAGCGAACATGTGTTCGGTAGAATGGCGGCGTGCTAGGGCGGCTATTTGAAGTAATCGACGAGCTCGATTCGCTGGACCCTTCGACGCTGTCGGATGCGGAGTTGCACGAGGCCGTGGTCGGGATGCAGAAGGCGGCGTCGTTGTTCACGCGTGTCCGAGCCGAGTACCTGTCGGTGTGGGACGCGCGGCGCACGTGGGCCGATGACGGCTCGAAGGCGGCGGCGGCGCGGCTGGCTCGCGAGTGCGCGATGGCGGCGACGACGGCGCGGCGCGAGCTGTGTCGGGCCCGCAAGCTCCGATCGATGCCGCATACTGCGACCGCGGTGCAGGAAGGCAAGTTGTCGATGGATCACGCCGACCTGCTCGCTCGCATCAACCAGCCCAACGTCGAGTCGTTGTTCGCGCGCGACGAAGCGTTGCTGGTCGACCAGATCAAGACCCTGCGGTACCCGGACGCGGTGCGGATGATTTCGTACTGGCAGCAGCATGCGGCCAGCGAGCTGAATATCGAACCGTGGACCCACCAGCGGCACCGTCGCCGTTGTCACGCATCGCGGACCTTGGACGGCACCGTCGTGGTCGACGCCGAGTTCGACCCCATCGACGGCACGATCTTCTTGGAAGAGCTCCACCGCCTCGAACAGCGGCTGTTCGACGAGGACTGGAAGACCGCCCGCGACCAACACGGCCCAGATGCCACGTCCGACGATTTGGCGCGCACGTCCACGCAGCGGCGAGCGGATGCCTTGACCGAGATGGCCCGCCGCTCGACCGCCGCGCCCGACGCGGCGCCGCCGTCCCGGCCGTTGTTCACCGTGCTGGTCGGCTACGACGCCTTCGGGAACATGTGCGAGATGGCGGACAGCACCGTCGTCGCTCCGGGCCAGCTGATCCCGTACCTCGCTGACGCCGACATCGAGCGGATCGTGTTCGACGGCCCCTCCCGGGTCATCGACGTCGGTGTGCGACAGCGGTTCTTCACCGGTGCGCTCCGCCGAGCGATCGAAGTGCGCGACCGGCACTGCCGGCACCCGTCAGGGTGTGACGTGCCCGCCCAACAGTGTGAGATCGACCACGTCATCCCCTACAGCCGCGGTGGGATCACCACACAGGGCAACGGACGCTGCTGGTGCAAAGTCCACAACCGCCAGCGCAGCAACCGCCCCGACCCCCCACCTCCGTAACAGGACGCGCGGCGCTTCGACCGTGGAACAACGAGACCAAGACGTCCAACGACTCAGAATTCCGTGTCTGAACCAGACTGCGACGGCCCAGACTGCGACGGCCCAGACTGCGACGACTCAGTAAGGAGCACACATGAACGAGGATTGCACGCACCTCGACCAAGTCGCCGACGTGACCCCGAGCAGCGATGGGTGCGAAGACTGCCTTCGCATGGGCGGTCAGTGGGTGCATTTGCGCATGTGCATGTCGTGTGGCCACGTCGGGTGTTGCGACAACTCGCCGAACCGGCACGCGACTGCACACTTCCACGCCGTGAACCACCCCATCATCCAGTCTTACGAACCGGGCGAGGACTGGTGGTGGTGCTACATCGACGAGGTCGCGTTCGAAGTCGAGGACGCGCCGTTGTTCGCGCACCCATGAGCAAGGGCCCGGGCACCGCCGTCTACGACCGCGATGCCGACGAGTCACGCATCGCCGGCTCGGCCGTCCTCCTCGGCCGCTCGCGCCTCGGTGCGCGCGTGTTGATCGCCGAGGGCGCCGTCATCCGGTCTTCCGGACTCGCCGTCGCCATCGACACCGCCTCGGCCGTGTTGGAGAACTCTGTCGTGGTCGGCACCACGACCATGCCAACCACGGTCGGGCGGCGCACCACGTTCGGCCACCGATGCCTCGTCATCGGTGCGGCCGTTGGCGATCTCTGTGAGATCGGCAACGCCTCGATCCTCATGCCCGGGTCCGCGGTCGGCGACCGTGTGTTCCTCGGGGAGGGCACGCTCGTACCGAGCGGCACGACGTTGCCCAGCGACGTCGTCGCCGTCGGACGCCCGGCCCACGTCATCCGCGCCGTGAGCGAAGGGGATCTCGAGCGGTTGCGCGGTCTCCGCGACGGCGACCTCGCGATCCCGGCCGCCACGGCCACGACTGTCGAACCCACAGAGGAGGTTGGCTCGATGGGCCAGCTCTACGCGTACCGCGGCATCGTGCCGACCATCGCCGACTCGGCGATCGTGTTCGACAGCGCGGAGATCACCGGCGACGTCGTCGTCGGCGAGCGCTCGATCATCGGCACCGGCGTCAAGATCATCGGCGACTCCCACGGTCCCGTCCGGATCGGCGACGGCGTGCAGATTCTCGAGAACACCGTGCTGCATCTGCTGCCCGACAACGAACTCATCGTCGACGACGGCGCCATCGTCGGACCCGGCGCCATGATCCACGGGTGCCACATCGGCGCGCGCTCCGTCGTCGAACCCGGTGCCATCGTCTGCGACGGCAGCCGCATCGGTGTCGGTTGCCTGGTCCGTGCGGGCGCGGTCGTGAAGCAGCGCGCCCGGTTCGGTGACGGTGTCGAGATCGATGGGTTCCCGGCCATCGACATCGGTCCCGCGGAGATCGGTGTGCCGCCGTGGGCGCTGGCCATCGACGACCTTCCCCGCCGTGTCGCGGGCGAGGGTGTCCCGTGACTTCGGTGCGCCACATCGCCCGCGCTGTCGGCTCTACCAGCACTTCGTCACTTCCGTATCGCGTCGAGCTCCGAGCTGGCAACCATGAGTTGATCGCGGATGAACAAAGCGTGGGCGGCGGGTCCGACGCTGGTCCGTCGCCGTTCGGGCTGCTGCTCAGCGGACTCGCGGCCTGCACCTCGATGACAGTGCGCATGTATGCCGATCGGAAGGGCTGGACCATCGACGCGATCGAGGTCGATGTCCGCTACGACGTCGATGATGATGGCGAAGCCTCGATCGCTCGCATGATCACGTTTCCTGCTGATCTGCCTGTCGAGCAACGCGACCGGCTGGCCGATATCGCCGAGCGCACTCCGGTCACGCTCGCCATCCGCAACGGCGTTCCCATCACCACCACCCTGCGAAGCGCAGACGACGCCTGAGCCTCGGCTCGGCGCGTCAGGTGATGAGACTGCCGATCGCGAACCCGGCCCCCGCCGCGCCGGCGGCGATGCCGTCCCGGCGGCAGTCAGCGGCGCGCGAGGAGCGCGGCGATCCGCTCGTAACGCGGGTCGGTGTCGCCCGCGATGCGACCGACCCAACGCATCACTTCGGCAACGTCGAGCGCAACCTCGGCGGTGAGCATGGCGTCGATGTCGACCCAGTCCTTCGCGCGGTTGAACACGACCTTGCACACCACCAGGTGCGTCGCCGACAGGATCGGGATGGTCGTGCGCGCGAACGGAACCGTGGTGCGGGCTGCCGCAGCGGCGTCGTGGAAGGGGTCGTACGCAAAGAACAGGTCGATCGGCGTCGAGTCCCACAACACGCGGACTTGTCCATCGCGCTCGACGCGCTCGACGACGTCGCGGTCAGCAGCATCGACGCCGACCGTCTCGAGTCGGGCCGCGACCTTTGCGTAGCGGTCCGGGCCGACGAAGACGTTGATGTCGATGTCGATGGTGGCGCGGGGTTCGGCGTAGTACGCGAGCGCGATCGCTCCGCCGAAGGCGTGCGGGATCCTCGACAAGGCTTCGTCGAGAGCGACGACCCGCTCGGCCAGCGTGAGGGTCGTCACACGGAGACCATGCGCGGCGCGTGCAGGACCGCGGTACGAGCACGTGTAGGGATGGCGTCCGCGAGCGAGAGCACGTCGAGCAGCCGGCGGTTGTGCTCGTGGACATCGCGCGCCGGAGGAAGGTCGGGCATTGGGAGCGCGGCGTCGATGCGCAACTGCTCGCCCCCGGCCTCCACCAACTTCGCCAACGTCGTGAACGACGGATCGCGACGGCCGTGCTCGTAGGCCGAGACGACCGGCTGGCTCGTGCCGGCGCGGGCGGCAAGTTGCGCCTGCGTCAGCCCACGCCGGCGACGGACTGCTTGGATCAGGGCCGCCGGGGTCACGGCACGGAGTATATCGGATTGTCTATGTAGCGGCCGCCTGGCTCACTCGGCCCTCAGCAGTAGCGCGGTCGGGGTGCGGGCGGCGCGGCGTCCCGGGATCGCGGCGATGAGGTTGGCGAGCGCGAGCGCGCTCAGCACGACGAGCGCAATCGAGCCCGCAGGAACGCTCGGCTGCGGTACCGCGTTGATCTCGCGAGCGAACACCGTCCAGAGTGAACGACCCAAGGCGATGCCGAGCGGGACTCCGACGGCGGTGCCGATCGCGACGGCAACCGTCGACTGCCATGAGACCGCGGCCGCGAGCTGGCGGCGTGTGAAGCCAAGTGTCTTCAGCAGCGCGAGGTCTCGCCGGCGGCGTCGTACCGATGCGACGAGCGTGAGAAGGAGAGCGAGCACCGCCCCGGCGGCGAGTCCCGCACCGAGCAGTGCCGGGGTGCTGCCCATCGAGCGGTAGTTCACGATCTCCGCCGGCCGTTCGACAGGCGTCGCCGCAACACCGAAGTTCGCGGGGTTCGTCAGCTTGGTGGCGATCTGTTGCAACGACGACACCGCAGCGGCGCGGTCGATGCCGCCGCGGAAGCGGACGAAGATGCCGTTGGGTCCGGGCATCGGGTTGTTGAACGGATTCTTCAGCGTGTCGGGGATGTGGTTGTCGCCGAGGACCGCGCCGACTCCCATCTGCAGATGTTGCTCTCCGCCGGTCCCCATGGTGGGCAGTGCCGCCGTGCCGACGATCTGTAGTGCCGATGGCGCGTTCGTCCCGTCGCTGACCTCGACCGTGTCGCCGACATGCTTGTGCAACTGCGCGAGCGTGATGGCGCCCAGCACGATCTGGTCGGACGTCGTGACGCCATGGCCGGACAGTGTGGGCGGGCCGATCGCCGCGTCCGATGCTTCGCCCAGCACCGGCGCCTGTTGGCCGTCGAGGAAGAGCGTGGCGAAGTATGCGGGCGTCCACGCCGCGACGTCCGTGTCGTGGTCGAGGAGATCGGTGGCCTGCTGCGCGGGGATGTTGCTGCTGTCTGACCCCGCGCTGAGCTCGTAGTCCCAGTTCCACCCGTACAGCGCAGGGTGTGTCACGAGACGCGTGAGGCTGGCGCCGAACGTGAGGCTGCCCGTCACCACCATGACGGCCAGGGTCGCGCCGAGGATCGCCGACCGGACGGGGACAGCGGTTCGTCCCGCGCCCGGCTCGAGCGCGAATCGGATGCCCGTGACCGCGGGGATGGGTAGGCCCGATGCGGCGGCGGCGCGCGCCACGCTGGATCCTCGCTCGGTGGTCGTGCGTCGCCGCGCCGCGACACGGTGCGGCGCGTTACGGACGGCCATCACGAGGGCGATGACGCCGAGGCTGACGATCAGCAGCGCGGCACCGGTTCCCAGCACCGTCCAGTCGAACGCCACCCCCTGGTTCGGGTCCACGTGGCGTACCGGGCCGATGGGTGACAGGGGCGAGAGCGCCACGGCAACGGCGACGGCGAGCAATGATCCGACGACCACCGCGCCGACGATCCCGATCAAGCCATCGGTCGATGTCGTCGATGGCCCGGTTCCGAGCGCCCGCAGGACAGTGACATCCTCACGGCCGAGCCGCACCTGACGCCCGATCAACTGCGCGCCGATGAGGATGACGACGAGCAGTGCGATCGCGCCGAACACTCCAAGCGCGATGGCTTCGGGCTGGATCGCTCGTTCGGCCTTCGGCTCGATCGTGACCAGCGGGTCTTGAAACGGCGGAAACGCTTTCGGCAGGACGGCGCCGAGCTCACCTTGCACCGCGGCGACGTTGCTGGCGCGATCGATCTGGATGCCGGTGGCGGTGTAGTTCACGCAGCAATCGAGCAGCGGTCGGGTGAGCGCCGGCGTGAAGATCTGCAGAAAGCTCGAGACGCCCGCGTCGACGTCGTCGGCGACGACTGCCTCAGGAGCAATCACGAGCCCGACGAGCCTGAGGTCGACGCGAGCGTGTGGGGGCACGGCGGCGGTGCCGAAGTCGGGCAGCGCGGTCTGGTCGTTGGTGTACACGCCCATCGGGACGACGTCGCCGACGTGCCATCCGAGCGTCTTGGCGGCTTGTTCGGTCGCGACGAACTCGTCGGCCCGGCTCGGATCGGCCATTCGGCCTTGCGTCACCGAAACGCGCTGGAAGTCGAAGTACGCGCCGTCGACGCTTCCGTTCCCGTTTCCTGGCGCGACGGTCTCGATCTTGCCCGGCGCGCCGTCGGAACCCAACGGAAGGATGTCGAGACCCGAAACGCTTGCGACCCGGGTCACATGGGGAAGATGCGAGATGGTGTCGATGAGGGCCGGGTCGTAGCCCGGGCGACCAGCGTCAGGATCGAGGACAGCGCTGATACCCGAGAGGTTTGGCACGTTCGCGTGTCGTATGAACGCGGGGTACGACGACTGTGTCCGCCGTCCGGCCGCGATCGCTCCCAGTGCGATGCCACCGATGAGGCCGATCAGCAGCACCAGCGCGACGTAGCCGCCCAACCGTCGCCGGAAGGTCGCCCGGAAGCGGTACCACGCGACTCGCACAGCCGGGGTGCTCACCGTGCCGGGGCGTTGTCCTCGTGGCGATGGCCGCCGGACAGTTCCTCGAGTGCCGCGTGGTCGATGTCGTCAGCACTCGCGACCGCAACCTTGCACCGCGTCACGGCGACCAGTGTCGCAGTCCGCACTCCGCCTTCGAGGGTCGCCCGTTCGCCGAGCAGCGCGCCGGGCCCATATTCCTCGAGGCGCTCGTCGTTCTTCTCGGCCCGCAGGACGCCGTCGAGCAACAAGAAGAGGTCGGAGCCGGGTTCGTCCTCACGCACGAGCACCGCGCCGGCCTTGAGCTTGCGCACCTTCGGCTTCTTGTCTCCCTTCATGATCCGCTCGGAGAATGCACGCTCGAGCGCGGTCTCCACGGCGGTGACCAGCGCGGGGGAATCTTCGTCGCCCCATGGGCTGTGCTTGCCGAACGACTTGCGATACCAGTTCTTGAAGTCGACGAGCCCGCTCTTCGCTGCAAGCTGGCCGTCGGTCCCGTAGACCCAATGGCGGGGGAACCGACTCGCGCCGGTGAGCTCGGATGACGACGAGCCGTCCGAGTGGATCGTGAGTGCCAGCGTCGTCCACGCGAGGGGGGCCTGCCACTGGACGAACGGCTTGCGCCGTACCCGCCGGGGCGCGGGCAGACCCGTTCGACCTCCGCAAGTCTGCACGAACCGAACCGCTCGTCCCTCGTCGATCACTTCAGGATCGCGCTGGATGTCCGGGAGGGTGATCGCTTCGAAGATGTGCGCAACCCCGGGGACGCGCACGGTCGTGGATCCGAGCACACCGCCGCCCGAGTAGCCCGACCGGGCCACGGTGCCGTCGGCGTTGAAGTCGGCCCACGCCCGCAGGTGGTTGGCGGCGCGGAAACGGTCCTCGCGCCGGAGGTCTTCGATGCTGTCCTCCGCGACGTCCAGGTGATCGGGCGGGGGTTGGTCGTAGTGCGTGATCCCGGCATCGAACGGCATGCGGAGTGATCCTCCAACCGCCTCGGACGGAATCCAGGTGAGCGCGACGACGGCTGCTTCATGCCTCATGGTGCGATCGTGCTATCGCGAGCGCGTTCTGCGACAGGGCACCACCAGGCATTGCCCGGGGGAGGCTGGCACCACTCGATGTCGGTGTGTCCGCACCCTGTCCGCGAAGGGCGGGGCGTGCGACAACTGTCGACGTGGACGAAGAAGCAGCCATCGGTGGCGCGTCGTCGATCAGTGTCTTCCTCGCCGACGACAACCTGCTCGTGCGAGAAGGCGTGCGCGCCCTTCTCGACCGCCAACCGGACCTCGAGGTCGTCGGCGTCGCAGCCGATTACGACGAACTCGTCGCGGGCGCCGAGAAGGCCGAGGCGCAAGTCGTCGTCACCGACATCCGCATGCCGCCGTCGTTTCAACGCGAGGGCATCGAGGCCGCCCAGCTCGTTCGCAATCGTCATCCGGGCACCGGCATCGTGATCTTGAGTCAGTACGACGATCCCGAGTACGCGATCGCTCTTCTGTCGGAAGGCTCCGCGGGCTATGGCTACCTGCTGAAGGATCGCATCGCCGAGGGCGATCAGCTGGTCGATGCCGTTCGAGCGGTGGCGACCGGGGGAACCGCGCTCGATCCTTCGATCGTGGATGCGTTGGTGCGGCCCGTCACCGCCGGCGGTGGTCTCAGTGCCGCGGATGAAGAGCTCCTCACGATGGTTGCAGAGGGTAAACCGATCAAAGCGATCGCGGTCGCGCGCCGGACCACACCCGAGTCGACGGCTTCGTGTGTCGAAGCGCTGTTCGTGAAACTGGCCGAGGGTGTGTCGAGCGGGACGGAAGGCGCGCTCCGCCGGCTGCGCCTGCTGCATCAAGCGATCATCGATCGCGAGGAACAAGGCGAGACCTTGTCGCGCCTGCTTCCTGGTGGACTGGCTGAGAAGGTGCGGCGCGATGGCCGGAACATCGGGGAGACTGAGATGGTGGTGGTCAGCGTCTTGATGTCTGACATCCGCGCGTATTCGACGATTGCCGAACACGCGGCGCCGGCCGCGCTCGCGGCACAGCTCAACGTGCACCGCGCCGCGATGAACGATGCGATTCTCGGAGAGGGCGGCACCGTCATGCAGTTCGTCGGCGACGCGGTGATGGCCGTATTCGGCGCGCCGTTCCCGCAAGAGGATCACGCCGATCACGCCGTCGCGGCGGCGAGGGCCATGCACGACAAACAAGCCGCGATCAACAAGCGCTGGGCGGACGACGGCTTGCCTGCATTCGGGCTCGGCATCGGTATTTCGACCGGAGAAGCGGCGGCGGCACTGCTCGGGTCGGAAGAGCGCATCGAATACACGATCGTCGGCGACACCGTGAACATGTCGCAGCGCCTGCAGCAGTTGGCCAGCGCGGGCGAAACGGTGATGAACGAGGCGACAATGTCGGGACTGACCCAATCGATTCAGACGGAGGCGCTTCCGCCGCAGCTCGTAAAGGGCCGCGACACAGCGGTGACGGCGTTCAAGATCGGAAAGGGCATTGATGGCTGAGGATGTATTGGTCGTTCGTGGGGTTCGCAAGACCTTCGAGGCGGAGAACGCTCCAGTCCGAGCACTGCGGGGCGTCGACCTCACGGTGAGCGCAGGCGAATTCATCGCGGTGATGGGTCCATCCGGATGCGGGAAGTCCACACTGCTCAACCTCGTTGCCGGTCTTGACACGGCGGATGAAGGAACGATCTCGGTCGCGGGTGACGACGTGACCGGTCAGAGCGAAGATGCGTTGTCACGACTCCGCCGCCGGCACATCGGCATCGTGTTCCAGTTCTTCAACCTGCTCGACGGCATGACCGTTCTCGAGAACGTTGCGCTTCCCGCCATCGTCGCGGGAGCGAAACGGCGTCGAGCGGAGACTCGAGCTCGTGATCTTCTCGACCTGTTGGGGCTGGGTGACAAGACGAAGGCCGCGCCCGGCGTGCTGTCGGGCGGGCAGCGTCAGCGGCTCGCCATCGCGCGCGCCCTTGCCAACGAGCCGACATTGTTGCTCGCCGACGAGCCCACCGGTGCGCTCGATTCCGAGGGAGGCCAGGAGGTGATGGAGCTGTTCCATCGCCTTCATCAGAGCGGTCAGACGATCATCGTCGTCACGCACGCGGACGATGTGGCCGCAATTGCCGAGAGGCTCGTCCGGATGCGCGACGGTCGCGTGATCGACAGCCTGCCGACGCAAACGGATGCGACGATGACCTCCACCGTCGCCGGCTGAGCAGCAGCGTTCGACCGTGCACCCGACCGGAGTGATCACACTCGACCGAGTGACACGGCTCGACGCACCGACCGCTGATTCGGATCCGGCCGCGTCGTGGTTCCCCGTCGGCCTGATCGGCGTCCTGGCCGCAGCGATCGCGGTCTACGGCATCGCCGCGGCCAGCAAGGACACGGTTCGCACTGCGGACATCGTGCGCGTGGTCCTGATTTTCGCATGGTCCATCGCCGGCGGGCTCGCGCTGCGTCGACCGGCGATCCGACCTCTCGGAGTGATCGTTGTCATCGGATCGGCCCTCGGCGCGATCGCCTTTGCGGGGGAGCGCGTGGGCGGCGTCGAGAGCGGGGCCGTGGGCACGACCGCTCGGTTCATCGCAACCATCGCGTGCCCGCTCTTGATGGCGCTGTCGGCGCACGCGCTGTTGTCGCTTCCGTGCGGGCGTTTGGAGAGCCGGACCCGGCAAACGGCCGTGATGTGCGGCTACGCCGTGGCGCTGTTCGCCGGGCTTGCGCTGTGGGCGACGGCCGGCCACGTGAGCGTCGGCATCGGTGCCGCCGGCTGGACGCTCGCCGTCGCCTCGACGTTGCCCTCCGCCCATCGGCGGTACCTGCTCAGCGCCGGAACGAATCGGCAGCGGTTGCAGATGATGGGGTGCGGTGCCGCGATTGCCGCGGAGATCGCCCTCGTCGCCGCCGCGCTCCACCTGTTCCTGGGATGGCCGGCGCAGGTCGGTGCCATCGCCGCCGGGGCGACGGTGTTGCTTCCCATGGGCGTCGCGGCGAGCACCAGCGACCGCCTCGTCGCGCATGTCGACCGCGTGCTCGTGCACACCGTGTCGATCACTGGCCTGACTGCTGTCGTGATCGCGGTCTATCTCGTCATCGTCGTCGGTCTCGGCAGCACGCCGAGCGACGCCGATCGCCAAGTGCTCGGGCTGTCGATGATCGCAGCTGCCGCGGCGGCAATCGCGTACGTGCCGGCACGCGCACGCCTCAGTGACGTCGCGAATCGTTTGGTGTACGGCGAGCGCGAAGCTCCCGATGAAGTCCTGCGGACGTTCGGGAGCAGGCTCACGCGTGCCATCCCGATGGACGAGCTGCTGCTGCAACTGGTCGAGTCGCTACGCAAGACGATGGGTCTCACTGCGGCCGAGATCTGGACGGGCACCTCGGAGGTTCTCGAGCGCGCCGCATCGGTTCCCGATCGCGGCAGCGCGACGCTCGCCGTCGGGGAGCGCGAGCGCCAGATCGTGGGGCGCGCCGGAGTGTCGGGAAACGCGTGGGTGAACGTCTGGCTACCCGATCTCCTGCATGGGCGTGGTGACGCGCAAGTGCGCGTCGCTCCGATCACGCACTCGGGCGAGTTGCTCGGACTCATCGTGGTGGATCGACCGACCGACGGCGACGCGTTCAGGGAGGAGGAGGACCGCGTGCTCACCGAGTTGGCGCGCCAAGCCGGCTTGGCTCTCCACAACGTCCAGCTCGACTCGGCGTTGCAAGCGACCCTCGATGAGGTTCGGCGTCAAGCCGAGGAGCTACGAGCGTCGAGGACGCGCATCGTCGCAACGGCCGATGCCGAACGACGCAAGATCGAGCGCAACCTCCACGATGGCGCGCAGCAGCATCTCGTCGCGCTCGCGGTGAACCTGAGGTTGGTCAAGGATCTGCTCAACGACGATCCCGAGACGGCGAACGAGATGCTCGACGCGCTCGCCGCTGACGTGAAGAGCACGATCCAGGACTTGCGCGATCTCGCCCACGGCATCTACCCGCCGTTGCTACTCGACAGCGGGTTGGGGGAGGCGCTGCGGGCGGCGGCGGGACGAAGCCCGCTCGACGTCGTCGTGCGGGCCGACGACATCGGTCGCTATCCGGCGGAGGTCGAGGCCGCCGTCTACTTCTGTTGCCTCGAGGCGCTACAGAACGCCGCGAAGCACGCCGAGGGCGCGGTCGTCACGATCTGGCTTCGCGAGGAGTCCGGTGGCCTGCTTTTCGACGTGGCGGACAACGGGCCAGGTTTCGACGCTGCGACGGCGACACGAGGTCACGGTTTCTTGAACATGAGCGACCGCGTCGGCGCCATCGGTGGAACCGTGCGGTGGGAGTCGACGCCAGGAAGCGGCTCGACGATTGCGGGCTCGATCCCGCTCACGTGATCGAGAACGGCGTGGACTTCCGTTCGTCCCACAACCGTTGGAGTGCGTCCGCGCCGAACTCTTCCTTGTTGAGATAGGCGCGCGCACCACTCGTGGCCGCATCGGGCGGCAGATCGCTGAGCTGGTAGGTCGAGCACAGGAACACGACGGTGTCGGGAGCGAGCGCGACGATCTGACGGGTCGCTTCGATGCCGTTGATGCCCGGCATGTTGATGTCCATCAACACGAGGGCGGGGCGCAGCTCGCTCGCCATCGTGACCGCCTCTTCGCCGGTGGCTGCCTCACCTACCAACTCGAAGCCATCCGCGCGGCGCACAACCGCCCGCGCCGCAAGACGGAAGGGCGCCTGGTCGTCAACGACCAGAACGGAGACAGGAACGTCGGTCACGTCTCATCCACTGTCGCATTCCTCGCGTTGCACGCGAAAGGGTGGCTGCTTCACGTAGGGGGTGTGGCTACCCACCCACCCTCGTTGAGATAGACGAGTACCGCCTTCACCCGGCGGTTGAGATCCTTCTCCTCCGAGAGCCCGAGCTTCGAGAAGATCGAGTTCGTGTGCTTCTCCACGGCGCGCTCGGAAAGGATCAGCGCGGACGCAATCGCGGCGTTCGACTTCCCCTGCGCCATCTCCGCCAGGATCTCCGTCTCGCGAGTCGTGAGGCGTTCGAGGTCGGACACCGGCCGGCGAACGTTCGCCGACACGAGTGATTCGACGACGGCCGCATCGATCACCGAGCGTCCGGCCGCGACCTCTCGAATCGCATGCATGAGCTCGTCGACGCTGCCGACGCGCTCCTTGAGGAGGTATGCACGACCCGCCGATCCCTCCGCGAGCAGGCTGAGCGCGTACGCAGGGTTCGCGTATTGGCTGAGGACGACGATGCCGATTTCCGGATGTGTGTCACGGAGAGAGGCTGCTGCCCTGATCCCCTCGTCAGTGCCGGTCGGAGGCATCCGGATATCGGTCACGACCACGTCGGGCTCGACCTCGTCGATGAGCGCCAACAGCTGGGGGAGATCGCCGGCCGTGCCGACGAGCTCGACATCGGTCTGCGCTTCGAACAACTTCGACACGCCTTCGCGCAACAGAGCGTTGTCCTCCGCGAGCACGATCCGAAGCGATGACATGAAGCTTCACCGTAGCGAGGGTGCGGCGGTGATCTCCGCCGCACCGAAACGCAGGTGGTCAACCGGTGTGCGGCGCTCGTGCTACCACTCCCAATTTGGGAAGCGAGCCTCCTTGGCGGTCAGTAGAGCGCGGCGCACTGTGTCGGCATGAGCGCAACGACGGCCGAAATCACAACATCCGCTCGAACGAGCTGGCGCATGGCGCTGCGGTGGGTGGCCATTGCCGGCATCGTCGAGCTCGTAATCACCATGGCGGTGGTCGAGAAGGCATTCATCCCGCCCGCGGCGATCATTGCGATCCTTTTGCTCGCCAGCGCGATCAGGCTGCGCAGGGACGGCGCCGGCCAGAAGCTGGCGACCGTGAGCTTCGTGCTGTTCCTTCTCGTGAATGTGGTGCTGGCGGCGCCCGGCCTTTTCGTCCCGGCATCGTTCGGTTCGTTCGCCATCACGTGGCTCGCGCTCATCACATCGGTGGTCGGGGTCATCGCAGGGATCGCCAGCTGGCGCGGACGCGCCGGGGGACCTGCCGTCGCTCGAGTCGCCCTCGTGGCGACGGCGTTCGGCGTCCTGGCCGTCATCGTCGGACTTGTCGCGTCAGTCGGGTTCACCGACGCCAAGCCCGCGTCGGGCGACATTGTCATCACGGCAAAGGGAAGTGAATTCCATCCGGCGACGCTGACTGCGGCGCACGGCCAGGTCTCGTTCTTTCTCGACAATCAAGACAACACGTTGCACAACTTCCACATCGTCGGCGCGGGAGGGAGCATCCCGAACATGCCTGCGAACCACAAGGTCCGGGTCACGATCTCGTTGAACCCCGGCACGTACGAGTACCACTGCGACCTCCACGACGGCATGAAGGGCACCATCACGATCTCGTGAGGTCGGAATGGCCGCACGAAGACTCGTCGTATCAGGGCCCTTCCCGTGCGAGAAGATCTGACGGATGATGAGTCGATGGCGGACAAGCCGGTCGGGGACAGCAGGACTCTTGCTCGCCTGACCAAGATTTGCCTCACGCTGCCCGAGGCGACGTCGAATGACGAGCATCCACCGCACCGCGGCTTTGTCGTCGGAAAGAAGAACTTCGCGTGGTACACCGTCAACGAGCACGGCGACGGCCGAGTGGCACTCGGCGTACGCGCGGAAGCGAAGGAGAACGAAGCCCTCGTCGCCTCGGACCCTGAGCGATTCGCGTTACCGAAATACGTAGCTCGACACGGATGGGTCTCCTATTTCTTGGACCTACGGAACCGGCCAGTTGACTGGGATGAAGTCACCGAGCTCGTCGCCGACAGCTACCGGCTGCAAGCACCGGCGCGGCTTGTTCGAGGCGAGTGAGCACGACGGCGCGCCAGCCCCCCATCTACGGCCACCGCGCCTACGGCTTCGTGGCCTCGACGAGCAGCCTGCTCGCCGTCGTCTCGAAGCTGCCGTCACGTTCGATCACTCGGTGAAGATCGCGGAGAGCGTCTCGGTAACGGGCGACGGTGAAGTCCGGCACGATCCATGGCACAAGTCGAAGGAAGTACACGACCGCACCGATGTCGAAGAAGACAGTGCGCGGGTGTTCGAGGTCCATCCGCTTCACAACGAGCCCAGCCTCCTGCGCGGCGAACCGCTCGACATCCGGATGCCGGTTCGACCAGTCGGGAAGCGGTCCCATCAGGAATTCGCTCAGCGAACGAAGGCTGTGGGGGCCGACGTGTTGCGCGAAGTACGCGGCGCCTGGCTCGAGCACCCGGGCGATCTCAGCCCACCACGGGGCGATCGGATGCCGGCTGATGACGAGCTCGAACGAGTTCGAAGCGAACGGCAACCCGACTCGCGTTTGTGAAGTGACCACGAGGTCCACGCCTCGCGACCGCAGCGTCGGCGCGGCGATGACGACGCTCGGTGGGAAGCCTTCGGTTGCCACGGCGACAGATGGAAGTGACGGGAGCTTCCCGATCATCGAGCCGACGCCTGCTTCCACCTCGAGCAGTGTCGTGACTTGGGCGGCGCGCTCCATGACCCTGTCGAAGTAGTGCCAACTGGGGCGCTCTTCGATGGCGCGGCCTTCGAGCCAGGTGAAGTCCCAGCGGTCGTTTCGGGCCGCTTCGGCCTCGCCGACGAGCTCATCGAAATCGGTCATCGACTGTCGATCGTCGCACAGGGGTCCCGGATCACGAGGCCGCGCACCACTCGGTATGCCGGCTGTCGGCCGGGCAGAGCCCGCACCGAAACTCTGTTTGATGCGCGGTGACCGATCGGTCAACCTCGTCGTCGTGACTGCGGCCGCGGACCGGGTTGGGGAGCAGATCGACTTCTACGAGTGCGACGCACTTCTCGAGAACGTGTGGTTGGAGAGTCTGCGCGACCCGACCAACACCGCGCCGAGCGCGGTCGACTTCCGAAACCGCATGCTGAGCATTCGTCGAATGCTCGACCGCTTGCAGCCGCGCGGGCGCATACTCGACGTCGCCGCTGGCACCGGTCGACTGAGCGTGCTCCTCGCCGAACATGCCACCGAGCTCACGTTGCTCGACGCGTCGCCCGTCAGGTTGGCGATCGCACAGCAACACCTCGACGGACTCGGCTGCACGACGAGCGCCGTGCACACTGACGTGTTCTCGTGGACACCACCGCCCGCCGCTTTCGACACGATCTGCTTCGGGGCCTGGCTACATCACGTTCCCGCCTCGCTATTCGATCGTTTCTGGAACCTCATCGACATCGCGCTCGCACCGAGCGGACTGGTGATCTTCGAGTTCGCCGCGTCACTCGATGCCGACATTGCACCGGACCAGCCAAGCGATGAGTACGCGTATTATCACGATCCCGCCCACGAGCTCAGCGTCAGAGATCTCAACGGTCGCCGATGGCGCGTCGTGCATCGCGTGTGGGACGAACAAGAACTGGTCAGTCGCCTGTCGGCTCTGGGGTGGTCAATCCGCATCGAGATGGTCGATCCGATCGGCTACCACTGGGCGTCCGCCCGCCGGCCGTTCATGCCGGCGTGACCGCCACCCAGAGGATCTTCGCGATCTCGGCGCGAAAGTCGCCGACCGGCTCAGGCCTGCGCGATGCGCACGAGGTTGCCCGACGGGTCGCGGAAGGCGCAGTCGCGCGCGCCCCAGGGCTGCGACGTCGGCTCCTCGAGCACCTCGGCGCCCGACGCCCGAACCTTCTCGAAGGTGGTGTCGAGGTCGTCGGAGCTGAAGATCGCAGCCTGCAGCGACCCTTGTGTCACGAGCGACAGGAGGGCATCGCCCTCGGCCTGCGAACGGCCGCCGTGCGGCTGGAACAGGACGATGCCGACGTCCTGTTCCGGGGCGCCGACGGTGATCCAGCGGAAGCCGCCATTGGAGACGTCGAGGCGGACCTCGAGCCCGAGAGCGTCGCGGTAGAAGGCGAGCGCGGCGTCGGGGTCATGGATGGGGATGAACATGGTGGAGACGGTGACTGCCATGCGATGACCGTAGGAGCATCGAGCGGTCGCGTGCTTCTCCGATCCTGCTCGGTTCCAGGCGTCAGCGTTCAGGCCGTGACCGAGGTACGCCGCGGTCGCGTCACGACCATGCTCACGCACGACGGAACGACCTCGAGGTCGCGGTGGTCGCGAGCGCGGTACCGCGACGGCGTCTCGCCGACGATCTCCGTGAAGCGCGAACTGAACGAGCCGAGCGACGTACAACCGACGGCGACGCAGGTGTCGGTGACGGACATCCCCTGACGTAGCAGAGCCTTCGCGCGCTCGATGCGTCGCGTCATGAGATACGAGTACGGCGTCTCGCCATACGCCGCACGAAACTTGCGCGAGAAGTGCGCGGGTGACATGAGCGCGGCACGCGCCATGACCGGGACGTCCAGGGGCTCGGCATAGTTGCGGTCCATGAAATCGCGCGCTCGGCGCAGATGCGCCAAGTCGGCGATCTCGTCGGGCGTCATGGCTACGACGGTAGTTTCCGGTCCGCGGTCAGGGGGAACAGTCCGAATGTGCAACCTCCGGATCCGCGCGGACGGCTGGTACGAGGTGCTGCTGTGCGTCCACTGGGACGAGACCGACCAGGCGGGTACCCGTTTCGCGCACACGAGGATCCCGGATCAGGAGCCGTTGCACTCCGAAGCCATCGACGCGTCGGTGCTCGCTCGCATCAGTCAGGGACAGCAGCTGTTGCGCGGGAACAGTCTGTTCGGACCGGACCGCACAACAGGTCTCGTCTTGGAGGTGTGGCACGACAGCCCGGCGACCGGGGCTCCGTGCCCTAGAACGTCGTGACCGCCTCCGCTTGTGGCGTGAGCGCGACGTCAGTGAGCACCACTGTTCCCGCAGCGACGTCGTGGAGGGCGCGACGACGGCGCCCGAACACGAGGCCGATGAACCCCAGCCCGAACACGAAGCTGAACGGGAAGACGATCACGCGCACGAACGCGCGACGAGCGCCGACCGCGGTGCCGTCCCCCTTGGCGAGGCGGATCCCGAGCACCGCCATGCCGACGGTCCGCTGCGTGAGGAACCAGGCGAGGAACAGATAGAGGCCTGCCCAGGCGGTACCTGCTGCGAACCACCACAGGCTGTCCGCGCGGGTCGGGTCGACGGTTCGCTTGCTCAGCAGCTCGACCAGGTAGCCGGTGACCGCGACGGCACCGCCGAACGAGAGGGATATCACGAACGAGTCGATTCCCCACGCGGCGAGCCGGCTGATCGGTCCGGCCAGTGGTGGTTGCGTCGTCGTGGCCTCGGCCTCGTGTCGCATGACTTTGTCGGCGGGCCGCAGTACCGCGGTGTCGACGCGGGTGACGACCCGTCGAGCCGAATCGAGTGATCGGCTCGAGATCTCCGACGCTTGGCCGCCGATGAGCTCGCGCACGCGCACACGTTTGACGATGCCGTCGATGTCGATCCGTTGTACGAACGCGTCGACATCGACTCGTTGGACGAGTGCGTCGATGTCGACTCGTTGGACGAGCGCGTCGATGTCGACTCGTTGGACGAGTGCGTCGATGTCGACTCGCTGGATGAGCGCGTCGATGTCGATACGTTGGATGACCCCGTCGACATCGACTCGGTCGAATACGGCGTCCAGATCGAGGCGATCGATCAGATCGTTGACGTCGACTCGGGACAGCACCGCATCGGGATCGACGGCACCGATGACGGGCGACACGATCCGGCCCAGCAGGTTCGGACCACGGCGGTCGGTACTCACCGCACAAGCATGCAGCGCGACGCCTCCTTCGTGCCGGGATCCTCTCGAGGAGCGAACTCCGGGTCCAACATTGGGCTGGCGGGCTTGGAGGGGACGCGGCCTCAGCGGCGGACGAAGGTGCCGGGGTTGTCGGGATCGAACACGAAGAGAGACGCCGTTTGGCTCGCCACGCCGAGCAGGACGCCGTCGCTCGACCACAATCGAGCGGATCCGTGGCCGTAACCGCCGAATGCGAAGTACGGGTCGTAGTCGATGAGCACCCACTCGGTCTCGGGTGCCGGACCAAAACGCATGTGATTGTCGAGGCTCGTACCGCCGCCCATCTGCCCTGCGGCGCGCGCCACGGCCGACGGGACCATGTCGGCCAGGAACCCCAGCGTCGCTCGCGTCAATCGCATGTCTCGCATCCGAGCCCACAACGCGTGACGCGGCTCGTACACCTCGCGGAGCTCGGAGATCGTGAGCCAGCTCGGAATGTCGTGCGGGATCTCGAACGGCACGTTCGGGTTCCACTCACCACTCGCGGGTGGCAGCGGCAGGTCGGGCATCGAGCCGAACTGCTCGGTCAGCGCCGCCGGGCGCGGATCACTCGTCGCGCCGATCGCGACAAGCACGGTGCGTCCGTCGACCGTCCCGGTCATTCGTAGCTGCGAGGTGCGGCGCCCGCTCGCGAGGATCTCGACGTGACAGTCGATGCGGTCGCCCACGTCCGCGCTGCCCACGAATTGCACCGTGGTGTAGACCGCGCCCCGTCCGCTCTCGGCTTCCATCGTCGCGACACTGACCGCGATCCCGGTGCCGCCGAAGAGTTTGCCGTCGAAGCGCGTCAACGTCGGCGCCAGCTCGAAGGACCATCGGCCTTCGTCATGACGTTCGAGTCCGAGCCATTTGATGTCGAGACCGTCGTTCGCGTCGATGCAGCATCTTGGAGGATCGGCACGAACCGGGCCAACTTCGCCACCATCGCCACCTCCCGTGACGACGGTCCCGCGGTCAGTCCGTGCCCGTGATCCCGAGAGCTAATGTCCGCTCGCTCACGGCACGCCATGCGGAAGGCGGAGCCGAAACACGAGATGACCAACGCCGACGTCGCAGCACCAAATCGACCCGGAGAGATCCTCGTCGTAGAAGACGATGCAGGAGACGCTCTTCTGGTTGAGGAGTTGCTGTACGTCGCCGATCTCGGGCTGAGCACGACGCGGGCCTCCTCGTTGAGCGAGGCCACCGAACAACTCACGCCCGCGACCGCGTGCATCTTGCTCGACCTCGGCCTTCCCGACGCTGCGGGCCTCGACGGGCTCCGACACCTGGTGGCGGCCGCGCCGAGGGTTCCGGTCATCGTGCTCACAGGACTCGCCGATCGTGTGCTCGGCGAAGCGGCGGTGTCGGCCGGCGCGCAGGACTACCTCGCCAAGGGTTCGGTCGACGGCGAAGGGCTCGCCCGCGCCGTGCGGTACGCGATCGAGCGGCAGCGGGGTCAGGAAGCGGCGCGCCAGCTCGTCCAAGCGGTGCTGCTGCGCGCCGAGAACGCGCGCCTCGAGCGAGGTCTGCTGCCGCGCCCACGCATCTTCAGCCGGTCGTTTCGATGGGTGACCCGTTACCAACCGGGCGGCGGGCGAGCGCTGCTCGGTGGTGACTTCCTCGACGGTGTCGAGCTCCCCGACGGCACCCTTCGGATCATCCTCGGCGATGTTGCCGGCCACGGTCCCGATGAGGCCGCGCTCGGGATCGCGTTGCGGGTTGCGTGGCGCGCACTCGTCTTCGCGGGTGTGCCGCCGGCGGACATCTTCGATCACCTCGAAGGCCTGCTCGACGCGGAGCGCCGGAGTGATGCGGACTTCGTCACCGCTGTGGATCTGGTGGTGCTTCCCGATCTCAGCGCAGTCGAACTTCGCACCGCCGGCCATCCGTCGCCACTGCTCGTGCGCGACGGGAGTGTGCGCGAGGTGGCGCTGCCGTCACGAGGACCGCTCTTGGGTGTCATACCGGACGCGACGTGGGGCGTCGACACCGTGATCCTCGAGGATGACTGGCTCCTGGCCGTGTTCTCCGACGGGTTGATCGAGGGACGCTCCTCCGAACACGGTCGACTCGGCACGGCCGGCCTTCAGGCCTTACTGGCCGACGCGGTCGCGCGGCACGACGACCTGGGTTCCATCGCCGATCACCTCATCGCCGGGGCGGAAGCGGCAAACGGCGGGCTGCTCGTCGACGACGTCGCACTCTTCCTGCTGACCGCCGGCGCATGAACCGGTCGCGATCACTTCGGTCGAGACTGGCCCTGCTGTTCGCCGTCGTCGGTACGGTCGTCGCCGTCCTGACGATCGTGGGGACGGTCGCCTTCATCCGCCTCTCCGACGATCGCAGCGCGTTGGTCGACCGCGTCGACCCCGCGCAGCAGCACCTCGACGCGCTGCTGACCGCGTACGTGAACCAGGAGACCGGTGTGCGCGGGTTCGTGCTCACGGGGGAGGAGTCCTTCCTCCAACCGTACGACCAGGGCATCGCCGATCAGCAGGCCGCGTCGGACGCGCTTGCACGGGATACGGGCGGCAACGGGGGTGTCGACAACGACCTCGACGCGGTCAAGGCTGCCAGCGACGCATGGCACCAGCAGTATGCCGAACCCGCGATCGCCGCGACCCGTGCCGGCCAGACCACGTACGCGTCCGATGTCGCGCTGGCGAACAGCAAGGCGCTCTTCGACCAGTTGCGAGCCGCGTTCGCTACCACACAGACTCATCTCCAAGCGCAACGTGACCGAGCCCGAGATCGGCTGACGACCACATCCGACGAGCTCGCCGGTCTACTGGCGGCCTCCGCGCTCGTGGTCGTGTTGACGGGAATCGTTCTCTGGCGAGCACTGCGCCGCTGGATCACCGAGCCTCTCGCCGCAGTGGCGACCGATGCTCGTGTGGTGACCGCGGGGAACCTCGACCACGAGGTGTCTCCGGTCGGCCCGCCGGAGATCGCGGAGCTCGCCGGCGACATCGAGGGCATGCGCTGGCGCATCGTCGCCGAGCTCGAGACCGTGGCCGCGACGGCTCAGGCGTTGCAAGAGCTCAACGCGGACCTGGCTCGATCGAACGATGAGCTCGAACAGTTCGCGTATGTCGCGTCACACGATTTGCAGGAGCCGTTGCGGAAGGTCGCCAGCTTCTGCCAGCTCATCGAGCAGCGGTATGGTGGTCAGCTCGACGAGCGAGGCCAGCAGTACATCAACTTCGCCGTCGACGGCGCGAAGCGCATGCAGAACCTCATCAACGATCTGCTGTCGTTCAGCCGCGTCGGGCGCACGACGGATCGGTTCGAGCGCCTACCGCTCAGCACGTGCATCGACGGGGCGACGCGCAACCTGTCGACGCAGATCGCGGACACGAATGCGTCCATCGCGGTTCCCGACTCGGACGAGTCTCTCGTCGTCGAAGGCGATCGCAGTTTGCTCACGGCACTGTTCCAGAACTTGCTGGGCAACTCGATGAAGTTCCGGAGCGAGTCGGCCCCGGTGGTGACGATCAGCGCGCATCCGGACGGCGACGAGGTCACCGTCAGCGTGGCGGACAACGGCATCGGCATCGACGAGAAGTACGCCGACCGGATCTTCGTGATCTTCCAGCGGCTGCACGGCCGCGACCTCTACGACGGAACCGGCATCGGTCTCGCGATGTGCCGCAAGATCGTCGAGTTCCACCACGGCCGCATCTGGCTCGACACGACGTATACGTCGGGCTCCCGCTTCTGCTTCACCTTGCCCGTCGTCGCCGAGGAGGCGTGATCATGAACATTGTCCAAGAGGGAACTCCGATCGAGATCCTGTTGGTCGAGGACGACCCCGGCGACGTGCTCATGACCCGCGAGGCGCTGGCCGACAGCAAGCTGATCAACAACCTGCACGTCGTGAACAACGGTGAGGAGGCGATCGAGTTCCTCCGCCGAGAGGGCGAACACGATGCCGCGCCGCGACCGGATCTCGTGTTGCTCGATCTGAACCTGCCTCGACTCGACGGACGTGAGGTGCTGTCGATCATCAAGAACGACTCGTCTTTCCGTTCGATACCGGTCGTCGTGTTGACGACATCCGACGCCGAGGAGGACGTGCTGCGTAGTTACGACCTGCATGCGAACGCGTACGTGACCAAGCCGGTGGACTTTGCTGCCTTCGTGCAGGTCGTGCGACAGATCGACGACTTCTTCTTGTCGGTGGTCCGCCTCCCGAAGAACTGACGATCCGCCCGGCCGGACCATCCGGGCGCATCGGGAGGTGTGATCGGCGAGAAGGTCGTCCCGGTTCTGCGAGAGGTAAATCTCGTCGTCGTAGTGCGAGTGACGTGGTCGGTCGGGCTCGCGTCCCTGGCCGGATGCGTGGCGGTGCTCGCGTATCGCAAGGTGCCGGTCGCACCTCGCACGAACCGCTCCCGCAACTATATCGTGACACGATGAAGATGGATTCGTGGGGCGGGCGTCGGGTCGTGGCCGGACCGCTGGCCACCGCGAATGCCCGCCTGTTCACGATCGTCGTCGCCGCAGGTCTCGCCGGTGGCTGCATCGGCGCCGCGTACATCGGGATGCTGCACCTTCTGCAGCGAGGGCTGTGGCCCACGCACTGGGCACTGTTTCCGCACGGCCTGATCCTGGTCGGCGTCGGCATCGCCGTCGCCGTGCTCACGAAGTTGCTCGGCAGCCCCGGCGATGTCGAGCTTCTCGTCGACAACATTCACGTCGCCGGGGGCGCGGAAGACCTTCGCCAGCTCCCGTCACTCATCCCGATCTCGTTGCTGTGCATCGCATCCGGCGGCGGTCTCGGTCCGGAGGCACCGCTCGTGCAGACGACGGGCACCACCGGCTCGTGGATGGCGCGCCGGTTCGGTCTCGACGCGGCGGAGGTACGCATCGTCACGATCACCGGTATGGCCGCCGGCTTCACGGTTCTGTTCGGCGCGCCACTCGGTGCGGCGGTGTTCGCGCTCGAGATCCTTCACCGGCGGGGGCTCGAGTACTACGAAGCACTGATGCCCGCGGTGCTTGGCTCGCTCGCGGGCTATGCCATCTACGTCGTCATCACCGGCGTTGGTCTCGAGCCCGTTTGGCAGCTCCCCGACGTCGGCGCCGTCCACGGCGGCGATCTCGGATGGGCGGTCGCGTGCGGCGTCGTCGGCGCGGTGGTCGCAACCACGTTCACGTACCTCAATCAAGGGCTCCGAGCGGTGTTCCGGCGAGTGCCCGCGCTCGGCCGACCAGTGCTCGGCGGCGCCGCGCTCGCGCTGCTCGCGTGGATGTCGCCCTACGCGTTGACGTTCGGCGAGGACCAGCTCGGCCATCTCACCACGACGGATCTTGCGTTGCGCACGCTTGCGCTCGCCGCAGTGGCGAAGTTGCTCGGCTCGAGCGTCACGCTGTCGAGCGGATGGAAGGGCGGCTTCATCATCCCGTTGTTCTTCATGGGCGCCTGCCTCGGACAGGCCGGCCACATCGTGTTCCCGAGCACGAACGAAGCCGTCCTCATGGCGGCATTGATGGCGGCGTGCAACGTCGGTGTCACGAAGACGCCGCTCGGGTCTGTGCTGGTCGTCTCCGAGATGGGCGGGGTGCAGCTGCTGCCGACGACGCTGATCGCGTCAGTGATAGCGCTCGTGCTCACGTCGAACGTGTCGCTCATCGAGAGTCAGCGTCGCCGCACCGATGCGATGCCGATCGACGAGTCGCAGGACGGACACGGGAGTGACGATGGCGGCGCGTGACCTCGCCGGCGCCGGCGCCGATGTGCTGAGCGACGCGGACTACAGCGTGCTGGCCCGCTTTCGTTTCGCGCTGCGAGTGTTCCTTCGCTTCTCCGAGCAAGCGGCCCGCGCCGCTGGGGTCACGCCGAGCCAGCACCAGCTGTTGCTTGCCATCCGCGGCTTTCCGGATGGCAACCCGACCATCTCGGATCTCGCCGAGTGGCTCCAGCTTCGCCACCACTCCACGGTCGAGCTCGTCGATCGCGCCGTGGACTCAGGGCTCATCGCGCGGCGTCCCGATGCGCAGGACGGGCGGCGTCAGCGTCTCGTCTTGACCCAGAGTGGTGCCCGCGTGCTGGCGTCGTTGACGACGACGCACAAGGAAGAGCTCCGCCGCTTTCGCGAGGAGATGTCGGAGCTGCTGCGCGAGCTGCAATGAGCAGCTCAGAGCACGGGCTCAGACCACGGAGCTCAGAGCACCGCGCCCTTCACCTTCAAGTCGATGATCTGATCCATGTCGAGCCCGAGCTCGAGCAGCACCTCGTCCGTGTGTTCGCCGTGGGTCGGCGCGCGTGTGAGGTCGGGAGGGGTCTCGTCGAACTGGAGCGGCGACGCCACGAGCTTGAAGTCACGACCCTCCGCGTCGACAACGTCGCGGATGTAACCGTTGGCGGTCAGCTGCGGATCCTTGGCCACTTCGCTCACGGTCTGCACGGGAGCCCACACGCCCGCGAAGTCGGCCAGCCCTTCCTTCCACTCGGCCAACGTCTTCGTGGCGAAGGCTTCGTCGAGTGCCTCGATGCACGCGCGCTTGTTCTCGATGCGTGCGGCGTTCGTCGTGAACCGTGGGTCGCTCTGGAGCGCTCCGTGGCCGAGCCGCGCCACGAGGTCGGGCCAGTAGCGGTCGGACTGCAACAACACGATGGAGATGAAGCGATTGTCCTTCGTGCGGTAGGTCCCGACGGCCGGATTCGGCGAGTCGTAGCGCGTGCCACCACCCATGCGCTCGAGGTTGAACACCGCCGCAGCCGCCACCGAGAAGCCGGTCGCCCACGCTCCCATCGCGAGAAGCGACGAGTCGACCAGCAACGCTTCTCCGGTGCGCTCGCGATGTAGCAGCGCGGCACTGATACCGCCGGCGATGGTGAGGCCGCCGATCACGTCGCCATACGCGCCACCGGGTTGACCGACGGGGTAGGCCGCGTCGCCCGACGTCGCGGTGTCGGACGAGCCACCACGTCCCCAGTAGGTCGAGAAGTCGTAGCCGCCCTTCTCGGATTCGGGCCCGCGCTGACCCAACGCCGACCCGCGCACGTAGATGATGTTCGGGTTCACGGCGCGGATGTCGTCCACGTCGATGTGCAGCTTGCGGCGAACCGATGGCAAGAAGCTGGTGAGGAAGACGTCGGATGTCGCCGCCAGCTTCAACAGCAGCTCACGTCCTTCATCGGTACCCATGTCGAGACCGACGCTGCGCTTGCCGCGGTTCGGCAACTCGACGGTGAAGTCGACCGCCTTGAGCCCGCCCAGCAGCCCGGAGGACACCAGGCCGCGCTGCGGGTCGCCGGTCTCCGGGTGCTCGATCTTTATGACATCGGCGCCCCACTCGGCCAGGACCGCGCCGGCCGCGGGCACGTACGTCCACGACGCCACTTCGAGGACGCGCACACCCTGCATGATCTGGACCACGTGGCCCCTCTCCCTCTCCGGACTCACCCCAAGCGGCGCACATTCTGCTCAGGTTGCGCGAGCCGTGCGTACCTGGCGGATGGCGAGGACGGCGCGGTGCGTCGCGCTCAGATCCTCGTCGAGGGATTCGGCGACGGTTCGGAGCGCGTCGTAGTCCGATCGATCGGCGTCGGATTCGAAGTCGAACCGCCAGCGTCGCGACCGTTCCGAGATGAGCGGCTTGCCGTCCGCCTCGACATCGATGCCGGTCGCCGCGAATACACGGCAGTCATACGTACGGCAGGTGCGCGGTCGGTGCTCGTAGATCGAGCAGACGCCGTCGACGAGCATCGGGCAGTGACCCCGCTCGTCGTAGCCCATCACGACATGACCGCGAGGCAGACCCGGTGCCGGCGCCAGCAATGCCTTCGGGATGCGGGCCAGCGTTTCGGTCTCGTCGGGCGTGACGTGGATGAACTGCGATGACGTGCAGCACGCGGTGCAGCCGTCGCACGGCACGTCGACGTCGTGACCCTCGCTGAGCGCCGTCTGCAGCTCCTCGAGCCACGACGAGAAGGGGCCCGCGTCGAGATACCGGTCGGCGTCAGCCACGCGTGATCACCAACCGACCTCGCCGTCCACGAGCTCACGGATGAGATCGGCGTGACCGTTGTGGCGTGCGTACTCCTCGATCATGTGGACGTAGATCCAGCGCAGCGTGCACGGCTGACCCTGCCGTACGCCCGTGTCGTCGAGCTCGTGCGCCGCGGCTGCGCGGCGCGATGCGTCACACTCCCCTTGCCAGGCTGCGAGGTCCGCACTCCAATCGGCGTTGTCGACGAGCGCGAAGTCCGCATCCTCCACCCCCGGCGCCTCGAATATGTCGGGTGCGGGATTGACCAACAGTGCCCGCTGGAACCAGTTGCGCTCGACCTCGGCCATGTGCCGGACGAGACCGTGCAAGGACAACAGCGACGTCGCGATCGGGCGCGCCTTGCGAGCCGCGTCGTCGAGGTCCTCGCACTTCAGCAGCAACGTCAGACGATGGAACTCGAGCCAGGCCTCGAGCATGTCTCGCTCACCGAGGACGAACGGCGGCTCGTGTCGCCGAGGGTCCAACATGTCGCCGACCATCAGCACCCCTCCTTCACCGTGCGCAGTCTCGCTGCCTTTCGTACACCGTTACGGAGCTATCGCGGCGCGACGTGCACCGCGGCGTCAGCCATCCCGGGCCATCTGGGTGATTCCTGCACGCAGCGGGCGAACAGCCAGAGCCGGAGGCGTAGTGGATCGAGGTCGAGCAGGCCGGCGATGCGCGCCACCAGGCCTACGGGATCGCGGTGGAGCCGGTCGGGACAGTTGAGGATGTGCTGCACGGCGTCGAAGGTCGGGTCGCCGACGTACGGCTTGGGATCGATGACGAGCCACGGTTCGCGCTGTGCCGACAACACGTTGCCCGCGTGCAGGTCGGTGCAGAGCAGCGTGTTGCGATCAGCGGTCGAAGGGAGCGTCCGGAGCAGCGCCATGCCTTCGCGTTCGAGGCCGGGATCCAGCGCCGATCGTCCCGCGGCGATCATTCGATCGAACCCGTTCGCCCACTCGTCGCACATCTGTTGCAGCGATCGAAGTCGATGCCGGGGCGGCGGCTCGATCCACAGGCGCGACAGCAGCGCGGTGAGCACTTCGTCCTGCTCTGATTCCTCGAGCTCGTTCAGTGCACGGCCCGGTACGCAGCGTTCGATCGCCAAGAAGATGGTGCCTTCGAATTCCTCGACGTCGTAGAGGCGGACCGCGCCGTTGCCGTCCCAGAGGCGCAGCGCGTGGTACTCGTGCGCCGCTTCGGTATCGAGCCTTCCGAACTTCACGACCACGTCGAGGCCGTCGTGGGTGCGGGCCGGCGCGACCCAAGAAGTGAATCCGCCGGGTTGATACGGCGCACCGAGGTCGAGATCACGGCGGCGAGCGATCTCGGCGATGACCGAGGGCAGGGCGTTCATCCAGGCACGGTGCTGGTCGTCGCCGTAGCGGATGGCACCCTCGACGAGATTGCGGGGGAGCTCGAGCTCGCTCACCGCTGCATCATTCCGCGCGGGTGATGACGGCCGGGCACCGGTATTGGAAGGTGGTCGCATGAACACGCAACCGCGAGAGGTGACGGGATGGGTCGGGTGGATCGCGTTCGGCGCGACGATCCTCGGCCTCGCCGGAATCTTCCAAGTGATGGCGGGCGTCACCGGCATCTTCAACGACGACTACTACGTCACGAACAAGGACGGTCTCGTCCTCAAGATCGACTACACGGCGTGGGGCTGGACGCACCTCATCGTCGGCCTCTTCCTGATCATCGGCGCGGTCAGCTTGTTCTCGGGCCGGGGATTCGGCCGCGTGATAGCGGTGATCGCCGCCTTCGTGAGCGCGGTCGTGAACCTCGCGTTCATCAACGCCGCGCCGGTCTGGTCCACGATCATCATCACGCTCGATGTGCTCGTGATCTTCGCCGTCATCGCCCACGGCCGCGAGATGCAGACGTAGCTCGGCTCACCCCACTCGCGCTGCCATTCATCGAGGATCGCCTGGGCGTCCTGTCATCGGGGGGATGACGCATCGCCCAAGCGTTCGCCGGGGATCGCCCAAGCGTTCGGCGCGCCCTCGCGGCTCACACCTGCTTCCCAACGGGCTCTCAGCTGTTTCACAGGTTCGTAGCGCGAAATGCGTCGGTGGACCTTCTCGGCAACGGCGGGGTGCCGCTGAACGTCCTCGTCGCCGACGACGAGGAGTACATCACCGACGTGCTGACCGCGGGGCTCCGCTTCCTCGGCTTCCACGTCTCAGTGGCGCGCAACGGGCTCGACGCGATCGCGAAGACCGTCGACACCCGCCCCGACGTGATGCTGCTCGACGTCGCCATGCCTGGCTGCGACGGCTTCGAGGTGTGCCGGCGCCTGCGCGACGACGGCGTGCAGACACCCATCATCTTCCTCACCGCTCGCGATGCGTCGGAGGACAAGGTCAGCGGGCTCCGTCTCGGCGGTGACGACTACGTGACCAAGCCCTTCGGTCTCGAGGAGGTCGTCGCTCGTATCGAAGCGGTGTTGCGTCGGAGCAGCGGCGGCGCGCGGACGGTGACGCGCCTGACCGTCGGCGATCTCGTCCTCGATGACGAAGCCCACGAGGTGACCCGCGGTGACGAGCGCATCGAGTTGTCCGCCACCGAGTACCGCGTGCTGCGCTACCTGATGATGAACGCGGGCCGCGTGTTGTCGAAGTCACAGATCCTCGAGCACGTGTGGCAATACGACTTCGACGGCGAGTCGACTGTCGTCGAGACCTACATCTCCTACTTGCGCAAGAAGGTCGACGCCGTCGACCCCCCGCTCATCCACACGATCCGCGGGTTCGGCTACGTGATCAGGATCGATCCGGACTCGTGAGCGACCGCGGTAGGCGCAGGGCATGAGCCTGCGGGTACGGCTGGTCGTGGTCGTGCTCGTGCTCACCGGTGTGGGGTTGGTGATCTCGGGCGTCGCCACCAGCAGCGCGCTGCATTCCTACCTACTGAAGCGGGTGGACGACCGACTGTCCGGCGTCGAGCCCTTCGCCGTGCGCCGTCTGGCCGAGCCGGCGGTTGGCACCAGCCCTGCGCCGAGCGAAGTGATCACCTCGGGCGCGGTCGCGCCGCAGGGATTCAACGGTGACGTGTTCGCGGCGAGGTACGACGCGAACGGCAACGTGGTGCGAGAGTTCGCGTCGCCCTTCTCGAACGCGGCTGGCATCCTGCGCGCCGTTCCGACGTCGGTGCTGGCGAGGGGCCGCTCCGGGCGCACCGATTGGTCCGAGGACACCATCGACGGCACTCGTTACCGCGTGATCGTCGAGCCGATACCGAACTCGACGGACGTCGCGGTGGTGCTCGCACCGTTGAGTGAGATCAACGCGACCGTCAGCCGGCTGCGGTGGCTCGAGATCGGTGTCGGCATTGCACTACTCGTCCTGGCGACCGGTGTCGGGTTGTGGCTCGTACGCATAGGACTGCGTCCGCTCGGCGACATGGCGGACGCGGCCGACGCCATCGCCGAGGGCGATCTCGATCGTCGTGTCGAGGCGCGCGGCAAGGGCGAGGTGGAACATCTCGCGCACGCGTTGAACAACGCGTTCGACGCACGGCAGACGTCGGAGGAGAAGCTGCGGCGCTTCGTCACGGACGCGTCGCACGAATTGCGTACGCCGCTCACGTCCATCCGCGGCTACTCCGAGCTCCTGCGACGGGGAGCGCTGTCGGACCCCGAAGAGGGAGCGCGGGCGGTGTCTCGCATCGAGGACGAAGCCGCGCGCATGGGGGTGCTCGTGGACGACCTCTCGCTGCTCGCCCGCCTCGACCAAGGCCGTCCGCTCGGTTGGGCGCCGGTGGACCTCGCCGCAATCGCCGTCGACGCGGTGAGCGACGCTCGGGTGGTCGAACCCGATCGACGGGTCAGCTGCCACTGCGACGGTCCGGTCATGGTCGAAGGCGACGAGCACCGGTTACGCCAGGTGCTGGCGAACCTGCTGGCCAACACGCGCGACCACACGCCGGCGGGCACCCCGGTCGACGTCTACGTCGGATCCGACGGCGCGCAGGCGGTCGTCGTCGTGACCGACGAGGGCCCTGGCCTCGGAACGGGTGAGGCCGAGAAGGTGTTCGACCGGTTCTGGCGAGCGGACGCGGCGCGAGGGCACCGCCACGGCTCGACCGGAGGCAGCGGGCTCGGTCTCGCCATCGTCCACGCCATCGTCATCGCCCACGGTGGTCGAGCGGCGGTCGACAACGCCCCCGGCGCGGGCGCGCGCTTCACCATCCACGTGCCGCTGATGAACCCGACGGACGAGCCGGGCGCACGAACACTCACAACGAACTCCAAGGCGGGTCGCAGCGCGGTCCCAGACTCCGCTGGTCGACTTCAGTGATGTCTCCTAGGGCGAAGCAGATCGTGGGCTATGGCGTGCTCGCGGTTGTGCTCCTCGCGACCGGTTCGATGGCATATGGGGCAGTCGCCGGCTCCAGCTCGGGGTCGACGCCGAACACGCGGCTCGTGAGCGTGCAGGTCGGCAGCGTCGCCCAGACCGTCTCCGCCACCGGCAACCTCCAGCCGGCGAGTCCGGTCGACGTCAACTTCGCGACGAGCGGGACGATCACCGAGGTCGACGTGGCGGCCGGTGAGCAAGTGACTGCCGGCGAGGTCCTCGCCAAGCTCGACGGGACCGATGCCGCGACCAACCTCGAGGTGGCGGCGCTCAACCTGAATGCGGCCAACGCCAAGCTCTCGCAAGCCGAATCCGGCACTTCGTCCAGCGGCACCGGAACCGGCGGAAGCGGTGGCGGCTCCAGCACCGTCACCCAAGCGCAGGTGAACGCCGATCTCGTAGCCGTGAGCGACGCCCAGAGCGCGGCCTCGGTCAATGCGAAGGGCTATCAACTCGCGGTCGACCAGGCGCAGAACCAGTTGACGAACGACCAGCAGACCCTGGCGTCGGATCAGCAAGCGTGCTCGGCCGATCCCTCGAGTGCGGCGTGCGGCCGCATCGATGCGGATCAGGCGGCGGTCAACAAGGACCAGAACACGCTGGCCAACGCGACCCAAGCCCAAGCGGTCGGCATACAGAAGGACACGCAGGCCGTCCACACCGCGCAGTCGAAGGCTGCGGTCGACCAGGCCAATCTCTCTGCGGCTCAGAACAGCAGTAGCACGCCGTCGACCGTCGACGCCGGCGCGGTGGACACCGCGAAGGCGAGTGTCATACAGGCCCAGAGCGCGGTCGCCTCCGCCCAGAAGGCAGTTGACGCCACGACGTTGACGGCACCGACGGACGGGACCGTCAGCGCGGTCAACGCGGTCGTCGGTGACCAGGTGAGCGCGGGCTCGAACAGCTCGTCGTCCGGCAGTGGTTCGTCCGGCAGTGGTTCGTCGGGCAACGGAGCGACCGGCGGGTCCGGAGCGACGGGCGGGACGGCCGGGACGGGGGCAGCCGCGGCCGCCAACAGCTCGAGCTCCTCCAACTCGTCGAGCTCGTCGACGCCGGCCTTCACGATCGTGGACCCGACGGCGTACGAGGTGAAGGTCGGCTTCCCCGAGTCGGACGCGGTCAAGATCAAGGTCGGGCAACCCGCGGTGACGACGCTCGATGCGCTCACGGGCGTGACGTTGAACGGCGCGGTGCAGTCCGTGGACGACACCGCCACCGTCACGAGCAACGTCGTGACCTACAACGCGATCGTGTCGGTCACCAACGCGCCGACCGCGGCGAAGTCCGGGATGACGGCCAACGTGATCGTGACGACACAGTCGGACGACAACGTGCTCGAGCTGCCGACGGCCGCCGTGCAGACGCAAGGAGGGTCCTCGTTCGTCGACAAGGTCGTGAACGGCCAGACGGTGCAGACCCAGGTGACCACCGGTCTGCAAGGCGACAGCACCACCGAGATCATGTCGGGCTTGTCCGAGGGTGACCAGGTATCGATCAGCACCGGCTCCATCACGACGACGGCCCGCACTGGCACCGGCACCGGTGGAACCGGCACGCTCGGCGGAGCGGGTGGCGCAGGCGGCGGGTTCGGTGGGGGCGGCGGCGGCTTCGGGGGAGGCGGCGGCGGGTTCCGTGGCGGAGCCAACTGATGGACGGTGACCATCCGGTCATCGAGCTCCATGGGGTGACCAAGACCTACGAGACGGGGAACCTGTCGGTGCGCGCGCTGCAAGGCATCGACCTGATGATCGAGCGCGGCGACTTCGTCGCGATCATGGGTGCGTCGGGGTCGGGCAAGTCGACCTTGATGAACATTCTCGGCTGCCTCGACGTGCCGACCACCGGCCGGTACCTGCTCGACGGCATCGACGTTCGCACGCTCGACGAGTCGCAAATCGCGCGCGTTCGCAACCGTCGTATCGGGTTCGTGTTCCAGAGCTTCAACTTGATCCCGCGCACGTCCGCGGTGGCCAACGTCGAGTTACCGCTCGCGTATGCAGGGGTGAAGCGGCGCGAGCGGCGCGAGCGCGCCAACGTCGCGCTGGAGATGGTCGGTCTCTCTGATCGCGCGGAGCACCTGCCGACGGAGCTGTCCGGTGGCCAGCAGCAGCGGGTGGCGATCGCACGCGCGCTCGTCACCAGTCCCGCGCTGATCCTCGCGGACGAGCCGACCGGCAACCTCGACTCGGTCGCGAGCGCGGACATCATGCACCTACTGAGCAGCCTCAATCGCGAGGGCCGCACCATCGGGCTCATCACCCACGAGCGTGACGTGGCGCAATGCGCGGGACGGATCGTGCGGCTGAGCGACGGTCTCATCGTCGCCGACGATCGCCTGCACGCATCCCCCCCTCTCGCGGCGCCGGTGGCTGCGTCGTGAGCCCGGACAGCTTTCAGATCGCGCTGCGCGGCATCGCCGCCAACAAGCTGCGGTCGGGGCTCACCGTGCTCGGCATCCTGATCGGTGTCGCCGCCGTGATCGTCCTGATCGCGGTCGGCAACGGATCATCCGTCGCCATCCAGGACCGCATCGAGAAGCTGGGCACCAACACGCTGACCGTGTTCAACCGCGGGCGGTCCGGCGGTGGCGCCCAGCGCACCGGCACGCAGTCGCAGTCGATCCAGATCAAGGACGCCGATGTCGCCGCGCTCAACGACAAGACCCAAGCGCCGGACATCGTGTCCGCCTCACCGGTCATCACTGTCGCCAACGCGACCGCGACGTACTCGGGTGCGTCGGCGACCGTCGGCACGCTCGACGCGAGCGATGCGAACTACCTCGACACGACCGATCGCAGCGTGGACGTCGGTCGTGCCATCACCACCGACGACGTCACCAACCACGCGCGGGTGATCGTCCTTGGCCGCACGACGGTGTCGAACCTCTTCGCGCCCGGCAGCAACGTGGTCGGCGAGACGATCCAGATCAACGGTAAGTCGTTCCAAGTCGTCGGAGTGCAAGCGGCGAAGGGCACCAACGGCGCGCAGGATCTCGACGACTTCGGCCTGATCCCGTACACCGCGGCGCAGGACACGTTGACCGGCAAGACGCAGGGGTACCAGCAGGTGGTCGTACAGGCGAAGTCCTCCGGCGCTGAGGACGCGGCGCAAGCGGAGATCGTCACGATCCTCGACTCGCGCCACGGCATCTCCGCCGACGCGACCTCTCCGTTCATGGTGTTGAACCAAGGCAGCCTGCTGCAGACGAGTCAGGACACGAGCGACACGTTCACGGTCCTGCTCGGCGCAGTGGCCGCCATCTCGTTGCTCGTCGGCGGCATCGGGGTCATGAACATCATGCTGGTCACGGTCACCGAGCGGACTCGTGAGATCGGCATCCGCAAAGCGATCGGCGCGCCGAAGACGGCGATCCTCGCTCAGTTCATCACCGAAGCGGTGATTCTGACGTTGATCGGCGGGCTCGCCGGCATCGCCGCCGGCTTCATCGGCAGCCAGTTCAAGATCGTCGGCGTCGACCCGGTGATCGCGGGCTACTCGATCCCTCTCGCCTTCGGCGTGTCCCTCGCCGTCGGCCTCTTCTTCGGCATCTACCCGGCCAACCGCGCCGCATCCCTACGTCCCATCGACGCACTCCGTCACGAATGACCAACTGAGAGAAGCAGCAATGACCATGGACCCGACCCCCGACCCGAGCGCCGGCAACTCCGGCGCCCCCAATCTCGACGAGAAGTGGCAAGCGGAGAATGCACCGAAGGGAGTCCGCGTCAGGCTCCCCATCGCGATCGCGGTCGTCGCGGTCGTCGCCCTCATCGGCATCTGGGGTGGCGCGCAACTGAAAGGCAACAACGCGTCGGCCTCGGTGAGCGCAACCGGCGCCGGCCAGAACACCGGGCGCGGCGGCTTCCGCTACGGCGGAGCCGGTGCCGGGCGCGGTGCCAACGGGAGCACCGGTAGCAACGGCGGCACCGGCGCGGCTCGCGGCGCAGGACAGGTCGGCACCGTGCAGTCCGTCAGCGGCAACACCATCACCATCCAGGACGCGCAGGGTCAGACCCAAACGATCACCCTCGATCCCAACGCGATGATCACGAAGACGACGACGGGCGCCGCCTCCGACATCACGTCGGGCGAGACGATCGTCGTTCGCCAGATCACCAACGCCGACGGATCGACGTCGCAGGTGATCAGCATCGGCAACGGCAACTTCGGGTTCGGCGGCGGCGGCTTCGGGGGCGGCGGTGGCTTCGGGGGCGGAGGCGGTCAGGGCGGATCCGGCAACAGCAGTTCGTCCAGCGGCAACTGATCAGCGAACTCTCAGCAAACGTGGACACGACTCTGCGCCGTGACTCAGCTGCGACGCCGATCGTTGCATCCATGGTCGACATCGTCGTGCCCGTCTACAACGAGGCGGCGGCATTGGAGCCGTCGATCCGCAGGCTGCACGACTACCTGGGAACTCATTTTCCGCTGGCGTGGCACATCGTGATCGTCGACAACGCGAGCACCGACCGCACATGGGCCATCGCCGATCGGTTGAGCCGCGAGCTCGACGGTGTGACCGCCATGCACCTCGACAGCAAGGGCCGCGGTCTCGCGCTGCGCACGGCGTGGTCCGCGAGCGAGGCACCGGTCGTCGCGTACATGGACGTCGACTTGTCGACGGACCTCGACGCGCTCCTCCCGCTCGTCGCGCCCTTGGTGTCGGGTCACAGCGACGTAGCCATCGGAACCCGCCTCGCGCCTGGTTCCTGCGTCGTGCGCGGCCCGAAGCGAGAGGTGATCTCGCGTGGGTACAACCTGCTGCTGAAGGCGACGTTGCGCAGTGGGTTCTCCGACGCGCAATGCGGCTTCAAAGCGATCCGCACAGACGTGGCGCGGTCACTGTTGCCGCTCGTCGAGGACGACGGGTGGTTCTTCGACACGGAGTTGCTCGTGCTCGCGGAGCGCAACGGTCTTCGGATCCACGAGGTGCCGGTCGACTGGGTCGACGATCCGGACTCGCGCGTCGACGTGGCGCGCACCGCCCGCACCGACTTGCGCGGCATCGCGCGCATGTTGCACCGCTTCGTGAGCGAGCCTGGAAGTGTGATGCGCCCCATTGCCGGACGCATCGATCGAGCGCGCAACGATGACAACCTGAGCGCGCAGCTGGCGCGGTTCGCGTCGATCGGGGTCGTGAGCACCGCGTTGTTCGCGATGTTGTTCGTGCTGCTGCGCGACCCCCTCGGCTACGTGGGTGCCGACGTCGTCGCACTCGCCATCTGTTCGATCGCCAACACCGCGGCGAATCGCCGGCTGACGTTCGCGTTGCGAGGCCGGGCCGGACGCGGTCAGGACTACCGCGCCGGTCTCGCACTGGGATTCATCCCGCTCGCGACCACGCTGGCGACGCTCGCGGTGCTGGCGATCGCAGGGGTGACGTCGCTCGCGTGGATCGTGTTCGCGCTGACCGCGACGAGCGCGCTCGGCGCGCTCGCTCGTTTCGTGCTGCTGCGCCGCCGGCTGTCAGGCCGCGCCACCTCTCTCGACGCGGTGCCGGACGGCACGGTTCGCCTCGACGCGGTGCGAGACAACGCGGCATGACCTTGTTCAACCGGTTCGTCAAGTACGGCGCGGTCTCGGTCGTGTCCACCACCGTCACCATGTCGACGCTCGGCGGACTCGTGTACCTGGCGGTAATCCCCGCGGGGTGGGCCAACGTCGTCGCGACGGCGGCGGGCACGGTGCCCTCCTTCGAGCTCAACCGCCGCTGGGTGTGGGGCAAGCAGGGGCGGCGCTCGATCCTGCGGGAGATCGGACCGTTCTGCACGTTGAGCGCAATCGGGCTCGTCCTGTCGACGATCGCGGTGAGCGTGGGCACCGCCTGGGTGACCAACCTGGGCTACGGGCCGAGCGTGCAGGGCCTCGTCGCCGACGCCTCGAACCTCGCGGCCTTCGGCTCACTGTGGCTCGTGCAGTTCGTGGTGCTCGATCGAGTGCTGTTTCGTGCGGGTGAGGACGACCTCGCCGGTGTACACGCGCCGCCCGATGCGTTCGAGGCGGCGTGAGCGCATTCTCGCCTGACTCTCAGCTGACTCGGAGCCTGGTTCCCGACACTTCGTCCATGGCAACGATCACGCTGAGCCCGCGCGAACAGGCGCCTCCGTTCCCGGCCACCACCGAACCGCCCGCTGGTGTCGGTTCCACACCGCAAGAAGCGACGGTGCCGCCGGCCGAGGCTGATCCGAGTTGGGCGAAGCCGTGTCTCATCGCGCTGCTGGTCGGCACCGCGTTGCTCTATTTGTGGGCGCTCGGCGATTCGGGCTGGGCCAACAGCTTCTACTCCGCGGCGGTGCAAGCGGGTACCAAGAGCTGGAGGGCGTTCTTCTTCGGCTCGTCGGACGCGTCGAACTTCATCACGGTCGACAAGCCTCCGGCCTCGTTGTGGGTCATGGAGATCAGCGCCCGCATCTTCGGGGTCAACTCGTGGAGCATCCTCGTGCCACAAGCACTCGAGGGTGTCGCGGCGGTGGGCGTGCTGTATGCGGCAGTGAAGCGTTGGTTCGGTGCAGGCGCGGGGTTGATCGCCGGTCTGGTCCTCGCACTCACCCCCGCGGCCGCGCTGATGTTCCGCTTCAACAATCCCGACGCGCTGCTGACGCTGCTCTTGGTGGGGTCGGCGTACGCGCTGACGCGGGCAATCGAGCGCGGTAACACGCTGTGGCTCGTCACGGCCGGTGCGCTCATCGGCTTTGGCTTCCTCACCAAGATGCTGCAGGCGTTCCTCGTCGTGCCGGGCTTCACGCTCGTGTACCTCGTGGCCGCCAACGCGCCGCTGCGCCGTCGTATCTGGCAGGTCGCAATCGCCGCGGTAGCGGTCCTCGTGTCGTCGTTCTGGTGGGTCGTCGCGGTGATGGCGGTTCCCGCGTCGAGCCGTCCGTTCATCGGCGGCTCGCAGAACAACAGCCTGTGGGATCTCATCTTCGGTTACAACGGCTTTGGCCGGCTGACCGGGAGCGAGACGGGCAGCGTCGGCGGCCGTGGGCAGGCCGGAAGCATGTGGGGACCGACCGGATGGACACGGATGTTCAACGACGCGTTCGGTGGTCAGATCGCGTGGCTGCTCCCTGCCGCGCTGATCTTGATGGTCGCGGTGTTCGCCATGACCTGGCGGGCACCGCGCACCGATCGCGCACGCGCCGGCATGGCGCTGTGGGGGAGTTGGCTCGTGTTCACGGGACTCGTGCTGAGCCTCGGCCAAGGCATCATCCATCCGTACTACGTGGTCGTGCTCGGCCCTGCGATCGGCGCGGTCGTCGGCATCGGCGTGACGTACCTGTGGCGCCGGCGTCACGATCCGATGTGCCGAGCGACGCTGGCGACCACGCTCGTTGCCACCGCGGTGTGCAGCCTCGTGTTGCTGCACCGCACGCCCGACTGGCAACCGTGGCTGGCGCCAACCATCTTCGTCGGCGGACTCGCGGTCGCGGCGGCGCTCCTCGTCGGTCCGTGGGTGTTCGGTCGAGCCGGACAAGCGATCGCGGCCGCAGGCATCGTCGTCGCTCTTGCCGGTTCCGGTGCGTATGCGTTCGCAACCGCGTCGACACCACACAGCGGTTCGATCCCGTCCGCCGGTCCGACGGTCGCGGCTTCATTCGGCGGCCCGGGCGGTGGCTTCGCAGGAGCAGGTCCCGGCGGCTTCGCGGGGGCAGGTCCGGGCGGACGCGTCGGTGGCGGCGCCGGCGGCGGAGGAGCGCAAGGGTTCCCGGGCGCGCCCGCTGGTGGTGCCGCAGGCGGCGCCGGCGGCCTGCTCGACGGCAGCACGCCCAGCGCCGCACTCACGCAACTGCTCGAGCAGGGCGCCGGCAACTACACGTGGGTGGCCGCGACGGTCGGCTCGAACTCGGGCTCCGGTTACCAGCTCGCCACGAATGACCCGGTGATGTCGATCGGCGGCTTCAACGGCACCGATCCCTCACCGACGCTGGCGCAGTTCCAGTCCTACGTCGAGGCCGGTGACATTCACTACTTCATCGCGGGCGGCGGTGGCTTCGGTCGCGGTGGCTTCGGTGGTGGTGGTGGCGGTGGCGCATCCACGTCGAGCCAGATCACGACCTACGTCGAGCGCAACTTCACCTCGACGACCGTCGGCAACATCACCGTCTACGACCTGACGTCACCCAGGAACTGACGTCACGGGCCAGCGCGGCACGATGGGCCGCTATCCCCCGTCCGGCTTCGCGGACGGGTATAGGTGGCTCCTTGGCGTTCTCCTTTCGACGATCCGGTCTCGTTCGACCTACCCGGCGTTGACGGAGGCTGCGACTAGCGTTGAGTTCTGTCATGCGCGAGCCGACCCCGCCGCGAGATCACTCGCTCGACGGTTTGCGGGGTGTGGCTGCGCTCGTCGTCGTGGTGCACCACACGTTGCTGGCTTCGGCGGCCGCGGTCGACCCGTACCAATCCTTGACGGTCGTGCCGACGAGCCTGAGCTGGCTGGTGTACACGCCGCTGCATCTTCTCTACGGCGGTGGTGAAGCGGTGATCGTCTTCTTCGTCCTCAGCGGCTACGTGCTGACGTTGTCGGCCCGCCGGCCGATGGCCTGGGGCAGCTACTACGTGCGGCGAGCGCTGCGGCTCTACCTCCCGGTCTGGGGAGCGCTCGTCTTTGCCGCACTGGCGATCATGATCGTGCCTCGTCACGCGCAGCCAAACTTGAACTGGTGGCTAAACATGCACGACCACCCGATCCGCGGCCGCGATCTGGTCGGTGACACCACGCTCGTGACTCAGACGCCGGGCGCGCTGAACCCGGTGCTGTGGTCGCTGCAGTGGGAGGTGCTCTTCTCTGCCGCCCTGCCGCTGTACCTGCTGGTCGCGCACCTACTGAGACGGGTCCCCGCGGTGATCCCGATGCTCGGCCTCATCGGCGTGCTCGCGCTCGGCGTGCACGAAGCGAAGGACTACCTCGTCGCGCTGCCGGTGTTCGGGTTCGGCGTGCTCCTGGCGCAGCACCGCGACCAGTTGGTGCACTGGCGTACCTGGCTGCACAGCGGCCTCGCGTCCGCAATCGGTTTCGGCGCGGCTGCGGTGTTGCTCACCGCTCGGTGGACGACGGCGTGGTGGGTCAGCGAGGATCCGGGCCGGTCGCCGCAAGTCATCGGGTACGCGACAGCGGTCGGTCCGGCCTTGGGTGCGACGCTCCTCGTGGCCCTCACCGTGGGCGGCGCGCGGTGGCGAGGCTGGCTCGAGACCCGCCCGGCGCAGTGGCTCGGCACCCGGTCGTTCAGCCTGTACCTCGTTCACGAGCCCATCGTCGTGTCGGTCGCCCTGCTTGCGGGCGGCTTCCGGCCGGGCACCGCGCTCCTCGGCATGGCACTTGCGCTCCTGGCCGCGGAGGGCTTCTTCAGACTCGTGGAGCGTCCATCTCTTCGGTTGTCGCGCTGGAGCGGCCGGCGTGTGGCTCGACGGGAACAGGGACGGCCGTGGGTTCCGGCCGGCGTCACCGCGCCCTGACAGCGGCCGCCCATCAGGTCGGACGCACGGGGCCGAGGTAGGTCGTGACGTAGAGAAGGGCTCACCGCTGGTGGAATGCGGTGAGCCCTTCGTGATGAGGTTCGTTTCGGATGGGGCTGGGTCAGACGCCTGGATAGGAGCTCGGTGCGTTCGA
>DASXPN010000020.1:0-29638 GCA_036493595.1 Acidimicrobiales bacterium | reverse complement strand
GCATCCCGAACCGATTGTTCGAACATCTCCAGTATTCGGTCTGCGCGATCGTCGCGTCGATCATCCTCGCCGTGCCCGTTGCGGTGTGGCTCGGTCACCGGCGCCAGTTCGGCACCATCGCCGTCAACGTCTCCAACGTCGGCCGCGCCATCCCCTCGTTCGCGATCCTCGTGCTCGGGTCACAGGCGTTCGGCTTGCTCGAGCTCCCTGTGATTGGATCGTTCACGACGTTCATCGCGCTCGTCGCGCTCGCGGTGCCGCCTCTCGTCACCAACGCCTACGTCGCAGTCGCGGAGGTGCCGGACGAGATACGCGACTCCGCGCGCGGCGTCGGGATGAGCGAGGGCGAGATCCTCCGGCGCATCGAGTTGCCGATATCGGTACCGCTGTTGATGGCGGGTGTGCGCACCGCGTCGGTACAAGTCGTCGCCACCGCGACGATCGCCGCGTTCGTCGGTGCGGGCGGCCTCGGGCGGTTCATCATCGATGGACGCGCCATCTTCGACAACACTGAGATCTTCGCGGGGGCTCTGCTCGTCGCGTTGTTGTCCCTCGTCGTCGAGGTCGCGCTGGGTGTCGCCCAGCGCGTGCTCACGCCACGGGGGCTGCACGCCGAGCTGGTCACCGCGAGAGCGGCCGCGGTAGCGGCAATCCCTCAACCCGACGGAAAGGTCAGCCTGTGATCACGAAACCTGTACGGGTGCTGTTGGGCACCGCGTTCGTCGCTCTGTTGGTGGTGACCGCATGTGGCAGCGACAGCTCGAAGAGCAACGCCAACAGCGCCGCATCGTCATCTGCGGCCGGCGGCGGTGCCACCTTCAGCTTCGTACCGCTCGACGCCGGCGGTCCCAACACGAAGGCCGCACTCGATCACGGGGACATCGATGTCGCGTTGCTCTTCTCCAGTGACGGCGCGATCGCGAAGAACAACTGGGTCGCGCTCGACGACGACAAGAAGCTGCAACCGGTCGACAACTTCGTACCCGCGGTGAACAAGGCGAAGGCGACGCAACAGGTCACCGCCGTGCTCGACGCCGTCAACGCGAAGCTCACCAAGCAGGAAGTGCAGAAGGCCGTGGCGGCCGTGTCCATCGACGGTCAGAACCCCGAGGACGTGGCGGGCAAGTTCCTCACTGACAACAACCTCCCGCCGTCCGGCACGACTGCGACAGGAACGTTCGTCGTCGGTAGCGCGAACTTCGCCGAGTCGGAGTTCGCCGCGCAGCTCTACGGGCAAGCGCTACAGAAGGCGGGCGCGACCGTTTCGTTCAAGATGGACTTCGGCGCGCGCGAGGCATATCTGCCCGCCCTCGAGGGTGGCCAGCTCGATCTCGTGCCCGAGTTCGTCGGCACGCTCGACACCTTCCTCGGTGGCCAGTCGACGAACGACCTCACGGCGACGCTGAACGACGCGAAGCCGCGGGCCGAGGCCAAGGGCTTCACCCTGACGACACCCGCACCGGCGGACAGTGTGAACACGTTCGTCGTCACGCAGGCGACGGCGAACAAGTACCACCTGTCGAAGGTGTCCGACCTCGCCAACGTGACGGACCCGCTCAAGTTCGGTGGGCCGCCCGAGTGCCCAACCCGGCCGCTCTGCCTCGAAGGCCTCAAGTCCACGTACGGCTTGAAATTCAACGCCTGACGTGTCGCGGGTCAGGCGAACGTGTGTTCGTCTGACCCGCTACACTGGGGGGATGTCGTCCGGCCAGTTGCGTTGGGCCACCGCGGACGAGCCCCAGGCCCAGTCCACGCTCTTCGAGAGCCCGATCTTCGAGCGTGAGCCGGGGCGGGGCGAGTTCCGCGGCATGGAGTTTCTCCACGTCCGCGCCAAGCGGATCATCAACCACGTCAAGGGCGCGCCGTTCGGCTTCGAGTACACGATCAACGCCTACCGGGGCTGTAGCCACGCGTGCGTGTACTGCTTCGCTCGGCCGACACACGCGTACCTCGACCTGAACATCGACGACGACTTCGATCGCAAGATCGTGGTGAAGGTCAACGCGGTCGAGCGGTTGCGGGCGGAGCTGCACCCGCGCACGTGGGGCGGCGATCTGATCGCGATGGGCACCAACACCGATCCGTATCAACGATGCGAGGGCAAGTACCGGCTGACGCGCGGCATCGTCGAGACGTTGAGTGAGCGCTCGAACCCGTTCTCGATCCTCACGAAGTCGACGTTGGTCCTCCGCGACAGAGACCTGATCGCGGAGGCGCGGAAGCGTGCGCACGTGCGGGTCGACTTCTCCATCGGCACCCTCGACGAAGGGGTGTGGAAGGCCACCGAGCCAGGCACGCCGCACCCGATGCAACGGGTGCGCGCCGTCGAGCAACTCAACCGCGCCGGCATCGAATGCGGCGTGCTGATCGCCCCCATCCTTCCCGGGCTCTCCGACGCGCCCGAACAGCTCGATGCCGTCACTCGAGCGTGCCGCGATGCAGGAGCGGTGTCGATCGTGCGAGGCGGACTCCGTCTGCAACCGGGCGTCAAAGAGGTGTACTACGCACATCTCGCGCAGACCCACCCGCACCTCGTCGACTATTACAAGCGCCTCTACGGCACCCGAGTCAGCCTCCCACCGTCGCGACGGCGTTCCTCATCCACCTACCGGGTCACTGACACACCTCGCAAGGGGCGCAACCAGGGGGGCTGCCCGTCGGATCAGCTCAACTTGTTGTAGAGCGCGGTGAGGTCGAGCTCGACCTCGCGGGTCTGCCCGCCGATCTCGAGGAACCGCTCCATCCGCCGGATCGTCTCGGGCTCGAGCAGCGTCTGCGAGAACCGCCACTCCTCCGCGCACAATCCGGGGACGGGATCGACCAACGCATGCGCGACGGACGCCTTCGCCGTTGCGATCGCGTGGGCGGGAAACGACGCGATGCGTGCGGCGATGTCGTCGACGTACGTGTGCAACACGGCGGACGGCAGGGCCCGGTTGACCCAGCCCCAGCGCTCCGCGGTCGCGGCGTCGACGTCGTTGCATCCGAGAATCACCTCGAGGGCACGAGCACGGCCCAGGAGGGTGGGCAAGCGCTGCGTGCCACTGCCGCCGGGAATGATCCCGAGCGCCACCTCCGGTTGCGCGAACACGGCGCGGTCGAGATCGGCAAAGCGCATGTCCATCGACGAGACCAGCTCGCTGCCGCCGCCGCGCACGCGCCCCTCGATCACGGCGAGCGTGGCCTTCGGCATCGTGCGAAAACGGTCGACCATGGCGTGGAAGAAGCCGAGCGTGTCGTTCGGCTCCTCGCGTTCTTCCCGAGGTAACCCGAGGAGGAGGTTGACGTCGGCGTGCGCCACGAAGAAGTCCTCGTTGGCGGACGACAACACGAGCACCCGCGCGTCGCCGTCGTCCTCCACTTCGCGGCCGAGGCGGTCGAGCTCGAGCATCAACGGGAGGTCGAGCAGGTTGATCGGGGGATGGTCGATGGCCGCCCGCACCACGCCGTCTTGCGCGGTGACCCGCATCGTTTCGAAGTCGTCAGACACCATGGCTGCAAGCTAGACACCGAAGGCGATGGACGTCACCGATGTCGATCCCGATCCGTTCGTGCAGTTCCAGCGATGGCTGGCCGACGCGCAGGCCGAGCTTCCCGAGCCGTCGGCGATGGTGTTGGCCACCGCGGACGCGTCCGGCCGGCCGCTGGCGAGGCATGTCCTGCTGAAGGGCATCGACGATCGTGGCTTCGTGTGGTTCACCAACTACGAGAGCGCAAAGGCACGCGACCTCGCCGAGAACCCGCGCGCCTCGCTGGTCTTCCCGTGGTTCCCGATCCGCCGGCAGGTGATCGTCGCCGGCACGGCGTCAACGATCGATCCGGCGGAATCCGACGCGTACTTCGCCACCCGCGACCGGTCGAGCCAGATCGGTGCATGGGCGTCACCGCAGAGCGAGGAGATCCCCGATCGGGCATTTCTCGAGCAGCGGGTGCTCGAGATCGAAGCCCGCTTCGATGGCTTGCCGGTGCCGCGCCCACGGCACTGGGGCGGCTATCGACTCGTCCCTGATCGCATCGAGCTCTGGCACAACCAGCCGGACCGTCTGCACGACCGGTTGCGCTACCTGCGCACCGGCAACGGCTGGCGCATCGTTCGCATCGCTCCGTAGAGCCTCAGGGCGCGCCGTTCCAACTCGACACCGCCGCGACGAGTCCCTCGACGAGGGCCGTCGTGTGTTCAGGTTTGCTCAACGGCGTCGTCCCTCGCACCCGGGGCGGCAACTCGAGCTGCACACCCTTCCCGACCGGAAGGTTCACGGGATTGCGGGGGTGCACCCCACGTAGCGGGCTCGGGATGTCATCGAGGTCGTCGACGACGGTGTAGCCGTGGGGACCGACAGAGCCGCGCACGGCGGACCCGACATGGCGGGCGAGCGCGCGGTTCGCACCACCGAGCAGGATCGTCGTCCAGTAACCCTCGCGCCCGTAGCCATGGAACGCGATCGCGATGTCGACGTGGTCCAGGAACTCGGCCAGGTTCGAGGACGCCGCCGGTTGCACCTCGATCGACGGGATGTGCCAGCGAAGGTCGTGCGGTTGCACGACTGCGTACAACGACGCGCCGGTTCGCATCGCGACCGTCGTGGCGATCGTGTCGGTGGCGCGTTCGAGGTTGCCGCCGTGGAACGCCATCAGTCCGAACGAGGAGCGCAGCTCGCACACCTCCTCGACCCCCGGGTGGGCGAGGAGCTCTTCGAACAAGGACACCCTCTTAGTCTCTCGTCTATGACCGGCGGCGACGTGTTCGACGAACCGATCGATCCCGATCTCGAGCCCGAGGCGGAACGGCACCGACCGGACGTCTTGATCGCGATCGCGTTCGGCGGCGCGATCGGCGCGCTCGCCCGCTACGAAGTCGGGCTGCAATGGCCTGCGAGAAGCGGCGCGTTCCCGACCACCACGTTCCTCGTCAACAGCTCGGGCGCGCTGCTGATCGGGTTGCTGATGGTCTTGATCGTCGAGCGCTGGTCATCACCCCGGCTGGCCCGCCCGTTCCTCTGCATCGGGCTGCTCGGCGCGTGGACGACCATGAGCACGTTCGTCACGGAGGCGGATCTGCTCGTTCGCAACGGCAGCACGCTCACTGCCCTCGCATACGTCGTGGCCACCATCGTCACCGGGCTCGCAGCCACAGGGATCGGCATCGTGTGCGCGCGCCGGCTGGCGCGGGTGGCCACGTGATCGCGCTCGGCGTCGTCGTACTCGGCTCGCTCGGAGCGCTGACTCGCTACTTCATGGACGACGCAGTGTCGCGCCGAACCAAGTCGCGCCTGCCGTACGGCACGCAGCTCGTGAACGTGACCGGCTCGTTCCTGCTCGGCTTCGTGACGGGGCTCGTGCTCTACCACAGTGGGTCGGCCGACACCCGGACGCTCGTGGGCACCGGATTCTGTGGTGCCCTTACGACGTGGTCGACGCTGTCATGGGAGACCGTGCGACTCGTCGAGGACGGGGAGACCTCCACGGCCGTCGTTGCGATGCTCGGCGGTGTCGCTGTGTGCCTGCTCGCTGCTGCGTTGGGATTGGCTGTCGCCTCGCTGTGAGTCGCGCGTCAAGAAGACGTATGCAGCCGCGGCCGCGACGATGGCCGCGAAGCCGATGCCGAGTAGCGGCCAGTTGCGCGTGATGGTGTCCGCGGCTTGCGATGACCAGTCGGTCACCCGGATGACGGTCGCGTCCGTCGTGTTGTTGCGGATCTCCGCGGTGCCGTACCACGCGACGTAGACGCCGGCGATCACGAGCAGGCCTCCGGCGATCCGATTCACGTACGGGAGCACGCGTCGAACCGTGTGCACGAGGGACTGGCGCGCCATCGCGATCGCGATCGTGAGTCCGATCAAGACCGCCGCGAATCCGAGCGCGAAGGCGACGAAGTACGCGATCCCTGACGCGATGCCTCTGCCGAACACACCCGACATGGCGGCGAGGAACAGCGGGAGCTCGCAACCGACCGACGCCACTGCGTAGGAAACACCGAACAGCGCCATCGAGCCAAGGCCGCGAGTGCGGCCGCCCTTGTCGAGTCGAGGTGTTCGCACGGAGAGCTCGAAGCCGGCCAGCAACGCGACGCCGAGCACCGCGAGCGCGAGCCCGATCACCAACGACATCCACGGCGCAACGTCGTAGACGCTGCGGGTCATGCGGCTGACGACGAGTCCGACCACCGCGAACGTGGCCGCAAATCCGGCGGTGACCGCGATGCCCACGAGCAGCGCCCGCCACAAGCTCGCGCGTGGGTCGTCCTCGTTGCGGTCTTCGACGCCGATGAAGAACGACAGGTACGCGGGCAGCATCGCGAACCCGCAGGGGTTGACGGTCGCCACCATGCCGGTGGTGAACGCAAGCGCGAGGTCGACGTCGATCACGTGGTGAACCCGTGGTCGCGAAGTTGCTTGGTGAGCTCGCCGGCGTCGAGCGCGCCGAGGTGCTTGTAGACGACCCGCCCGTTGGCGTCGAGCACGACGGTCGTCGGTAGTCCGGTGCCGCCGAGCTTCTGGAGGATCGCCGCGTCGGGATCACGGCCCATGTCCCACGTGACGCCAACCGTCTGGATGAACGCCTGGCCGCTTGCCACGGTGTCCTGCACGTCCATCCCCAAGAAGGTGATCTTGTCGCCCGCAGCCCGGTGGATCTGCTCGAACGCCGGCATCTCGCTCTGGCACGGCACGCAGGTCGACGAGAAGAAGTTCACGACCACGGGCTTGCCCCGGTAGTCCGCGAAGCTCGCCTTCGACCCGTCGAAGCGACTGAACGTCCCGTCGAGCGTCTGATTGCTCGAACCGCCGCCGCACGCGCCGAGCGTCAGCACCAGCGCAGCCGCAAGGAGAACGACAGCAAGGCGCCGCATCGCTACGACGGTACTTCTGTGGGTCAGCATTTCAGCCATCAGGTGTCGGCCATCACGACGGGTCCCTCCTACGAGGGACCCGCCGCCGATGGTCGCCTGTCTCGCAGGCCGGGGCTCGCCTGTGGCGCCGCAGAGAGGGGGGATCTCCGCGGCGCCGCGTTACCCCGGGCCGCGCTGGTGTCAGGCCGTGCGGAGCCGGTCTTGCAAATGCAGCGGCACCGGAACGTCGGGGAGCTCGTCCTCGGGGCGGGGCACCTTGGGCGGGCGGCCGCGGCGCCGCTTGCTGGCCAGCACCTTCCCGTTGAGGAACAGCTGTCCGCCCCACACACCCCATGGCTCACGCCGTTCGAGCGCGCCCTCGAGACACTCGGCGATCACAGGGCATCCCGCGCAGATCGCCTTCGCGCCAGCGATGTCCTGAAGCTCCTCGCTGAAGAACAGCCCGCTCAACGTGCCCGCGAGGTCGTTGCAAAGTGCGCCGCCCCACCAGTCGGTGGACGACGCCAGCTCACTCGTGAGCACGCTCGTGTTGGTTTCGGTCTGCGGGGCGAACATCGGTCCCCTCCCCATCCTCTTCGGTTTGTTCTCTGGGCAGAAAGAAAGAAAGGCCGTCGGGTTGCCCCGACGGCCTTTGGAGTCTCTGTCCCTCGCAGTGTTACTGCGAGGGCTCCGAAAGCCGCCGGGACGGGTGGTCGTCCACGAACATGCGGTTGGCCGACTTGATCACCTGGGTGTCGCCGAGCCACGCACAAGAGGCAGAGAGGGACGACCCACCAGCCGGGCGCGGCGCGGTGGCGTGGGTGTTCCCCTTCGCCGTGAGATACGCGCCGATCGTCGTCACCAGTTGCCTCGAATCTCGAACCTCGCCAGGGCGGCTCGCCCTGAACGTCCTGGGCATCGAACTACGCCCTTGTCACCCGCGTCAACTGAATATTTGCGGTTCGAAAACGAAACGTCGCGACGCGCCCGACGTCACGACATGGAGTACACGAGGTGACCGTCGCGGTCGTGGCGACTCGCATTGCCGGCGAGACGCAGATGCTCGAGGTGCGCGTAGGTCTCGCTTTCGGCCATCGGCCCCCACGAGCGCTCGCGAAACAGTCGTTGTGACAGTTCTTCAACGGTGGCCTCGCCGAGCTCGCCGCCCGCCTCACGGAGACGAGCCAGCCGCTCTTCGTGATGACGTTCGATGTCCTTCACGCGACCGCGGAGATCGTCGAATGGATGTCCGTGGGCCGGCAGCACCGTGTCGACACCGTCGAGCTCGCTGACCTTTTCGAGTGACGCGAAGAACGCGGTCAGCGGGTCTGGTCCCGCATCGATGCCCGAGATGTGCGGCGTGATCGTCGGCAGCACATGGTCACCCGACAACAGCACGCCACCAGCAGGGTCGTACATGCACAGATGGTCGGGTGTGTGCCCGGGAGTGTGGACCGCCACCCACTCACGCTTTCCGAGGGTGATCACTTCGGCATCGGCGAGGCGCACTCCAGGGCTCGGCGTCGCGAACCATTGCCGCATCATCGGCCGCACCACGCGATAACGGATGCGCACGCGCCTCGGCGGCCTCGGGTGCTTGCCGCCCCATGGGGTCGTCTGGTTCCACGGATTGCGTCGATCGACCCGCGGCACCTCGATGTCCGACTCACCGTCGGCGCCTTCGAGCTCAGGCTCGCCCGCGTCGTTCGGGTCCCACCACGTGCGGAACGATTTCGACGTGACGACCTGCGCGTCCGCCTGCTCGCGCAACCGTCCCGATGCACCGAAGTGATCGACGTGCGAATGAGTGACGACGACGGTGTGGATGTGTTGGAGCTCGATACCCGCGCGCCGGAAGCGATCCATCAGCGCCTTCCACGACTGCGGGCCCGGCATGCCCGGATCGACGACGGCGAAGCCGCGCTCGTCCTCCAGCGCGTAACAGTTCACATGGCCGAGACCGGGCATCTGGAGCGGCAACTGCATGCGCAGGATTCCGGGACCGACCTCGGTGATCTCGGTCGTCGCGGATTCCGCTTCCTGCCGTGCCATGACGGCAACCTACTTGACCACGTGGTCAAGTCCGCCAGCCGATGCGGTGATCAAGGAGGCGGGCGGAAGACGGCGCCCCGGTAGTAACGCAGCTCTTCGACGCTCTCCAGGATGTCGTCGAGGGCGCGATGCGCACCGGTCTTGTCCGGCGCCGCATTGAGCACACCGGGGTACCAGCGGCGCGCCAGCTCCTTGATGGTCGACACATCGATCGAGCGGTAGTGCAGGTATTCCTCGATGGCGGGGAGGTACACGGCGAGGAATCTGCGGTCGGTGCCGATCGAGTTGCCGCACAGCGGCACCGCACGCGGCTCTTTCACATGCGACTTGATGAACGCGAGCGTCTGCTCGCCGGCGTCCTCGAGGGACGTCTCCGACGCGGCGATCTCGTCGAGCAGGCCCGAGCTGGTGTGCATCTCGCGCACGAAGTCATCCATCGGCCCGAGCGCCTCGGCCGGTTGGTGCACGACGATGTCGAGACCCTCGCCGAGCACGGTGAGCTCGTCGTCGGTGACGAGTGTCGCGATCTCGACGATGACGTGCCGGCTCGGATCGAGGCCGGTCATCTCGAGGTCGATCCACACGAGCACTGCGGCACCATAGATTCACCGCGTGGTCCAGGTGCCGATCGTCCGCCTCGACCCCGACCTGCCGATGCCGTCGTACGCCCACGCGGGCGACGCCGGCGCGGACCTGTATGCCAGGGAGCAGGTGACGATCGCGCCACACGGCGGTCGTTGCGTCGTGCCGACCGGCGTGGCACTCGCCATTCCCGAGGGGTACGCCGGTTTCGTGTTGCCTCGCAGCGGGCTCGCAGTGCGGCACGGCATCACTTGCCTCAACACACCAGGGCTCATCGACGCCGGCTACCGGGACGAAGTGCGCGTGGTCCTCGTCAACACTGATGCCGGCTCGGCCTACACCGTCGAGCGCGGCGATCGCATCGCGCAGCTCGTCATACTTGCGGTCGAGATGAGCTCGTTCGTCGCGGTGAGCGAGCTGTCCGACAGTGAGCGCGGTCGGCGCGGGTTCGGCAGCAGCGGTTCGTGACCGAGTCTGTTTGCGCAGCGGAACCTGTGTGAACCCGTAGGCTGGCGGACGTGATCGACGCGACACTGCTCGATTCACTGCCCCCGACCCGCCGGGCGCTCCTCGACGCGCTGAAGCGACGCGGTGAGGCGAGGGTCGACGAGCTGGCCGAGGTGCTCGGCGTGACCGTCAGCGCCGTTCGCCAGCTCCTCACCGCGCTCGATGCCGATGGTTGGGTGCTGCACCGTGAGGTCCGTGCCGGACCCGGCCGGCCGCATCACCTTTACCGGCTCAGCGCGGAGGGAGATCGCCTCTTCCCGCGCGCGTACTCGGCCATGGTCACGGATCTCCTCGCCGAGGCCGAAGCCGAGGATCCCGAGATCGTCCAGCGGATGTTCGAACGGCGACGGGCTCGCCGCGTGGAGCGGGCCAAGGCGCGACTCGACGGCGGGTCCTTGGCCGAGCGGGTCCACGAGCTCACCCGCATCCTCGACGAAGACGGCTACCTCGCCGAGACCGTCGAGCTACCCGATGGTCGCTTCCGCATCGTCGAGCACAACTGCGCCATTCTCGCGGTCGCCACCAAGTACGGGGCCGCCTGCGGCACCGAGCTCGAGTTCATACGGGAGGTGCTCGCGGATGCGGACGTGGAGCGGGTGGCGCACTTGATGGCTGGTGGTCACGTCTGCGCGTACGAGGTGTCGCCCCCGACGCGCACGCCCAAGTAACCGTCACCAACTTCGTACAACAACACCACGACGTCGCCCGAGCACCGGCCAATTCGTTCGCCGAGGATCTCGTACACGCGTGTGCGCAACGCGGCGACGCCTTCGGCATCGACACCGCTCTTGTCCGCCAGCGCCTCCATCGTCGCGACCGCGACGTCGAGATAACGCGACTGCGAAGGGAGCACCAAAGTGATCTCTTCGCCGGCCACGCTCAACCCTCGCGCACGACATCGGTCGGTGCCTTGTCATCCCGCAGACCCAGATAGCTCGGATGACGGAGTATGCCCTCCTCGGTCCACTCGCCGAACTGGACCTCGGCCACGAGCTCGGGCCTTGTCCATCGCGCCGAGCGTGACACGAGCCGCGGTGGCGCGGGATCGAACGGCGAAGTGTCGGTCTCGCGCTCAGTCAACAGCGGGCGCAGCCGCTCGAGCTCGCGTGACGAGAATCCCGTGCCGACCTTGCCGCAATAGCGCAACTTCCCCGACTCGTACACACCGACGAGCAGAGAGCCGAGGTAGCCCTCTCGATTGCCTTCGCCCGGTTGCCATCCGCCGACGACGAACTCCTGCTGTGGACGCGCCTTCGCTTTGCGCCACGCGGGCGACCGCTTGCCAGGGAGATACGGACTGTCGAGCCGCTTTGCCATCACACCCTCGAGTCCTTGTTCCTTGGCTGCCTCGAGCAAGGACGCTCCTTCGCCTTCGAGACGGTGCGCGGGAACGGTCCAAGCGCCGTCGTCCGCAACGAGCTCACGCAGTAGACGTCGACGCTCGACGTAAGGCAGCGCCATCACGTCGTGACCGTCGAGATGCAGGAGGTCGAAGACGACGTAGGTGACCGGCACGGATTCCATGAGCCGGCGTATCTCCGCGGCGTTGCCGACGTGCATGCGATGTTGGAGTCGGCCGAAGCTCGGACGTCCGTTGTCGTCGAAGGCAACTACCTCGCCGTCGAGGACGACGGTGTGGCCGCGGAGTGCGTCAGCGATCGGCGCCAGCTCCGGATACCGGTTCGACGCGTCGATGCCGTTGCCGCTCCACAGCGAGAACGCGTCGGGACGGATCACCGTGAGGATCCGCATGCCGTCCCACTTGATCTCGAACGCCCATCCGTGCTCGTCGACCGGCAACTCCGCCGTGACGGCCTTCATCGGCCGGAGCTGTTCGAGCTTCACGGGCGACAACCTTCGCGCCGGCTCCGCTTCCACCGCGCGCCGTGGCCCGATTCACCGCGGGTGACTGTTCCGAGTACTTGGGGCAGTTCCGGAATGGACTGAGTTCGCTCTGTGCGCTCATTGTGCCGCACGGAGTGACAGCAAAATGCACGACGTCTGTAAAAAGGGCCGACAACCTGCTACAACTTTCCACGCGCGCGGCCGATACGGACTCGGGACCCAGTCTTGACCAGGCAAGAGTCGTTCATCGCACGGAGGTCGCGGTGCCTGTAGGGCGCAAGCGCAACCAAGAGAACACGGTTGACCTGCCCACAGACGCGCCTGCGCTCGAAGTGTTCGATGCAACGGCGGCGGACTCCTCCCCATCGTTCGAGACGCCCGACGGCACCAGTGCCGGTCGGGACAACCAACCCGAACAGGTTCTCTACAGCCGGCTATTCATCCTCGCGTTGAACGTTGTCGCCATAGGGCTGTTGTTGTTCGCGGCCGTCGGGCGCGGCGACGCCTCGGTCGGACCGGCCTACCTCCTGGTTCCCTTCGTCTTGTTCCAAGCACTCGGCTGGGCCGCCGCCTATCTCTTGCAGCCGCCGGACAGCACCTGCGTGGAGATGTTCGACGACGCGGTGTTCGTCGCGGCGGTGCTGCTGCTTCCTCCCGCGGGAGTCGTGATCACCCTCGGCCTCGGCACGGTGATCGGGCTCGTGGTCCTACGCACGAAGCCGCGAGCCGTGTTCCTCAATGGCGGAGTGATGACGCTCGCCTCGCTCGCCGGCATCGTGGTCGCCCATTCCATTGCGCCCGACGTGCAGAGTGCGCACCCGCTCGTGCTGCTCGTGTCAGTCACGGCCGGCACCCTCACGCTCGCCGTCGTCAATGTGATCGTGCTGACCGGGTACTTCCGCATCGTGCTCGGCGACCCTTACGTGTCCACGGTTGTCGAACTGTTGCCGACCCGCGTTCGCCGCACACCGTTCCTCGTGCCCATCGGCTTCCTCGCCGGGGTTGCGGGGTTGTGGTCACCGTGCGCGGCGCTGCTCGGCGTTCCCGTTCTCATCGGGCTGCAGATCTTCCTCGGTCAGCACACGCGAGCGACCCGCGACCGCGAGCGCACGCAGGGCCTCTTCGAAGCGTCAGTGGAGATTCACAGCTTCGTCGAGTCGAGTGGAGTCGCGCACGCATTGACGACGACGACGGCGCGGCTGCTTCGCTGCGAGACCGCGCGTATCGACGTCGAGGCGCCCGGCGAGTCCGAGTGGGGTGCGCCCATCACTCGTTCCGACGATCGGCACGAATGGTTGGTGGTGAGCAATCCGGTGTCGCATCTCGCGCTCGACGCCGAAGCGCTCGGTTTGTTGAACGCCCTCGCCGCGGTCGGTTCGTCAGCGCTGCAGAACGCCGACCTCGTGGACGAGATCCGCCGCGCCGGCCTCGTCGACGCGTTGACCGGCTTGCCGAACCACGTGCTGTTCACCGACCGCGTCGCGCAGGCGGCCACTGCCGCTCGTCGCAACCGGGAACGGTTCGCCGTCATGGTGCTCGACCTCGACGCGTTCAAGAAGGTCAACGACAGCCTCGGGCATTCGCACGGCAACGAGTTGCTGAAGATCATGAGCGAGCGACTGGTGGCCGCCGCCCGTGACATCGACACGGTGGCGCGGCTCGGCAGCGATCACTTCACGGTCCTGCTTCCCGGGGTCGGCAACGCCGAGACGTGCGGTGTCATCGCCGAGAAGTTGCTCGACGCGGTTCGCCGTCCGATCGAGCTGGGTGGCCACGAGCTCTTCATGACGGCCAGCGCGGGCATCTCGTTCTTTCCAGAAGACGGCGTGAAGCCCGAGCACCTGCTGCGCAACGCGGACAGCGCCATGCACCGCGCGAAGGACATGGGCCGCAACACCTACCGCGCCTACGCATCTGGCATGAACGACCTCGCGCAGTTGCGCCTGGTGCGTGAGAGCGAGCTGCACAACGCGGTACGGCGCGACGAGCTCCGGCTTCGTTACCAACCTCAGATCGATCTGCGGTCGGGCCACATCGTCGGTGTGGAAGCGCTCGTACGGTGGGAGCACCCGTTGCTCGGACTCATCGGGCCCAACGAGTTCGTTCCGCTGGCCGAGGAGTCGGGTCTCATCATCGAGGTCGACACGTGGGTGTTGTACGAGGCGTGCCGTCAGGCGCGTGCATGGCTCGACTCCGACCTTCCGCAGGTGCGCATGGCCGTGAACATCTCGGGTCGCCACTTCCACTCGTCCGACCGCCTGGTCGACGTCGTCGAGCGAGCGCTCGGTGTCACCGGACTCCCGGCCGAGATGCTCGAGCTCGAAGTCACCGAAGGCATCGCGGTCGGTGAGGAAGAAGTGACCGTGCAGGCGCTCAACCAGATCCGTGACCTCGGCGTGAAGCTCGCCATCGATGACTTCGGCACCGGCTACTCGATGCTCGGCCGCCTGCGGCAGTACCCCATCGATCGCCTGAAGATCGATCGATCCTTCGTCAACGAGATCGAGGGCCACAACGCCGAGGCGCCGATCGTTTCCGCGATGATCGCGATGGCGCGCAGCCTCCGGCTCGAATGCGTCGCCGAGGGCGTCGAAACGCTCGAGCAGCAGATCTTCCTGCGCAACCATGGTTGCGATCAGGCACAGGGTTTCCTCTACAGCCATCCCGTCGAGGCCGATGACATCGGTCGACTCCTGCGCACCCCGTCGGTCGGGTACAACCTGACCGCCGTGTCCTGACGTCTCGCTCTTCAGCGAGCCCGGTGCGCGTGCCGCAACTCCTTCGGTGGAGCAATCGCGCCCCACGCGCCGATCGCGGTAGGCAGGATCAACACGAGTGTGATCGTCTCCCGGACACCGAGCGAACGGGCGAGTAACCCTCCTACTGCGGCGGCGACGGCTTGGCCGCCGACGAGGAAGCTGTTGAACACACCTGACGCGGGCCCTCGCATTCGATCGTCCATCCGCAACAGCGCGACTTCGTTCCCCGGCACGCGGCTCGCGTAGAGCCAGCCCACCGCGGCGAAGCCGAGAAGTATCAGCGGAAAGCTCGGACCCGCGGCGAAGATGAGCACGCCGGCGAGCCCGCCGACCATGGCGATGAGCGCGCCGCGGCGCAGTTTGTCGGCATCGGTACCGTGGCGCGGCCGCGCCAACACCACCGCGATGATCGTGCCCGCGGGGATCGCACACGCGAGGACACCTGCGATCGAAGATGCTTCGCCGAGCTCGCGCAACGCGTACACCGCGACCAACGACTCGGGCACGATGGCACACGCGCTGGTGATCGTGTACGAGACCAAGAAGCGACGGACGAATGGGTCGTCGATCACCGCGTGCCAACCGTCGCGCACGCGAATCTCGTCACCGCGCTCGATCGGCAGTCGCGCCACTGCGATGCGAGAGAGCACGAGCGCCGACACGAGAAATGACAGTGAGTTGATGAGGAGCGCGGTCCGCGCCGGTACCAGCGCGACCATCGCGCCACCTGCGGCATAACCGAACAGCACCGACAGGTCGACCGTGATGCTGGTGAGCGACACCGCGTCGCCGTAGCGCTCTTCGGGAACGGCCAGCCCGGTCAACCCATTGCGGGCGGCCTCGAACGGGGGAGTGAGACAGCCGGCGAGGAACGCGAGCGCAAAGAGCAGGACGACGGGCATCGGAATCGCGAGCACAGCGAAGATGAGCGCGCGGCCGACGTCGGCGAATACGACAGTGTGAAGCCGCTTGAACCGGTTCGCATACGTGGCGAGGAGCGGGCCGATTCCGACGAACGGAATCACGCTCACCGCCGTGACGAGCGCGCTCAGCAGAACTGAATGCGTCTGCTCGGCGACGACGACGACGAGCGCAAGCCGGGCCGCCCAATCCCCGAGTTCGCTCGCGACTTGCGCGATCCACAGCAGTCGGAAGTCTCGATAACGCAGCGGCGAGAGCAGTCCATCAGCTGCGATCACTCTCAGTGCTCCCCCCGTCCGCTTGCGAAGCCATACGGACCCTGCTTCGGCGCGGCGAAGTTAGTCAAAAACGTCTGTCGCGAGTGACCATGTCCTGCGGTTCCTCACGCTCAGCGCGTGCAGAATGTCCCTCTGTACAGGAACGACGCGGTCTTGTACCGTCCCATCCATCCGATGTGGCGACATCGGGGCGATGCAGCTTGAAAACAGAGGGAGTTGCGCCATGGGCAGTCGTCGTTGACGGTCGCGCGCCATGGGCACGGTTTGTACGGGGAAAGCGTCGGAGGCACCTGGAACGGCATCCGGCGACGGAACCCGCAGAGGTTGGACGGAAAAACCAACCAGGCGCGTAACACCCGAGTAACCGAGATCGCATCCCCGGGAGAAACCGGGGATGCGATCGAGGTTCAACTCAGCGGGGCGTCGGCGTCGAACTGTGCGGTCAGCTCGATTTCCTCTGTACCTCTCACGATCCCCAGTCGCACTTCTTGCGCGTCCCCATCGAGGGCATCGAACAGGTCGTCCGCGTTCTGCACGGCGGTGCCGTCGATCGACACGATCAAGTCACCTTGACGGACCCCTGCCCGCGACGCGGGCGAGTCGTCTTCGACAACCCGCACGAGCAGTCCTTCGCGCGGCTCGAGCCCGACCGAGCTTCGCAGCGCACGCGCCACATGCGCGGGCGCGAGACCGACTCCGAGCCGGCGGCGGGTCTTCGTCTCGCCGGCGGCGAGGGATGCGAGTCGGGCCGGCAAGTCCGCGTCGACCGGGATGGCGAGGTAGAAGCCGTCGCCGAGCCGGTTGGTGTTGATGCCGACGACCGCTCCTGACTCGTCGACGATCGGGCTGCCGGACGAACCACGGGGCATCGGAGCGGTGTGCTCGAGGCTGCCCTTGATGCGCCTCCCACGGGGGCCGCGGAAGGCTCGTTCCGTGCCGCTCACCATGCCGAACGACACTCGCGCTCCACCGGCGACCGCCCTCGCGACCGCGAACACGATCGCACCTGTCGTTGCCGTTTCGGACGCCCACGTCACGACCGGTGATCCTTCGGTGGCGACGCGGACCACGGCGAGGTCCCCATCCAGATCGACGCCGGCGACCTCACCGGTCTCGGTCCTTCCATCGGCGAATGTCACGAGCACTTCGTCGCCACGGAGGTTGTGCGCATTCGTGGCCACCACCCCGTCACCGATGACCACCCCGCATCCCCGGCCTCCATGGCGCCCGATGCGCACCACCGAGGCACCGACGGCCGCCGCCGCTGACGTCGCCGCCTGCGACAGATCCTCGAACACTGTCATTTGCTGCCCTCTCGATCTCGAGGTGAACCTAGTAAGTTGCTATCTGCAAGTTACTCGCAGCAATCGGCAATGGCTACTCGTTTCGAGTGTCGGAGTTCAGGGACAGGCAGGATGAGGTGATGACGACCGAGCCACGGCTCACGGCGCTCGAGGAGGCGGTGGCTCGCGTCGGCGACCGCTGGACCCTGCTCGTGGTCAACTCGTTGCTCGACGGTCCTCGCCGGTTCAACGAACTGCTCGATGGCCTCGACGGCCTCGCGCCGAACGTCCTGTCGAAGCGGCTGCGCCAACTCGAGACGACCGGCTTGGTCGTCGCCACTCCCTACACGCAGCGACCGCCGCGCTTCGACTACCGCCTGACCGCCACCGGCTCGGAGCTCGCGAGTGCGTTGCGGTTGCTCGCGCACTGGGGCGCGGCCGGAGATCCCGACGCGGTGCCGGTCCATCACCGCGCTTGCGGCACCCCCGTCGAAGCCAGGTGGTACTGCCCCACGTGCGCGCGCCTCGTGGAGGGAGAAGAAGCCGACGACGCCGACGAGACACGATTCGTGTGATGTCGCGTTGGCGCGACCTTGCTGAAGATCAGTGGGCCGCCCGGGTCTCGATCCCGGCACCTTGAGATTAAAAGTCTCCTGCTCTGCCTGCTGAGCTAGCGGCCCGGCAGGAGCGTACTCAGGGCTCCTTCGACGTCTCGCGGGACATGTTCGTCATGATCGTGCGCAGCAATGAGTCGGCTTGCAGGCTCGGAAGGCTCGCGCCCCCGTCGATCACGATGTTCTGCCCGGTGATGTACGCCGCCGCGTCGGTGCAGAGATACGTCACGAGCGCGGCGACCTCGTCGGCGGTCCCGACCCGTTGCATGGGTGTCCCGCGCTCGGCCGCGCCGCGCCACTCGGCGTTCGATGTCACCATCTCGGTGAGGGGCGTCTCGATCAATCCCGGCGAGACACAGTTCACCCGGATGCGCGGCGCGTACTCGACTGCGGCTGTCATCGTCAGATTCACCACTGCTGCTTTTGCCGCGGAGTACGGAGCCTCACCGGGCAGGGGGCGCAGCGCGTTGAGCGACGCGTTGTTGACGATGCAACCGCGTCCGGCCTCGAGCATGAGCGGGATGACGGCCCGCATGCAGTTGAACGTTCCCGTGAGGTTGACGCCGACGATGACGTCCCACTCCTTGTCGCTGTACTCGTGGAGCGGCTTGTTGCGTCCCATGCCTGCGTTGTTGATCAGATCGGTGACGCCGCCGATGCGGCGGACGACCTCGTCGACGGCGGCCGCGACCGCGGCCGCGTTCGCCACATCGCACACGATCGCGACACCGTCGCTCTCACGCGCCACACCGGACGCGGACTCGCCGTTGCGATCGAGCACGGCCACCGCGGCGCCGGCGGCGGCGAGGTGCCGGCACACGGCCGCGCCGATGCCGCTGCCGCCGCCCGTGACGATCGCTCGGTGCCCGTCCAACACGCCCACGACCGGCGATCCTGTCACGAGCATCAGTCCGCTGCGCCGTTCTACGCTCACGTCGATGGATCAGGAGGACCTCCGCCAGCGCCTGTCCGAGGAACGCAGCCGGTTGGAGCACGTGCGCTCCGGGTTCGACTCGGAGCACCTGCACGACGAGTCGGAGGACGAGAGCATGTCCGAGCTCTCGCACCTCGCGCAGCACTCGGCCGACGTCGCGACCGAGACGTTCGAACGCGAGAAGGACTTCTCCATCCTCGAACAGGTCGAAGCCGAGCTCGCCGATGTCGAACGGGCCATGCGACGGATCGACGACGGCTCCTACGGCACGTGCGAAGCATGCGGATCGCCGATCGGTGACGACCGCTTGGAGGCAATGCCGGCGGCCCGGTTCTGCATCGCGCACCAGGAGCAAGCCGAGTCCGAGGTCTGACCCGCTCCGCTACGCCTTCTCTTCGTACCCCTTCGCGATGAGGAACCCCCGGGCGCGCTCTGCTCTCGGATAGCGATTCACGAGTGACCAGAAGCGCTTCGAGTGGTTCGCCACCGCGAGGTGCGCGAGCTCGTGGACGAGCACGTAGTCGAGTACCCACGCGGGAAAGCTGCTCAGGCGATCCGAGATCCTGATGTCGCGGGAATCGATCGTGCACGAACCCCACAAGCTGTTCTGGTTCGAGACAAAGCGCACCGACGCAGGCGCGGGCAGGTCGTAGCGAGCCGCCAGCTTCGTCGCTCGCTCCATGACGTCCACTGCTTCGCGCTGTTGCTGCCGAGCGATGCGATCTACGAGATGCGAGACGTAGTGCTCTTCGTCGGCCTTCGACATCCAAGCGGGCATGTGCACTCGCACGACGTCACCGACCAGCCGCGCCGACACGGTCTTGCGTCGCCGGCTGGATCGGATGACTTCGACTCGGAACGGAAGGGCCATCAGAGCTCTGTCGGCACCGTCACGGGGGTGCCGTCGTCATTGACGAGCAACACCCGTTCGCCGAGTGCGAGCTGCCGACCGTCGATGTCGAGCCATCGCGCCTCGCCGTTGGCCATGCGGACGAAAGGCTCGCCGAGGTGTCCCTCGATGACGTGGATGACGCCGCCGTGCGTGACCACGAGACCATCGCCGTCACCGATGATGAGGTGAGCGCGGTAGACGGCGTCGAGCACGCGCGTGAGCACCGCGTCGTCCGCCTCCCATCCGGGTGGGCGCAGGAACCGGTGGTCCGTCACAGGCGCGATCGCGCGCTGAGGATCATCGGAGAGGAAGCCGGGGTACCGAACGTGGATCTCCTCGCGGGTGAGGCCCGACCACTCGCCGACATCGCGCTCGCGCCAGCCGGGATCGTTGATGACCGGGCCGATGCCGATGGTTTCCGAGATGATGTCGGCGGTCTCGGCTGCCCGTCGTAGGTCGGAAGCGAGGATCGCGTCGAGCCCGCCGATCGCCCGCGCCGCGGCGCGAGCCTGCGCGCGGCCGAGCTCGGTGAGCGGGGGATCGGCAAGTCCTTGCCAGCGGCCGCTCGCATTCCACTCGGACTGTCCATGGCGAACGAGCAGCAGCCGGGTGGACATCCCTCGGACGCTACCGTCTGCCCATGGCCCTCCAGACCAGCAAACTCGGTACCCGTTACGCGCCCGACACGACGACGATCGATCCCACTCGAGCGAAGGCGTACGCGGCTGCGACGAACGACGACAACCCTGCATACGAGTCCGGCAAGTACGCGCCGCCGGTGTTCGGCGTCGTGCCGACGTGGAGCCAGTTGCTCGTCGCGTCGGCTGATGTCATTCCGCCCGAGGCGATGATGATGATCGTGCACGGCGAGCAGGACATGCACTTCCATCACCCGCTCGTCCCCGGCACCGAGCTGTCGACTACATCAGAGGCGTACTCGATTCGGGTCGGGAACTCCGGGTCGCGGCTGGCCGTCAAGGTGGAGAGTGTCGACCGCGACGGCTCGCCGATCATGACGCAGTTCGTGACCGTCTTCGTGCGAGGCATGAGCGACGGCGAGTCCGCCGGACCGGACAAGCCGGCGCACGACTTCCCCGAGGCGGCGCGTGACAACAAGGTCGCGTCGTTCACGGTGCACGTCGACGACGATCAGACGTTCCGTTACCGCGAGGCATCAGGTGACGAGATGCCGATCCACCTCGACGACGCGTTCGCGAAGAGCGTCGGGCTGCCCGGCATCATCGCCCATGGTCTCTGCACGATGGCGATGTGCAGCCAAGCGGTGATCAAGACCGTGTGCGACGGGGATCCTGCCCGGTTGACGCGATTGGCCGTGCGCTTCGCCTCCAACGTCTTCCCCGGCAACGACATCGATGTCGACCTCTACGACGCGGGCGACGTGGACGGCGGACACGCCTACGCGTTCGAAGCAACCTCGGCCGGTGCCGTGGTCGTGAAGAACGGGTGGGCCGAAGTGGCCGCGAGCTGACCACTGCGCCGATGCCCGTGCTCCGCCTGTTCGCTGCCGCGCGGGAAGCGGCCGGTACAGGTCGGGAAGACATTGCCGGCGACACCGTGGAACAGGTGCTGTCGAACGCGGTCGAACGTCACGGTGACGCGTTCGCGGACGTCCTCAGGACATGTCGCGTGTGGGTCAACGGTGAGGAGACCGACCTCGCGAGCGCGGTCGGCGACCGCGACGAAGTCGCGGTGCTGCCTCCGGTCTCCGGGGGCTGATCTTGGCCAAGCGCAAGCCGGCCTGGAAGGACGTCGAGAACCGCGACGGCCGATCGGAGGCCTCGAGCGGTAAACGTTCGAGCAGCAAGGGTTCGAAGGGATCGAAGCGTTCGAAGGGAAGCCGGCGGCCGGAGCGCCGGCGGCTGCGGGTCGTGTACGACGTCAACGGACCGCGAGTACGCCTCGGGGTCGGGTGGTTCATCCTGAACGTTGCCGCGCTGATCGGTGGGCGGTGGGCTGTCGCGGTTCTCTATTCGCTCACGGCCGCCATCGCTGCATTGCAGAGCGCGAAGACCTGGCGGGTCGGCGGGCGCCGACCCCACCGCATCGCGGCGGGTGCAGGCGCGGGCGCGATCTCGATCGCCGGCGCGTTCACGACGGAGACCGTCGGCGCAGTGATCCTCGGGGTCGTCGCGGTCGCGTTGTTCCTCGGCTACGCGGGGCGGGCCCGCGACCCGCGGGCGGACCCGATCCTCGACGCGTCGTTCACGATCCGGTGCGCGCTGTTCGCCGGGTTCGCGGCCGCGTGCGTCTCGATCGCGGCGCGCTTCGAGTTCAGCAGTGTGGTCGGGCTCGTGTTCATCGTCGCGGCATACGAGACCGGCGACTTCCTCGTCGGCTCCGGCGCGAGCAATTCCGTCGAAGGCCCGGTTGCCGGCGGCACCGCGATCGTCGTGACGACCTTCGCAATCGCGGCGCTCGGTATCAAGCCATTCGAGTTCCCGAACGCATTCCTGTTCGGAGGGATCGCGGCGGTGTTGTGTCCCGCCGGGCAGCTACTCGCGTCCGCCATACTCCCGGCCGCCGACGCGCCCGCGAGCGCACTGCGACGGATCGACTCGCTCTTGCTCCTGGCACCCGTGTGGGCACTCGTCGTGGGGTTCTTGATCTGACCGCCCGAGGCTGAAGGCTCGCCGGCCGCGGCAGGCGTCAGAGGTTCGGATCCCACTCCGTCTCGCGTGCCGCCTTCAACTTTTGTGCGACGTCGTGCCAGTCGAACACGTTCCACACTGCCTTGAAGAAATCGGCCTTCACGTTCCGGTACTGCAGGTAATAGGCGTGCTCCCACGCGTCGATGGCGAGCAACGGCATCGTGCCCTGACCGTGGTTCCCTTGATGGTCGTAGACCTGCTCGATGATGACGCGGCGGCTGGCAGGGTCCCACGCCGCCAGCGCCCATCCCGAGCCTTGGATCGTGGATGCCGCTTCGGTCATGTGCCGCTTGAAGCGATCGAACCCGCCGAAGTCCTCCGTCAACTGCGACGCGACCTCGCCGTCGGGCTCTCCACCGCCATTCGGCGACAGGTTCTGCCAGAACAACGAGTGCAGCACGTGGCCGGACAGGTTGAAGGCCAAGTCCTTCTGGAGCTTGTTGATCGACCCGAAATCATCGCTGTCGCGTGCGGAGGCCAGCTTCTCGAGCGCCGTGTTCGCACCCTTCACGTAGGTCGCGTGGTGCTTGTCGTGGTGGAGTTCCATGATCTGGCCGCTGATGTGCGGTTCGAGCGCGCCGAAGTCGTACTCGAGATCAGGGAGCTTGTAGATCTCTTCGGCCATCGGAAATCCTTTCGAGACGGAGGTGACCTTTGGTTGTCTACCCGCGCTGACGACGTTCCACCCTTGCGCGAGTCGCGCGAAGGTATGTTTCCGCGCGTTCGTCGCTACCCACGAGAGGACCCGATGTGAAGCTCGCAGTCATCTTCGACAACTTCACCGATCCCGGCAAGGGCCTCGACATGATCGTGCGATGGCTCCACATCCTCGTGGGCATCGCGTGGATCGGGTTGCTCTACTTCTTCAACTTCGTCCAGACACCCTCGTTCGCCGAGCTCAGCCCGGCGGCGCGCAACGAGGCAATGGACAAGCTGACGTGGCGAGCGCTGTGGTGGTTCCGCTGGGCTGCGATGTCCACGTTCCTGTTCGGGATCGTGCTGCTCGGCATCAACTCGTCGGCGGACGACACGTTCTGGGGAGGCAAGAACTACCTGGCCACGGCACGCGGCACCGCGATCCTCACCGGCATCTTGTTCGGTGTCACCATGCTGGCGAACGTGTGGTTGGTCATCTGGCCCAAGCAACAAGTCGTCATCGGTTCGGTCCGCCAGCAACTGGCAGGCGGTGAAGCGGATCCGGCCCAGCCCGGCGCGGCCAAGTCGGGCGCGCGAGCGTCGCGGGCGAACACGTTCTTCTCGATCACGATGCTGTGGTTCATGGTCTTCGCTGCGCACTTCGCCGGCGCCTACGCCGATGCGAAGGGGGACCTGAAGAACGTTGCGATCTACTGGATCCTCGTCATCGTGTTCTGGGCGTTCGTCGAGGCATCGGCGCTCGGCTACATCGGTGGTCTCGACAGCGCGTTCAACAAGTTGGCCTTCGACGACCACCGCCGCACGATCATCTACGGCTTCGTGTACTGGGCCTTGATCTTCTTCATCGGCTGGGAGCTACTGCTGAAAAACGTGTGAACCCGACTCCCCGGGGGTAACCGGTTGCTCCGGTGGACCGGCTAACTCACGACGAGGTTGGCTTGCATGCCCGCGGCCCGGTGGCCGGGAATGTCGCAATAGATCTGGTACGTACCGGGGGCCAGCGTCACCTCACCGACCTGGCTCTGTCCCTTCCCGCTGACGCTGAGCTTGAACCCGGACTGCCCGTCGATCAGCAGCGTGTGTTGCAGGCTGCCGTCGTCGAGGTAGCCGAGCTTCAACGGTCCGGCCTTGGCGGTGTACTCGCCCTTGTCGAACTTCAGCGTGTCCTTGGCATGCACCGTCACGTCTGCGCCCGCGACGGAGCCGCTCGATGACGAACCGCTACTGCAGGCGACGAGGGGCATGGCGACAAGGGCGGCCGCGGCCGACAGACGGATCAGCGTGCGCATGCCGGCACGTTACGGGGCGACACCTCCGAGAGCTAACCTTTGCGACACCGCACGTCATGGTCACGACGGTGACCGTATGAGGGGGCAGCGCGTGGCGTCCGAACTCGACCGCATCCTCGATCCGACCTACATCGGTGACGTGCGTGCTCTCGCCATGAAGGACGTGCGCTCCATGCGGTCCGAATGCCAAGAGGTCGAGACCGGTCTGTCGTATCTGCGCCGACTCGTGCAGGGGCGTCTCGACATCGTTGGCGTCGAGACGCTTCGCCGCCGCGAGGGCGGGGAACCGGGCGAGCTGTCGGTGCTCGTCAGCCAGCTGCCGGAGATCCTCGCGGCCGGCACGCGGGCGCCGGGTGTCGGCCGGCTACCGCAGTTACTCGCGCCTGGCGAGCTCGACGCGGATCTCGAAGCACGGTTCGAATCGGTAGTCGCCGGCCACGATGTCGAGTCGTTATCCGAGCTGAGCGACGACAGCCTCGAGCAACTGCACGACCAGCTCGAGGCGTTCGAGCACGAGGTGTCCGGCTTCCGCCGCCAGCTTTTCGACCGCATCGACGCGCTGCAGGCCGAGATCACGCGGCGGTACCGCACCGGCGAGGCATCGGTGGAGACATTGCTGCAGTGAGCGAGGTCGCCGACGGGGGCCGCAAACGTGTCGTATTGGTCGTCGATGACGACGAAGCCATCCGTCGCGTCGTGCGAACAGTGCTCGAGGCCGACAACTGCGACGTCGTCGAAGCGGCGGACGGCCCCGCCGCGCTGTTGCTCCTCGAGGCGATCATGGGTCGCGGTCCCGATGCAGTGGTGCTCGACATCATGATGCCGGGCATCGACGGCATCGAGGTCTGCCGTCGCATCGATCACGATCGCATCAAGGTGATCATGCTGTCGGCCCGCGACGATCCCGCGACGCGTGACCAGGCGGCGAAGGCGGGCGCCGACGCGTACATCACCAAGCCGTTCTCGGCCATCGAGCTGCTCGACGCGCTGGAGAAGCTCGCGCCATGACGGTGCGGCCCGATGTCCCGGAGATTCCCGCGGATCCGTTCGTGGAGTTCCCCGTCTCGACGGTCGCGTCGCTCGGTCAGCAACTCGAACGCTTCGCACTCGACGTCGGCGAGCTCTACCGACGCCAGAAGGAGCGCGCCGAGCTGCTCGAAGAGGCGCTGATGCAGATGCGCACGACCTTCCTCGAGACCGTGCGATCCATGGCCTACGTCGTCGAAGCGAAGGACGCGTACACCGGTCAGCACCTCGAGCGCTGCCGCGTGTACGGCAACACGTTGATGCATGCCCTCGGCGTCGCCGAGGAGTATCCCGACGCGGAGTTCGGCTTCCTGCTCCACGACGTGGGCAAGGTCGGTGTGCCCGAGCGCATCCTCAACAAGCCAGGTCCGCTCACGTCAGCCGAGTGGCGCGTGATGCGCACGCATCCGATCATCGGCTTCCAGATCCTGCAGGCCATCCCGTTCATGACCTCCGCCGCGTCGATCGTGCGGTGCCACCACGAGATGTGGGACGGCGCGGGCTACCCCGAGGGCCTGAGGGCTGAGCAGATCCCGCTGCCGGCGCGCGTGTTCCAAGTGGTGGATGCGTTCGATGCGATGACAACCGACCGGCCCTACCGGGCGTCGATCGGGGTCGAGCGGGCCGCAGAGGAAGTCGAGCGGATGGCCGGCTCTCAGTTCGACCCCGACGTGTGCCGGATCTTCGCCACCCTGGTCGAGACACTGCCCCAGCGCGTCTGACCCCGGCGCGGGCCGGAGCTCTCGCCGTTCCGGCGGCCGCGCTCGCGGATGTCACGTTGTCGCTCGCGATCGTCGCGTACCCTTTGGTGGTGGTGCCCGATCTCGAATCCCGCATGCATGACCTGGGGGAGTTCATCAGGGACCAGCGGCGGGTCGGCCACCTGTCCCTCCGGAAGCTGTCCGAGATGGCAGGCATCTCGAACCCGTACCTCAGCCAGATCGAGCGGGGCCTGCGCAAGCCGTCGGCCGAGATCCTCCAGCAGATCGCGCGCGCGCTCGAGATCTCGTCGGAGACGCTGTACGTGCGGGCCGGCATTCTCGATCCGCGCGACGCCGACTTCGACCTGCTCGGCGACATCCGGCGCGATCCCCACATCAACGAGGACCAGAAGAAGACTCTGATCCGCATCTACGAATCGTTCCGGCACGAGAACGGCGCGGCCTCACCAGAAGCGCATGGCGAGGAAGTCACCGCGTCCCGATAGCCTGCTGACCGTCGTGCGTTCGCTGGCTGTTCTCTCGCTGCACACATCCCCACTCGCGCAGCCGGGCACCGGCGACAGCGGGGGCATGAATGTGTACGTACGCGAGCTGGTGTCGTCACTGGCGCAAGCCGGGGTCGAGTGCAGCGTGTACACGCGACGCTGGCGGGCCGACCTCCCCGATGTCGTCGACGTCGAACCCGGCTTCCGGGTGGTTCACATCGACGCCGGCCCGTACGACGTCGCGAAGGAACGATTGCCCGAATTGGTGGACGAGTTCACCGAAGGTGTGCTCGCCGCGCTGGGGCGCTCCAGCGACGTCGACGCGATTCATGCCAACTACTGGCTGTCCGGCATTGCGGGGCATCGACTGAAGCACGCGCTCGACGTCCCGCTCGTGTCGACCTTCCACACGCTCGCACGCGTGAAGGCCGAAACCGGCGATCGCGAGCCGGAGCGGCGGGTGCAGGCAGAACATGCGGTGATGGATTGTTCCGACGCGATCACTGCTTCGTGCGCGGCGGAGGCGGAGCAACTCGTGTCGCTGTACGGCGCGCCCGCCGATCGCGTGCAACTCGTACCTCCCGGCGTCATCCATGCTTTCTTCTCACCCGGTGATCGATATGGCGCGCGACGCGCACTCGGCATCGGGCTCGACGGTTCTCCGTTGCTGTTGTTCGTCGGCCGCATCCAACCGTTGAAGGGGCTCGATGTCGCGATCGGCACGCTGGCTCAACTCGAGCGGCCGGACGCGCAACTCGTGGTCGTCGGCGGCCCCAGTGGACCCGACGGCGATGTCGAGGTGACGAAGGCGAATCTGCTCGCCGAAGAGCTCGGTGTCGCCGATCGAGTGCGCTGGGTCGACCCGCAGCCGCATCACCTGCTCGCCACCTACTACCGCGCCGCGGATGTGTGCGTCGTGCCCAGCCGGTCCGAGTCGTTCGGTCTCGTCGCGCTCGAAGCGGCTGCGTGCGGCATCCCGGTCGTCGCCGCCGCCGTCGGCGGGTTGCGGACTCTGGTCCAGCACGGCACGACCGGCTACCTCGTCGAGGACCGTCAGCCCGACGGGTTCGCACGGGCGGTCCACGACATCCTCCGCGACGACGCGACCGCGCGCGCGATGGGTGATGCCGCGGCCGCCCGCGCTCGTGGCTACACGTGGTCGACGACGGCCGCCCGGTTGCGCCGGCTCTATTCGGATCTCACCGTTCGGCAGCCTGTCGTCTGCAACGCGTGATCGAGCGCGCGTACGACGAACGCGAGCTCGACGAGCTCGCCGCTCGGATCGACGCGTGGGCCGAGCGGCAACGGCTCGACAACCCGACCATCGCCGCCATTGACCGTGAGCCGCGGGAGCGGCGTTGGTTCGTGCGGGTCAAGGGCGAGCAGAAGGACACCTTCACGATCTGGTTCACGTTGCGGCAGCGCACCCTGCACTACGAGACGTACGTGATGCCGGCGCCGGAGGAGAACCACGAGCAGTTCTTCGAGCACCTGCTGCGTCGCAACCTGAAGCTCTACGGCGCCGCGTTCGCCATCGGCGAGGAGGACGCGGTGTTCCTCGTCGGGCAGTTCCCCAACGATGCGGTCGACGAGGACGAGCTCGATCGCATTCTCGGGTCGATGTACGCGTGGGTCGAGCAGTTCTTCCGGCCCGCGCTGCGCATCGGGTTCGCCTCTCGGTTCTCGGGTTGAGATCTTGTCAGCACCTTTTGTTGAATCTCATGTCATCGTGATCTAGGGTGCCGTCCGAGCCCGGAGCGGCGGACGCAAGCCCATCGGGGAAGGGGCGGCACGGCCACCGCTTCGGGCTGCCCCCGCTACGTTGCAGATCATGCGAGCGACGGAGCGCCAGCGGAGGAGCGGCCTCACCGGCCTGCGTGGCCGGGGAACGCAGAAGGCATGACCGGGCGCGGGAACGCCGACGCGATGAAGCTCGAGCTCGTCGGCGGTGGGCGCATGGGCGAAGCGTTGCTCGCTGGATTGCTGGCCGCGGGATGGGCAGAGCCACATGAGATGGGTGTGGTCGAGAGGCTGCCGGCGCGGCGGGCCGCGCTCGAGGCGCAGTTCCCCGGAGTGAGGGTGCTGACCGATCCTGCGACGACCTCAGGGGCAGTGATCGCGGTGAAGCCCGCGGACGTCGAGGCGGTCTGCGCCGCGGTCTCGGACGCGGGGTGCGAGCGAGTGGTCTCGATCGCCGCCGGTGTCCCGTTGGCCAAGCTGCAAGCGGCGCTCGGCCCGGGCATCCCGGTCGTGCGAGCGATGCCCAACACGCCCGCGCTCGTCGGTGCCGGTGCGGCCGCGATCGCGGCAGGGGCCGACGCCACTGATGACGACATGGCATGGGCCGAGTCGATCCTCGGGGCGGTCGGTGCCGTCGTGCGCCTGCCCGAGCGCCTGCTCGACGCCGTGACGGGTCTGTCCGGGTCAGGCCCTGCGTATGTGTTCTTGGTCGCCGAAGCGCTCATCGAGGCGGGCGTGCTCGCTGGGCTGCCGCGCGACGTGAGCGTCGCGTTGTCGGTCCAGACGTTGCTCGGTGCGGCGCGCTTGCTCGTCGAGACCGGTGACACGCCGGAGACGTTGCGAGCGATGGTGACGAGTCCGGGTGGCACCACTGCGGAGGGCCTGCGAGTGCTCGAATCCGCGGGCGTGCGGGCGGCTTTTCTCGAGGCCGTTGTCGCGGCGACACGACGCTCGAAGGAGCTCGGCGCGACCTGACCCCTCCTCCCTGGCGCGTCCGCCCCCCTGACCCTGCGGCCACGGGTGCCCCAATGACAACACCAGCAACTGCGCCTACAGTTTCCCCAGCGGAGGAAGGGGTTTTCCCATGGCGCAGTCACCTGCGCGTGCGCGGTTTCTGACCGTGCACGAAGTGGCCGACCAGCTTCGGGTCTCGACCATGACGGTCTACCGGCTCATCAAGGGCGGCGAGCTGCCCGCGGCGCGGATCGGCAAGTCGTTCCGCCTTCGCGAGGACGACGTCGACGCTTTCATCGCCAAGCAGTACACAGAGGCCGGATAGGCGCCTCCGCCGCGCCCCCCGATACCGTCGGCTTCTCCATGGGCCATCGGTACGACACCATCACCTTCCTGTCCGACTACGGCCTGACCGACGAGTTCGTCGGCGTCGTCAAGTCGGTGATCCGTGCGATCGCACCCGAGGCGACCGTGCTCGATCTCACCCACGACATCGAGCCCCACGACGTGCGAGGGGCCAGCCTCACGCTCGCTCGCAGCGCGCAGTACCTCGTCCCCGGCGTCGTCCTCGCGGTGGTCGCCCCGGGTGTCGGTGGCGAGCGC
>DASXPN010000019.1:0-12348 GCA_036493595.1 Acidimicrobiales bacterium | reverse complement strand
ATCTCGGGTTCGAGGTGGAGAGCGCGGCGACGGGACGTGACGCGCTCGCGGCCGCGGTTGCCGATCCGCCCGCCGTCATCGTGCTCGACGTGATGTTGCCCGACCTCGACGGCTTCGAGGTGTGCCGGCGGCTGCGGACGGAAGGAAGCCGAACCCCCGTGGTCTTTCTCACCGCGCGCGACGGCACCGAGGACAAGGTCCGCGGCTTGACGCTCGGTGGCGACGACTACCTCGTCAAGCCGTTCAGCCTCGAAGAGCTCGTCGCGCGAGTGCAGGCCGTGCTGCGACGGTCCGGACTCGCGCAGCCCGATGCCCGCCTGCGTTGTGCCGACCTCGAGATGGACGACGACGCGCACCGCGTGCTGCGCGGCGGCGTCGAAGTGCAGCTGTCGCCGACCGAGTACAACCTGTTGCGCTATCTCCTGATCAACCAGGGTCGCGTGCTGTCGAAACCGCAGATCCTGGATCACGTGTGGCAATACGACTTCGGCGGCGATGGTGGCGTGGTCGAGACCTACATCGGCTACCTCCGCCGCAAGGTCGACACGACCGAGCCGCGGCTCATCCACACCATCCGAGGTGTCGGCTACACGTTGCGGGCGAGCTGAGCACGACGATGTCGCTGAGGGCGCGGCTGCTCGTCGGCATGGGGGTGGTCGGCGTCGTCCTCATCGTCGCCGCGATCGTCATCACGAGGACGACGGAATCGAACCTCGTCGATCGCGTCGATGCGCAGCTCGTCGCGGCGCTGCCGTCTGTGCAAGGAGGCGGCTTCGAGCACGGTGGTCCGCAACCCCCCGGTGGAACCCGCGCCCCCGGCAACCTCAACAGCATCTATCTCGGGATCGTGCAGGGCAACGAGGTGGTCACACTCGCCATGCCGGCGTTCTCGGAGACCGGCGCGCCCGTCCCCGACATCGATCCCGCGCAAGCAGTCGCCAGCGCGAGCAGCTCGAAGCCCGAACCCTTCACCGTCGGGACCGACCCCCCATCCGACACGCGCTACCGCGTGCTCGCGTTCCGAGGAGAGCACGGCGGCTCGACGCTGGTGGCCGCGCTCTCGCTGGCGGACGTGGACGCCTCGGTGAGCCACCTCATCTGGGTCGAGCTGATCGCCACCGGACTCGTGATCGGACTACTTGGGCTGGTGACGTTCTGGGTCATCCGCCTCGGCGTGCGACCTGTGAAGCAGATGACGGCCACCGCGACCGCGATCGCGGCAGGCGATCTGTCGCACCGCGTGCCGACTGGCTACGAAGGCACGGAGGCGGGCGAGCTCGGCGACGCGCTCAACGTCATGTTGACCCGCATCGAAGAAGCGTTCGACGAGCGATCGGCATCCGAGGCTCGGCTGCGCCAGTTCATCGCCGACGCGTCGCACGAGTTGCGTACGCCGGTGGCGACCATCCGCGGCTATGCAGAGCTGTACCGGCGGGGCGGGCTCGAGGAACGCGAAGAGTTGCGCCAAGCGATGCGGCGGACGGAGGCCGAGACCATCCGGATGGGTTCGCTCATCGACGACCTGTTGTTGCTCGCCCGGCTCGATCAAGGACGCCCGCTCGGCCGTGAATTCGTCGACCTCGGCGTGCTCGCGGTGGATGCCGCGGTCGACGCGCGTGCGCGTGCGCCGGAGCGACGGGTGACGACCTCGGTGTCCGAGGGTGTGCTCGTGAGTGGCGACGAGCATCGCTTGCGGCAAGTAGTGGCCAACCTCGTCAGCAACGCGTTGCTGCACACACCGCCGAACGCAGCGATCGAAGCGCGCGTGCACGGCAGCAACGGCACGGCGGTGCTCGAGGTGCACGACGAAGGTCAGGGCATGTCACCTGATGTCGCGGCGCACGCGTTCGAACGCTTCTATCGCGCCGACCCGTCACGGTCCCGGCACCACGGCGGCTCAGGGCTCGGTCTCTCGATCGTGCGCGCCATCGTCGACGCGCACGGCGGCACGGTCACGCTCCACACTGCGCTCGGCCAGGGGACGACTGTGCGCGTCGAGTTACCGCGCGTGCCGGCTCAGGACTCCTCGCCGGCCGGAACGCTGCCCAGCCGCCCGGCCTGATAATCCTCGAAGGCCTGCACGAGCTCCGCACGCGTGTTCATCACGAACGGCCCGTACGCGGCGACCGGTTCGCGAATCGGCTGACCGCCGAGGATGAGCACGTCGAAGTTCGGCGTCCGGCTGTCCTGCGATCGGTCAGCGGCAATCCGGATCGCGTCACCGCTGTCGAGCACCGCGAGCTGTCCCGCGGCCAGCGCCACCCCGTCGGGGCCGACGGAACCTTGCCCGCTCAACGCGTAGACGAGTGCGTTGAAGGGCTGCGGCCACGGCAGGTCGAGCTCACCCGATGGCGCGATCGTGGCGTGCACCATCGCGATCGGCGTGTGCGTCACACCCGGCCCGGCGTGACCGGCGACGTCACCGGCGATGACCCGTACGAGTGCGCCACCGTCAGGCGACGACAGCAACGTGGCGCGCTCACTGCGGATGTCCTGGTAGCGCGGCGTCACGAGCTTGTCCTGCGCAGGAAGGTTCACCCAGAGCTGGATCCCGTGGAACAACCCGCCACTCGCCACCAACGACTCGGGTGGCCGTTCGATGTGGAGAATGCCGCGACCTGCCGTCATCCATTGCGTGTCGCCGTTGGTGATGAGCCCGCCTCCACCCGTGGAGTCCATGTGCTCGAAGGTGCCGTCGATCATGTACGTCACCGTCTCGAACCCGCGATGCGGGTGCCACGCCGTGCCGCGCGGCTCGCCGGGGCCGTAGTCGACCTCGCCCATCTGATCCATGTGGATGAAGGGATCGAGGTCGGAGAGGTTCACACCTGCGAACGCGCGGCGGACCGGGAAGCCCTCGCCCTCGAAGCCCGCGGGCGCAGTGGTGATGCCATGGACAGCGCGGATGCGCGCCCCTTCGTCCACCACGGGCAGTGAAGGAATGGTGGCGAGATCGTCGACGGTCACAGCAGGCATCTTGTGGTCCTCCCGTATGTGTGGTCGCCACAACAACCGTTCGGGCGTCCGCGTTCCCGATCGTGGCGCGACAATGGCGTGGTGGTGGGATCATCAGGACCAGGCCATTCGCTGTTCCCGCCGATCGCGGACTACGCGTTCTTGTCGGATTGCGAGTCGACCGCGCTCGTCGCGCCGAGTGGCAATGTCGAGTGGCTCTGCTTGCCGCGGTCGGATTCACCGAGCGTGTTCGGCGCCATGCTCGATCGCAGTGCGGGGAGCTTCCGTTTCGGGCCGGCGGACACGTCGGTGCCCACGGCACGGCGCTACGTCCCGGGCACCAACGTGCTCGAGACGAGCTGGGGTTCGAAGACAGGCTGGCTGATCGTGCGCGACCTGCTGGTGATCGGCCCATGGCATCACGAAGACGAGCTCTCGCACACGCACCGGCGGGCACCGACCGACTACGACGCCGACCATGTGCTGTTGCGGATCGCCCGGTGTGTCAATGGTGAGGTGCAGCTGTCCGTCGACTGCGAGCCGATGTTCGACTATGGACGGGTCCCCGCGCAGTGGTCGTACCCGACCGGCAGTTATCACGAGGCCCTCGCGGCGGCGCAGGGGTGCGACATCGAATTGCGATTGACGACCGACATGCGTCTCGGGTTCGAAGGTGGGCGCGCCACATGTCGCACGTTGCTGAAGGAAGGCGACGCGCGGTTCTGTGCGTTGTCCTGGAGCGAGCACGCGCCGCCCACGACGTACGAAGAGGCGGACGAGCGCATGGTGTGGACGGCGCATCACTGGCAGCACTGGCTCGCACGCGGTGACTTCCCCGACCACCCATGGCGGACGCATCTCGAGCGCAGCGCCCTCACGTTGAAGGGCCTGACGTTCGCGCCGACCGGCGCGCTGCTGGCCGCGGCCACGACGTCGTTGCCGGAGGCGCCGCAAGGCGAGCGCAACTGGGACTACCGCTACACGTGGATCCGCGACTCGACGTTCGCATTGTGGGCGCTCTACTCGCTCGGTTTCGACTGGGAGGCGAACGACTTCTTCTCGTTCATCGCCGACGTCGCCGAACGCGACGGCGATCTCCAGATCATGTATGGCATCGGCGGTGAACGGGATCTCGACGAACACGTTCTCGATCACTTGCGCGGCTACGAGGATGCGCGCCCGGTCCGCACCGGCAACGGCGCGTACGACCAGCAGCAGCACGACGTGTGGGGGGCGATGCTCGACTCGGTGTACATCCACACCAAGTCACGTGATCGGCTCGACGATCGGACGTGGCACATGGTGCGGCGCCAGGTCGAGTGCGCGATCGACCACTGGAAGGAACCCGACTGCGGCATGTGGGAGGTACGCGGCGAGCCGCAGCACTTCACGTCTTCGAAGGTGATGTGTTGGGTCGCGCTCGATCGTGGTGTGCGCCTCGCCCGCATCCGCCAAGAGGACGAGCTCGTCGAGCAATGGAAGGCGATCGCCGACGAGATCCATGCCGACGTGTGTGCGAATGCGGTCGACGACCGAGGTGTGTTCACGCAGCACTACGACACGGACGCGCTCGACGCGTCCAACCTCCTCATCCCCTTGGTGCGTTTCCTTCCTGCGGACGATCCGCGAGTACGCGCCACCGTGCTCGCGATCGCGGAAGAGCTCACTGCCGACGGGCTCGTGCTCCGTTACAAGGTCAAGGAGACCGACGACGGACTTTCAGGTGAGGAGGGCACGTTCACCATCTGTTCGTTCTGGTTGGTGTCCGCGCTCAACGAGATCGGTGAGCATCGATCGGCACGGCAGATGTGCGAGAAGCTGCTGTCGTTCGCGAGCCCTCTCGGGCTGTACGCCGAGGAGATCGATCCGATGACGGGACGGCATCTCGGCAACTTCCCGCAGGCGTTCACGCACCTCGCGCTGGCGAATGCCGTGATTCACGTCATTGCCGTGGAAGAAGGTGTCGGCGCCGGCCCATTCCACCACCGCCACTGACCGTCGTTTTCGACCCGGGCGTCGCGCGAGGAAATCTGCGCTCAGAGCGCACCTTTCCACCCGCGACTCGAATCGGTGAGGCACACTGTGCGCCGTCAGATCGGCTGAGAGCGCATAACTGGAGGGCTGGTGCCAGGAGTCCTGGTGGTGGACGACGAGTCGGACATGCGGGTGTTGCTCGAGGCGGTCATCGAGACCGCCAACGAGGGTCTGCGAGTCGTCGGCAACGCAACGAATGGGATGGAGGCAATCGAGCGTTGGCGGGAGACGGGGCCCGACGTGATCCTGCTCGACCAACAGATGCCCCAGATGAGCGGCCTCGAGGCGGCCGCCGCGATCCTGGCGGAGAAGCCTGACCAACGCATCATCCTGCACAGCGCATTTCTGGATGCGGACACTCACCGCAAGGCCTCAGAATTGGGGATCAGAGCCTGCGTACCGAAGGGCGACATGACTCGAATTCCTGAAGCGTTGTGGAGATTCGGCACGGATTGACGCCGTACCGCCGGGCGGCCCCGGCGTTAGTGGGTGGTCTGGTCGCCATCGGCGCCATCTTCGGTTTCTTCGCGACCCGCGCGGCGAGCAGTGGGCCGACGAGCGCCGAAGTGCAGGCCGCGGCTTCGAGCGCGGCGTCGACGCTGGCGGCGCGATCCGAAGTGGATAGCCAGCTGCTTGCGACCGCATCGGCATCGATCAACGGCGACCCGGCGGAGGGGGACGCCCGAGTGCTCGCGCGCCTCGACCGCCTCGCATCGAACGATCGCACGGTCGGCGTCGCGCGGGTGACGCCGAGCGGAACCGTGCCGGTCGTGGTCGCGGCGCCGGACAGCAGCGCGGCGACGATCGTCGGAACCGATCTTGCCGGCACGGCCGATGCCCGGCTCGTGCTCGAGCTGGCGCGCGATGGCGACCAATCGGCTGCCGTTGTCACGACTGGGTCCGACGGCAAGCCGGTGGTCATCGACGCGTTGCCTTTGTACGGCACGCCGGACCCTCCGTCGGACATCGGGGGACGCCGGAGCGCACTGCGGGGCTACGTCGTCACCGTGACTCCCGTCGCCGCGCTCGTCGGTCTGTCCACGGGACGAGATGAGGACATCGCCGTTCGCGTGCTCGACGGTGCAACGGTGCTCGTCGCCCAGGGACGCGACCTGTCGAATCCCCCCGCCTCGCCCGTCGCGGAGTCCGTCACTGCGAATGGGGTGCCGTTCATCGTGCAAGCGTGGGCGACACCGTCACCCAGCGCGTTGCCATGGGTGGTGCTGGCCGTCGGCTTGGCCTTGGCCGTCGCCGTTGCCGTCATCGTGTACTTCCGCGAGCGATCGGCGGCGGCCGCGCAAGCCGATCTCGTTGCCCGCAACGAGGAGCTGGCGCTCATCGCCCGTGCCGGTCCGCTCCTGCAACAGAGCCTCGCGATGGGCGAGCTGCTGCCGGTGTTCGTCGTCGAGGTCGGCGCCGAGCTCGCGCTCGACGGCATCTCCGTGAGCCTGGCCACCCCCAGTGGCGATCTCGAGCCGGTCTTCTCACTCGCAACGCGAGCCGGCACGCCCACGCCGGTGCCGGCGTCGCTCGTCGCCCCACCCACTTCGGTCCGCTCCGGTGAGGTCGTGACTGTCCCATTGCAACGAGCGGGCCGTGTCGTGGGCGTATTGCAGGCGCGAGCCGTCACCGGCCTGACCGAGCCGCAGATGGAGACGTTGCTCGGCGTGTGCGCCCTCCTCGCGGCCGCGATCGGCAACGTGCGCATGTTCCAGGACGAGCAGGACATGGTCGCTCGCCTGCGCGACATCGACAGCATGAAGACCTCGTTCATCGGGTCGGTCAGTCACGAGCTGCGCACCTCGGTCACCGCGATCCAGGGTTTCGCCGCGTTGCTCGAGGCGAACCCCGGGATCGACGCGGAACATCGCGCCGACTACCTCGAGCGCATCGCCCGGAATGCTCGTTCGCTGGCGGCACTGATCGAAGACCTTCTCGACTTCGCCCGCTTCGAACGTGTCGGTCTCACGGTCGATCTGCATCCGGTCGACCTGAGCGACCTCGTCCCCACCATCGTCGACCAACTGTCGTCGGTGCTCGGCGGTCGCGCGGTGTCGACCGTGATCGAACCGAACGTGACGGCGCTCGCTGATCCCCAAGCCATCGAACGTGTGCTGGCGAACCTGTTGTCGAACGCGAGCAAGTACACGCCGCCCGACTCGAAGGTCATCGTGGGTCTCGAGCGCACCCCGATGGAAGCCGTGCTCTACGTCGACGACGACGGGCCGGGCATCGCCCCGGACGAGCGCGAGAAGATCTTCGAGCTCTTCTACCGTTCCGACTCGACGGCTCGGACCAGTCGCGGCGTGGGCATCGGTCTCGCGCTCGTGCGCCAACTGGTGGTGCACCTCAACGGGACGATCGATGTCGAGGACGCACGCGGCGGCGGCGCCCGTTTTCGAGTGACGATCCCGCTCGCGGAACACGAGGAGATCTCGTTGCAGCACCCGGAGCCGGCCCGCACTCCACTCGGTACAGGAGGCTGACATGACCAAACACCGCGACCAGCTGATCGCCGTCGCCGCCGCAGTGGTCGTCGTGGTGTTGGTCGGATCGGTCGTCGCCGCGGTGCTGAGCGCGGAGCGCAATGGGCGCGAGGCGCTCGAGAGTCTCGAGCTCGCGCAGCTCGAGCAGCTCGCTCGTGTGCTCGACAGCGGCTTCGGACCCGCGCTCACGTCGACCGTCGGCTTGACCAACTCGACGACGCACCAGCCGTGGAACCTCACTACCAATGACCCGTCTGACCTCGCGGGGCTCACCGCGCTGCAGAACGCGCAGCCGACGGCCCGCACCGGCTACGTGCTCGTCGACAAGGACGGGATCGTGACCAACGGGACTCTGCTCACCGATCCCACCTCGATCGGCCGCAAGCTCGACCGTCCAGGCCTCGACGCCGTGCTGAAAGGTACGCCGGCGATCCTCGTGGTGGACCCGCAGAGCTTGACCACGCCGTTGCCGACGATCGCCATCGCCCGACCCATCCGTGACGAGCCCGACGGACCGGTCCGGGGCGCGGTCATCCAAGAGTCCGACGTGGCCTCCGACTCGCAGTTCACCAAGAGCCTTGGTGCCTTTCGCCGTGCGCACACAGATGAGTACTCGTTCCTCGACAGCAACGGCGTCGTCGTGTCGTCGACGACACCGGCCATCGTCGGGGCGAAGGCCGACCCCGTGCTGCTCGATCCGAATGTCGGGTTCCATCGCCACGGAAGCGTGGTGACGGCCACCGCCAAGATCCCATCTGTCGGGTGGACGGCGACGTTCCGACAGAGCACCAGCGAGTTCGAAGGTGACGTCACCGGACCGCTCCGGTCGGCCTTGCTGCTGCTGATCGTGGTCATCGGCGTCGGCGCCGCGCTCACGTTCTTCGTGCTGCTGTCACGGTTGCGCGCCGCCCGGCGAGAGCAGCGTCGCCTCGCGGACATCAACGATGCCCGCGAAGAGTTCATCAGCATCGTCTCGCACGAGCTCCGTACGCCTGCCACCGGCCAGCTCGGGTTCTTGCAGACATTGCTCGATCACTGGGACGACCTCAGCGACGTTGACCGACGCAAGACGGTGACGCAGGCGTACTCGAACGCACGACGGCTGCACGCGCTCAGTCGCGACGTGCTCGACACCGCGAGCATCGAGGCGGGTGAGCTCCCGTACGCGTTCGAAACCGTCGAGCTTCGCGGCGCCGTGGCGAGCGCAGTGCGCTCGATACCGACTGCGAACCACGAGGTCGCGCTGGCCTCCGACGACCAGGACATCTCGGTACGGGCCGATCCGGAGCGGGTGCAACAAGTGCTCACCAATCTGCTCGACAACGCGATGAAGATGTCGCCGGTCGGCAGCCGCATCGACGTGCGGGTGACGACGAGCCACGATGTCGCGCTCGTCGAGGTCAGTGACCGCGGTTCGGGCCTGACTGACGACGAATTCGAGCGGATCTTCCACAAGTTCAGCCGCGGCCGCAACGCCGGCGTCACCGGTACCGGACTCGGCCTCTACATCTGCCGCATGATCGTCACCGCGCACCGCGGCAGGATCTGGGTGGAGCGCCGCGAGGGCGGCGGTGCGACGATCGCATTCACGCTGCCACTCGTCGCGGCGGCACCCGGATCTTCCGATGAGGTCTCGGCGCCGGCGACCGCCGATCGGTGACGGTTGGGCCAGCGCTGCGATTGGTTCTCGTCGACAACGATCGAGCCGTGATCGATCTCTTGTCGCTCGACCTCGAGCTCGAGGGTCATGACATCGTCGCCACCGCGGACAACGGCGAGGACGCGTTGCGTATCTGCGACGAGCACCAACCCGACGTTCTCGTCGTGGACTTCCGTCTCGGTCCCGGCATGAACGGAATCGACGTGGCGCGCCAGATGCACATGCGGCGTCCCGATCTGCGCATCGTGCTGTTCACGAACTACATCAACCAATTCGTGGTGAGCGCGGCGGCCGAGCTCGATGTGGCCCTGATCGAAAAGGGCAACCTTCACGCGCTGCGCCGCGCCGTCGCCGGCTGACCCCCCGAGTTCGGACGTACGGGACGGCCGCATCGACCTGGCGTCGCTCACATGATCACTCGGCGCGCAGCAGCACCGCGGTCCGCGTGCGGGCTGCGCTTCGGCCAGGGAGCGCAGCGACGATGTTCGCCAGCACGAGCGCGCCGACGGAGACGAGCGCGAGCGTGGAAGCCGGCACCGCCGGTTGCGGCACGGCAAAGATCTGCCGGGCGAACAGGATCCAGAGCCAGCGTCCGAGTGCCACGCCGAGCGGCACTCCGATCGCGATCCCGATGACCGCCGCCACGGAAGCCTGCCAGGCGACGACGGACGCGAGCTGTCGACGGGTGAACCCGAGGGTCTTCAACACCGCGAGGTCGCGACGTCGTCCGCGCACTGACGCAGCCAGCGTGAGACCGAGCCCTACCACCGCGCCGAGGGCCAGGCCTCCCGCAAGCAACGGCGGCGTGCCACTCATGGATCGATAGTTCACGATCTCCGCAGGGCGTTGGACGGGCAGCACATAGGTGGTGGCGCCGAAGCTGGCGACCCGCGGATCCGAAGCCATGAGTTGGTTGATCGCATCAGCGGTCTGCTGCAGGGACCGCTCCGCTGCCTGCCGATCAGCGCCGTTCGTGAACCGCACGAACACCATGTTCGGGCCCGCGAGGTCACCGAATGGACTCTCGTTCCCGAGCAGGTCGGACGACAGCAGTGCGCCCGTGCCCATTGACGAGTGGAGGCCGTCGAGGATTCCGATCGCCGGCATCGTTGCGGTACCGACGATTCGAAGCGGCGCGCTCACCACGCCGACAGAGCTGCCGTGACTGACGGTCACGGTGTCGCCTACGTGCTTGTGCAAGTCAGCGAGCGTGGAATCGCCCAGCACGATCTCGCCGGCGTTGTCGAACGACCGGCCGGAGAGAATCGGCGGCGCGAGGGGCGCATGGGCGGTCGCGAAGATGCCCGCGACGGCTTGGCCATCGAGGTCGACCGTGTTGAAGTACACGCCGCTCGTGGTCTCGACGTTCGGATCAGCGTCGAGCCGCGCTTGTCCCTGTGGTGGGATCGGGCCGTAGCCGTCGGTCGACTCGAGCGCGTAGTCCCAATCCCATCCGTACAGGGCGGGCCGAGCAACGAGCGTGCTGAGGCTGTTGCCGAACGTGATCGTCGCGACGACGAGCACGACCGCGAGCGCGACGCCAAGGATGGCGGAGCGCGCTGGAACTGCGGCGCGGCCGCGTCCTGCCTCGAGGGCAAAGTGAATGCCGGACACGGCTGGCGCCGGCAGACCCGCGGCGGCCGACGCTCGCACCGCGGCCGAGGCCCGGCCGGGTCGCTGTCGATCTCGACGGGCGACCCGATGCGGCGCCCCGCGATAGGCCATGGCCAACGCCAGCCCGCCGAGCGCTCCGATGATCACCGCAGCGCCGGCACCGAGTACCGCCCAGTCCTCGGTCACGCCGAGGGCTGGGTACACGCTGCGCACCGGACCGATCGGTCCGATGGGCGAGAGTGCGATCGCGATCCCCACCGCGATGAGGGCGCCGATGATCACGGCACCGACGATGCCGAGCAGCCCGTCGAGCACGGTCATGCTCGGCGCCGCGCCGAGCGAGCGCACGACCTGGAGGTCGTCGCGATGTAGTCGGAGCTGACGGCCGATGGACTGACCACAGATGATGAGACCGGCGACCGCGGCGATACCTCCGAAGGCCACGAGTGCGATCGCTTCGGGCTCGATGGATCGTTGTGCCTGGGCCTTGCTCTGCGCGGTGACATGGAACTGGTAGCCGACGCCGTCGGGCAGCGCCGCGACGTACTCGCGCTCGGCGGCGGTCACATCGGCGGTGCCGTGCTCGAGCTGAATTCCAGTCCACGTCCAACTGACACAGCAGTCGAGCAGCGGCCGCGTGAAAGCGGGCGTCGCCACGATGTACGTCGGGAAACGGCCGACGTCGTCCTCAACGACCTCGCTGCTCAACTTGCCGATCCCGACGACGGTGGCGTCGATGCGCGTGTGGATGTCTTGCACCACTCCCGTAACCGGAGTCGCCGAGTCGGACGTGAGAACGGCGATGGGAACCGTGTCGCCAACGTGCAGCCCGAGCGTGTCCGCCGCCAACTGGCTCACCATGATCTCATCGGCTCGCTCAGGATCGGCCAACCGGCCTTGCGTGATCGCGAAGCGGTCTTGATCGAACAATGCACCGTCCACGCTGCCGGCGATCGGAATGCGAGTCGGATCGGTCCGCGGGGTGCCGTCGGAATTCAGGACTCCCGCGGAGAGCACGGAGAAGCTCTCGTCGTGGGTGACGAGCGGCAGGTGCGCGACACCGCCGATCACGGCCGCGTCGTAACCGTTGCCAGAGGGGGAGTACTGCGCGAACAGATCTGACGGCCGCGTGCTCGCGAGGAATGTCGGGAACGCGGACTGCGTTCGACGGCCCGCGGCCGCGGCGCCCATCGCGAGTCCGCCGATCGAGCCGATCAGCAACGCCAACGTGACATAACCGCCCCATCGGCGGCGGAACGTCGCTCGAAATCGATAGATGGCGACCCGGAGAACCTGCGTCACGTTCTCATCGACCTCCGCGCGCAGTGTGCGCTGCGCGCCCCCAACAGCCAATGTGGTCAACCGGTGTGCGGCCCTCGTGCTACTACACCTTCGGCCGCAGTTCGGGCGTGGGCCGGGGCCGGGGACCGGCGCAGCCGATCCTCTAGAGCGGACCGGGCAGGTCATCGCACCCTTCGAGAACGGTTCTCATCAGTCGGCGCCTAAAGAACCACGAGTTGGAAACACGAGTCGCGATACCTGGCGGCAACGCACGGGAAAACGCGATGCTCGCGATAGTTGCTGCGCCGAGCCAACCGA